>JBEBJA010000078.1:0-8333 GCA_040080145.1 Hyphomicrobiaceae bacterium
TACCACTCCCATGCAGGTAAAGACCCCGGATCAGCCAAGTGCAGGGGCCGTCCGGGGAAACAGTGAAGGTGGCAACAATTTAAACCGGACAGCCGTGGGTCTGACCCGAGGGACCTAGCCATCCGGTGCCACATACTGCGCACCAGCTGCATGGCCAAGGACCAGAGGCCCAACAGCCCCTGGCCTCCGATTCACTCACGCCTTCTTTACAAACGCGCTCTTCAACTGCATCGGCCCGAAGCCGTCGATCTTGCAGTCGATATCGTGATCCCCCTCGATGAGCCGGATATTGCGCACCTTGGTCCCAACCTTCACGACCGACGACGACCCCTTGATCTTGAGGTCCTTGATCAGCGTCACGCTATCGCCATCGGCGAGCACGTTGCCGTTGGCATCCTTCCACACCTTCGGCCCATCGTCTTCACTCGCGGCTGTGCCCGCCCCGGCCGCCCACTCATGCGCACACTCCGGGCAAATCAACAGCGCCCCATCCGCATACGTAAACTCAGACGAACACTTCGGGCACTTCGGCAGGCTCGCGGTCATGACGGCTTCCAATTCGTAGGGTGCAATAGCGTAGCGTATTGCACCGGGTTAACCCGGATCGCGGCGCAATATGCAAGTTCATTCAATATGCGGCGCGCAGCTTCGGCAACATCGGAAAATGCTTCACGTTTAGCGTCGCTAACGCAAGTTCGTGTAGAGCAGCCGTCGCCGCAATGACAGCATCGAAATCATCGAGTCCATGCGAACTTTGATAATGCCGCATCAGCGCCCCAGCCGACGCTGCGATTTCGCGGGTAACCGGAAGGAGATGTGACGCATTGAGCAGTCCGTTGATTCGATCCTCTTCCCGTCTAGACCGGGCACCCGCGAAAAGCTCTGCAATCGTGACGACCGACAGACTTGGTTTGGCCGGCAAGCCCCGGACAAAAGCAACTGCCCGATCACTATGCCGCAAGTAATCGATCACAATGTTGGTATCGAGCAGAAGCATCATGAAGGATCGAAGACCCGCCGGTGCCGCAGCCGCCGCGCCTCTCGCCTGGCCTCGTAGAACGCATCGAGATCGTCACGCCCAGCCCAC
This sequence comes from Hyphomicrobiaceae bacterium, assembly GCA_040080145.1. Lineage (GTDB taxonomy): Bacteria > Pseudomonadota > Alphaproteobacteria > Rhizobiales > Hyphomicrobiaceae > JANXVY01. The sequence goes on from JBEBJA010000078.1 coordinate 1,088, forward strand.
AGCCCACCGGCCCGTTCCCAGCCAGCTTTCCACGCCACCGTCTCGTCCTGCGACTGCGCCAACGCGAGTTCAATTCCCGCACGCACGATGTCAGTCTCGGTCATGCCAGACGCCACGGCCTGCGCCTTGAGGCGCGCGCTCTGCTCGGCGGACAGCAGAAACTGCTTGCGCACCAGCACTTTCGACAAATTGTCAGATCGGCTCACCATACACATAGTCTATGTGTATGCGAATGCAAATTCAAGGCGAGATTCACGTCACTTCCCCGCCCCAACCTCGGTCAGCGAGTAGCACCCGTTAGACCGCGGCACGCCCCGCCCGGTCTTCAACTCGCACACGAGCGCATCGCTGCCCTTGACCCAAACCTCCACAAGCCACCCCACATCAACGAGATCCGCCGGGCTCACGGTCTGATACTTGAGCACCCACCCGCCCTGCTTGAGCTTAGGCACGCACCAGCGCTGTACCGACTTCGGCACGCACTCCTCATCGAACCAATCGTCCTTGGAGCTTTCGGCAACCGCCGGCGCAGCAAGACCAGCCAGCACCACAAGAACCGAACCAATAACCCGCACGCACGCTCCTGGAGTTAACCCGGAAAAGTCCGGGGTCCAGGGGTGCGACACCCCTGGCCTTCACTTACTTACCTATCAATCTCCCCGAACACGATATCCAAGCTCCCCAAAATCGCGCTGACGTCCGCCAGCATGTGTCCACGGTTGATGTGGTCCATCGCCGCCAGATGCGGGAATCCCGGCGCGCGGATTTTGCAGCGGTACGGCTTGCTCGACCCATCCGACACGAGATACACGCCGAACTCGCCCTTCGGCGCTTCCACGCAGGTGTAAACTTCGCCCGCCGGCACGCGCACGCCTTCGGTGTAGAGCTTGAAGTGATGGATCAGCGCTTCCATGGAGCGCTTCATCTCGGCGCGCTTGGGCGGCACGACTTTCTTCTCTTGCGCGACGTGCGGACCCTGACCTTCCGGCGAGCGCAGCTTATCGCAGCACTGCTTCATGATCTTCACGCTCTCGCGCATTTCCTGCATGCGGATCAGATAGCGGTCATAGCAGTCGCCGTTCTTGCCGATTGGAATATCGAAATCCATCTCGGCATAGCACTCATACGGCTGCGACTTGCGCAAATCCCAAGCCGCCCCCGACCCGCGCACCATGACGCCCGAGAACCCGAGCGCGAAGCACTCCTCCAGCGACACCACACCGATATCGACGTTGCGCTGCTTGAAGATGCGGTTGCCGGTCAGCAGCGTCTCGATATCGTCGAGAATGCGCGGATGATCGTCGCAAAACGCCGAAATATCGTCGATCAACTTGGGCGGCAGATCCTGATGCACCCCGCCGAGGCGAAAATACTTGGCGTGCATGCGCGAGCCGGAGGCGCGCTCATAAAACACCATGAGCTTTTCGCGTTCTTCAAAGCCCCACAGCGGCGGCGTCAGCGCGCCGACGTCCATCGCCTGGGTCGTCACGTTGAGCAAGTGAGACAGCAAACGCCCGATTTCCGAGTACAGCACGCGAATAAGCTGTGCCCGGTACGGCACTTCGAGCCCGAGCAGTTTCTCCGCCGCCAGACAGAACGCATGCTCCTGGTTCATCGGCGCGACGTAATCGAGCCGGTCGAAATAACCGATGGCTTGCAGATACGTCTTATGCTCGATCAGCTTTTCCGTGCCGCGATGCAGCAGCCCGATATGCGGATCGACCCGCTCGACAACTTCCCCGTCCAGCTCCAGCACAAGGCGCAACACACCATGCGCTGCCGGATGCTGCGGTCCAAAGTTGATGTTAAACTGACGAATGTCGGTCTCAGCCATGACGTCGGGTCCTGCGGACAATATGGGTCTTCGTACGTTTGCAGCGAGTTCTAGCGAGTCTTGCCCCAAGCCGCCAGCGCATCGTGCCAGATTTGAGGGCCTGTGAGACGAATGATCTCGTCAGCTCCCCAATTCGCGAGCAACGACAGCTTAGCAGCGTCTGAATACGGCCCAATCTCACCGTTGACCAGTTCGACTTTCTCGGGGAGGTCAGCCTCTCCAGACAGAAATGCTTTGACGGTGAACGCTTGCCGTGCGCGATGGAGTTGCTTTGGCATTGTCATATTCCTCAACTTCTCCCGGTGGTGCATAAAAGCATGGCACGATCAACGCTAAGGGTACTGTCTCAGCTTGAAATATTGGGCCAAACTTCTCCCTCCCCACAAGGGGGATGGAACAAGTGAGGATTTCAAACTGAGACACTGCCACGCTAAGGACAGACTTGACTTCCTTCTCCCGGGAAGGGCGAAGGTGCCCCGAAGGGGCGGATGAGGGACTTCGCTCTTGCCCGATTGCCCGTTTTGTCTCTAGAGTGCTTCCGGAAAAGCATGCCCCCGCGAAGGCGGGGGTGGGAACCGGTTTTCCGAAAAGAAGCACGACCAAACAGAGGCTTAGGGTCCGACTTTGATTCCATTAAAGTCAGACGGACCCTAGTCCCTCACCTGCCCTGCGGGCATCCTCTCTCGTACCGAGAGAGGAAAATGGGGCATAGGCCCTATGAGCCCTGCGACGGCGTGACGAAGCCATCGACAATCCAGCCTATCCCCCGAGCAAGAATGTACATAATCACTGCACCGATTGCAGGAATAGCCCAAATAAAAGCCATATCCTGACCTCTGCCGCCCCCGATGATTCGGTAGAATATCTCGCCCCCTGCCAACACAAGTGCCGGGACGACGAGAACGCACCCGAGCAACAAGCCGAGCCTATGAAATCCGGTGTGAATTCTATTTCAAGCTAAGAGTCTGTCCGGAAAAGAGCTTTGCGATTTCAATGAGTTGATTTTTCGTCAGCCCGCCAGAAGAAGCCCGAAGGCCGTAGCCTTCGCTACGGACAAGGGGTTCGACGCCGCGGATGACAAAAAGGAACCATTGAAATCATGAAGAAACTTTCCGGACAGACTCTAAGTAAGTCCTCGTTCTACTGAACCCCAAACAACCCTAGACCAGCCCCGCAACCCCAGCCTTCGCCGCCTTCACATTCACCATCGCCTTGAACCGGTCCCACGGCACCACCGCGCGGCCATGCGTGCCTGCCCCGATCTGATCGATCCCGTCATGCGCGACGACCTTGAACGACAGCTTGCGCCCCTTCACCTCGATGCACTCGACATCGACCGTCACGGTCTGCCCCGGCAGGGTCGCTGCCGTGTGATTGACGTTGATATCGACCCCCAGCGAACCCTCGCCCTCGTCCAAATGCGGCGCCATCAACTGAATGCACGCCCATTCCATCAGCCCGACCATAAAACCGGTCGCAAACACCCCCGGCATAGCGACGAACTCGGGTGCATCGGGATAAAGATTAGGCACCGTCTTGTTTCCCGGCACCACATACTCAAACGTAAACGTCAGCCCCGGCTGCAACGTCGCTTTCATTCCCACCCCCGTCTACCGCTGCTGCCCTTTCGTGCGCAGAGCAGCGCCCCTTCACTTGTAGGTTGGGTCAGGATGCTCGTGCATCGCTAACCCAACACTTCATGCAGCTTTACGCTCGGCCCTTCGATACGAAAAGGGGCGCACAACTGCACGCCCCCCCGTATAACAATAGTAACCCCCACTTCCCCCCGGGGAGAGGGTCGGGGTGAGGGGTGCCTTCACGCTCACACCCGCTTCGAGATCGGCACGAACGGACGATGTGGCTCGCCCAGGTACAACTGACGCGGACGGCCGATGCGCTGCTCGGGATCCTCGATCATTTCGCGCCACTGAGCGATCCAGCCGACCGTGCGCGCAATGGCAAACAGCACGGTGAACATCGACGTCGGGAAGCCCATGGCACGCAGCGTGATGCCCGAATAGAAGTCGATGTTCGGGTACAGCTTCTTCTCGATGAAGTATGGATCCGACAGCGCAATCCGCTCCAGCTCCATCGCAACCTTGAGCAGCGGCTCTTCCTTCTTGCCGAGCGCGTCGAGCACCTCGTGACAGGTCTTTTGCATCACCTTCGCGCGCGGGTCGTAGTTCTTGTACACGCGGTGACCAAAGCCCATCAGACGGAAGCCCGAATTCTTGTCTTTCGCCTTGGCGACGAACTCAGGAATACGGTCCACGGTGCCGATTTCTTCAAGCATCTGCAGCGCCGCTTCGTTGGCCCCGCCATGCGCTGGCCCCCAGAGGCAAGCGATACCGGCCGCGATGCACGCAAACGGGTTTGCACCCGACGACCCAGCCAGTCGCACCGTCGAGGTCGAAGCGTTCTGCTCGTGGTCGGCATGCAGGATGAAGATCCGGTCCAGCGCACGCGCCAGCACCGGATTGATTTCATACGGCTCGCATGGAACCGCAAAGCACATCTGTAGGAAGTTCGACGCGAAATCGAGATCGTTGCGCGGATAGATGAACGGCTGGCCGATGGAATATTTGTACGCCATCGCCGCAATCGTCGGCATCTTCGCGATCATGCGATGGCTGGCGATCTGGCGCTGCCGTGGATCGGTGATGTCGGTCGAGTCGTGATAGAACGCGCTCAACGCTCCGACCACGCCGCACATGACGGCCATCGGGTGCGCGTCGCGGCGGAAACCGGTGAAAAACTTGGTCATCTGCTCATGAACCATCGTGTGGTTCGTGATCGTCTTGCGGAACGCCTCGTACTGCACTTTCGACGGCAGATCCCCGTACAGCAGCAAGTAGCAGGTTTCCAGGAACGACGCCTGCTGCGCCAGATCGTCGATCGCATAGCCGCGATGCAGCAGAATACCGGCGTCGCCGTCGATGTACGTGATCTTGGAGGCGCAGTTCGCCGTCGAGGTAAAGCCGGGATCGTACGTGAAGCATCCCGTATCGCGATACAGCTTGCCGATATCAATCACGTCGGGACCGACCGTGCCCGAACGTACCGGCATGTCGCAGGTCTTCTCGCCAAGGTTCAGCGTCGCTGTCTTGGCATTCTTGTCGTACACGTTCATGACCTGGAACTCTCCTCAGACCTAAAAATTGGCACCCGCTGCCGTAGGCACCATGTGCATTGCGTTGCAACAACCTAGATCAAATGCGGCAAGTGCGCCACTTCATCTAAGGGATTATTGCACGCCCGGTTTTCCATCTGCAGCGCGTTTATTGGGCAACTGCCGATCAAGACTTTCGCATAATCCGTACGGCTCCAGTCCTTAGTCGCCCTGCAACCTCAGCCGTCATCATCGCCGCCCTGCCCGCTTGATACCGGCGAGCGCAATCATCGACCTTCTCGCCTTACGCTCGCCGAGCGGCGAAGAGCTTATACCAACGGCCCTAAATTCTGACTTATGCCCGTTGGTATCCGCGCGCGGGGTTGGTGGGGCGGCCGCGCGCAAACAAAAGAGAATACCGTCGCGCAGCCAGCGAACCATGGCGTCAAAACTTCTGCGCGACGGTATTACCGGCCGGTAGGACGGACCCACAATGAATGACCGACTTTAGGTCATTCATTGTGCAGAAGGGCATGAGAACCATCCGCACTGGGCTCCACGTCCCAATCCTCCTCCTCGGGCCGGGGCAATGAGCGCCCGATCGCCCGCGCCGCCTGCAACGCAAACTGCGTCAGCCGCGGCGCCCGCAATTGAGCCCCCTCCGCCACCACCACCGGCGGAGGGCGCGACCACGGCCGCTCCCCGCGCTGCGCTGCAACCGTCTCGACCCGCGCTCCCCCCTTCGTCAACACGATGGCATGCACGCCGCCGCGCCGCAGCATCCCCGGGTCGATCACCACCGCTGGCTTCGAACACCCTTTAGGTCGCGGCATGTCGAGCACTAGAATGCTCGCCCGCTTGCAATCCTCGCGCACGGCCGACGCATGCCGCGTCACCGCCAGCCGCTGCCCCTTGAGCATCGCCGTGCATCCCGCTGCATCGCACGTAAACCCGGTCCCGACCGCAACGCTTTTGGCCGAACGCGCATCCCCGTCCGCCTCAAGCCAGCGCGAAAACGCGTACATGCTGCGCGGTGCTGGCAGTGCGCTGAACCGGTTCCCATCCGCCCGCGCCGCCACCAGCTTACCGTCCCGCCCCACGATAACGTCGGGCCGCTCTTGCGTTGGCGACAGCGCGAGCCCCACCAGTACGAGAGGCACACCCAGCAGCCGCCAGCGCGTCGTCCACAACAACAGCCACATCCCGCCCGCCAGCATGGCTAGAAACGACGACGCCGGAATCGCCGCCACGGGAATTGCCGCCCCCGGCAGCTTGGCCACACCTTGCGCAATCCCCGTCATCGCATCAATGCCCCACCCGGCGAGCCACAACGGTGCAGCCTCCAGCCCGAACGGCATCGCCAATAAAGTCGCCAGCAGCAGCGGCATCACGAACAGATCGCAGACCGGCAGCGCCACGAGATTGGCCAGCGCCCCATATTGCTGACTGGTATGAAACTGATAAGCCGCAATCGGCGCCACCGCCGCCGTCGCGATCAGCGTCGACCCCATGATCCCGGCAACGAACAGCACGAACGTCATGACGGGACCTCGATCAACGTCCGCCCGCCCCAGCCGCACCTCACGAGCCCGGATACCCTCAAACCCAGCGATCAGCGCCACCACGGCCGCAAACGACATCGCAAACCCGGCGTCGAACAAACTCTCCGGCCATACGACCAACAGCCCCAGCGCCGCCAACGCCACGTTGCGCAATGCGAGTGCTGGCCGCTCCACCAGCATCGCCGCAAACAGTATTGTTATCTGCACGTACGCCCTGACGGTCGCAAACGACGACCCTGAGATCAGCAGATATCCCAGCGCCCCCAACGCCGCCGCCACCGCCGCCCATTTCTTGATCGGGTAGTGCAGCGCAATGGCCGGGATTGCTGCACACACCATCCGCACGGCAAAGAATATCGCCCCCGCCATCACCACCATATGCAGGCCCGAGATCGACAGAATGTGATACAGCCCGCTATCGCGGTACGCGGAATCCGTCGCCGCACTGATCCCGCCGCGCTCCCCCGTTATCAGTGCATTCGCAATTCCGCCCGTCTCCCCTGGTAGCGCGGCAACAACCGCCCGCCCAATCGAAACGCGAACCTTCTCAACCCCCGCCGTAAACCACATCCGCCACGGCAGCGGCCCCGCCTCCATGTCAATCGACGCCGCTTGCATCGAATACCCGACACCGCCGATCCCCAGATACCAAGCCTGCCGCCCGAAATCGAACCCGCCCGGCAGCGACGGCTCCGCAGGCGGCCCCAGCGTCGCCGTCAGCCGCACCGCATCGCCCGGACG
>JBEBJA010000230.1:0-1702 GCA_040080145.1 Hyphomicrobiaceae bacterium
GACAGGGATGTTGGACGGCAACGTAACGGCAAAGCAATTTGAGGACATCGTCGCTGCGATCCCCTTGAAGCGTGCTGGTAAGCCATCGGACATCGCGGGTGCCTGCCTGTATCTCGCTTCTGACCTCTCCGCCTACGTCACCGGTGCAACGCTCGACGTCAACGGCGGTAGCCACATCCACTGAAGCGGAACGCAACGGGGACTATATCAAATGGCGACATATTTTGTCACAGGTGCAAGTGGCTATATCGGCGGTTCGGTTGCCGCTGAGCTTGTGCGCGCTGGTGATGTCGTTCGGGGGCTTGTCCGAAATCCTCAAACGGCGAAGCGTCTTCACGACAGAGGCATAACGCCCGTCCTCGGATCGCTTGATGACAAGGCACTGTTGATCTCTGAAGCCCGGCTATCCGATGGTGTAATCAATTGTGCTAGTGCAGACGATGGAGAGGCCGTTCTAGCGCTCATCGATGGACTTGAAGGCACCAATAAGCCGCTCGTGCATACAAGTGGGTCAAGCGTTATCGCGGATGACGCACGCGGCAATCTCAAATCTGATAAGATCTTCGACGAAGATACGCCACTGCTTGTCCATCCGATGAAGCAGGCGCGCCATGACATTGACCTAAACATGATGAGTGCAGCTCAACGCGGCATTCGATCCGCCGTCATTTGCCCGAGCCTGATTTACGGTGTTGGCCGCGGATTGAACCAATCCAGCGTGCAGATTCCATTTTTAGTCGAGCAAGCGCGCCGTCTCGGGCGCGTCCCAATCGTTGGCGCAGGTCTAAACGTATGGTCGAACGTCCACATCGACGACGTGGTTGATTTATACGTGCTCGCCTTACGAAAATCGTCCGCTGGCGCGTTTTACTTTGCCGAGAATGGCGAGGCTTCTTTTCTGGAGTTAGGCCAAACTCTCGCCGCAAGATTGCAGCTCCCCGGGATCGTTTCAGTCGCTGCCGAAGATGCAGCGAAACAATGGGGCGCAGCTCGAGCTTATTTTTCGTTGGGTGGAAACAGTCGCGTCAGGGCAACACGAGCGCGCCGCGAACTGGGTTGGATGCCGCAACATCGCTCGGCGCTCGAATGGATAAAGACCGAGATGATGATCTGAGCTTGCACGTACCGATGACAAGCCACCAAGGGCAGTAAAGTCACTCACTAAAGGTAGCGCTATGATCCTGGAAGTCGCCGACATCCACATCGACGCCAGCCGTCGAACGGAGTTTGAAAGGAAGGTCAGCCACGCCCTGAACTTCATTTTCCCAAAAGCTGAAGGATTTCGCGGTCATCAATTTCGCCGCTGCATCGAAACGCCGGGTCGCTATGTCCTGCTTTTGGAATGGAACACCTTGCAAGATCACACTATCACCTTCCGCAGCTCAACTCTTTACAGCGAATGGCGGGCTTTAGTGGGCGAGTTTTTCGCAAAGCCACCATATGTCGAGCATTTCGAACTCGTTACCAACACGGAAGTTTAACGAAAGACCACTGGGCCAATTCGACGGCTGGACGACCTCGAGCAACCGCCTCTCACCGGTTCAGTTAAAGCACTTGGAGCACCGCAATGCGTATTGGTTATCTCGGCGTCGGCAATATGGGTCAACCTATGGCTGGCAAGTTGCTCGATGCGGGACACGAGCTTTGGATCTTCGATGTCAGTGAAGTCGCAATGAAGCCACTTCTTGATCGTCAGGCGCGT
>JBEBJA010000252.1:0-34362 GCA_040080145.1 Hyphomicrobiaceae bacterium
GAATGTGTTCTGGAAACACTTTGTAACACTGCCGAAACGTTGGGTAACGAAGGTTCTGATACGCAAGGCTGCGGTAGGCGGGACAGGAGACTTCTGTATGAACGCACGACAGTTGCGGGCGACACTGCGGCGGCTCGGCTGGGGTTTGAGCCTTGCGATCGTCTCGTCCCTTGTTTCCAGTGGCGTCTCGGCCCATGAGGGACACGATCATGGCGGGCCTAAGATCGAGATCACAACCGCAGTTGCCCCGCGCTTCGACGCGGTCTCGGATGATTTCGAGTTGGTCGGCGTCGTTAAAGGAAAGGATTTGATCCTTTACCTCGACAGATTTCGAACCAACGAACAGATTCCGGCTGCCAAAATCACGGCCACGGCAAACGGCGAGGCCGTCCCCGTCGAGCCGCTGGATGACAAATCCTATCGTATCAGGACGCCACTGTTAGCTAGCCCGGGCAAAATCGATTTCCAGTTCACGATCATTGATGGTGACTTGACTGATCTTTTAGCTGGAAGCCTCGAAGCAACCGGCCCGAAAGCGGCATCTGTTAGCACCCAAACATGGGGCGAGACCTTCACGCAAAATCGTTCGGCGACGATCGCCGGTTTAGCAGGCTTCATGCTCGGAGTTTTAAGCATCTTAATGTTCCGTACCGGACGAAGCCGCGCAAAAAAAGACAGTAAATTGGCTGTGGACACGTTGGCCGATCAGGCAGACCTAGCAACGGCCGACGTTAAGCCGCTGTCAAAAATTAGGCGCGTTGGGTCCGCTCTGGCACTGGCATTGGTCGTCGCCGTTACGAACCCAACGGGCGGAACGGCCGACGAAGTCAAAGCGCCAACCAAGACCCAACTGACCATTACGGCTGATCTCCCGCAGCGCCTCCCAGATGGGTCATTGTTTGTGCCCAAAGAAACCCAGCACCTGTTGACAATCCGTACCGTGCTGGCGGGCGAGTCGAGTGCCGCGCGTACGGCCCAAATATCGGGTCAAGTGGTTGCTGATCCAAACGGTTTTGGCAGGGTGCAGAGTCCCGTCGACGGCCGGATCGAGGTATTGGCAGAGGGACTACCGTTCGTTGGACAAAAGGTCCTTAAGGGCCAGGTTCTGGCGAATGTCATGCCCGTGATCCCCACCGCAGATCAGAACTCCTACGCCGGCACGATCGGCGAACTCGATACGCAAATTCTATTGGCAGAGCAGAAACTTGCCCGTATTTCGCGTATTCCAGGCACGATCCCCCAAAAGGACATCGACGACACCAAAACGACTGTTGATGGGCTTCGCAAGCGCCGCGCCAGTGTCCGTTCGTCGCAAGGCGAGCCGCAGCCGCTGACAGCCCCCATCACCGGTGTCATCGCCATGTCGGCGGCCGTGCCCGGACAGTTGGCGAGCGCGCGCGACGTTATCTTTGAAATCGTTGACCCAACTCGGCTGTGGGTCGAAGCTATTGCCTTCGACCCACGGATCGTCAGCGACATCGTCGAGGCCAGCGCCGTCACCACGACTGGCGAAACGTTTAAGCTCAATTTCGTAGGTCGCTCGCTGACGCTGCGTCAGCAGGGCACGCCGGTCAATTTCAGTGTCGAAGCGCCGACCGAGACACTCGCGATTGGTCGCCCGATGACAGTCATCTTAAAGACAGCCTCGAAGCGGGACGGAATGATCCTGCCAAAGGCAGCCGTTGTGCGCGGTGCAAACGGCGTGTCGATCATCTGGACGCACGTGGCCGCTGAGCGCTTCAAGCCGAACGTCGTCAAGCTGCAACCGTTGGATGGTGACCGCGTTGTCATCGAGGGCGGGCTCAAACCCAACGAGCGCGCCGTCATCGAAGGTGCAACGCTCCTGAACCAGATCCGCTGACGGGGCACCCATGTTCAATATTCTCGTCTCCGGCAGCCTGCGTAACCGCTTGTTCGTCCTCGCGGTCGCTCTTGGCCTCGTCATCTACGGTAGCCTGACGGTGGGCCGCCTTCCCGTCGATGTTTTCCCCGATCTGAACAAACCCACGGTCACTTTGCTGACGGAAGCCGATGGATTGGCACCTGAGGAGGTCGAACAGCTCGTCACGTTTCCACTCGAAACGGCCATGAACGGTCTTCCTGGCGTCACGCGCGTTCGCTCGGTTTCGGGTGTCGGCCTGTCCATCGTGTATGTCGAGTTCGATTGGGGCACGGAAATCTTCCGCAACCGCCAGCAGGTGTCCGAGCGCCTCGGATCGGTGATGGCGCAGTTGCCAGCCCGTGTCGTGCCGCAGATGGCTCCGATCTCTTCGATCATGGGAGAGATCATGCTGCTCGCCATGTCGAGCGAGACGGTGCCTGCGATGGAGGTCCGTGAACTTGCCGATTGGGTCGTGCGGCCTCGTCTGCTGACGATCCCCGGCGTGTCGCAGGTGATCCCGATCGGCGGCGAAGTGCGCCAGTATCGGGTGACGCTCGATCTCGTGCAGATGGCAGCGCTCAAGGTGACGCCCGATGAGGTGCAAGCAGCGCTGAAAGAGTTCGGCGGCAACACCGCTGGAGGATTTGTCGATCAGCACGGCAGAGAGTTTTTGATCCGCAATATTGGTCGCACCACGCGGCTGTCCGACCTGCAAAATCTCATCATTGCCAAGCGCCAGGGTGTGTCCGTCAAGTTGAGCCAGATCGCCGACGTTCAGTTCGGCGCTCGGATCAAGCGCGGCGATGCGGGTTACATGGGTAAGCCTGCTGTCGTTTTATCGATCCAGAAGCAACCCGGCGCCGACACGGTCAAGCTGACGCGCGAAATCGAAACCGCGATGGTAGAACTGCAGCGCGTATTACCGGCCGGCGTCAACGCAGGCCAGACGCTGTTCCGCCAGGCCGATTTCATTAAGGCTTCGATCAACAACGTGACGACGGTTCTGGTCGAGGCGCTGATCGTCGTCGCGATCGTGCTGTTTATGTTCCTGCTGAACTGGCGCACCACGTTCATAAGTCTAACCGCCATTCCGATCTCGATCGTCATCACCATCATCGTATTTCAAATTTTCGGGCTCACGATCAACACGATGACGCTCGGTGGCCTCGCGATCGCCATCGGCGAACTCGTGGACGACGCCGTGGTCGATGTCGAAAACGTGTTCCGCCGGTTGCGGCAGAACCGCGAACTGGCCCACCCGCGACCGGTGCTGACGGTGATCGCCGAGGCTTCGCAGGAAGTCCGCTCTGGCATCATTTATGCCACCGCGATCATCATCCTCGTGTTTATCCCACTGTTCGCCTTGAGCGGCATCGAGGGCCGGTTATTTGCCCCGCTCGGGGTTGCCTATATCGTGTCGGTGCTGGCAAGCCTCGTCACCTCGATCACGGTTACGCCCGTGCTTTGCTACTACCTGCTCGGCAACCTCAAGCGGCTCGATGAGCACGACAGCTGGCTCGTGCGCGTGCTCAAACGTGGGAACGAAGCGGGCTTAGGGTGGGCGTTCGACCGGCCCGGTTTCGTGATGGCCGCCGCCGTGTTCGGTGTTATCAGCGCCGCGTCGACCGTGCCGTTCATGGCGCGCGCGTTCCTGCCGCCGTTTAACGAAGGTACGCTCACGATCTCCACGAACTTCATCCCCGGCATCTCGCTGCCTGAATCGCACCGGATCGGGCTGCTGTCTGAAAAGCTTATCCTTACGGTACCCGAAGTCGTTAAGGTCGGTCGCCGAACGGGCCGCGCCGAACTCGATGAGCACGCGGAAGGCGTCCATTCAAGCGAAATCGACGTCGACCTGAAGCGCTCGAATCGCTCCCGGGAAGCCATAATTGCCGACATCCGCCGCGTGCTAACGCCATTGCCGATGAACACCAACGTCGGGCAACCGATTTCTCACCGGCTTGACCATTTGCAATCCGGCGTGCGGGCGCAAATCGCGCTCAAGATCTACGGCGACGATCTCGACACGCTGCGTGGGTTGGCCGAGCAGATGCGCCAACGGCTCTCGACCATCAAGGGCATCGCCGACCTGCAGATCGAAAAGCAGGTGCGAATCCCCCAGGTTCAAGTGGCCGTAGATTATGACAAAGCGGCCCTTTACGGAGTAACCCCCAGCAGTGTGACGGAATCGCTGGAAACACTGATCAACGGACGAGTGGTGTCCCAGGTGATCGAGGAGAGCCGCCGGTATGACGTGGTGCTGCGCGTCAAGGACACCGACCGCACAACGGAGGGCCTGCGCAACCTGTTCGTGAAAGTCGCCGACGGGCAGGTGCCGTTGGCAACGTTTGCCAACGTCGAGGAGACCGACGGTCCCAACCAAGTCCTGCGCGACAACAGCCGCCGAAGGATCGTGGTTTTGGCCAACTCTGACGGGTCTGATATGGCGAGCATCATCGCCGAAGTCCGTAAATCGATCGCCGCCGCAAAGTTGCCCCAAGGGTATTTCACGAGCCTCGAAGGCACCTTCCAGGCCCAGGAAGAGGCGGCGCAAACCATTTCGCTGCTGGCGCTGCTGTCGCTCAGCGCGATCTTCATCGTGCTCTACAGCCGCTATAAATCTGTCGTGCTCGCGCTCATCATCATGGGCAACGTGCCGCTCGCCCTCATCGGCAGCGTGATCGCGATTTGGCTGTCGGGTCAACCGTTGTCGGTTGCCACTATGATCGGATTTATCACGCTGACTGGGATCGCCACCCGTAACGGTATCCTCAAAATCAGCCACTACATTAATTTGGTGCTGTTCGAGGGCGAGTCCTTTGGTCGCCAGATGGTCATGCGTGGCAGCCTTGAACGGCTATCGCCTGTCCTCATGACCGCGCTGTCGGCGGGCTTTGCGTTGATGCCGCTCATCATAGGTTCAGACGCGCCAGGTAAAGAGATCCTCCATCCGGTCGCAATTGCGATCTTCGGCGGGCTGATCAGCTCGACACTGCTCGATACGTTCCTCACGCCGATCCTTTTCCTGCGGTATGGCGAAAAACCGCTTCTTCATCTGCAGGAGCTCCGGGCCGAGGCTAAGACAGCTGAGGCCTATTGATATACGACGAACCAGACCCATAGGAGACGACCATGAAACTCAAATACACCCTTTCCGCACTCGCCCTGTCTGTAGCATTTGCGACTGGCGTACTGGCAGCTGGCGATGGGCACAAACATTCAGCCAAGGAAACCAACGGCGGCCAGATTATCGACACGGCAGACGGCCACTGGGAACTCGTCGCCAACGGCGGTGAACTCACAGTCTACGTGACCGACAAAGCCGTGAAGCCGGTCCCGACCAAAGCAGCTAAAGGGACAGCGACTGTGCTGGTCGGCGGCAAAACGGTTAAAGTCGATTTGACGCCAGCCGAGCCGAACCTGCTCAAAGGCAGGGGCGATTTCGTCGCAGCCAAAGGCATGAAAGTGATCGTCGCTCTGGATAACGTCGGTCCCAAGCCTGAGCAGATTCGTTTCACGCCACTCGATTGAACAGCTGGTACACCGAAGTGCCATGATGCAAAAACCTCCGCAAAACGATAGCGTGGTGCCAGTTGATACCGGTGCCACGCAAGTGCTGGTGGTCGACGATGACCGCTCGCTGCAGCAGCTGGTGGCGAAGTTTCTGCGGTCGAACGGCTATCAGGTACTGACCGCGCAGGACGGCCGTGAGATGCATGAATATCTGCGCCGTGCCCGGGTGGACTTGATCGTGCTGGACGTCATGCTTCCCGGCACCAGTGGTATAGAGTTGCTGCGAGAGCTGCGCAGAAATTCAGCGGTCCCCATCGTCATGTTGACCGCGCAAGGTCATGAGACCGATCGCATTCTCGGCCTCGAATTGGGGGCCGACGACTATTTATCAAAGCCATTCAACCCGCGCGAATTACTCGCACGCATCAGATCCGTACTGCGGCGGACAAGCGCGTCCGGAACGGGTACAAATTCTGGCGGTGCGCGCCACGTTGCATTCGAGGGCTGGCGGGTCGACACGCTTCGCCGGGAGCTCAGCAATCCCGACGGCGTGAGTATCGACCTCAGCACATCGGAATATGACCTGTTGCAGGCGTTCCTAAATGCGCCGCAGCGGGTGCTGACACGCGACCAACTACTTGACGCAGCGCGCAATCGCATTGCGACCGGGTTCGACCGCAGCATCGATGTACAAGTCAGCCGTCTCCGGCGTAAAATCGACGGCGACGTTGACGGAACCGATGACACAACATCCAAAATCAAAACGATCCGGGGGCAGGGATATATGTTCATGCCAGAAGTCATCAAAACGTGAAGCGGCTTTTTGACAGCATGGCTGGACGCATGATGCTGGTGCTCGTACTGGGCTTGGGGTTGTTCCATGCTGCGAGCCTGCTGACCTACACGGCCAGTCTTAACAGCGAGCTGTCAGCCCAGGACAATGTAAGGCTAGCCGAGCGTCTGGTCGCTATCCGGAATGCGTTGAAAGCAGCCCCCTCCATCGAACGTGAAACGCTTGCCCATCAAATGTCTGGTGGACCAGTGGACGCCCACTGGGGTCAGCGGGCTCTGGCGGTTGAAACGCCTGCTGATTCCTCGACGAGAGCCCCGCTCAAGAAACTTATGACGTCGTTAGTGCCAGAGCTCACGCGCGAGACGCTGCGCGTCGGGACGAGCCCTCCATTGCAAGATGGTGCAATCGACACGCACCTGACCATGGTGTCGGTTGGTTTGGGGGATGGCACGTGGGCTAATGTCACGGTGGTGAACAGTGGCCATCTTCACGGTTCGTCAACCAGTATCGCGATGGCGACGACCTTGATGGCCATCGGCGTGATGGTGGCAACATGGCTGTTGGTGCGTTGGAGCACGCGACCGCTCAGAGCGCTGGCGGACGCTGCTCAGCAGTTTTCAGGGTCGGCACTCTCACCACCATTGAGCGACACTGGCCCGCATGAGGTCCGCGAAGCCGCTACTGCCTTCAACGGGATGCAACGGCGCATTCGTTCGCTCATCCAGGATCGTGCGCTCAGCCTTGCAGCCATCTCGCATGACCTCAAGACTCCGCTGACTAGGCTTCGCTTTCGCGTCGACGATCTTTCCGATCAAGAATTGAAACAATCAATCGCCGATGACATCGACGAAATGGAAGAGATGATCAACGGCACCATCGCGTTTCTGCGCGGCGAAGCCTCGCCTGAAGATTCTCGGCCACTCGAATTGCGTGCCATTCTTGAAAACATCTGTTTCGATCACGCCGATCGTGGTTACGAGGTGTCACTTTCGGGATCTGGCAAAGGAATTTTGCACGGCCAATCCTCGGAACTCAAACGAGCATTCTCAAATCTCATTCAGAACGCTCTCAAATACGGCGATGTCGCGCGAGTTTCCATCACCGACGCTCCAGGCCGCGTCGAGGTTGTGATCGAAGACGACGGGCCGGGCATCCCGTCTGAACAATTGATCGCCGTCTTCACGCCATTCTACCGCGTCGACCAATCTCGGGGGCGCGAAACCGGCGGCGTCGGTCTCGGCCTGACCGTCGCGGATCGCGTCGTGACCGCTCATGAGGGCACGATAAAGTTGACCAACACAACTCCTCGCGGGCTGCGGGTCGTCGTGACATTGCCACTTGCACCCACTTTACAGGCGGTTCGGTCATCGTAGCGTTTTGTCACAACCGCGAAATACGTGGCAACACTCTCCGAAGTATAAACTCTCGGAGAGATCGACAGTGAACACCGATCCCTTGACAAGACTAATCAGCATACTCGGAGATCCCACATGAATACCCGGACACTCAAAATTGGCGCGCTGGCGGCGATGTCGATCGTTATCGCAAGTGTTGCCATGGCTCACCCTTTGCCGACGGCGCCTGCTGAACCTTTCAATCCAGACAAGTTCTGGACGGACCAGCAACAGAAAGGCAGCTAATCAGAACCATATCGCTGACGCCTTTAGCAGCGGCAACGAGACGGAAATCAGCAGTCCCGGGTATAGCCTCGGGACTGTCTTTAGGTCATGAATTTAGTCTGCAAATTGAATCGCATTGTGCTTATTTGGAAGTCCGCGTCCCTTCACAATTCCATATATCGCTGGAATAACAATGGGTGCCAGCAGGGTCGACGAAACCATGCCGCCGATCATTGGTACGGCGATGCGCTGCATGACCTCGCTGCCAGCGCCCGTGCTCCACAAGATCGGCAGCAGACCTGCCATGATCGCCACGACGGTCATCATCTTGGGGCGAAGGCGTTCGACAACACCAAACATGATAGCGCGGTCAAGGTCGGTGCGGTTGAATTCCCGTCCTCCCGCGTGGCCACAGCCTTTGCCTCGATCAGAGCGTGATCGAGAAAGATCAGCATGATGACGCCGGTCTCGGCTGCGACGCCTGCGAGCGCGATGAATCCAACTGCGACCGCCACACTCATATTGAAGCCTAACGCCCACATCTACCGCAACCGCCAGCAAGTGGCCGAACGCTTGCGCCTCGTGCAGGGCCAGCTGCCTGCTAGCGTCCGCCCGCAGATGGGGCCGGTCTCATCGATCATGGGCGAGATCATGCTCGTCGCAATTTCGGCCGATGGCGTATCCCCCATGGACGTTCGCGAGATCGCCGATTACGTGATCCGCCCGCAACTGCTCACGATTCCGGGCATCTCGCAGGTCATTCCCATCGGCGAAGAGGTCCGCCAGCATCGCATCATGCCCAACTTGTCGCCATGCAGTCATCTGCGGCGATCAAATCCCCATAGCATCCGCTGCACCGGCGGCGCCAAACGTCTCGCGGTTTCCTTCACTGGAGGCTTCCCGACGACGGCCCCCGTGCGTGCGGCGAGGTCCTGTGGGCCGTCGTTTGGAACCCTTTACATTCGCGTCGCGCGTCAGGCATTTGAAGGTAGAAGTGATCGGTTTGCGAACATGAAGCGGAGCGCTGGACGCTGGTACGATCGTGGTCGTCCAGCGATCTTGATCAGGGCCCCTGAATTTCATCAGGAGCCCTGCATTGGTCGACCATTTCCGCCGCCTTAGATCGACCTGCCTTGAGATTGGGTTTCCATGGCGAGGCGCTGGACTTCTTGCTGGGCGGGGATGCCTTTGACTTGGATGTCGGTGGCGGCGTTGATGGTGTGAATGACGCTGACGGCTTGTATCGGGTCGATTCCAACCGCTTGAGCGAAGGGCTCGGCATGAACTGCGGTGAGCGCCGATCGGGCTTCCTGGCGGGCAACGTTGGCTTGAACAAGCGCCGCTTTGGCGGGTTCTGGAAGTGCGTCGGCACCGGCGACGATGGCGTCGATCGCCGTTCGCACGCGGCGGTCGGTGGCGTACTGGGTCACCGACTTATCGCGGCCGCCAGCCAGGATGCTTGAATAATACTCGTTCATGTGCGGCACGCCGGGCCGGTCTGGCGTGTGCGGGATCATCGCCTTGTCGAGCTCGTTGCCGGCCCGGCTGATCGAGGTGTTGATGGCGGCCAGATGGGCATCGTCCTTGGGCTGGACGGTCCAGGATTTGATGGCGGCGTTCCATTCGAAACCGGACTTCTTAAGCGCAGCATTGGCGTTGAGATCGCGCGGCAACGTGACGGCAATTCCTGACCCGCGCCGGGTGGCTGAGATCAGCGGGTGGTCGTTTTCGACGTTGCGGGCGGCTCCGGCGGACACGGCGAGCGCGCTCAGGCGGTTGCGGGCTCCTTCGAACTGCGGGGCGGTCGCAAGGCTGGCAACCTCATTGGGATCAATGGGCAGAGCCCATGTCTTCTGGCTGGCATCCCACTTTGCGCCAACGCCGTCCTTGAGCGCGGTGATCAGTTCGCGATCATACTGCGGGCGTGCGGTCACCTCAACGACGCCCCGCTCACTGATGGTAATTTCGGCATTGAGGCCTGGCACCGCGTCGTTGAGTGCGGCCAAGCCCGTTGCGTAACTCTTGGTCTCGATCAGATGAACGCCAACGGCATCGAGAGTGCTGTTGAGGTCGTAAACGTGATCGGCGTCGATCAGCTGGACCGAGAACGCTTTTGACTTCGCATCCCAACGCACGCCGTCGACCGCTTTGACCATACGATTAGCCGCTAAGTCCTTCGGCATCGTGATCAGCACCTTGCCGTTGACGACCGAGGTTTCCAGACCGTCGATCGGCTTGAAGTGAACGCCCTTGGCCAGGTCCGCCGATTTGGCGACGGACGCAATGCGATTATTGATGCGATCGAACGCGCGTTCGGTGCGCGGATCCATCGAACTGAAGGCCCAGGCTTTCTCGTCGTTGCTCCAGCGGCCGCCCATGTCCTTGGCGATGGCGTTGGCTTCGAAATCCTTGGGCCAAGTCGCCAGCAGGCCGGTCCGGCCGGCGGCGTCGATGGTCGGCTTTACGGTGATATTTGTGTAGGACGTAGTGTCCATGATCTTGGTTCCTTTGGTCTTTGGCGGACGGGATGCATCAGGACGCGGGGTACGGACTGGTGCGATAGCTGATTTGCATACTGCTGCAAATAGAGCAGTTAATCGCTCGCGCAGAGCGGCGATGGCAGCGCGTCCTTCTGAGACCAAGTGCAGCAGATCGAGCGGGACAACGCTCTTGCCCGTGATGCCGCGCGCTTCGGCGTAGGCGGGCCGGTAGTCGAGCGTTGTTTCCTTCGGGTCGGCGCGCGAGAAGGTCCAAACGAGTTTGTCGAACGTGTCGAAGTCAGATTTTGGAACGTACAATTTGAACGCGACGCGGTGGCGCGAAGCCGCAACGTAGGCAAGATATTTGTCCATCGAGGTGCTGGCGAGGACGAATGTGCGATCCACCGTGGCGCCCTGCGCCTTGTGGACTGTCGTGGCGTAGCCGAGGTCGAAATCACGATACGTTTTGGTGTCGATCATCACAGTTCGACCGTCGTCGAGCGCTACGGAAAACACGGGCGACGGCCCTGTCGTATCGATCATCGCGACGGTGCCAAGTTCGCTGTTGGCGACCGCCTCGCCTGCAAGCTTTTCGTTCTTCAGCATGATGATGCGATCACCGGCCGCAAGCGAGCGCTTCCCACCGCTCGTCTCGATCGTCACCTGTTCGCCGAGCTTTCCGTCAGCGCGGCGGCGGTTCTGAATGGCGGTGTTGATTGCCAGAATATCGTCGTTGCGATGGGCCAGCGCGAGCATGGTGTGCAACGGCGCTGTTGCGCTTGCTTCCAGGAAGTCGGCCACCAATTTGGCGACAGCGTCGCCCCGATCCTTGGTCTCGATGATGCCGCCGTTGGCCTTGTAGGCAGCCATTGCTTCGGATACGAGACCGCGCTGGAATTGCACAGTCGCGGCGCGGGCCCAGTCGTCGTTTTGACGGTAGACGGTATCGAGTTCGAACGTGCCGGCCTGCTGCACCAGGGCGCGAAACGCGCCGCCCGCCGCAATGGGTTGCAGCTGCTCTTGGTCGCCGATCAGGACTAATTTTGCGCCCGCGCGCTTCACCTCGGACAGCAGGGCGGCCATGTCGGCCGATCCGACCATTCCGGCTTCGTCCAGAATGAGCACATCGTTGGAAGTGAGCCGTTTGCGGTCGTGTTTCCAATGGGTCGTCCAGCTGGCAATGGTGCGGGATTCGATGCCGGCACCATCGGCCAAACCGTTGGCCGCTTTGCTCGCCAGTGCCGCGCCCTGGACCGTGAACCCGCGCGCCGTCCAGGCATCAACGGCGGCGGTCAACAGAGAGGTTTTCCCGGCCCCGGCGAACCCGACAATCGACGTGAGATCGTCGCCCGACGTGATGTGCTCGATAGCGGCGCACTGCTGATCCGACAACTGCTTAGGGCAGCGATTGATGGCTGCCAAGACGATGGGCCTTGGAACCGCAAAATGTGCTCGTCCCGCCACCGCATGCGCGTCCCGCGACATTGCGGCTTCCAGGGCAATCTGGGCCTGCGTCGCGAGCCGCGCGGGCGTATGGTGGGCCTCGTGAATGCCGCCAAAGCCCTCCTTGAGAACGACCAGCGATTTGTCTTGAAGGGCGGCATCGAGCAGCGTCGTAAACTCGGCCGGATCGTCGATGAACGTATGCAAGGCGAGCGCCACGTCACGGCGGTCGAACACGCTCATCTTGGCGGCCACCACATCCAGAATCCGGCCTGGATGGGCGCTCAGTTGGTCGCGGGTAATAGCCTTTGCATCCAGTGCTGCCGTGACCGATTCAGATGTCTGGCTCGTGCGGCTGAACTGCGTCCCGGTGGGTCCGATGTGGGTCGACGGCGTGAGCATGATCCCTTGCTCGGCATAGGACCGCAAATCGAGCACCACGTCGTGACCCGCCATCGCCAGATGATGGGATGCCGTTTCGGCCCAGCCGGTGCGAAGATCAACCAAGGTCTTGCGATTGCCGATGAACTGGTACGAGATAATTTTGCCGTCTTTGTCACGCCGTGGCGCACCGCTTTCGTCCTTGACGCTCTCCCGTTTCTTACCAAAGCCGCTGCCGATCACCGGACGCAACGTATGCATCAAGTGGATATGCGGATTGCCGGGTTCGGCATGGTAAGCCCAATCCACAACTAGCCCGCGCGACGTCAGATGCTGCTCGATGTAATCGCGCATGAGTGCGATGTTTTGCGCTTCGGTCAGTTCGACCGGCAGGGCGATCACGAACTCGCGGGTGGTCTGCGCATCGTGCCGCGTCTCGGCTCTTGCGACGGCATTCCAGAGCCGCTGGGATTGGTCCTTGGTCTCGCATCCGTCCATGAGCTTGACGAGCCAAGGAGCGGCATTCGGTGGCAGGCACACCTCACTGTGAACAAGGGGGTCGTCGCGGGCAAAGTTAAAGACCACGCCCTGCTTGTTGTCGGTCATCGACGTGCGATGGATATAGGCCGCCACGGAGAGCGGAGACCGCTCACCTGAAATCATCCGGCCCCTGAAGTGCGGTATCGCCATCGGTCGTCTTTGAGACCCAGTTGCGGTTGCGCATCACGTCGCCTCGGCGACGTATAATTGCGCACCTTCGTGACAGTTCTCGCTTCTATATCACTGTTTTAGCTAGATTTACAGCTCAAATCAGTGCAGTATAGACAAATACGAGACATCAACAGCGAAGGACTAAAGAGCGATGGGCAAGCCAAAGACACGACTGGAGGCGGACAAGCAGATTGCTGCACTCGAACTGGCTAAACGTCAAATCATCAAGCGTGAACAGGAAGCCTTGGGACGGGCGGCTGAGAAGGCCGGCATCCTCGATCTTGGCTTGACGGAGAGCGAACTGATCGAGGTCTTCAAGACTGTGGTCGAGAGGTTTCCAGCAGCCCGACTTGGCGAGGCCGTCAAAACTCCGGCGCGTAAGGTTCCGGCTAAACGCGCTAAAGCGCCTGAGGCTCAAAATGCCGAATAACGAGGAGGAAGCGCAGCGCAACAACGCCCGTCGCGTAGACACCCGGCGGAAGATTCAGCTCGGCGGCTTGGTGATCAAAGCGGGGATCGGCGGTCTGCCGCCCGCCGTAATCCTCGGCGTGCTTTTGGATGGAGCCGATCGTGTCGCCGACGGTGCGGAACTGATCCGGCTCAAGAAACTCGGCCACCTCGCTCTCGTTGGAGAACCCAGATGACGAATATGCAAAAAGATTCAGCGACCGTCGTGGTTCTGGCGCTCGCCGCCGCTGGGTTCGTTGAAGCGATGCGGCTTTGGCTCGTGACGCTTCCACTGAGCGACGACACCAAGACTTTTCTTCCGATGGTGACGTTGGCAGTCGCGGTTCTCGTGGCGGGCGTTGCAGGTAAAATCGTCATCCGGCAAACGCAAGCAATGCTGCTCATTTCAATGATGACCGTGGCTCTCTTCGTGGGGCTGCATTTCCTGACGGTGATGGTTGGTCTCGCGCTGAGTTCACCGTCATTTCGCGAGTTCGCAGCCGATTTCAATCCAGGGGAAGCCGTCGCCTCTCTCGGCGCGCTTGGACTCGCCGGTCTCGGTGGCTTTGCTTGTTGGAACGACCGCTCGCGGTCGATGCGACGGTCGCGTCAGTCGGCCTTCGGCGACACGAAATGGATGTCGATGGAGGAGGCGCAGTCGGTGTTTCCGGCCACCGGCGATGTGGTAGTTGGCGAGGCATATCGGGTTGATCAGGAAAGTGTCGGCCAAGTGCCGCTCAACCCTAAAGACAAGACCAGTTGGGGCAAAGGCGGTAAGGCGCAAATCCTCGGCTTCGATCTCGATTTCGACTCGACCCACATGATGTTCTTTGCCGGCTCCGGCGGCTTCAAGACCACATCGACCGTGGTCCCTACTGCGCTGCGATTCAGCGGGTCGATGGTCGTGCTGGATCCCGCTGCGGAAATCGGGCCACTCGTCACCGGCAGCCGGGTCAAGCGGGGGCGTAAGGTCGCCGTCTTGAGCCCCACCAACGCGCCTGCCACCGGCTTCAACGTCTTCGGCGTATTCACTGGGACGACCAAGCTCGAAGAGGACTGCGCAGCCCTCGCCCGGCTGTTCATTTCCGAAGATAAAGGCGGCGGTGGCGGCGGGTCGAACGAGTTCTTCGCCAGCCAAGCCACCAACTTGCTCGCGGCGCTGGTCTACTACGTTGTCACGTCATCCAAATTCGAATCGATTGAAGACGACGGATTTCAAAACCGGCGCAATTTGGCGGCCGTTCGCGAACTGATTTCGCTACCGACCGATGAATTGTCGGCGCTGTTGCGGTCCGTGGTCGCGGACAGTGAAACGCCTGCGTTTGTCAAACAGAACTGCGGTCAGTTCGTCGGGATGGCAAAGGATACCTTTTCCGGGATCATGAGCACGGTCGCGAAGGATACTGCGTGGCTGTCGCTGCCGGCTTACTCGGCCATGGTCTGTGGCGACAGTTTCGAAGTGACGGAATTGCCGGACGGAAATTTGGACGTCTTTCTGCAGATTCCCGGCGACACTTTGAAGACCTACCCCGGCATCGGGCGCGTGATTTTGGGTTCACTCATGTCGGTGATGGTGAAGGCAGACGGGTGCCACAAACGGCGCGTCCTCTACATGCTCGATGAAGTCGATTTGCTGGGGTACATGAGCGTACTCACCGAAGCCCGCGACCGGGGCCGGAAGTTCGGAATGTCGTTGATGCTCATGTATCAATCGATCGGCCAGCTCGAAGGCCATTTCGGCAAAGATGGCGCCACCAGCTGGCTCGAAAGCTGCTCGTTCGTGAGCTTCGCCGCGATCAAATCGATGGACACGGCAGACGTCATTTCGGCGCGCTGCGGGCAGATCACCATCGAAGTCGAAAGCACCTCGAGCGCGCGCGGATCGCTCTTGGAAAAGGGATCCCGGTCCGTCACCGTCAGTAAAAACGCGCAGCAGCGCGAACTGATCCTCGCCCACGAAGTGGTCATGAATATGCGGGCCGATGAACAGATCGTTTTCGTGCGCGGCCGGCCACCGCTTCGCTGTGGACGCGCGCTCTACTTTCGCCGTCCGGAAATGCTTGCCGAGGTGGGCACGAATAGATTTGCCGGTGGTTCAGCACAGGAGAAATCGAAATGATCAACGGGACGAACGCTTCGATTTCGATGGAAACAATGGCTCCGGAACCAAAGCGGCAGCGGAGCGAACGAAGGCCGCAGCTTTCTCAACGGTGTCAATTCTGGCGAAAAATTCTGAAATTTCGTCATCGCTAAAAGGCTCTATTTCTGGATTTTCCGGAGTGTGATTGGCAAGTCGGCGCTTGAACGCCAACAGCATTTTGTCTTCACACATCGGTAAATGTTCGCCCCAAATGAGTCAGCGCAAGTTGGCTGCTCACCGGCACGAGCAACTAAAAATGCCTACGCCGCAACCACAAGATGAACGCTCAGACGACAAATCATCAGACGCGAAATAAGACATTCGTCAGGACCGAACGTAACCACATGCATCATAGTGCTTGTCCATGAAGCTAAGCTTTTTAAGCTCACCCAATAAGGAAAAATCAAATGACGGCGCGCAAGACTCCAAAACTTAGAATCTTAGATGAGTTCATTGGTATTCTCGATCCGCTTCTTTCAAAAAAGGCTGTCAGCGCTGCGGTCAGCCTTTCTCAAGTTCACTTGATGAGAATGGTGCGATCTGGTGAATTTCCAAAACCATTGCGCCTTGGAGAAGTCCGGATTTGTTGGCGCGCCTCTACCGTTCAAGCCTGGATCGATGGCCTCACATCGGAATCAAATAAGCAACGCACTCCATACGGCCGGAAAGAAAAGTCAAAATTGGATCGCGTCATGGCATAGAGGCGTCAATGGCGCCTATGTTCCTTTATTCGACTACGAGGACACTTGTGTAGAGCTTACAACCTGCGCGCGATTTCCGTCATGCATCTCACGGCTGGCTGCCTTACCGCGTCAGAAGGTGAAAAGATGCCCGGCGACGGGGAGCCCTTCAGATCGGTCACAACATTCTTGCATTCATAATTTGTAATGACGCTGTCGTTACAAATTGCTAAGATCAATCTTGAAGGAGATGCCCATGCCAGTACCATCACTACCACGTCGCGACACGCTAAACCTTCGCATCAAGCCCGAGGAACGAGGCCTTATCGACCGGGCTGCTGCTCTGACCGGCAAGACGCGGACCGACTTCGTGCTCGAAGCCGCCCGCCGCGCTGCTGTGGAAGCATTGACCGAACGCACCTTATTTGCGGTCGACGCCGAAACATACACAAAGTTCGTGGCTGCACTCGACGCACCGCCACAGCCAAACAATAGGCTGGTCCACACCATGCGAACGCCAGCGCCGTGGGATCAAAAGTGACGGTATCCGCTCCGATCCTCCTTGATGACGGCCATTCTATCGACGCTTTCGATTGCAGCGTGCCTGCGCTCGACGATTGGCTCAAGCGCCGCTCCCGTGGCAATTCAGCTAGCGGGGCCTCGCACACCTATGTTGCTTCTGAGGGAGGCAGAGTGGTCGGCTATTACGCACTCGCCGCTGGAGCAGTTGAAGTCACGGCGGCACCAGGCCGATTTCGCCGGAACATGCCAGACCCTATACCAGTTGTGGTGCTTGGCCGACTCGCGATTGATCGCTCGCAGCAAGGCAACGGGCTTGGTCGCGCACTGTTTCGCGATGCGGGCCTCCGAGTGCTGCAGGCCGCCAGCATAATCGGTGTGCGGGGCGTGCTCGTCGATGCCATTTCGGAAGATGCTAAGGCATTTTATCTCGCCTTGGGTATGTCAAGCTCTCCCATCGATCCGATGACCCTCTTGGTGACGCTGGGCGATTTGCGCGCTAGCTTGTAGGCAACGACCTGCACATCCGATGCGTAGCAAGTGGATATGTACAACAATCGTGCGTGTGCGAGTGCCCACCGACGCCTGCGGTACGTTCAGCCTTCCGAAGCGACCTCATCCGCCGATCATTATGTCACGCATGACGTTTTTTTGCCGTCGCGGACCGAGCCAACAACGCAGACAACGTGATCTGACCACAACTGAAGCGCGGGGCGCATTTGCCTCTCGATGAAAACCAAAGATGACGCCGTATAATGCTTGTCGCCCACACTTCGCCCCGAATGCCCCAGCGCCCCATCAAGCACGTTCTCGGCAAAACCTTGATCTCGAAGCCATGTGCGAGCGGCCGCACGACCATCATGCAAACGGACATCGCTGTTGCCACGCACGCGACGAACAGCTGTCGTTACGGACAACGGCGCAAGGTGGGGAAACTTACCGTCCTTTACATCACTGGGAAATACATAGACCGATTTCTCTCCTGCCAACTTCATTGCACGTCGAAACATTGCGATGGAGTGCGTCGACAGCGGCACTACTTTTTCACGACCAGACTTAGTTCGCCCCTCGATCAATCGGCCCTTTGACAGTGTATCGCCGGGGATCGTCCACCGCGCGTTGTCTAAATCGAGTTCGGCTGTTCGAGCGCCAACCACCTCAGATCGTCGCGAAGCTGTAAGCCAAGCAATACGCGCCGCAATGGCAACGGGCTCCGTTACATTATCAAGTGCCAGCCATAAGGTTGCGAGTTCGCCATCTGCAATGCCGCGCGACCGAGATTGTGTCGTGCCGCGCTTCGGCAAGGTCTTGCAAACGTTCACGCGCAACCCCTTCGCGCGGCGGCTCTTGATGCCCCAATTGATTACGGACGAGATTGCCGACTTCGCATGATCTGCTTGAGAGATGCTGTTGCGATCAACAATAACGTCGATCACATCGGCGATGTCGTCTGCCGTGACTTCAGTGGCAGGCTTGGTACCTATCGCCTTGCGGATATCTACAAGGCAAAACCTGTAGTTTTCTTTTGTAGCTTGCGATGGGCCGTCAGCTGCAGACATGAAAGCGTCGATCAATTCGTTGATCGTCATCGCTTCGCGGCGCGCCTGCTTATCGGCGACTGGATCGTTTTCGCGGCTCACATTGGCCATCGCATCGACGGCTGCCAGCCTTGCATCTGCGAGGCTCATAGCTTCGCGTCTGCCGAGCTTCAGTCGCCGGCGCACGGCCCCTTTTGCGTAAGTAAAAAAGTATGTGCCAACGCCAGACGGCTGGACCATCAGCACAAATCCTTGGACGCCCTCGATCCTGTATTCGGTAGCCTTACCGTTGACAGACTTGGCGGCTTTTACACTTGCCGCGTTCATCGGCAGTTCGCGCGACATGATGCTCGTTCTCTCGTGTTTGAGTAGGTTTTGAAATGCTACGAAAATGCTACGAAAAGCGTAGCATTCATGTTGCAGCATGAGCAATCAAACCCGCGTCACCCCGCCAAATAATTCATACATCATATTGAATAATATGGCTATTTTATTCATAACGACACATCATGAGTCAACATGCATGATCTACCGAAACTAGTTTGTGGAACTAGAGGTCCTTGGTTCGACCCCAAGAGCTGGTACCAATTCCTGAAAATGTACACGTTGATGACCGGCGGCAGGATGCGCACCGTGGGCTGCGCTTGTTCATTGATTTGAACGGTCACACAACCAACAACGCCCAGATCGCGGGCGTCCGAGGCTGCGGTTAGACGTGCCTGATTACCCAGCCGCGTCTGCTGGCCCCAGAAAAGTTGAACTCGGGTTAGGGGCCGTCCGACTTTCATCGAATCAAAGACGGACCCAAATACCAGCCCGCAGAAGTTTTGACTCGTCGTTTCTGAGCCTGCGGGTTGGCATTCACTATGCTTTGCGCGTCATCGCCCCGCGATGCTTCGCATCGACGCCGCGTCGATCTGAAAAATCGCCTGCGGCGAGGCAACCCCACGCGCGGATACCAAACCGCACACGTCCGTACTTATACCAAACCGCATAAGTACGGACGTGTGCGGTTTGGTATAAGTGTCTGTTTGGTCGTGCTTCTTATCGGAATACCGATTCCCACCTTTCCGGAAGCACTCTCGCAGCACCGTCGGGGCTACCAGGCCAAAGAGGTTAGACACGAAAGACAGGCGAGGCCCAACCGCACCTACAATTGGCGAATGCTGCCTTCAGGCTGGGTCAGTATGTCTTCAACGTACTCAAGATCGAAATCCCTGCGCTGCGGCTCATTACAGCTGGCCAAACGCTGCACCGCCAATCAGCGGACATTATCTGAAGAAGGCCTTCGAACTTGGATGAACGTCCGCCCGATCTTCGATCTCCCAGGGTGACAGGAACGCCCATTCTTCGTGCTGATCTTTGGGAAGCTGTTCGAAGGTGCCGCTTGGAAGCACAATATCGTATGCAACGACCACGTAGTGCGTTCCAAAGCCTGCGACTTCAAAAAAATTGTCGTCGTAGAAATGCTCGTAAACGCCCCGCAATTTTGCGTCATCAAGCGATAAAGCCAAATCCAACTCACGCTTCGCCAAGCTGCTGAATGCCTGCTTCAACGTCTGGTTTTTGAGAATGCGACCGCCTGGAACGAACCAAAATCCCTGAGCAGGCTTGTTCACACGCTTGCCAAGTAGAAAGCGACCGTTGCCATCTTCAACAAGCAGATCAATCGAAACAAGTGGCGAGTTCTTCGTCACTTCAATGAACGACTTTTCGTCGAGCCACATCACACAAGTCTTTCGTTGTAAGCATTCACGGGCGATTAAAGCCGTGTAATGGTTATCGTGGGATCGCACTCCGCGTCAAACCGACCCGCTGGTTGCGTCACGCGACGGTCGTGACGCTGCGGTCGCGTTACTCGTGTTCGGGTTCTGGCATTTGTTTCCCGGCGCGGCGGGGTTTTCAGCATATGTCAGAACCATAAGCGACACTAACAAGTCCATGTTTCTAGGGTAGCTTTTGCACCTGACGTTTGGCTCTGAAATTAGCCGCGCATGGGGACCAAACGTCATGTCCGCTACACGAGCGGCTGGAACTGATTCAGCATTGGGCCGTTGTCATAGCAGCGGCGACGCGCCCGATCAGATCCGCAACGGTTGCCCCCTCGACCGTTCCCGACCATCCGCCGCGTCGCCGCTGTCGTTCCAGACTGCTGAATTCTCCACGCATCCAACGCTATCTCATTGCCGCTTCACGGCATCGGCAAAGACTGGTGTTCCCGGAGAATTTTACCGCTGACGTTATCAACTTCGACCAGCTTGACGCGATAGCCCCATAGTCTTGCAACATGGAGCAGGACTCGCTCACAGCTTGCCTTGTCGAGCAAAACGCCGTTGCGGACGCGATGGGCGATCTGGAGGCGGCGCGATCCGCTCAGATCCGCATCGACGATCTGAAGGTCTGGGTCATGCGTTGCAACGGCATATTGCTGGGCCAGGGCGCGGCGGACGTTGCGGTACCCCTGTTCGTTATGAATGTTGCGGACCTCGACCAGGGGTGCGGCGGAACGGTCGCGGACTTCAAACAGGCGAAAATCCCGGATGAGCTTGGGAGACAGGAACTGCATCACGAAGCTATCGTCGCGGTAGTCGGCCCACACGTTTTTGAGAACGGCGATGGCGTCGCCGGTGCCTGCAAACTCGGGGAACCATTCGCGGTCTTCGGAGGTCGGATCGACCGTAATGCGCTCAATGTCGCGCATCATGGCAAAGCCCAGCGCGTAGGGGTTAAGACCGGAATAGCGGCGATCGCTCCAGGCTGGCTGGGTCACGACCGAGGAATGGCTGTGCAGGAATTCGAGCATAGAGCCTTCGGTGATGAGGCCCTTGTCATGGAGGCGGTGCATGATGTGGTAGTGGGTCCACGTCGCGCAACCTTCGTTCATCAGCTTGGTATTGCGCTGCGGGTAGAAGTAGTTCGCGAGCATGCGCACGATGCGCAGTAGTTCGCGCTGCCAGCCTTCAAGTTTGGGGGCATATTTTTCCAGGAAATAGAGCAGGTTTTCTTCGGGCAGTCCGATGGACTGGGCCTCTTTGGCGTCGCCGGGAGCGTCGTGGGTGTCGGCTTCGGCTTGGCCTTGGCCCTTTGGCACCGTGCGCCAGAGGTCGTTGAATGATTGTTCTTCATATTCCCGGCGTCTCAATTCGCGCTCTGCTTCGCGGGCCAGCGATGTTGCCTTTCCAGTGCCCGGGTGGCGGCTGACGCCCTGAGACATGAGTGCGTGGGCCGCATCCAGGATGAGTTCGACGCTCTCTGCGCCGTGGCGCTCTTCGCAACGGGTGACGTAGGACTTGGCGAACGCCAGGTAGTCCAGGATCGCGTCTGGCCGCGTCCAGTCCTTGAACATATAGTTGTTTTTGAAGAAGTGGTTGTGGCCCATGGCGGCATGGGCGAGCACCAGCGTCTGCATGGTCATGGAATTTTCTTCCATGATGTAATTGATGCAAGGGTCGGAGTTGATGACGATTTCGTAGGCGAGCGGGCGGTTTCCCTTGCGGTATTGGGCTTCGTCGCGGGCGAAGTGCTTGCCGAACGACCAGTGCCGGTACATGTGCGGCATGCCGATGGACGCATAACTATCGAGCATCTGCTCGGCGGTGATGACCTCGATGACGTTGGGGGACAAATTCAAGCCCATCTCGCCGACACCGATTTTCTCGATCTCGTCGTAGGCCTTTTTCAACAGATCGAAGGTCCATTCGGGACCATCAAACATGGGCCGGTTGGAGGCGTTGACGGACATGGGTCTTTTCGCCTCTCTCACGCGGTCGCCTTTTCGGCCGCGAACAGATCGCGGAAGACGGGATAAATGTCACCGGGATCGGCGACCTGACGGACGGCAAACTTCGAGACCCGCTTGGCGAGCGGGGTGTAGCCGCGCCAGACCACACTTTCGCCGCCAAAGCCGCCGCCGGGGTGGCCGACTTCGATGTAGGCAAAGTACTGGCATAGCGGCAGTAGATGCTGCTCCAAGAGATTGACACAGGGGTGCATGTCTTCGCCGACGTTATGACCGTCAGACGCCTGAGCCGCGTAGATGTTCCAATCGCGCGGGGGATAGCGCTGTTCGACGATCTTGCGCATTTCTTCGAGCGCCGTTGAAACGATGGTGCCGCCGGTCGACGTCGCTTCAAAGAATGTGGCCTGATCGACTTCCTGGGCTTGGGTCGTGTGGCGGATGAAAACGACTTGAACCTCCCGGTAATGGCGGTTCAGGAACACGTTGAGCAGCATGAAGAAGCGTTTGGCCAAATCCTTCAGCGGCTCGGTCATGGAGGCCGAGACGTCCATCAGGCAGAACATGACAGCTTGGGTCGTGGGCTGCGGACGCCGCTCGTGGCGGTTGTAGCGCAGGTCAATCGGATCGACGAAGGCAACGGCTCTGCGCAGGTGGCGGAGATGGTCGAGCTGCCGGGTCAGTTCGGCGATGAGGGCCGCGTCGGGTGGCGATTTGGCCTGCGCGGCCTCCAGCTCGGCCTCTGCCTGCGCGAGGCGCTCAAGGCTTGGCCGGTTCAGCGCCAGACGGCGACCCAATGAGTTGCGCATCGTACGCGATGCGTTCAAGCGCGACGGCGATCCGTCGGTGGAGAAGCCGGCGCGGGCCTGCTTTGATGACTTGAGCGACCTGAGCTGTACTTTGACAAGGTTGGGCAGCTTCAAGTCTTCGAAGAACAGGTCGAGGAATTCTTCCTTGGTCAATGTGAATACGAAATCGTCGTCGCCAGAGCCGTCTCCTGCGCCCGATCCACTGCCGCCACCCTGGGGTGGTTTGGCTATGGTGTCGCCGACCGTAAAATCCTGATTGCCCGGCAGGACGAAATCGCGCGAGCCGCTATCGCCGCCGAGGTTGAACGAGGGTTCGCTCAGGCTCTTGGTGGAAATCGAGATCTTCTGGCTGCCTTCGACTTCGGTGATTTTGCGCTTTTTCAGAGCCTCGCGGGCCGCCGACCTGATCTCTGCCTTCGCCCGGCGCATGAAGCGCTGGCGGTTGCCAAGACTTTTGGACTTCGGGTTCAGGCGGCGGTCGGTAATCTGCAAGCGTTGTCCTCTCTTTCATACAAGAGGTTGCGCCAAAGAGGCTCAACCTCTTGAGTCCGGGCCAAGAAGAGTCCGGGCCACGGCCCGGCGGCTCATTGCCGCTTGGCCAACGCCCGGGCGCGCTGGCCGGAAGGGGCGTTTTAACTCGACTTCTTCACGCGCATGTACCATTCCACCAAGCGGCGCACTTGTCGTGGGGTATACCCCCGCGAAACCATGCGCTCGACAAATTCCTGGTGCTTCTTTTCGGTGTCGCCATCTTTCTTGGCACCAAAACTGATGACCGGAAGCAGTTCCTCGACCTGGCTGAACATGCGGCGCTCGATCACGTCGCGGATTTTCTCGTAAGACGTCCAGCTCGGGTTCTTGCCGCCGTTTTTGGCGCGGGCACGAAGCGAAAACTTGACGACCTCGTAGCGGAAGTCCTTCGGGTTCGCGATGCCGGCCGGCTTTTCAACCTTCGACAATTCCCCATCGAGAACCTGACGGCTCATGAGCTGCCCGGTGTCGGGATCCTTGAAGTCGTGGTCTTCGATCCAGGCATCGGCGTAGGCGACATAGCGGTCGAACAGGTTCTGGCCGAAGTCATGATAGGATTCAAGGTAGGCTTTTTGGACCTCGTTGCCGATGAACTCGGCATACTTGGGTGCCAGATCTTCCTTGATGAACTCGAGGTAGCGCTCCTCGGTTTCATGGGGCATCTGATCGCGGCGGACGGCCTGCTCAATGACGTACATCAGGTGGACCGGATCGGCGCCGATTTCCTGGGTATCGAAATTGAACGTCTCAGACAGGATCTTGTAGGCAAACCGGGTCGAGATGCCGTCCATGCCTTCGGTCACGCCTGCTGCGTCGTGGTACTCCTGAATGCTCTTGGCGTGCGGGTCGACTTCCTTCAGGCTGTCGCCGTCGTAGACACGCATTTTCGACATCAGCGACGAGTTGTCATGCTCTTTCAAGCGCGACAGCACCGAGAACTGGGACAGGATCTCAAGCGTGCCTGGCGCGCACGGTGCGTTGACCAGCTCACTGCCTGTGAGCAGCTTCTGGTAAATCTGCTTTTCTTCGGTGACGCGCAGGCAGTAGGGAACCGTCACGACGAAGATGCGGTCAAGGAACGCTTCGTTGTTCTTGTTCGCCTTAAAGCTCTGCCATTCGCTTTCGTTGGAGTGGGCGATGATGGTGCCTTGATAAGGTAGCGCGCCGACGTTTTCAGTGCCGACATACGTGCCGTCCTGCGTCGCCGTGAGCAGCGGGTGCAGCATCTTGATCGGCGCTTTGAACATTTCGACGAACTCAAGCAACCCTTGCGTCGTGCGGTTGAGGCCGCCCGAGTACGAGTAAGCGTCGGGGTCGTTCTGGCTGTGGAACTCGAGCTTGCGGATATCGACCTTGCCGACGAGCGAGGAGATATCCTGATTGTTGTCGTCGCCCGGTTCGGTTTTGGCGATGCCGATCTGGCGCAGCTTCGACGGGTAAACCTTGACGACGGAGAATTTCGAAATGTCTCCGCCGAATTCATCGAGACGCTTCACCGCCCAGGGGCTCATATTGCCGGTGAGGCGACGCTTTGGAATCTTGTACGTTTCCAACAGGTTATCGCCCATCGCACCGGGATCAAACAATCCGAGCGGGCTTTCGAACACGGGGCTTAGTTCATCCCCCGCTTTGAGAATGTAGATGGGATTTTGCTCCATCAACTCTTTGAGGCGCTCGGCTAGTGAAGACTTGCCGCCACCCACGGGGCCAAGCAGGTAAAGGATCTGCTTGCGTTCTTCGAGACCTTGCGCTGCCGAACGGAAGTAGCCGACAATGCGCTCGATGGTTTCTTCAAGTCCGTAAAAGTCCTTGAAGGGGGCGTAAAGTTTGATAGTCCGGTTCATGTAGATCCGGCCGAGGCGCGCATCGCGCGCGGTATCGACGTATGTGGGCTCGCCGATCGCGTGCAGCATGCGTTCAGACGCGCTCGAATAGCACATCGGATCCGTGCGACAGGCTTCCAAGAACTGCTTTAGCGTCAGCTCGGTCTGCTTATGGCGATCATATGAGCGTGCGAAGAGGTCGAAGACTTGATCTTTTGACATATATCTTTGCTCAGCGTTGAAGGGTCGATCACATCGGATACGCGCCCCTAAGGGGGCGGCATCCGCCCGGCACAACGAACATTCATTCGATATATGGGTATGATCATACTGCTCCGTCAGCCCTTAGGAAACCTTCGCGTGCCTAAATCGTCGCCAATTGCACCCCAAGAATCCGGCAAGCTGCTCCTAGCTCGTTGTTTTCACGACCATCCTGGCAGGAAAGCCACACATTAATTCTACGCTGACCGGCACGAATGGACCTATCCACCTGTCATAATTCGCCCGATGGGGCACCTATTCGTACCTCAGCGTTGAGACCAACGTCGGGCGCAAAAGTGGCAGGAAGCGTGCGAGGCGATATTATGAACCAACCTTCCGCAGTACTAGTGTAGCGCCCCTGACGTTTGGGACCCGCGAGCGGCTCGTCTCAAAACCAAACGTCAGGTGCTAAAGCTACACTAGAATCATAGGCTTGCTAGTGTTCCTTATGGTTCTGACATTTGCTCAAAACCTAGCCGAACCGGGAAGCAAATGTCAGAACCGGAACACTAGGAGAAGTCACGACGCCTAGGCTCGCGGCGATGGGCGACCGACGGAAACTTCCGTTTGACGACCGCCGGCGCGTTGCAGATGTCTTTACTCTCCCGCAAACCCGGTATCCATTGGCTGGGGAAATGCTTTAGGGTGGAGCGAATCTTCGTGTTGTGACAAGTCTCGAAATCTTCCGCTCCAGGCGAAAAGGCGTGATGTCCATTCCAGCAAGAGTAGCGATCATCGACGATCACCCCATGATCCGGCGGGGCGTGGCGATGACATTTGACGATGAAGCCGATTTCGACGTGGTGGCGCAGGGTGGATCCGCCCAGGAGGCAATTGATATCGTCCGGGAGTACAAGCCCGACCTTGTCGTGCTCGATGTCAGCATTCCTGGCGGCGGGCTGGAAGCCGCCAGCGCTTTGATGAAAGACAACCCCAAAACCGCGCTGCTCATGCTGTCGGTCAGCGAGGACTTGGGGACGGTCAAGGCCGCATTGCGAGCCGGCGCACGGGCGTTCGTGTCCAAAGGCACCGGCGGCACCGAACTTGTCAGGGCTGCCCGGCAAGTGCTTGCCGGCGAGCGCTACGTCAGTTCCGAGCTCGCGGCACGCCTGTTGTCGATAGATGAACTCGCGAATGGGGCAGCGGCCCGTAGCGAAGTCGATTTCGGACGGCTTTCGACGTTGAGCACACGTGAACAGCAGATCCTCGAACTTCTCGGCGAAGGTTTAAGCAACAACGACATCGCCGGACGGCTGGAACTGACCGAGAATACGATCAAGCATTATATTACATCTCTGCTTCAGAAACTCGGCGTCCGCAACCGCACGGAAGCGGCCTTGCTCACACAGAAATCCAAGCGCTGACGCTATCTGGCGAAGAAATGCAACCCCTTGGCTCCATGACAGGTTTACTGCGCAACCTGCTGAGTTCATTGCCAGACTCAAAGAGGGGCGAGGTGGCCGAGACGTTGCTCTCGGGGCGTGGCGTGCGGCTTGAGCGGATCGTTTCGCTTGGGCATGTCTCACCCGATGGATTTTGGTACGATCAGCACGAATTCGAGTGGGTTGTGCTTCTGTGTGGCCGGGCGCGGCTTGCGATTGAGGGCGAGGCTGATGAGCGCACACTCAATCCCGGCGATGCGATCGCACTCGCGGCTCATTGCCGCCATCGGGTGACGTGGTCCGATCCCGATCAGCCAACCGTATGGTTGGCACTCTTCCTCGACCCAGGCCTCAATCCAGACCTTTCATCATCGAGTACTTGATTTCTTGGGCTTGCTCGCCGATCACATCGGCTGGGCCAATGCCGCCAAACCTGCAGGGATTCCATGACCGCACAAATACCGTCGCGCAGAAGTTTTGACTCGATGGTTCGCCGGCTGCGCGACGGTATTCTCTTTTGTTCGCGCGCGGCTGCGCCACCAAACCCGCGCGCGGGTGCCAACGGGCATACGTCAGAATTTAGGGCCGTTGGTATTGTTTGGATTTCATGGCGCGGCGCGACGCGGACCGCTGCTCCAGCAGCTGTTGCTGCCGACAAAATCGGCAGCTTGGCCGCCATTCTGCTACTCTGCACGATGGCCGTTCAAACCTGGATGGCGGTAGAGCCTGGGGATGCAGCCACCGAAGCAGCCCTTGCTAAGGCTGTCGGCGCTGGTCCGCAGGCGGGTTTGGGCCAGGAGACGTATGTTGCCGGTTACGCTGGGGTGCCGATCTACAATCGCAGCGACGTCAAACTCGTGCGGCCCGACGGAACCGACCTCACCCTCAAGCAGCTTGGCTGGGATGGGGATGCGTTGTATTTCCCCATCGACGGCGGGGTCCGCAGCGTTCAGTGGTCCAATTCGTATGCGCCGTTCGGCTTCATGGTGGATTTCCTGCACAACAAGGCGATTTCCCGGTTGGGCAAGGGCGCACACGGGCGCAAGTTAAAAGACCCCGTTATTGAAGAGGTCGATGCCACAGGCACCCTAAAAGGCCAGCCCGCTGCCCCGCGTATCAAGCTCACCAACGTCTTCGAACGGTTCGAGTTCACGCACGGCCATAACATGCTGTTCTTCACGCCCATGTTGCGGCTGGCGAATATCACACCGGCGCTGCGCCCTTACGTGGGGGCGGGAGCGGGTTTTGCACTTCCTCATGTTGAGGTTTGGCATCCCGGCGAATCTCAGCGCACCAATGAATACCAACTTGCAGGTCCTGCCGTGCAGTTTGTCGCGGGACTTGAGTTCCGCAGCGGGAAAGTTTCGTATTTCATCGAGTACAAATTTTCCTGGGCGTCGATCTCGGGTGCTTTGACCGGCGACAAGTCCTGGCTCAACTTCAACATGCCCGGCGATCTGTGGCGTCAGGCTAGCCGCTGGTGGCGTGGCGAGGCTCCGCAATATGGCACCTTCAGTACCGAGCTTACGGCTCATCAAATCGTAGGCGGGGCAGGCTACTGGTTTGCCAAAAAGGCACCCGCCGCGCCATGACGGTCAGCACGACCGCCAGCTAGCTGGTTCAAAAAGCCAATCAGGATCAAAGTGTTCGCGAAATCTGGCACCGCGCCGCAACCTGCGCGTGTAGCGTCCAGCTTGTCAGATTACCACGTTCGAGCGACCACTGATTGCAACGACACGCGGCGCAAACCTGTTGCCGTCAAATCCAAGGTAAAAAAGCGGGACGAAGAGCGGACTGAAGTGCTTCGCAATGCCCCATCTGCAGCAATTTTCAGACTAAAGACTAAGAAACGCAATCATTTTCCGATCGCGTGATGAGAGGTTAAAAGAACGTAAAATTGTATTTCTGCTTGAAAATAATTTCTGCCAAATCGTTGAACGGCTATTCATTCCCGCGCGTGCAATACCTTTCGTGCACGCATCCTTACCTGCCAAAGATTAATCTCTGCGCTGATGTGTTCAGCGAATTGGGGCTGATTGCGTTAATGCGATACGTTAATCAGCCACCATGGCAATTTTTTTGAGACGCAGCCCTTACGCCTTGGCGTAACGCTGGGTTGTCTTTTTACAGCAGCATGCTTTTTATGCTGAGCTTCCCGCTCTTACCCTCTGAGGTTGCTGGGCAT
Organism: Hyphomicrobiaceae bacterium; assembly: GCA_040080145.1. GTDB lineage: Bacteria > Pseudomonadota > Alphaproteobacteria > Rhizobiales > Hyphomicrobiaceae > JANXVY01. Next base: position 28,874 of record JBEBJA010000252.1, read on the forward strand.
TCTTCCTGGTTCAGGCGACATTTGCGCTTATCGCTTCGGGGCTGATTTTCTATTTTGTCGGTCTGCTTCCCCCAATGAAGCTCGTTTGTCCTTGCGCTGCCAATCGCTGGCGCACGGTGCTTGTCCTGGGGGGGGCTCCTTTGAACTCAATTTTGACCGCTTCATCTATGCGCAATGCGCAACGCTTCATTGCATTTGTCATTCTCGCTTTTGGAATGGCCGGGTTTGCAAGCTCGCCGGCATTCAGCCAGGCGACGTTCCTGACGCCGGTATCGGGGTCTGGCCAGTCGACGACGGTTGACACTCTTTTTCCCAATGCCCTCAAGGTCATTGTTCAGGACGCATCGAACAATACGATGCCCAATACACCGGTTACGTTTACGGCGCCCAGCGGGTCCGTGGCAACGACTGCAACAGCAATATTCAACGGTGCCGGTAATACGATCACGGTCAATACCGATGCCACGGGCACCGCTACGGTTCCCGCCGCACTCGTGAAGGCAAGCCAGAAGGCTGCTCAATTCAACGTGGCGGTAATGTCCGGCGCTGCCTCAACGACGATACTCTTGATCAATACTCCAGGCGCTGCTGCCAGCATCTTGGTTAGCCAGGGCGCTGGCCAGCAGGGGACGGTTTCTACGACGCTGCCGGTGTCCTTCGTCGCACTGGTCATCGACACGTTCGGCAACGCTGCACCCGGTGTCGGCGTGACGTTCACAGCACCATCCTCCGGCGCGTCGGGTACATTCTCCGGCTCGTTGACATCGCTCACGACCACGAACGCCAGTGGTCTTGCAACCTCGGCGTCATTTGCATTCAATACCACTGCGGGGGTGTTCAACGTCGTTGCAAACACGACGGCGTCGGCGCTGACTACACCTGCTAACTTCAATCTCGTCAGCATCCCTGGTTCGCCCACTCAAATTTCAGTGAACCAAGGTAATGGGCAATCGACGGTCATCTTGACGGACTTCGCGTCGACGCTTCGCGCGATCGTGCGCGACGCCAGCAACAATCCGGTGCCCAACGTCGATGTTACGTTCACTGTGCCATCAAGTGGCGCGAGTGCGACGTTTGCTGGAGGCCTCACGACAATAACTGCGGCAACCAACGCTTCGGGCATTGCGACTGCCACGACGCTGACCGCCAACGCGACGGCAGGCAGCTTCAATGTGGTGGCAACCTTCACAGGCGGGCCGTCGATCAACTTCGCGATGACCAACACGCCGGGCGCTGCGGCGAGCTTGGCCATCAACGCGGGTGACAATCAAACGGCAACGATCACGCTGGACTTCGCGACGAGCTTGTCGGTCATCATCAAGGATGCCGGCGGGAACGTGGTGCCGGGTGCTGTGGTGACGTTTTCGGCACCTGGACTAGGCGCGTCAGGGCTGTTTGGAGCATCGGTTTCGACGACCGCCACGTCGAACGTCAGCGGCATCGCAACGGCCACGACATTCACGGCCAATTCGATCGCTGGAACCTATTCGATCACCGTGACGTACTTGACGTTCACCCAAACATTTACGCTGACCAACATCAATCCGTGGGCGATTGCGGTCAACGCCGGGGGTGGTCAATCCGCCACCATCACACGGGCATTCGGAACCGCCATGTCGGCCAGGGTCACGAACGCTGGTGGTGTCGGCATTGCCGGACTGACCGTGACATTCACGGCGCCAAGTTCGGGCGCGTCTGGGCTGTTTGTCGCATCGCTCACGAGGACTGCCGTGACCAATGCGAGCGGCATCGCGACTGCGTCAACATTTACCGCAAACGCGACGGCTGGCAGCTATGACGTCAACGCCACGGTGACCGGCGTAGCAACGCCTGCGGCGTTCACGCTCACCAACGATAATCCGGCGGCCATCGCGGTGCAGGCAGGCGACGGCCAGCAGGCGACTATCGGCACCGCCTATGCAACGCTGATGTCGGCCAAGGTCACGGATGCGGGTGGTGTTGGTATTGCGGGGTTGACCGTGACGTTCACAGCGCCTGGCTCGGGGGCGTCAGGTAACTTTGGTGGGCCCTTGACGAAGACGGCGGTCACGAACGCCAGCGGCATCGCGACGGCAAACGCCTTTACGGCAAACGCGACCGTTGGGGCGTTTACGGTCAATGCGACCGTCACGGGTTTGGCTTCTGCGGCCGCCTTCAACCTGACCAACCTCACACCGACGCCTGCGACAGTGACGGCATCGCCGGTCAACGGTACGCCGCAATTTGTCTCGATCAACGCGGTGTTCGGCACGGCCTTGGGCGTTGTCGTCCGCGACGTGAACGGCGTCGTGTTGAACAACATTCCCGTGACCTTCACGGTGAATGGGTCGGGCGGCGCGGGTGCGACGTTCGCGGGTGGCTTGACGACGTGGACCGGGAACACGAATGCCTCCGGAATTGTCACCGCGGCGGCACTGACTGCGAACGGCACGGCTGGCACGTATACCGTGACGGCAACCGCTGGCAGCATCACGTTCACTTTCACGTTGACGAACCGGGCGGCTGATTCGATTGCGGCGACGGGGGGCACGCCTCAGATCACTTTGATCGGTACGAATTTCGGCGCGCAATTGGCGGCGACCGTTGTTGATGCCTCAGGCAACCCGGTTTCAGGCGCGACGGTGACGTTCACCGTTCCAGCCTCGGGTGCAAGTGCCACGCTGTCATCGGCAACTGCCACCACCAATGCTTCGGGTGTCGCCAGCGTAACCGCCACGGCGAACGCGACGATCGGGACATATACCGTTACGGCGGCGGTTGCTGGCGTTGTGACGCCAGCCAATTTCAACCTGACCAACAACGCCCCGGCCAGCATTGCTGCCACATCGGGCGCTACGCAGACCGCCGTCATCAATACCAACTTCGGTGTCCGGCTTCAGGCAACGGTTCTCGATGCATCGAATGGACCGGTTGCTGGTGCGACGGTGACATTCACCGCGCCTAGTTCAGGTGCCTCGGGGTTGTTTGGCGCATCGGTCACGACGACCGCGGTGACGAACGCATCGGGCGTTGCCACGGCTGCGAACTTTAGGGCGAATGCAACGGCTGGCACCTATACCGTCAATGCAACGGTTGCAGGTGTTGCTATACCGGCCGCGTTCACTCTGACCAACACGCTGGCAACGCCTGCCAGCGCAGTTGCCTCGCCATCCAACGGTACACCTCAGTCCACCGCCATCAACACAGCCTTTGCGACGGCGCTTGGACTCCTGGTTAGGGATTCGGGCGGAGCGGTCATCGCCAATCTTCCCGTGACCTTCACGGTCAATAGTGTTGGTGGCGCTGGCGGAAGCTTCGTCAGTGGCGCGACGGTGACGGTGAACACCAACGGTTCCGGCATCGCCACGGCATCAGCGTTCACGGCGAATGGCGTGGCCGGAACCTACACAGTAACGGCAACGGTTGGCACGCTGACGGTCACGTTCACGCTGTCCAACACTGCCGTTCCGGCAACGATTGCGGCTTTTGCCGGTAACAACCAGTCTGCCACGATCTCGACCAGCTTTGCCAACGCGCTTCAGGCGCGGGTTTTGGACTCGAGTGGCATTCCAGTCGTTGGGGCTGTCGTGGTGTTCACGGCTCCGACCACGGGCGCTAGAGCAAATTTCGCAGGGAACTCGACGGCTACGGCGACGACGAACGCATCGGGCGTAGCAACCGCACCATCAGCGACTGCTGGAACCGTGACCGGTAGCTACACGATCAGCGCGACCGTTCAAGGAACCGCTATTTCTACGACCTTTACACTGACCAACACGCCAGGTGCGGCCGCGACGATTACGCGCGTATCGGGCAACTCTCAGTCGGTCGCGCTCGGTGCCGACTTTGCGCAGCCGCTGGTGGCTGTCGTGAAAGATGCGAGCGGCAACATTATCCCTGGGGCCTCGGTTACCTTCAACGCCCCTGTCACGGCTGCGAAAGTGACGTTTGCGGGTGGCTTGACGTCGGTCACTGTCGTGACGGACAGCTCGGGGAACGCTACGTCGACCGTGGCAACGGCAACCGGCGCCACCGGCTCGGTTACCGTCAGCGCCCGAGTTAACAACACGACACCGTCGGTCAACTTTACTCTAACCAACACGGGGGCCGTGCCTGGTTCTGTCAGCGCCCAGAGCGGTTCGGCACAGACTACGGTCGTCAATACGAACTTCACGACCACCCTGCAGGCCAGGGTGCTGAATACATTGGGCAACCCGTCCTCGGGTGTGACTGTGACGTTCACTGTGCCTTCGTCAGGTGCGTCCGGCACGTTTGGAGCATCGACGTCGGCAACAGCCACCACCGATGCGTCGGGTATCGCCACCAGCCCTGTGCTGAAGGCCAACACGACGTCGGGTACGTTCTTTGCACAAGCCAGTGTCACCGGCGTCGCTTCACCCGCCATTTACACCCTGACCAATACGCCGGACTCACCCGTGGCGATTTCAATTGTGCAGGGAACGCCGCAGACAACCTTTGCAGGCACGGCGTTCACAACAGCCCTCGTTGCCCAGGTCAAGGACGTCTATGGTAACCCGGTGCCCGGTGCGGCGGTGACGTTCCTGGCGCCGACCGTCGGCTCGATTGCCTCGTTCCCTGGTGCGGTCAATTCGGCGCTTGCGACGACTGACGCGACTGGAAAGGCAACTGCGCCGACCCTTACGGCGAATAGCATTGCGGGCACCTACACGGTTACCGCTTCGATCCAGTCCGGTACGTCCGTCAACTACAATCTGACAAATACTCCCGCACCGGTAAGCATCTCGGCCGCTGGCAGCTCGACGCAATCGACGCCAGTTACAACGGCGTTCGGCACCGCGCTGCAGGTCACGGTAAAGGATGCTTCGAACCTTCCCGTTCCAGGCGTGACGGTGACGTTCGCGGTACCGGCATCGGGCGCGAGTGCGGCGCTATCGGCTGCTACGGCTGTCACGAATGCGTTGGGTGTCGCCAGCATCACCGTAACTGCAAATGGTACAGCGGGTACTTATGCCGTCACGGCTGCGGTCGCGGGCATTGCTGCGCCATTCAGCTTCAATCTGACCAACACCGTGGGGGCTCCTGCGAGCCTTGCCGCCACCGGGGGCTCGACGCAATCGACGTTGGTGACGACGGCCTTTGGCACCGCGCTGCAGGTCACGGTCACCGACGGCTCCAACAACCCGGTCTCCGGCGTGACGGTCACGTTCACCGCTCCCGCCTCGGGTGCTGGTGCCACGCTGTCGTCGCCGACGGCCACCACCAACGCTGCGGGCGTGGCCAGTGTCACGGCTACGGCGAACGGCTCCACCGGCACCTATGCCGTCACCGCTGCCGTCGCTGGCATCACCACACCGGCCAGCTTCAACCTGACCAACACCGTGGGGGCTCCCGCGAGCCTTGCCGCCACCGGGGGCTCGACGCAATCGACCTTGGTGACGACGGCCTTTGGCACCGCGCTGCAGGTCACGGTCACCGACGGCTCCAACAACCCGGTCTCCGGCGTGACGGTCACGTTCACCGCTCCCGCC
>JBEBJA010000095.1:0-1670 GCA_040080145.1 Hyphomicrobiaceae bacterium
ACGCCGTCTTTGTAGGCGCGGTCGCCGACGGCGCGCATGTGGTCGCGGTTTGGGATCGGTAGAGCTTTGGCGCCGGGGATGATGTCGGCCAATTCTTGTGCCGAGCCGCCGATGACGTCGTCGGTGCCGACGGCCACCAGTACGGGGCGGGTGATGGTGGCTAGCATTTCTGCGGAGAGGACGGCGCGGGCGGAGCGGATGCAGGTTGCTAAGGCTTTGAGGTCGCCGCCGGTTGCTTCGGCGAAGGCGCGGAAGGTGCGGGCTGTGGGGTTGGTCACATCTTCAAGGCTGTCGGCTTCAAGCGCGTGGGCGATGGGGCCGGTGCCTGCCAGGCCGCGGACCATATTGATGCCGAGGCCGGCCATAATCGCACTGCGGACGCGGGTGGGGTGGTTGAGCGTCAGGAACGCGGTGATGCGGGCGCCCATGGAGTAGCCCATAACGTCGGCTTGCTGGATGCCGAGATGATCGAGCAGGCGGCGGGCGTCTTCGGCCATCATCGGCGCGCTGTACTCTTCCTGCCGGTAGAGTTTTTCGGATTGGCCGTGGCCGCGATTGTCCATGGATATGACGCGGCGTCCGGCGGCGGTCAGGGTGCGGACCCAGAGGGTATCGACCCAGTTGACCTTGGAATTTGAGGCGAAGCCGTGGATGAGCAGGATTGGCTCGCCTTTGTCGGGAACATCCTGCCGTGGGCCTTCATCGAGGTAGGCGATGGTGACACCATCGGACTTGAATGAGTGCATCTGCATCGGAAATCCTTTTGGTCCCATGACGTTGGCCGTGCTTTGAGGCGCGTTTTCGGCACTCAACTTTGGTGCGACGCTACAGCCTTATTCGGGATAGGCCCTGTTCAGGCTCAGATGCAGCGGTTATGTTCGCGACCGTTCAACACCGTCGGGGGCCGCCTGACAAGAGAGCTTCGCTTTTTGGGCGGGTTTTGCTTGTCGGGCCAACCATTTCAGGAATTGCGAATTATGGCGCAGCACACGGTTCCGCATCTGGCGAACGATCAGGGCGCGGAGAAGATTTTTGTAGGTGTGAAAGAGCTTAAGTGCATGGGTGCGCGACGTCCGTTCGATCATCCGCATGTATTTTTGGATATGGGGCAGGATACGCAGGTGCTGTGCCCCTATTGCTCGACGCTTTATGTGCATGACGAGCGACTGCATGACGATGAGACGGACCCCAAAGGCTCGGTTGTGACGGATGCCGTCTCCGGCAGCTAAGACGGAGATGGCACTTAAATCAGAGATGGGTTTGGGTGGTCGCGATACGATCCATATCGCTGGCGGGGGAATCGCGGGGCTAGCGTGTGGTTTAGCGTTGGCGCGGGCTGGGTTTTCGATTTCGATTTGGGAGCGGACGGCGGAGCCGTCGGAGGCGGGGGCGGGTTTGCAGCTCGGGCCCAATGCCGTGCATGCGCTGCGCTCGCTTGATGCGGCTGAGGATGTGCGGCCGTTTGCGGTTGCGCCTCAAGCGTTGACGATGCGGCGAGCGCGGGATGGGCGAGTGCTGGCGCGGATGCCGCTGGGCGCGGAGATTGCTGCGCGGCATGGTGCGCCCTACTGGGTGGTGCATAGGGCGGATTTGCGGGCAGGGCTGCTGGCGCGAGTTGCACGTGAGCCGTCGATACATCTGCACTATGACGCCGAAGTTATCGCCGCTAC
>JBEBJA010000090.1:0-118212 GCA_040080145.1 Hyphomicrobiaceae bacterium
CACTCCATGGCCGTCCTCCGAGGCGGCCATCCAGGGCCAATGGCTCGGTCTTTCTGCGTGGCCCCTGGATGGCCGGGTCAAGCCCGGCCATGGAGTGAGGGGGCGATTGTTTGAATTATCGGTTTTGGTTGGAGCGTAAGTTGGGTTAGTTGATTTTTACCGCCGTAACCCAACGCTTTGGCTAGTGAAGTTGTCGGGGTTCGCAAGGGGGTTCAACCTGACCTACGAGTGACGACGAGTGTAGTCTCACCCAATCGTTTGCCCCGTCTTTTTCCAATCGGCGACGAAGGTGGCGAGGCCGCTGTCGGTTAGGGGGTGTTTGACTAGGGCCTTCAGGATGTTGGGGGGGATGGTGGCGACGTCGGCGCCGATGAGGGCGGCTTCTTTGACGTGGTTTACGGTGCGGATGGAGGCGGCGAGGATGCTGGTGGTCAGGTCCTGGTAGTTGTCGTAGATGGCGCGGATTTCGCGGATGACGTCCATGCCGCTGAGGCCGATGTCGTCGAGACGGCCGATGAACGGCGAGACGAAGGTGGCGCCGGCCTTGGCGGCGAGGAGGGCCTGGTTGGCCGAGAAGCAGAGCGTGACGTTGACCATGGTGCCTTCGCTGGTCAGCGCTTTGCACACGCGCAGGCCGTCCATGGTGAGAGGGACTTTGACGGTGACGTTTTTGGCGATCTTGGCCAGGATTTTGCCTTCGCGCAGCATGTTCTCGTAGTCGGTGGCCGCGACTTCGGCTGAGACGGGGCCGGGGACGATGGCGCAGATTTCGGCGATGGTGGTTTTGAAATCGCGGCCGGATTTGGCGATCAGCGACGGGTTCGTCGTTACGCCGTCCAGCAGGCCGGTTGCGGCCAGTTCCTTGATTTCGGCCACATCAGCGGTATCGACGAAGAATTTCATTGCCGTTTGTCCTTATTGCCCCAATGGGGAAGTTAGTACCCCTCACCCCGACCCTCTCCCCAGGGGGAGAGGGAGAAGTGCTTCTGTTGTGTCCTACCTCACCTTCATCCCGAGAGGGGGAGTGGGGGAAGTAGGTTTGAATCCACTGCGCGCAACTCGTGCGCTCTTTCCGCCATCGGTTCGCCGCTTGAAGTGCGCTAGATGTGCGCTTCGAAAACAGCTGATTCGTGCCTCGAACGGAAACAGACCGCCTTGGATAGCCTTTTCTCACGGGTGCAATCAACTGACGCTTCGCGCGGGGCGCGCGTTCGTGTGCCTGTGCTGCTGCCGGTGGCTTTGGATCAGACGTACGACTACATGGTGGAGGCGGGCGCGCAAGTGCTGGAACCGGGGTCGTTCGTGATGGTGCCGTTTGGGCAGCAGAGCCGGATCGGGATCGTTTGGTATCAAAGCGTTGGCGAAGGGAAGGTTGTCGCTGAGAGTAAGATGAAGCAGATCGACAGCGTGCTGGATGTGCCACCGCTTCCGCTGATTTCATTGCAGTTTTGCGAGTGGATCGCGAAGTATACACTTGGGCCGCTCGGCATGGTGGCGCGGATGGCGATGAGCGCGCCGGCGGCGTTCGATCCGGTGAAGCCGCGGTTTGGGGTGGTGGCGGTGCCGGGTGCGCCGGTGCTCGCGCGGATGTCGGCGGAGCGGGCGAAGGCTATCGAGATTGCAGCCGATGGGCAGATCCGGGCGAAGTCGGCATTGGCGGCGGAGGCTGGGTGTTCGGCGGCGGTGATCAACGGGCTCGTCAGCGCGGGGCAGCTTGCCGATGTGGTGATCCCGGAGAAGCGGTTTCCCAAGCCTAATCATGCGCATTTTGAAGCGTCGTTCGGCGAGCATCAAGGGCAGGCGGTGCATCTGTTGCGGGCGGCGGTGGAGGGGGCGTGCTTTTCCGCAACGCTGCTCGATGGGGTGACCGGGTCGGGCAAGACGGAGGTTTATTTCGAGGCGGTGGCGGCGACGTTGAAGGCCGGGCATCAGGCGTTGATCATGCTGCCGGAAATTGCGCTGACGAGCCAGTTCATGTCGCGGTTTGCCAAGCGCTTCGGGTGTGCGCCGGTGGAGTGGCATTCGGCGCTATCGCCGCCGGAGCGCGGGCGAATCTGGAAGGCCATTGCGACGGGGGATGCGCGCGTTGTGGTCGGGGCGCGGTCGGCGCTGTTTTTGCCGTACACCGACCTCGGGCTGATCGTGGTCGACGAAGAGCACGACGCGGGGTTCAAGCAGGACGACCGGGTGCACTATCAGGGCCGGGATATGGCCGTGGTGCGGGCGAGCTTGGGGAAGTTTCCGGTGGTGCTCGCGTCGGCGACGCCGTCGATTGAGAGCCATGTGAATGCGCGGACGGGGCGGTATAGGCATATCGTCTTGCCGGGGCGGTATTCGGGTGTCGAGATGCCCGACGTAAAGCCGATTGATCTCAGGGTGTCGCCGCCGGACAAGGGCAAGTGGTTATCGCCACCGCTGGTTGCGGCGGTGGTCGAGACTATGGCTGCGGGGCGGCAGACGCTGCTGTATCTGAACCGGCGCGGGTATGCGCCGCTGACGCTATGCAAGAAGTGCGGTGAGCGGTTTCAGTGCCCGCAGTGTACGGCCTGGCTGGTCGAGCACCGGTTCAAGCACCGGCTGAATTGTCATCATTGCGGATTTTCGCTGCCGATCCCGGAAAAGTGCCCGAAGTGCCAGGAGCCGGGGTCGCTGGTGGCGTGCGGGCCGGGCGTGGAGCGGGTGGCGGAGGAGGTCGCCGAGCGGTTTCCAGAGGCAAAGGTTGCGCTGTTGTCGTCGGATTTGATTCCGAGCCTCGTGGAGATGCGGGCGGTGATCGCGCGGATCGAGGCCGGGGAGTGCAATATCATCATCGGCACGCAGATCGTGGCGAAGGGGCATAATTTTCCAGACCTCGCGACGGTTGGCATTGTCGATGGCGATCTGGGGCTGGCGCAGGGGGCCGATCCGCGCGCTGGGGAGCGGACGTTCCAGTTGCTGCATCAGGTGACGGGGCGGGCAGGGCGTATGGCGATCCGGGGACGCGGGTTCGTGCAGACGCATACGCCGGGGCATCCGGTGATGGCGGCGATCATCTCAGGGGATCGCGAGGCGTTTTTAGAACAGGAGATCCGGACGCGGCAGATCGGGATGCTGCCGCCGTATGGGCGGCTGGCCGCGCTGGTTATTTCAGCGCGCGACAAGGAGCTTGCGGAACGGGCGGCGCGCGAGATCGTGCGGCATGCACCGGTGTCTGAGCGGATTGATGTTTTGGGGCCGGCGGAAGCGCCGATTGCGGTGGTGCGCGGGCGGTACAGGTGGCGGATTTTGGTGAAAGCGCCGCGCGAAATGGATATTCAGAGCTATTTAAGGTTGTGGATGTCGGAGATTCCTCCCGTTAAAGGCGATTTAAAATTGAGCGTCGATATTGATCCGTATAACTTTCTGTAAATAATTCACTGCGTGTAGTTCCAATATGGAACATCTGAATGCTGAAACATTCGGATTCGACTTGGTTCGCTTCTGAGCTTTGGTGCCGGACCGTGGCAAAGGCTGAGTAACCTGCTCTGCGGACAATGCTTTTTGTGCAACCAGCTGTTGCGCATGCAAAGCCTTGCGTTCCCGACGGCCGATGTGAACACTAAATTCAAGGACAGACAAATGAAGATTTCAAAGCGGGCCGCGAATCTGGTGGGCGTATTGGGTCTGGTGGGAATCAGCGCGCCAGCGATTGCTTTCGATTGGAGCCAATTGGTTGGCGGCGGAAGTGCGTGCATGAAGGATTGCATTGTTGCCGGTGCGGAAGTCGACGATGCGGCGACGATTGCTGCGCGCCAAAAGATTGGCACGGGTCCGGCTGCCGGGCTCGCATCGGACCGTCGCGTGTTATCGGATGTCGTTGAGGTGGGCAAACTCGACAACGGCATAAAAGTCTATTCGTTCAAGTACCTCTGGGAAGACAAGGTTCGTGTCGGTGTCATCGCGCAGGATCTAACCGAGCGGCCGGATACGAAGGCTGCGGTGCTGACACTGGCGAACGGCCTGCTGGGCGTCGATTACGATGCGCTGGGGCTGCGGATGGCCACGGAAGCGCAGTGGAAGCAGGCAGGGGTTGCGGCGCTGAGCGTGACCTTCAAGCCGGTTGTCAACCGGTCGGCCAAGCTCGATGAGCCAGTCCAGCTGTTTAACAAGCGTCCGGGAATGTGAGGCTGGATATGTCAGCCTCAAACTGAGATTTGGGCGGTTTGATTCGCCGGGATCCGAAGCCGGGGCCAATGGTCCCGGTTTTTTATTTTGACGGGCGTGTTTGGAGGGCTTGGAGGTCAAGGATTGTCAGTTGGAATGGGCGAAATGTGCGCCTGCGGCATTGAGACAGCATTGTGCTGACCGGGTTGAAGGTCGTTTAGACCCGTGTTAGAGCAGCCCAACTGAGACGTTGGTCGCTCTGTACAGGGCGGCGATGGCTCGTGCATTCCCAAGCATATTGAGGCCGCATTAAAAACGGCCGCACGTTCCTCTCACCTTGCGAGACGAGATTTCCGTGGCAACAGACGAAACTATGACAGCAAGTGTCGCTGGGCGTTACGCTTCGGCTTTGTTCGATCTGGCGAAAGAGCAAAACGCTGTAGCCCTCGTTGAGGCCGATCTTGGCAAGTTCGATAGCTTGCTTGGTATGAGCGAAGATCTCCGCAATCTGGTGCAGAGTCCGGTGGTTTCGGCAGGTGAGCAGGGCAAGGCGCTCGCCGCCGTTCTCGCCAAAGCCGGAATCGGTGGCACGACGGCGAATTTTGTTGCGCTGGTTGCTAAGAACCGCCGCCTGTTCGTTATTCCGCAAATGATCGCGAACTTCCGGACGCTGGCTGCCAAGGCGCGCGGGGAAGTCACGGCTGAAGTGACGTCGGCACAGCCGCTGACCGATGCGCAGACCGCCGCGCTGAAAGAAAGCCTGCGCGCTACAGCTGGCAACAACGTCATCCTGGCCACGAAGGTCGACCCCTCGCTCCTTGGCGGGCTGGTGGTGAAGATCGGCAGCCGCATGATTGATTCTTCGCTCAAGACCAAGCTCGCGAACCTTTCGGTCGCGCTCAAGGCCGGGGCATAAATAACCTAATCGCTGCGGTTGCTTCTAGCGGCCGCAATTTGACAACAACCGTTTGAAACGCACCAGATAAGGGCAAGCCGATGGACATCCGGGCCGCAGAGATCTCCGCCATTCTCAAAGACCAGATCAAGAACTTCGGCAAGGACGCCCAGGTTTCGGAAATCGGTCAGGTTCTGTCCGTCGGGGACGGCATTGCTCGTGTGCATGGCCTCGATAAGGTGCAGGCCGGCGAGATGGTCGAGTTTCCGGGCGGCATTCGCGGGATGGCGCTCAACCTCGAAGCCGACAATGTCGGCGTCGTGATTTTCGGCGACGACCGTTCGATCAAGGAAGGCGACACCGTCAAGCGGACCGGCGCCATCGTGGAAGTTCCTGTCGGCAAGGGCCTGCTGGGCCGCGTGGTCGATGGTCTGGGCAACCCCATCGACGGTAAGGGTCCGATCAAGTCGGACAAGAAGATGCGCGTCGACGTGAAGGCGCCGGGCATTCTGCCGCGCAAGTCGGTGCACGAGCCGATGGCGACCGGCCTCAAGGCGATTGATGCTCTCATCCCTGTCGGCCGCGGCCAGCGCGAATTGATCATCGGCGACCGTCAGACCGGCAAGACCGCCGTCATCCTCGATACGTTCCTCAATCAGAAGGTGGTCAACGCCGGGACAGACGAGAAGGCCAAGCTGTATTGTGTGTATGTTGCTATCGGTCAGAAGCGCTCGACGGTTGCTCAGTTCGTGAAGGTGCTCGAAGAGCGCGGCGCGATGGAGTACTCGATCGTAGTTGCTGCAACCGCCTCGGACCCGGCCCCGATGCAGTACCTCGCACCGTTCACCGGCTGCACGATGGGCGAATATTTCCGCGACAACGGCATGCACGCCGTGATCGCCTATGACGATTTGTCCAAGCAGGCCGTTGCTTACCGCCAGATGTCGCTGCTGCTGCGCCGCCCGCCGGGCCGTGAAGCCTATCCCGGCGACGTGTTTTATCTCCACTCGCGTCTGCTTGAGCGCGCTGCGAAGATGGGCGATGCCCACGGCGCTGGTTCGCTGACCGCACTGCCCGTCATCGAGACGCAGGCAAACGACGTTTCGGCTTACATTCCGACGAACGTGATTTCGATCACCGACGGCCAGATCTTCCTCGAAACCGACCTGTTCTATCAGGGTATCCGTCCGGCCGTGAACGTCGGTCTGTCGGTGTCGCGCGTCGGATCTTCGGCTCAGACCAAGGCGATGAAGCAGGTTGCCGGTAAGATCAAGGGCGAGCTCGCGCAGTACCGCGAAATGGCGGCCTTCGCGCAGTTTGGTTCGGACCTCGACGCCGCCACCCAGAAGATGCTTGGCCGTGGCGCACGTTTGACCGAACTTCTGAAGCAGGCGCAGTTCTCGCCGCTGAAGATGGAAGAGCAGGTTGCTGTGATTTTCGCGGGTACGCGCGGTTATCTCGACACGTTGCCGGTTTCGGCGGTCGGCAAGTTCGAAACGGGTCTGCTTGCAGCGCTGCGTTCGGAGAAGACGATCCTTGCAGCGGTTGCCGCTGAAAAGGCGTTGTCGCCTGATTCTGAGAAGAAGCTGGTTGGCGTGCTCGACACCTTCGCCAAGAGCTTTGCTGCTTAATCCTCTGAACCGATCGGGGGACACCCATGCCGAGCTTAAAAGATCTACGCACGCGCATTGCTTCGGTGAAGGCGACGCGCAAAATCACCAAGGCCATGCAGATGGTTGCGGCGGCGAAGTTGCGCCGTGCCCAGGAAGCCGCGACCGCCGCACGGCCCTATGCCGAGCGCATGGACACGGTGCTTGCCAACCTCAACAAGGGGTTGACGTCGAAGGAAGGCGCTTCGCCGTTGCTTGTTGGGACCGGCAAGGATCAGGTTCACCTGCTGGTCGTCATGACGGCTGAACGCGGGCTGTGTGGGGGCTTCAATTCGAACATCGCCAAGCTGGCTCGTGCGGATGCTGTCAAGCTCACGGCGGCTGGCAAGACGGTCAAGATTTTGACGGTTGGCCGCAAGGGCGCGGACAACTTGCGGCGCGATCTCAACAAGAACATCGTCGAGCGGATCGAGTTCAAGGGTTTGAAGCAGCTCGGTTATGTCCAGGCCAACGAAGTTTCGGACAAGTTGCTGGCGATGTTTGCGGCTGGCGCGTTCGATGTCGCGACGTTGTACTTTGCGCGGTTCCGTTCGGTGATCTCGCAGATCCCGACGGCGCTGCAGCTCATTCCGGTCAAGCTGCCGGAAGAAGCCGGCACTGGCGACAAGCTCGTGGCGCAGGCTGCGACCGAATACGAGCCGGGCGAAGACGAATTGCTGGGCTATCTGCTCCATCGCAATATCGGGACGCAGGTGTTTCGCGGGTTGCTGGAAAACGCCGCGTCCGAACAGGGCGCACGGATGAGCGCGATGGACAACGCCACGCGCAACGCCGGTGACATGATCAATAAGCTGACCGTGAAATATAACCGCGCGCGTCAGGCCAACATCACTAAAGAACTCATCGAAATCATCTCGGGCGCGGAAGCGCTCTAATCCCAACGCCGCAATAGCCCGTCGAGGACAAGAACATGGCAGTTTCAATCGGTAGAATTCGTCAGGTCACCGGACCCGTCGTCGACGTGCAGTTCGATGGAGCGCTTCCTGAGATCTTGAACGCGCTCGAAACCAAGAACGGCGGCAACCGCCTCGTTCTCGAAGTCGCGCAGCATCTGGGCGAATCGACGGTTCGCACGATCGCCATGGACTCGACCGAAGGTCTGGTTCGCGGTCAGGAAGTCACCAACACGGGTAAGCCGATTTCGGTTCCGGTCGGAGACGAGTGCCTCGGCCGCATCATGAACGTGATCGGCGAGCCCATCGACGAATGCGGTCCGATCAAGACCTCGGGCGTGCGTGCCATTCACCAGCCGACGCCGACGTTTGCGGAACAGGCTTCGGAAGCGCAAATTCTCGTCACGGGCATCAAGGTCGTCGACCTGCTCGCGCCGTACGCCAAGGGCGGTAAGGTCGGCCTGTTCGGCGGCGCCGGCGTCGGTAAGACCGTTCTCATCATGGAATTGATCAACAACATCGCCCGCGTTCACGGCGGTTACTCGGTGTTTGCTGGCGTGGGTGAGCGTACCCGCGAAGGCAACGACTTATATTATGAAATGATCGAGTCGAACGTGAACAAGAACCCCAAGGAAAATGGCGGTTCGGCGGCCGGTTCGAAGTGCGCTCTGGTTTACGGCCAGATGAACGAGCCACCGGGTGCCCGCGCTCGCGTCGCTCTGACCGGGCTGACGGTTGCAGAAGACTTCCGTGACCGTGGTCAAGACGTGCTGTTCTTCGTGGACAACATCTTCCGCTTCACGCAGGCAGGTGCTGAAATGTCCGCACTGCTGGGCCGTATTCCATCGGCCGTGGGATATCAGCCGACGCTCGCCACCGACATGGGCGCGCTTCAGGAACGCATCACTACGACGCAGAAAGGTTCGATCACTTCGGTGCAGGCCATTTACGTGCCGGCCGACGACTTGACCGACCCCGCGCCTGCGACGTCGTTCGCGCATTTGGATGCGACGACGGTGTTGTCGCGTTCGATCGCTGAAAAGGGCATCTATCCGGCGGTCGACCCGCTCGACTCCACCTCGCGCATGCTCGATCCGCGCGTCGTCGGCGAAGAGCACTACGCCGTGGCCCGTCAGGTCCAGGAAGTCCTCCAGAAATATAAGTCGCTCCAAGACATCATCGCGATTTTGGGCATGGACGAACTGTCGGAAGACGATAAGCTGACGGTTGCACGTGCCCGCAAGATCGAACGCTTCATGTCGCAGCCATTCACGGTGGCGGAAGTGTTCACCGGTTCGAAGGGCGTGCAGGTTCCGCTCGCCGACACGATCAAGGGTTTCAAAGGTCTCTGCAACGGCGACTACGATCACTTGCCCGAGCCGGCGTTCTACATGGTTGGCACCATCGAGGAAGCTATGGCGAAGGCCGAGAAGCTCGCCGAGGCCGCTTAATTGCTCTCTTGCTGCCGATATTGAACTGGAAGGCCAGTTCAATATCGGATACGGCCTACCGGCCGGGCCGCCTTGCGGCCATGCCGAGATTGGGCGGTGTTCAGCTTTATGGGTTGGAGCAACGGCCCTTAAATTTTGGCAGGAACCCCGTTGGGGTTGCTGTTGCGGCGTTAGAAGGTTCATGCCCCTTGTGGGCACTATGAGGAACGACCATGGCTGACGAAGCTGCACCGATCGACATCGGGAATTTTGGTAAGTGCTGCGGTGAGCTGAAAGATGCCATCAGCGGTGAAGAGTTCGAGCCGCTGATCACAGTCGGCGAAGACGGCGTTCTCTACATGTCGGTCGGTCTGATCGACCTGGAAGACGAGGAGCCGGGCATGGTCGACCATCCGATGTTCTTCTGCCCGTTCTGTGGCGCGAAGGTTCAAACGCCGGAAGAGGTTCAGGCGAAGGCCGGTCAAGATGACGACGGTGACGCCTAATTTGCTTTCAAGACTTTCGACCGAAAGCCGGTCGTAAGTCTTGAGTACGGCCTACCGGCCGGCGGCTCTTCGCCGCTTGTCCAGCTAAGGAGCTGGACCAAGTGAAGCGGGAGTTTGGCTGATTGATTTGCGACTTAAGGAAGAATTGGTCCGATGGCTGGTACGTTCAAATTCGAACTGGTGAGCCCTGAGCGCATCTTGCTTTCGGTGGATGCCGAGCAAGTCGAGCTTCCGGGTGCCGATGGTGATTTTACGGTGCTTGCCGGTCATGCACCGGTAATCGCAACGCTGCGTCCGGGTACGATCCTGTCGCGCACGAAGGATGGCAAGAAGGCGATCTTCGTGAAGAGCGGGTTTGTGGAAGTGCGCCCTGAAAGTGTGGTTGTGCTGGCCGAGAATGCGTTCATCACCGATGAAGTCGATCCGCGCCACATCGAGACCGAGTTGAAGGCGACGGAAGCGGCGCTTGCTGCTGCCAACGACGACGAAGCCCGCCGTCATCTGGGCATGGCGATTGATCAGATGAAGCAGATTGCTGCAGCTCGCGCGCGCGGCTGAGGTGGTTGGCGGTGTTGAAGTTTCGACGGGCATTCGCGGGAAGCGGGTGCCCGTTTTTCGTTGTGCGGCAGTTGGGAGAGCGTCTTTCATTTGCGGGCAAGTCCCCTCACCCCCACCCTCTCCCCAGGGGGAGAGGGGGCAGAATCGTTCTTATGTTCGCGTGTGGACGTTCCCCGGGATGACGAGGGCGGCTTATCCGCAGTGGCAGTCGGCGGATTGGGAGCTGACGAAGACTGGGGCGAAGCCTCCGCCGGGGGTGCGGAAGTTGGTGGTTTGGCCTTGGTAGAGGCGGGCCGCAAGGAGGCGGATTTCGCCGCCATAGGTGTACGCCCGCAAGTCAGCCTTCAGGTTTTGAAGGTTTCCGTCGATTGCGATCATGCGCGTACTGGGCTGGACGAGGTCCTGGGCGACGTAATCAAGGTTTGAGATTTCGGCCCAGACTTTGTGGGTGATCTTGTCGCCGCGATAGGTGGCTTTGCCGCCGTAGCCGCCTGCGGGTTTGAAGAACAGTTTTTTGCGTTGTGCCCACAGGGCGTCGAGGCTTGTGCTGGCGAAGAGCTGCGTGCGGGGAATGCCTGAGATCAGGATTGCGATCTGGGCTTCAGGGACGGACCAGGATCGAAGGAGGGCTTCATCGGTCAGGAGGGACAAGTTGCGTTTGTCGGCGTAAAGGGCGTGAGCGTGCGGGTTGGGGGTAATGGTAACGTGGCCTGACAGGTAGGCGTCATGCAGTGCGCTGGATGCTGGCTTGGACAGGTCGAAATCGGTCAGGCGGTTGTAAACGAGGTCGATATGGTGGCCTTCGTGCCAGAGTTTGCCGTCGCGGTGGATCAGGGTTTCGGGTGCTGCGATCACGGCGCGGATGCCGTGCTGCTCGAACAGGCGCTGGAACAGGACGAATTCGGGATAGAGGTATTGCTCGGGCGGGGTTTCGTCGACGATGGCGATGGAGCGCAGTGGCCCTTTTTGGCTGGTCGCATTTTGTTCACGCGAACCGGTATCCACTTCGCTTGAAATTGCTTCGCTGCGGCCTTGGCGGTGCCATTCGGATTGGAAGTCGGCGAGGAAGTTGCCAAGCAAGGCCTCGACGTCAAAGGGGACTGGCGAAAGCTTTTCCGCCATGGGCGCGCAGCAGATGCGTTGGGCTTGTTTCAGGTAGGCGTTGAGCAAGGCGCCGCCGGCGTTGGTGTTGATCTCGATGAGGCGGGGGCCGGTTTCGCCTAAGTGGAAGTCGTAGCCCATGAAGATGCCGATGGGGCCGGGCTCATAGCGGGCGATTTCAGGCGCGCTGGCGAAGACCGCTTGCCGGTAGGCAGGTAAGGCGGCGATGGATTCGATTGCGGTGACGATGGCTTGCATCTGCGCGGCGTGGGCGGCGGATAGAAACATTGGCTGCGCCGACAGCAGGTGGGGGTGGGAGGTTGCGAGGTCGTGGCAGAAGGCTGGGTCGCCGACAATAGTCTCGGCGGCCTTGCAGAGCGCGTCGCGGTCCAGCGTGATGCAGGTGCAGTCTGTGTTGAGGTGCTCGATGGACTGCGGGGTGGTCATGGGGTTTTTCCGGGACGTTGTTGGGTTACCCCCCAAGTGGAGTTCTGAAGAGGACAGCGTGCAAGTCGGTAACTGATCCAGCCAAGAAGCGTTCAATCCGGCCCATTGGAGGACCGTCCCGCGCTAGATATGGGAGAGTTTGGCGGCTTGCGCGAGGACGGCTTGGTAGACGTCGCGCTTGAAGGGGACGATGGTTTCCAAAAGTTCGGAGGCGGGGGCCCAACGCCAGCTATCGAATTCCGGCTTGGGTCCGGTGTGGGGGGTGATGTCGACCTCGCTGTCTGGGCCGGTGAAACGCAGGACGAACCATTTTTGCTTTTGGCCGCGATACTTGCCGCCCCAGACCTTCTTTTTGAGTAACTCCAGCGGCAAGTCGTAGAGGTGCCAGCCGGGAATTTCGTCCAGGATCGTGAGCGAGGTCATGCCGGTTTCTTCCTGCACTTCGCGCAGGACGGCGGCGGCTGCGTCCTCGCCGTCGTCGATGCCGCCCTGGGGCATTTGCCACCAGGTGCCGCGGCCTTCGGCGTCTCCGGGGGCATCATAGCGGCGGCCAATCCAGACGAGGCCTGAGGGGTTGAGGATCATCGCGCCGACGCAGGGGCGGTAGGGAAGTTTTGAGGGGTCAAGCTTCATGGAGGATCCATCGGGGGGAGGTGGATGGCCGAGGTGTAGCGTATTGCGCGGGCGTGCGCCACATCGGGAGGTGCGGGAGCGTGGAAGGAAATGCACGATTTCAAAGGGAGTGGTTGGGTTACGGCGCATTGAGGCCGGTCATGACAGCGAGGCCGTGCAGCGCCTAACCCAACCTACAAGTGCGGCTATCGAAACGGCAACGGGCACCGCTTGGGTGCCCGTTTGAAATCATTGATGGAATTGCCAATGCTGCCGCCCCTCACCCCCGCCTTCGCGGGGGCAGGCTCCTAACCCTCTCCCCGTAAGGACGGGGAGAGGGGATAGTGCGGGTCAGTTCGGGATGGCTTTCTTTTCTGCGGTGGGGGCGGCGGCGGTGGGCGCTTTTTCGGGGGCTTTGGCTTCCGTCACCGTGCCGCGCAGCATGCCGAGGGCGTACTGGAGCTGGGTGTCTTTTTCAGGCTCTTTGGGGACGTAGGCCGAGGAACCGGAGGTCTCGCGGACTTCCTTGCCGTCGGCCGCGTCCTTGGCTTCCTTGTCTTTGTCTTTGCCGACATCCTTGCCCGCGCTGCCGGGGTTCTTGAGATGGCCACGAAGGCTGGCTTCGCCGCGGTTCTTGTCGACGGCGGCTACCTTGGCTTTCATTTCTTCGGGCAGCTCTTCTTCGACCAGGATATCGGGATCAATCCCCTTGGCCTGGATGGAGCGGTTCGACGGGGTGTAGTAGCGCGCGGTGGTCAGGCGGATTGCGCCGTTCTGGCCGAGCGGGATGATGGTCTGGACGGAGCCCTTGCCGAACGAGCGGGTGCCGATGACGGTGGCGCGCTTGTGATCCTGCAGGGCGCCGGCGACGATTTCCGATGCCGAAGCCGAGCCGCCGTTGATGAGGACGAGGACCTTCTTGCCTTCGGTGATGTCGCCGGGGTGAGCCTGGGCACGCTGGGTTTCCTCACCGTTACGGCCCTTGGTCAGGACGATCGCGCCCTTTTCCAGGAAGTCGTCGGAGACGGAGATGGCCTGATCAAGCAAGCCGCCCGGGTTGTTGCGCAGGTCGATGATGAAGCCCTTGAGATCCTTGCCGATCTGCTTCTTGAGGCCATCGACGGCCTTCACGAGATTGGCGTGGGTCTGTTCGTTGAAGGTCGAGACCTTTACGTAGGCGACGTCGCCTTCAGCGCGGGCCTTGACGGGGTTGATCTTGATGACGTCGCGGACGACTTTGATGTCGAACGGCTCGTCCTTACCCTTGCGCAGGATGGTCAGCGTGATCGGTGTGTTGACCGGGCCGCGCATCTTTTCGACTGCCTGTTCAAGCGTCAGGCCGGTGATCTGTTCGTTGTCGAGATGGGTCACAAGGTCGTTCGACATCACGCCGGCTTTGGCTGCCGGTGTGTCGTCGATGGGGGAGACGACTTTGATGACGCCGTTTTCCATGGTGACCTCGATGCCGAGACCACCGAATTCGCCGCGCGTCTGGACCTGCATGTCGCGGAAGCTTTTCGGGCTCATGTACGACGAATGCGGGTCGAGGGAGGCGAGCATGCCGTTGATGGCTGCTTCGATGATCTGGGTATCGTCGGGTTTTTCGACGTAGTCGGATCGCACGCGCTCGAGCACGTCGCCGAACAGGTCGAGCTGTTTATAGAGCTCGGAGTTGGGAGAAGGCGTCGCTGAATGGGCGCGCGTGAGATTGAACACGGTGGTCGCTCCGGCGAGCGCCGTCATAGTCATGAACGACCAGAACGCGATATCTGTCTTGCGCATTATCCTTGCACCTTCTGATGACCGCCGACCCACCAAGGGTCGGGGTCGATGGGACGACCGTCTTTGCGAAATTCTACGTATAGGACCGGCGAGTTAGATGTTTTACCTTGGGCGGCGGCCGTTCCGCCCATGGTTCCGACAGGTTCTGCCGCGAGCACGAATTGTCCAAGCTGCACGTCTATTTGTGACAAGCCAGCTAATAGGACATGATAACCATTCCCGGCGTTGATGATCAATAGCTGGCCGTAACTGCGGAATTCGCCGGCAAAGATGATCCAGCCGTCGCATGGCGACGTGATCTGGGCGTTCTGCCGGGTTTCGATGACGATGCCTTTGGATTGGCCGCCGTATTGGGTCTTGTCGCCGAACGCCAGTGCGCGGCGGCCTTGGGCTGGTTGCGGCAGCCGGGCGAGGGCTTTGTGGAAAGGGATCGCCGGTTCAATGCGGCCAGGATTTTTGCCGCCGAGCGTCAAGGATGCGGGGGCCAATTCGACGACCGACGGCTTTGGCGGGGCGGGCGGTGCGAGGATGGCGACCTTATCGTTTGGTTTGGCTGATGGTGCGGCGACGCCTGCCTGGGCCGACTCTGGGGTTGCGGATGGCATCGTTGCTTGCGGCGTGGCGGCCATTTTGGCACGAGCCTCTGCGTCGTATGCGCCAAGCGGGGTTGCGGCGGTGACGGCGGCGTCGAGCTTGGCGATCAGATCGTTGAGGTCGGTGACGTTTTTCGATAATTCGGCAGCAGTTGCGCGGACTTGAGCCAGTTCGGTCTGGCGTTCGGTCTGTGCGTGCTTCTTGGTTTCGAGCAGGCCCTGCATGCGGGTGCGGGCATCGGCGAGATTGGCGGTGTCGGTCTTCAACGCATCGCGTTCGTTGCGGATCGCGGTTGTCACCTCGATCAGGTGGTTGAGCTTGGCGGCGAGCGCAAGTGCGTCTTTGCGCAACTCGGGGAAGGCGTTTGCAAGCAGCATGGCGCTGCGCACCATCTGCAGGGCGTCGGCACGCTGGGTATACAGCACGGGCGGGGGATTACGGCCGATGCGTTGGAGTGCAGCCATCAGCTTGGCGATGCGACCGGAGTTTTTTTCCAAGTCGGCGCGAAGGGCTGTTTCCATGCCTTCCTGATCGGCGAGTTTGCCTTCGCTGGCGGTCAAGCGGCCTTCGGTCTTTTGAATCTGGGCCGCAGTTTCCTGAAGCTTGAGATTCAGCTTCTCGCGCTCTTGTTTGATTTCGACGAGATCACCCTGGATGAATTTGGCGCGCTCCTTGGCGGACTCCAGCTCCTGGCGGCGCATTTCGAGTTTGGCGCGGACCTCTTCCGGGGTCGGCGTGTTGCCGGCAGAGTAAGCGATGGAGGGGAGGATGCAGGCCAGGCAGGCAAGCGGCAGCATGCGGGCGCGAACTGACTGGCGCGACCCCGTTTCCAACATCCGTCGCGTCTGAGGTCCCTGCAATGCTTCTAATCCGGCAAATTGTCTGAAGATGGCAGTGTCACACACCAAGTGCTAACCGCCCGTTTCGATTCACTCGTTGAAAAATACGGCATTTATCGTTCCGGCGGTATGGGGTTTCCATAATTTAAGATTCGAAGGATCCGTGGGAGGGTTTGCACCGTTGAGTTCGAGGCGTTATGCCTACCTTGAAGCGATTTCAGCCGGTATCAGCGGGTGTCGGGGTATTTCGCCAACCTCAGGTTAGAGCGTATGAGCACGGTGCTATATTATTCGTCGATGGTGGCGACGCTGGCGGTGGCGGTTGTGCTGGTCATGGGGTTGTCCACGCTGTTGCGCGGAGGCACGCCCAATCTCAGTCAGAAGCTGATGCGGTGGCGGATCGGCCTTCAATTCATCGCGATTACGGTTTTGATGTTGTTTGCGTACCTAACCAAGGGAATGGCGTGATGGTTATTCTCAACCGCATTTACACGAAGACGGGTGATGCTGGGACGACGGCGCTGGGTAACGGCGAGCGCGTGGCCAAAACGTCGCCGCGCATCGCGGCCTATGGCACCGTCGATGAGACGAATGCAACGATCGGGATGGTGCGGGTGCATCTGGCAGGTGCCAACCCCGATGTCGACGCGATGCTGGTGCGGATTCAGAACGATCTGTTCGATCTTGGCGCGGACTTGTGCGTGCCCGACCGGGGTGAAAAGCTCGAGTATGAGCCGCTGCGGATGACGGATGCACAGGTTTTGCGGCTTGAGGCCGAGATCGACACGATGAATGCGGAACTTGCGCCGCTTCGGTCGTTCGTGCTGCCGGGTGGAACGCCCGCGGCGGTAGCGCTGCATGTGTCGCGGACCGTCAGCCGGCGGGCGGAGCGGCATATGGTCGAACTGGCGGCGTTGCCGAATGAGCCGGTCAGTGCGGCGGCGCTGAAATATATCAACCGGCTGTCGGATTTTCTGTTCGTGGCGAGCCGGTATGTGAATGATAAGGGCAAGGGCGACGTGCTGTGGGTGCCGGGGAAGAATAGGTAGGCCGGTCAGCCCCCTCACTACCTCACTCCCTGCCTTCTCAGCCCCTCTCCAGGGAGAGAGAGGGGGAAGTGGCGATTGCTCACGAGCCCGATATGTCTGAAAGGGTGTGTTTCGCGTGTTTGTACCGATTTATGACGGGAAAGACCTGAAACACATCAAGTTTCAATATGTTACGCTGTTATTGATTTCTCTGAATGTTGCCTGCTTTGCATTTCAGATGAGTGCGATCGAGGCGCCAGTGATCGCGAGTTTCGCGGTTGTGCCGGTCGAATTGGCTTCGGTTTCGATTTTTGGCGGGCATGCGATATATTCAGGCGAAACATTACCGATTCCGGAGTTCTATACGCTCCTGACCTACATGTTCTTTCATGGCGATTTGCTGCATATCGCTGGTAACATGTTGTTTTTGTGGGTGTTTGGCGACAATGTGGAAGACGCTTGCGGGCATGCCCGGTTCCTAGTCCTGTATCTGGCATGCGGGGTGATCGGCGGGCTGACCCATGTGGCGTTTCAAGTGAACTCAGATGCGCCGTTGATCGGCGCGAGCGCGGCGGTGGCCGGCGTCATTGCAGCGTATCTTGTGTTGCATCCCCGTGTTCGGGTGTGGGTGCTGGCATTCAAAATCATCCCGCTGCGGATTCCGGCGGCATGGTTGCTGGGCGCGTGGATCGCGATGCAGATTGTGATGGTGCTGCTGCCGCAAACCGGACCAATTGCATGGTGGGCGCATATTGGGGGGATCGTGGCGGGTGCGGTGCTGGTTGTGGTTTTGCGGCGGCCAGGGGTTGTATTGTTCGACCAAGGGGTAACGTCGACGCGAAGTGTGTGACGATTTGGGAAATCGTCCGGCGGTTGACTAAGTTTTGTTCGGCTTTTAGTTTGGCCCTTCGCAATTGCGAAAGCCGTGGCTCCGGTGTTAGCCGTCCGGGGTTTCACGACGCTTGCTGTTGTCCCTTAACCCGTCGTCGGAGCTTGCGCTTATGAAGATCGTCGTCCCGGTGAAGCGCGTCGTGGACTATAACGTAAAAATCCGAGTTAAATCAGATGGTTCCGGGATAGAGCTGGCGAACGTCGCGATGTCGATGAACCCATTCGACGAGATTGCCGTTGAGGAAGCCGTGCGGCTCAAGGAAAAGGGAATCGCGACCGAAGTTGTCATCGTTTCGATTGGGCCTGCGAAATCGGAAGATACGATCCGTAAGGCACTCTCTTTCGGCGCTGATCGTGGCATTCTCGTGAAGACGGCTGATACGGACGTGGTCGAGCCGCTGGCTGTTGCTAAGATATTGAAGGGCATTGTCGAGGCGGAGCAACCTGGCCTTGTGATCATGGGCAAGCAGGCCATCGACGACGATTGCAATCAGACCGGCCAGATGCTGGCCGCCCTGCTGGGCTGGCCGCAGGGAACATTCGCTTCCAAGGTAACGCTCGATGGTGCAACGGTGCATGTGACCCGCGAAGTCGATGGCGGTTTGGAGACTGTGAAGCTCAAGACACCGGCCATCGTGACGACTGATCTGCGGTTGAACGAGCCGCGTTATCCAGCTCTGCCCAACATCATGAAGGCGAAGAAAAAACCGATGGACGTCAAAACGGCTGCGGATTTCGGGGTCGATCTTACGCCGCGCCTCAAGGTGGTGACCACGGCTGAGCCGGCCACGCGCAAAGCTGGAATCAAGGTCGGCAGCGTTGCCGAACTGGTCGCTAAACTCAAGACCGACGCGGGGGTACTCTAATGGCCGTTCTTCTGTTTGCCGATCATACCAACGCGACGCTTGGAAGCGCGACGGCCAAGGCTTTGACGGCGGCCAAGGCGCTTGGCGGGGATGTTCATATCCTCATTGCCGGGCATGAGTGCAAAGCTGCGGCCGACGCTGCGGCGAAACTTGCAGGCGTTGCCAAGGTGCTGGTTGCTGATGCGCCGCAATATGGGCATGGGCTGGCTGAGGAAATCGCGCCGCTGATCGTGTCGTTGATGGGCAATTACGATGCGGTTGTCGCTGCGGGAACGACAGGCGGAAAGAATGTCATGCCGCGCGTTGCCGCACTGCTGGATGTGATGCAGGTGTCGGACATCATCGCGGTCCGCTCGCCTGATACATTTGACCGGCCAATTTATGCCGGGAACGCAATTCAAACGGTACAGTCGAGCGACGCCAAGAAGGTCATCACCGTGCGGACGGCGGCGTTCGTGGCGGCTCCCGAGGGCGGATCGGCTGCGATTGAGGCGGTTGCTGGACTGGCGGCCGTGGGGACGTCGGAATTTGGTGGTGCGCAACTGACGAAATCGGACCGGCCTGAATTGACGGCGGCCAAGATCATCATCTCCGGCGGACGCGGCATGGGGAACGGCGAGAATTTCACCAAGTTCATCGAGCCGATCGCCGACAAACTGGGCGCGGCGATGGGGGCCTCGCGCGCGGCGGTCGATGCCGGCTTCGTGCCGAACGATTGGCAGGTCGGGCAAACCGGCAAGATCGTAGCGCCGGACCTGTATATCGCGGTTGGTATCTCGGGTGCGATCCAGCATTTGGCCGGGATGAAAGACAGCAAAGTTATCGTTGCGATCAACAAGGATGGCGATGCACCGATCTTCCAGGTTGCCGATTACGGACTTGTCGCTGACCTCTTTTCTGCGCTGCCTGAACTTGAGGCAGAGCTGAAGCGCGGTTGATACTTAATGCGAGCGGATTTCTTCGGCGATCCGCGCCATACTTTACCTGATTTGTTTCGCCGCCGATTGTAAAAGGCATCATTCAATGGACGCTGCTGTGAAATCTGACGGTCGAACTAAAGCCGGTGCCAAGAAGTTCGATGGCGTGCCCGTTTCAATCAAGTCGGTCGGCGTCATCGGTGCCGGGCAGATGGGAACCGGGATCGCACACGTTATTGCGCTGGCGGGTTACAGCGTCGCGATCAACGATCTCAAGAAGGAAGCGTTCGAGAAGAGCGTTGCGCTGACCGAGCGCAATATGGGGCGGCAGATCAGTAAGGGTCTGTTGAAGGAGGCCGATGCGAAGGCCGCGATCAAGCGCATTTCATTCGCGCCGAATTTCGAGTCACTTGGGCAGTGCGATCTGGTAATCGAATCGGCCACCGAAGAAGAAGCGATCAAACGGAAGATTTTCCAGGATCTTTGTCCCAAGCTCAAACCGGAAGCGATGCTGGCGTCCAATACGTCGTCAATTTCGATTACGCGCCTTGCTTCGATTACCGACCGGCCCGAGCGATTTATCGGGATGCATTTCATGAACCCGGTTCCGGTAATGGAACTGGTCGAGCTGATCCGGGGGATCGCCACCGAAGACGAGACGTTCCAGGCATCGCGTAAGTTCGTCGAGAGCCTTGGTAAGACGATTGCGGTCAGCGAAGATTTTCCGGCCTTTATCGTCAACCGCATTCTATTGCCTATGATCAATGAGGCGGTTTACACGCTGTATGAAGGCGTCGGCACGGTCGATGGCATCGACAAGGCGATGAAGCTTGGCGCGCATCATCCCATGGGGCCGCTGGAGCTCGCCGATTTCATCGGCCTGGATACGTGTCTGTCGGTGATGCAAGTGCTGTATGAGGGCTTGTCGGACAGCAAGTACCGTCCGTGCCCGCTGCTGGTGAAGTATGTCGAGGCGGGCTGGCTTGGCCGTAAGACGCAGCGCGGGTTCTATGATTATCGCGGCGAGCATCCGGTGCCGACGCGGTAAGAGCGGCAGCGCTTAGCGCTTTCTTTGTGCCTCACGCGCTCGTCGCGCTCCGGCGGGCGGCGCTCGCGCCGGGTCGCTTTGCTCCCTACGCTGCGCGTAAGGGAGGGCACCTGTTGCCGTCAAATACTTATCCCCGCAGGGTTCGGTGTGTGAGAGGGTGGGATTACCTTATCTCACGAGGGCTGGTTCTAGAGCTGGTTTTACTGGGAGATAGGGGTTTTGCGAGGAGTCCCGCAACCCATCAGCTGGCCGGGGCTTTGCGTGCAGCAATTTGGTTTGCAACTGCCGGGTTAAGATGGCTCGGCAGGCCGTCTCAGCCGCTTCGCGAAACACGGATCAGGGCTTGCCGTCTCTATGCTTGCGCGTGGCCGCGTCGATCTGAAAGATCGCCATGCGGCGAGGCAACCCCACGCGCGGTATTTGGCTGGCATCGGTCCACATCTCCGTAAACTCAAATGGCGAGACCGCTGGGGAAACCCAGGTTCTGATCCGTCACCCTCACTTTTATTGCTCCGAGCCGAGAGGCTGCGGGGGGATTGGTGTTTGGTCACCCGGATGTGGGCTGGGCTTGAGACCAATGGGCTTGCTTGGGTCCCGGCCAACGCCTGGATGACGACTGTTATGCGGAAGGTTTTATGCCTGTCAGGAACTCAGTCAGGTCGTCGGCGATGTGGTGGATGTGGTCTGGGGGGGTGGACCAGGATCGTGCTTTGGCTTGGGCTGGGTGGTCGATGTAGGTCGAGCGGATCAGGACCGTGGTCATGCCGAGGGCGTGGGGGATTTCGAGGTTTTGCGGCATGTCTTCGAACATGGCGGCCCGGTTTGACGTGACGCCGTGGCGTTTGACGAAGGTCGCGAAGGCGTCGGCCCCGGGTTTGGGCTGGTAGTCGCAGGCGACGATATCGCAGATGCCGTCGAACAGGTCGAGGATGCCGATCTTTTCGGCGACGCGCTCGGCGTGGCCGGTGGTGCCGTTGGTGAAGATGAGCTTGCGGCCGGGCAGGGCTTGGATCGAGGCGCGCAATTCGGGCGAGGGCGGGACGACGCTCAAGTCGATGTCGTGGACGTAGTCGAGGAAGGCTTTGGGGTCCATTTTGTGGATGCGCATCAGGCCCGACAACGTGGTGCCGAACTGGCGGTAATAGGCCTTTTGCAGGTGGCGGGCGTAGGGCTCGGGGACGCCCAAGTACTTGGCGACGAACGCGCCCATGCGCTGGTCGACCTGGGCGAACAGGTTGCACTCGGACGGGTAGAGCGTGTTGTCGAGGTCGAAGACCCAAGTGTCGACGTGATCGAAGGCGCTCTTTTGTTGCGAACCTTGCGGCCTGAAGGAGGCCGGAAGGTTCGAGTCCGGCGCTCGCGCCGGCGCCTCTTCGGCGCTTCGGCCAGCTGCGCTGTCGGCTAGAAGCATGGCTTTGGGTGGCAGCGCCATGTTCAGGCTGATTTCTTGGTGGGTTTGATTTTGTGGCCGACGAGGGTGCCGACACCGTGTTCGGTGAAGAGTTCGAGCAGGACGCAATGGGGGACGCGGCCGTCGATGATGACGACGGCTTCGACGCCGGCTTCGACGACCTCGATGCAGCCTTCGATCTTGGGGATCATGCCGCCGGTGATGGTGCCGTTTTTGATGAGGGCGCGGGCTTCTTCGACGGTCAAGCGCTTGAGGAGCCTTTTGTCTTTGTCGAGGACGCCTTCAACGTCGGTGAGGAGCAGCAGCCGCTTGGCTTTCATGCGGGCGGCAAGGGCGCTGGCAAAGGTGTCGGCGTTGACGTTAAGGGTGTCGCCTTCGCGGCTCATGGCGACGGGGGCGATGACCGGGATCAAGTCCGATTTTGAAAGCACGTCAACGATGTGGGGGTTCACCTCGACCGGGTCGCCGACGTAGCCGATGTCGATGGCTTTGAGGAGGTTTGAATCGGGGTCGGGCAGATGGGTGATGCGCTTGGCGAGCATCAGGTTGGCGTCTTTGCCGCAGATGCCGACCGCTTTGCCGCCCTGGCGGTTGATGGCCGAGACGATCTGTTTGTTGATGGCACCGGCCAGGACCATCTCGACGACTTCGACGGTCGGCTTGTCGGTGACGCGGAGCCCTTGCACGAAATCGGATTTGATCTCGAGCTTCTTGAGCATGGCCGCGATCTGGGGGCCGCCGCCGTGGACGACGATTGGGTTGACGCCGGATTGCTTCAGGTAAACAATGTCTTGGGCGAATGCGTCCGAGAGGGCTTCATCGCCCATCGCGTTGCCGCCGAACTTGATGACGACGGTCTGTTCGTCGTAGCGAATGAGATGGGGGAGTGCTTCGGCAAGGATGCGGGCCTGTACGTGGGCCGAAACCTCTTGGGGCTGGCCATTAATCGGGC
The DNA here is from genome assembly GCA_040080145.1 of Hyphomicrobiaceae bacterium. Classification (GTDB taxonomy): domain Bacteria; phylum Pseudomonadota; class Alphaproteobacteria; order Rhizobiales; family Hyphomicrobiaceae; genus JANXVY01. Next base: position 22,563 of record JBEBJA010000090.1, read on the forward strand.
TTTGATCCTTGTCGTTTTTCACCGTTTCATCTCCTTTGGTCTTGTCGCGGCAATTAGCGCCCTCGCCGATCGACACTCGGACGGCCGCAGCGATGGACATTGCGCTTTGCCGTCGTTGGTCAGGGCCGGAGCGAGTTATATCGCCCCGGCGGGGTCTCACAACGGAATTCACACATAATTTGGAAGTAGGCTGTTGCTTGGGGGACCCTGTTTTGGCGCGCCGGCTGGCGTATTCTAGGGAGGGATTCGCCGAAATTATTGGAGAGACGCGTTTATGGCGGGCTTCGCCGAAGAACTGAGACGAATCCCGATGTCGCAGGGGTTGGGTGCGACACTCGCGCGGGCTGCCGATTATGCGCAGGCCCAGCTGCATGGGGAAGTTGCGCTCGAGCATCTCTTGCTGGCGCTGACCGAGGACGACGACGCGGCGCAGGTGCTGGCGGCCAGTCATGTGGATCTGGCGCTGCTGAAAGCCGATGTGTCGCTGTATCTCGGCGGCCTAACCGGCGGGGGGGACGCCAACAATATTGCGCTGGCGAGCGACCTCAAGCGTATTTTGGAGGCCGCTGCTGCGGCGGCAAGCCAGGGACGGCGGCGCGAGATCAACGGCGCGATTGTTCTGGCGGCAATCGTTGGGGATGGCCGGTCGTCGGCAGCGCATATGCTGCGGTCACAGGGGCTGACGTTTGAAGAGGCGATCAAGGCCTTGCAGAGGGCGCTGGCTGTGACGCCGCCGCCGGCCCAAGGCAGGCCTGCCGTCGCGACGCCGGTTGCGGGGAAACCGGAGGCCGAGGACATTCTGGCGACGGCACGGGCTCGGGTTCAGACGCGCGCGGCGCCGGGAATGCCGGCTGTTGCGCCGCGACTTGAGCCGGTCGTTGTACCAGCCGTCGAGGTTGCAAGGGGGCCTGAGCCAGTTGCAGCACCCAAGGCGGAGCCAGTGGCCGCAGTTCAACCGGAGCCGGTTGCCGAAATGTCCGTCGTGCATTCCGCGTGGCCACCCGAGGTGCGCACGTCCGAGGCCTTCGGCGCGGCGAAGAAAGTGGCCGTGGTCGATTTTGATGCGGTGCAAGCGGAGATTGAGGCGGAGCGATACCGCGCGGCCGAAGACGCTGCTGCGTTTCAGCCAGCAGACGCGGCAATATCGTACGATCAGGCCTACGAAGATGCGCCACATGCTGGCGTGACAGATTATGCTGGCGCTGACCGGTATGCGCCGTCAGCGCAGGATGCTCCGCACCTGCCGATGCCGCTGCCGCCGATGTTGCCGCCGCTTGCTGCGATCCCGCCGCCAACGCCTGGCCGGTATGGGCCACCACCTGTTCAGCCATCGCCGGGGTCGCGGTGGCCGGCACCCGTTGCCCCAGCCTGGAAAGAGCAGCAAGACAACGCCTATCGCGCGGCGGAGGAGGCGCGGTTGCTGCCGCCGCCTGCGCTGGCCCCGGGTTTCGATATGGGCCATGCGAGTTCGCCGCCACCACCGCCATTGCCGCAGGTCGCGCCAGACTGGGAGCCGCGTGGGCCCCACGGCGCGTTTCACGAACCGCATCCGGGCTGGCCGGAAGCTGACCGGCACCGCCAGCAGACTGGCGGATATGAGCAGGCCCATGAACACGGCCATCAGCGGCTTGATGGACGGGGGGAGCCGGATTTTCGCAACCATTTCCCACCACCTCCGTCATGGCCTGCGGACGCGGTTACAAACGGCCATGGGTATGTCCAAGCCGACGACCAGCGCTCGAACTATGGGGTTGGCGGCGAGCCGTTGAACTACGAACCGTCGTGGCCGCATCAGGAGCCAGTGCAAGACTGGGCCGAAGCTGGCGAGGGACCTGCAGAGTATGGCCAGCACGCATCCCCTCCGCAATTGCCAGTCATGCTGCCGATGCCTGAGGCCGGTCTGGCGGCTCCTGAGCAGCCTGCTCCCCGGGTGCGGCGGCGTAAGTCATCGGGCAAGTCCTCTGCTGGGCATATGGGTGAAAGCATTCCGCGCAAGATGCGGGCACATGTGGCGTCTTCGGTCGATGTGGCGTTGACCAAAGCCGAGCTTCTTGCGCTTCTGGACGGGTTGTCCGAGGAGACAGACTACGGGGTTGAGGCGGGATGCCTCTCTGTCAAGTTGCGTGCTCTGGACGGGCAGTTTGTGATCGATCCGGTCGCGCCCGAGACGCAGTGGGCCGAGATTGACGCCGGGTTTGGAACAAGCGACTCCGTGAGCTGGCGGTGGACGGTGACGCCGCTTAAATCGGGTCGCCGACGCTTGCAGCTGGTTGTGTCGGCGCGGACGCCTTCGGTGGAGGGGCCAGCGATTGTCACGGTGTTGCCTGAGCAGATCATCAATGTGCGGGTTGGGAAGAACTTTGGGCGCGGGTTCGTCCGGCTTGCCGGATGGATCGTGATTGCCGCTATTGGCGGGCTGATTGCCAAGTACGGGTTGCCGTTGCTCGACCCGGCGATTGCGGCGTTGATGAAGGTTTTGAAGTAGGGAGTAGGGAGTGGGTTAGCGGACGGGTTTGCCGCGTTCGTCGAGGATCATGGCCATTTGGGCGCGGAGTTGCGCGATGCCGGAGCCGACTTCGGATGAGGTCGCCAGCGTCACTGGGTAGGACGCTGGGTGTTTGCTGGCGAGGGTGCTGGTCGCTGCGAGAATATCGGCCAATTCGTAAGGGTTGAGCTTGTCCGCCTTGGTGAGCACGATCTGGTAGGACACTGCGGCGGTGTCGAGCATCGCCATGATGGTTTCGTCGACCGGTTTGATGCCGTGGCGGCTGTCGATCAACAGGAAGACGCGGGCGAGGTTTTGACGGCCTTTGAGGTAATCCTGGACCAGCGCGGTCCAAGCGTCGACCTTGCCCTTGGGGGCCTTGGCGAAGCCGTAGCCCGGCATATCGACGAGGTACATGTCGCCGTTATCTGGGCGGAAGTAGTTGAGTTCCTGCGTGCGGCCGGGCGTGTTCGAGGTGCGCGCCAAGCCCTTGTTGGCGATGAGCGCGTTGAGCAGGCTCGATTTGCCGACGTTCGAGCGGCCGGCGAAGGCAATTTCGATGCGGTTGGCTTCGGGCAGGTGATCGAGGCCGACGACGCTTTTGACAAAGGTCCACGGGCGGACCGCCAGCCTCTCGCCCGCAGCCAATAGTTCGGGCGAGAAGTCGGTCTGACCGGTCACGGCTTCCTGTGTCAAGGTTTGGCCTTTTCGCCGGATTTGGGTTTGTCAGTAGCCTTGGGCTTGGTTTCGACGCCGCGAAGGCCGTTGAAGAAACCTTTGATGTCGCCCCACTGTTTCACGAGATTTTCCTTGATGTGAATCTCGACACCAAGGCGTTTGTTGATGATCGTCTGCTGGGCGATCGTCAGCGTGTTGTTGACGGCCCAATAGATGACGAGACCGGCCGGGAAACTTGCCATCATGAACGTGAAGATGATGGGCATCCAGGCGAAGACCTGTTGCTGGATCGGGTCGGGCTGCGGGGGGTTCATCTGCATCTGCAGCCACATGGTGATGCCCATGATGAGCGGCCAGACGCCGATCAACAGGAACTGCGGCACGTCGAAGGGCAGCAGGCCAAACAAGTTGAACATCGTGGTCGGGTCGGGCGCGGACAAGTCTTTGATCCAGCCGAAGAAGGGGGCGTGGCGCATGTCGATCGTGCCGTACAAGACCTTGTAGAGGCCGAAGAATACGGGGATCTGCAGCAGTACCGGCAAGCAGCCCGCAAGCGGATTGATCTTTTCCTTCTGGTAAAGCGCCATAAGTTCTTTCGACTGGCGCTCCTTGTCGTCTTTGAACCGCTCTTTCAGCTTTTCCATTTCAGGCTGAAGCTTCTTCATCTTCGCCATCGATTCATACGACTTGTTGGCGAGCGGGAAGAACAGGCCCTTCAGCAGGAACGTGATCGCGATGATCGTCACGCCGAAGTTGTGCGTGTACTTGTTGATGCTTTCCATGATGTGGAACAGCGGCTTGGTGATGAAATAGAACCATCCCCAATCGATCATCAGATTGAACTTTTTGATGCCGAGCTTGTCTTCGTACTGCTCGATCAAGCTGACCTGTTTGGCACCGGCATAGAGCTGGCTTACGCTTTCACCCTTGGCGCCTGGTGCAACCGTTACGGCTGGGTATTCGAAGCGGGTTTCGAACTGGTGGGTTTCGGTGGCACTGCGCTTTTGATCGACTGAGAAGATGGCGGTGTATTTGCCAGTCTGGTTGGGGACGAGAGCTGCTGCCCAGTATTTGTCGGTGATGCCAAACCAGCCGCCGGTTTGATCCTTGAAGGCTTTGCGGATGCCGGTGTGCTTGGCGTCTTCTTTGGCGAACGTGTCGTAGGCCAGTTCCTGGAGGCCTGCTTCCCCGACGTAACCCACAAGGCCTTCGTGGAGGACATAGTTGGCATCGGTGCTGGTTTTGGAGTCGCGGAAGATGCGGCCATAGGGTTTCAGGGCAACGGGGGCGGCGGACTTGTTTTCGACCTCGTCGGTGATCTTGAACATGTAGTCGGCGTCAACGGAGATGGTGCGTTTGAAGGCCAAGCCCTGGCCGTTGTCCCAGGTCAGGACGACGGGCGTGGTGGTTGTCAGGGATTGAGGACCCTGGCTGGTCCAGATCGTTTGGCTATCGGGCAGCGGGATTTTGGTTGGGCTTTCGTTGGTCCAGCCGTAATCGGCGAAATAGGCCTGTGGCGATTCCGTTGGTTCGAACAGGACGATGTTCGGGCTCTTGGGGTCGACCTTTTCGTGGAACTTCACGAGCGAGAGGTCGTCGATGCGTCCGCCTTTGAGGCCAATGGTGCCTTTGAGCGACGGGGTGTCGACTGGAATGCGGGGGCTCAACGCAATGGCTGCGTCGCGGCTTGCGGCGCGGACGACGCTGGTGCGCGTTGTCTCGGACGGATTGCCGGTTGTCGGGGCGATCACGGTGCCGGCTGCGCTGGTGGCGGCCTTTTCGGCGTCTGCTTTGGCGAGCTTTTCAACGCGCTGGCGCTCACGCTCCTCGCGCATCCGTGGCTCGGCATAGAAGTACTGCCAAGACAGAAATACGGCCATGGACAGCAGGAGTGCCATCCAAATGTTGTTTTGATTTTCAGGCTGGCGGTTCTTCATATCAGTCTCGGCTGGACTTTGATTGTTGCGTGCTTGTCGCAGATCTGGGGGACGGACGCGATAACTCTTCTGTCACACCCTTTTGGCGGGCAGAGGGGGACTTTGAGGATTTCGGGCCCGGATTTTTCGAATTCAAAGATTTTGGGCTTTGTGAGTGAACCCGTTCGAACGCCGCTTTCAGATCGGCGACCAGCGTTGCGAAGGACTGGCTGGTGGCGGGAAGGCGTGCGACCAGAACGTAATCCGTATCTGAACGCGCGGCGAGAGGCGAGAGTTCGACGAGCGCTGCACGAAGTCGTCTGCGGATCCTGTTGCGGACGACAGCGTTGCCAATCTTTTTGGTGATGGTGAACCCAAAGCGGGGTCCGTCAAACACTTTGACAGTAGGCTTTCGCGATCCTGACTTAACAAACTCAGACTCGGTGGTGCCGGAATCGGATGTCGTAGGAAGGGTCAGACCCACTTCAGGTCGAGGCTTGCCTTCCAAAACGAAGGCAGCCGCCGTTGCGCGCCCGCCACCGCGGACACGCTGGAATTCTGCTCGCTTTTTGAGCGTGTGGAACGTCTGAGTTTCAGCCGTTCGACTCATCGGCTTTCGCTTCCGCTCGCGTTCGACCTTGGGTTCCACGGTAACAGTATGGTCTCCGCGGTTTCCGGCTCGTACGAACGAACGACCTCAGGCCGAGAGGCGTTTACGGCCTTTGGCGCGACGGCGGGCAAGAACGCGGATGCCACCTGGCGTCTGCATACGCTTGCGGAAGCCGTGGCGGCGCTTGCGCACGAGGCGGCTTGGTTGATACGTACGTTTCACGATCGTCTCCGTGCTTTGACAGCTGTGCCCCGTTGAGCTTGAGACCGCGCATCGTTGCGCGTACAGCTGTCGCGTGACCTGACCTAAAATACCTTCGATCACAGGCCAAGCCGGGCTAAACGGCCCCTTATAAACGCCATGATCATAGAAGAAACGCGGGTATAGGGGGGCTTGATGCCAAAGTCAATTCGCGACTGGTCGAATATGGTACCTCGGGCGATTCGCTTGTCATGGACGATGCAACATAGCAATGAGCCTGGAACCACCTCCTAACAATCAAAGGCCGGGCTTGGCTCGCAGGCTGCTGCCGAACCTTCCTGTTTGGGCATATCCGCTCGGCGCGGTGACCGGATTGGGCGTGATGGCGGGGCTCTGGTTTGCTTTTGAGGCCGTTTCTGAGGTGGCGACACTGAAGACGGTCGGGCTCAACTATGACGCGCTCAAGGCTTATGTTGCTGGAAATACAGGGCAAGCAGCGCTGCTATACATCGGCGCATATGCCCTGTTGGGGGCGCTGATCCTGCCGGGAAGTCCGCTGCTGGTGGTGGCAAGCGGGTTGTTGTTTGGGGCAGGTATTGGAATTCCGTTGTCGCTGTTTGCGTCCATGCTGGCGGCCATTGTGACGTATTTGCTTGTCAGGACGGCGTTTGGTCGGCGGATGGCGGCGTTTCCCAGCCCAATGTTGGCGAAGCTGCGGACCGGCTTTCAACGTCATGGGCTTGGCTACATGATGTTCTTGCGGTTGACGCCGGGGCTTCCGTTTGCCGCGCTCAATGTGGTGCCGAGCCTCATCGGCGTGTCGTTTTCGACGTTTGTGACTGGCACGTTTCTGGGTCTATTGCCGTCGCGGATCGCTTTGTCCACAGCAGGCGCGGGTTTGGGGGAGGCTATCAAGGCGCAAAATGCGCTGTATTCGCAATGCCTCGCGGCGCCACCCGCCGAGTCGACGGTTTGCGCCTACGATCTCAATGTGGGTTCCCTCTTGACGAAGGAGATGCTGGGGGCCTTTCTCGCTTTAGCGATTCTCGCGTTGATACCGGCAATTCTCGACGCAGCGCGGCGCGTCAGGGAGCGGTTCAGAGCCGTCTCCAAGCCGTAGTCACTGCAGCGTTTAATCTAGGTATCTTGCGTCTTGCCTTTCGAAAGTGATGGTGGCCGCCGGCAGAGTATGTTTGCCCGGCAGGACTCGTCTCAGGGAGCTTTCACTATGCTGAAGTCCAATCCGGCGGTGAGCGCTGGTGTCAGTCCCGTAGATCGGGAGACCATCGTGACCGATCTGTGCATTTTGGGCGCGGGTCCGGGGGGGCTTGCGCTGGCTGCCAGTGCAGCGGCGTATGGGCAGAACGTCATTTTGATCGAGAAGCACAAGATGGGCGGGACTTCGCTCAATTATGGGTCAATGCCTGTTACTGCCTTGCTTGGATCTGCCGACCGGGCGCATGCGTTCAGAAGCGCCGGGCCATTTGGGATTGCGCCATTCGAGCCGAGCGTCGACCGGGCCGCGGTGCAGGCGCAAATTTCTGAGATCATGGAACAGAGCGCGCCGAACGCTTCGGTGGAGCGGATGACTGGGCTGGGCGTGCGGGTTATCCAAGCCGCTGGACGCTTTATCGACGCGAAGACGGTGGTTGCGGGTGAGCACAAAATCACCGCGCGGCGTTTTGTGGTCGCAACCGGTTCGTCGCCGGTGATGCCGGCAATTCCGGGGTTGGCGAATATCGCGTACCACACGACGGATACGATCCTGACTGCGCGCGGCGCAGTCGATCACCTCATCATTTTGGGCGGGGGAGCGACGGGCGTTGAATACGCGCAGGCCTACCGGCGGTTGGGGTCGCGGGTGACGGTCATTGAGCGGGCCATGGTTTTGCAGCGGTTCGACTCCGAGCTTGCATCGGTGGTTAAAGCGCGATTGGCGGCCGAGGGTGTCGTGATCCTTGAGCAAGGCACGCTTGCGAAGGTTGAGGGTGCGGCCGAGCGGATGCGGTTTGATGTTGTGGTCGAGGGTAAGCGTTCGAAAATCGAGGGGTCGCATCTGTTGCTGACGTGCGGCCGGCAGCCCGTGATGACCGATATCGGGCTGGAGGCGGCGAAAATTGCCGTCACGGAGCACGGCATCACAGTCAACAAATTCCTGCGGACGAGCAACCGGCGTGTGTTTGCGCTGGGCGATGTAACCGGACTGCCGTATTCAACACAGCGGGCGGAATATCATGCCCGGCTGCTCGTCAGTACGCTGTTGTTCAGGTCCCCCAAGCCGGTCAATCCGCGGCTTATTCCGTCCTCGATGCATACCGATCCTGAGCTGGCGGCTGTTGGACTATCGGAAGCTGACGCACGCAGAGCCTATTCGTCAATCCAAGTGTTCCGCTGGCCGTTGCGAGAGAACGCGCGGGCTCTGGCAAACCGGATGCCTACGGGCCATATCAAGGTGATCGCAGATCGCACCGGCAAAATAATCGGTGCGGGGATCGTCTCCCGATCAGCGAGTGAACTTATTGGAGTTTGGGCGCTGGCGATTTCCAAAAACCTTTCTTTGGACGACATGAGCGAAGTCATTATGCCGTTCCCATCCGTCGGGGACATCAGCGTGAAAGTTTCATCGCAGCGGTCGGCTGGGGCGGTTGGAAATGCACTCAGCCGCCGGTGGGTCAAATTTCTCACCAAACTAGGATAGTATGGTTGCAGGATTTCGAGACAAGGTTGAAGCAGGGTGACGCACGAAGCGGACAATGACGGTAAGCGCCGGGCGGGCGAGCGTCCGTCGCCGCTGTTTGATCCGCAAGCGGTGCAGTATGCGCTGAAGTCGGCATCTGCCGGTGCGTCGTCCTTTGGGTGGCTTTCCGCAAGAGTGCCTGCGTTCTTGTTTGCTCTTCCGATGCGCCTGCTGCTGCTGACCGCTGTTTTTGTCATGACTGCAGAATTGGCGATCTTCGTGCCGACGCTTGCGACGTTCCGGCAGACGTGGCTGGAAGAGCGTTTGACCGCAGCACAACTGGCCGCGCTTGCTGCTGAAGGGTATCCCGGCGGAACTGTGCCGTCATCGCTGCGGGCAGAGTTGCTGCGGACGGCCCAGGTGAAGGCGGTGGCGTCGCGGCATCACGGCCAGCGGCGGCTCGTGTTGCCGGTCGACAACGATATGAAGATTGACCAGCATTACGATCTCCGGCAGTCGCCGTCGGGTTTTGTATCCAATCTGATCGCGCAGGTGCGCTTGTATGGAGACACGCTCGGGGAGCTGTTTGCGCGCGAGGGCCGCACGATCCGCGTGCTGGGCAAGATTGGCGACGACCCCGACGACCTCATCGAGATAGTGATGCCGGAGGCACCGCTCAAGGCTGCGATGTGGGCGCAAAGCCGCAATGTGTTCTGGCTGTCATTGATGATTTCGCTGATGTCGGCCGGGCTTGTTTATCTGTCACTGTATTATCTCGTCGTGCGGCCGATCCTGCGGTTGTCGCGCAATATGCAGTCGTTCAGCCAGAACCCTGAGGATGCCGGAAGGATTATCGTACCGTCGGCGCGTTGGGACGAGGTGGGCACTGCAGAGCGGGAGCTTGAGCAGATGCAGCGGCAGTTGTCGCAGTTGCTTGCTCAGAAGTCGCGCTTGGCGCAGTTAGGGCTGGCCGTCAGCAAGATCAATCATGATTTGCGCAATATGCTGTCGTCGGCGCAGGTTATTTCGGACCGGCTCACGTCGCTGCCAGATCCGACGGTGCAGCGGTTCGCGCCGAAGATCATTGCGTCGCTCGATCGTGCGATCAACTTTTGCAACGACACGCTGCGCTATGGCAAAACTGAGGAAAACCAGCCGCGCCGCGAATTGATTTTGCTTCATCCGCTGGTCGAGGAGGTCGGCGACGGCCTGGGTTTGCCGCGCGAGGGGGCAATCGACTGGGTGCTTGAATTTGACGATAAGCTCCGGATTGATGCGGACCCGGAGCCGCTGTATCGCATCATCTCCAATCTCGTGCGCAATGCGGTGCAGGCGCTCGAAAGCCAAGCCGAGACCGATTTGGGTCAGGGCGGTTCGGGTCAGGGCACCGGGAAGCGCAAAGCTGGCGTCATCAAAGTGAAGGCGTGGCGTGAGAACCGGCGGGTTGTTGTCGATGTTTCCGATACCGGGCCAGGTGTGCCGCCGCGGGCGCGCGCCAATCTGTTTCAAGCGTTTCAGAGTTCCAACCGCAAGGGAGGGTCCGGTCTGGGGCTTGCCATTTCAGCGGAACTTGCGACGGCCCATGGCGGATCGTTGCGGCTGTTAGACACCGCGAAGGGGGCCGCCTTCAGGCTCGAAATTCCTGATCGGGCGCTCGGGCATTGATGATAAAATCCGGATTTGGGAGAGTATGTGCGGCGCAATGGCGTGATGCATGTTCGCTCTTGCGTTGGCGCGAATGACTGGTTAGTACTGCCACCTCGCGTGCACCCGTAGCTCAGCTGGATAGAGCATCAGACTACGAATCTGAGGGTCAGGAGTTCGAATCTCTTCGGGTGCGCCAATCTCTTTCCCCAATGAATACAGGCTATATAGAGCGAAATTGCTCGCCTGTTTGGGTGTGATACTCCGACCACAGACACGTCGAAATGCTACCGCGATGCTACGCGGGCCTCGTTGAGTCGATGCAACTTATCCACCGGGCCGCTTTCGGGGCGGCTTGTTCGACTCGTGAGCGCGTGTGACCGTCCGCTGACTGAACACGTTGGAGGGTGGCATGGCGGCGATGGCGCAAATGCTTGTGTATGCATTTCTCGTTGGGGTGTTGGCGTGCATATACCCCTTTCCGCCGTTTCGCACACGGGGGCGGGCTGCTCTTTTCGCGGTGGGATCGTTCATAGCTATTGCGGTTGTCGCGCCAAAGGTGGAGCTACCACCGGTAGCGCGGCCGCAAGCGGCAGTATCACCACCGGTGGCGGCTACAGCACCGACCGGATGGCAAGCGACTGTGGAAAAGGGGCCCGGAACTGCGACGCTTAAGCCGCCCGTGAAAACGTACACACCGCAGCAGCTTACTCGAATGGTGCGAGGCGGACGCTACCCGCCACAAGGGGCTGCGCAAGCGCGAGAAGAAACCTATGACTTCGTGAAGTGTCTTGTCGCGCTCCGGGTTATTCGGAACGCAATAAGCGCAGAATATCCGTATACAACCGTGACTGACACCGATGGCATCCACGTTGAAAAGGTTTGGGTCAATGACGCCGCCATGACGCTTTCATGCGTCGCTTCAACTCGAAAGCTGGTGATCACCACAGCCCCATACCTCTGAGCACTATTCGGCGGGAGTCTATGCAACGCTTAACGCATTGGATTTGTTCATCAAATCATGAGATTATGGGTGTACCTCAAAAGGCGAAGCCGCCCGCCCCGGCAAGGGCGAAGCGGCTTCTGTGCGAACCCCGAATATCAGTCGGAGCCCACCATGAAGTCCACGAATACGGGCGTTTCTTGCGCCCTGCAAGGCTATGCGCCTGCGCCGGTTGTCCCTGAAATCGAAAGCCGAACCGCAACCCGTTCGACCGCTTTGACAATTTCACTCTCAACTTTATTTTCAGCCGAAGCGCTCGCTTTCGTTGGGGCTGTGGCCGCCATTGCGGCTTCCGGCGCGGCAAACGTAATAATGGCACACGATATGGGTTCGGCCCACTCGCCCTGGCTAGCCTCAATTCTGTCGGGCGCAGCACTCGCGGCAACACTCTTGGCGGCGTCTTTGCCGGCGTGCGCCGTGGTGGCTGTTCGCCGATGGCAGGTCGTCCGAGCGCTCGCTTGCGTCGCGCTTTGGGTGTCTGCCGTCAGCTTTTCCGTTGTTGCCGCTATCGGCGCGGCAAGTACCGGGCGGGCCGATCTGACCGGTGCGCGGGCTGCGGATGCCAATGCTTATGCTCGCGACCATGTTGAGCGGACGCGGCTCGTCGACGAACTGGCGGGAAGCGCTCATGCGCGCTCGGTAGCGGAGCTGCAGCCGCTTATTGAACAGCGGCGCGCTGGGCTACGTGGCGAAGTCTGCGGCCCGGATGCCAGCAAGCCTGCCGCACGGCTCTGCGGCGAGATCGCGGGATTGATGGCGGAAGCCGCACGCTCGGAAGATCGCGGCCGGTTAGTTGCCGCCATCGCCGCAGTGGACGCAAGGCTTGGCGGTTCGGCACCGAAAGCCCCTGATCCGCAGTCCGCTGCTCTCGCAACTTACGCCAAAGCGCTCGGATTGTCGGTAACGCCCGATCAAGTGGCACCGTGGTTGAGCCTCGGGACGGCACTGTTCCTTGAATTAGCCGCCGCGCTGGGCTTGCTTGCCGCTGGCGCTGGGCAAGGTCGCCCGTTGGCGAGAAAGCAGGGTGCTCCCGCGCTCTTGCCGGATGTTTTGCCGGTTGCGTGTGAAGCCGTCGAAAACGCGCCCGAACGCCTGAAGAAACAGGCCCCGGACAGTCCGGCGGCAATGAAGGCGCGGGCGGAGATCGTCAACCTCGTTCGGGCATCAGATGAGCCGGTCAAGGCTACCGTTCGCGGGCTTGCCGCCATGATCGGATCAAGCCCGGCCACGACGCATGTTGCGTTGGCAACTCTGATCGGGTCCGGGGTAATCGAGCGCGCCGGTAACGCTTTGGTGTTGGCGGACGCCGCCGCTTAATTAAGTCTCTGCTTTTCTTTTTAGTTTTTGGGTCGGGTCATAAATGGCCCGGCCTTTGTGTTATCTTTTGTCGTTTATGCAACATAGGTTTTCCCGCGCACGCATTTGTAATTGGTGCCGCTTGACGCGCACGGCGGCTTTTCGCCTTAGTGTACATTGTTGGACAACACAATGGAGCGCCCAATGAATACCCCTCTAGAGGCACCGCGTTTCAAAGTTCTTAGCCGTGTGCCGGATGTATGCCGCGAATTGGGATTTCCCCGAAGCACTCTTTACCTTCTCATTTCGCGGGGGGATTTTCCCCGACCGATAAAACTAGGTGCCGGGCGGCTTGTTGGATGGCGCTCCGAAGACTTGGAGACGTGGCTGGCTTCACGCCAAGTGGCGGCATGAGTTCATAAAAATCAACCCCGGCTGCGTGTCTAGCGCGACCGGGGTCTCTTTAATCTCAGGTAGTTCGACTGCGCACCCGCCAAGGCTTACGTCGAACCAAAGAATAGGAAATCTTGCTATGACTATTGATACACAAAACCCAAGCGGTTCACAACCCGTTTCTGCTCTTATTGCGCCTCCACTTTGCGGTGCACTCGAAATGGCCGCCCTTGGTTTTTATGTCTTCCCGTTGCGGCCGGGAACGAAAGACGGTTTCTATTCCAAAGCCTCGTGGAAAGCCGTCGCCACGAAATACCCGGTTGAGATTAAGAAACTCGCCGCGCGGTATCGCAATTGCAATTGGGGTATGCGTTGCGTTGGGCACCTCGTTTTAGACGTTGACGTGGCGGACGGCAAATTAGGCGAAGAGACGCTTTTGCGCGTGGACCTGGACCACGCTTTGCCGCCGACGCGCGAACACCGCAGCGCCCGAGGCGGCAAGCACATCATTTTCAAGTTGCCCGATGGCGTCGAAGTGACGAACCGGGACGCACCGCTTGGCGGCGACATCAACGTGCGCGGTGCCGGCGGGTACGTCGTTTGCCCCGGCTCCACGTTCGAAGGCAAGCCGTACAGCGTGGACGTGGCCGCGACCGTGGCCATGGCACCCGCAAGCCTCATTGAGTTGCTTCGCGCCCCCACCGCCGTGAAGGGCGCGACCGTCGCAGCCGAACACCAGGACCACCCCGCCGACATCGCGAGATCGATCGATTGGCTTCAACACCGCCCGGTTGCCGTGAAGGGCGAGCGCGGGACGTGCGTCTACAAGGCCGCCGCCCGGTTGCGCGACTGGGGCTTAACCCAAGACACCGCGCACGAACTGATTGCGGACCACTATGGCGAGCGGATGGAGCCGCCATGCGGGTTTGACGATTGCGCCCACGAAGTCGGAAGCGCGTTCAAGAACGCACAGAACACGGCGGGCGCTCGCAGCGTCGCCGCCGACTTTGAAGACATGAGCGAACTTGCCGCCGACATCAAATCCGAACACAAAGCGGACGCCCCCGAACGTGTCGCCTCGGGCGGGGCTATCGTGTGGCCAAGAGTTTCGAGACGTAAGAGAAGGTCGGGTGAGGAAGTTGTGACCGTCGTTCCAAAAGCAACCGAAAACATCCGTGAGCATCTGAAACACACCGGCACAGACGTTTGGTATGATGAGTTCGCAGGGCGCGACTGCATCACATCCCCCGCTTTCGGGCTCAACGGTGAAATGACAGACCACGCCATGAGAGAGGTGCGGCTGCATGCATTCGACATGGGTCTACATACACCCAAAGCCCACTATGAAGACGTTGTTTTGCGAGAGGCGCACAATAACAAGCGCCACCCGGTGCGGGACTACCTGGACGGGCTGCAATGGGACGGCAAATCGCGCGCTGAACGGCTTTTTATCGACTACGCGGGCGCACCTGACACCCCGTTGAACCGTGCCGCCGGCGCACTGCTCTTGGTCGCCGCTGTGCGCCGCATCCGGCGGCCCGCCCAAAAATTCGACTACATGGTTGTGCTTGAGGGCGCGCAAGGTTCCGGCAAATCCACATTCGTGCAGATGCTCGCGAAGCATTGGGGTAACGAGAATTTCAGCCTCGAAATGGACGCCAAGCAAATTGTTGAAAACTTGCGCGGATCGTGGATCGTGGAAGTACCCGAGTTGAGCGGCCTAAAGTCTGCCAAGGGCCGCGAGCACATCAAGGCGCTTGTGACGCGCACGAAAGACGGCGCCCGCCAAGCCTACGCGCGCTTTGCCGAAACCGTGCCGCGCGAGTGGGTGTTGATCGCCACAACGAACGACAAGCGGTATCTTACCGACCCCACCGGCAACCGCCGCTTTCTGCCAATCGAGGCCCCGCAAACAGATTTCCGGGCGCTGGGCCGCGACATTGATCAGCTATGGGCAGAGGCGTGCGTTTTGGAGCGCTCACACGGCATTCTTGATTTGCCCGACGACGTTAAGCCGGCGCTGCAAAAGCTGCTCACCGCCCGAACGTCAACTAGCCGGGTGCGTGAAATCCTGGAGCCAATATACGGTGGAACGTCGCCGGGTTGGGTGGAAGTAAAAACGCTAGACCTGTGCCTAGGCTCTGAATTGTACCAAAAGCACCACGACCGCGTGAACGACGCAATGACCGCGTTGGGTTTCACGAAGCACAATCCGCGTCGGTCGGGCAAAAGGCGTCCTTGGACGTGGGAGCGGGGCGAAAACGGTCCCGAGCTAGACGCGAGTGGCCAGCCGAAGCTCTCACCCGTCGCCCCCGGTCTTTCGGCTGACGTTCACTTCTTGCACCGATAGGGCTTGGCACCCGGAATGTAACGGATCGTTGGATCACGGCTGGATCATGGGCCGTGATCCAGTTCCGTACCGCCAAAACGCCAACAAACACGGGCAATTGAGAGCCTCCGTTACAAGGTGGATCATTGGATCATTGAAATATAGGAAATTTATTTTTAGTAACAACGGCGTAGGTGTTTCAGTAAGTTTCGGGTTTGCGCCCTGCCGGATTAATTGGAACGCATTGAGTGCGCCGTTTTGGCGGTTTGCGCGATCCAGTGATCCAACGACGAAAAATTGCCGTGTTTGTTGGGATTTCCGGTAGCGGGCTGGATCGCGACTGGATCACTGGATCGTCCCGGTGTCTTGATGTAACATTGTTACGGTCGGGCCGACTCGTGAAGTGCTGGCGATGAGGCGCGGTCGCTGGTCAGCGCAGCAGCCTTTGCCTGCGCAGCAGCTTTCGCGCTGACCAGCGACCGCGTACGCCCTTCCGCCAAAAATTCGCGGATGGCGGGGCCTTCTTCGGTCTGGACGTACCAGAGGCACTTGCGCCCCGTTTTGTAAACCCGCAACTCAACGCCGTCGGCGATCATGTAGTACATAGTATCGCCGAACAGTTTTGACTTATACGACTTCCACATTTTTGTTTCCCCGATTGATCTGGTTGTTATCGGCGGATCAATCAGAACCAGGGCGCCGCTGAGATTTAATCTATATATCAAGCACCTAGTCTTTTCTAGGAGTTGCTGACCGTGTTTTTGTTTTCGTTTTTACTTTTTGTTTCGGTTTATACCGTCAGGCACCGCTGTTTACCGTTTTCTCTATTGTTTACGCGCTCACCGTAGCTTTGCGGACACGATAGATAAATTCGTTGTTTCTAATCTGGTGACTACGCGGTTTCTAATCTGGTTATTACGCGGTTTCTGGTACTCTGGCCGGCGGTTGAACCGGAAAGCAGGAGATTGGTTAATGGCCATCGTCGTTGAAGAATTGCTAGTGCGGTTGCGTGCGGACCTCGACCAGTACAATTTTCAGCTTGGCGCGATGCAGCGCGGGACCGATAGCCGGTTGGCCGCGCTCGAAAGCCGCTACGCCCAGTTTGGGCGGCAACTGCACTCGACCGTTGCTGACACGATGGTTCGCATCAACACCGCTCTCGCGTCCGTCGGCGCCGGCCTCGGGGTTGTGTCGCTGCTCGGGTACGCTGACGCCTGGACCCGCATAACCCGCGCCATTGACGCCACCAACAGCGTTTACGGCATCCAACTCGCCAGCGCGTCGCGCGTCGCACAGATGGCGGTAGAGACGCGAAGCGATCTTGAGGCGACGGAAAAACTCTACACCCGCACCGCAATCTCTGTGTCCAAGCTGGGCCAAGACATGGCTGTTGCGGAGCGCGTCACAACCACGTTTGCAAAGGCGCTCAAGCTCGGGGGCGCCAACACGACGGAACAAACGTCGGCAATGCTGCAGTTTTCGCAAGCGCTGCAAAAGGGCAAGTTGGACGGTGACGAGTTCCGCAGCATCATGGAAAACGCGGGCGTTATCCAACAGGCGCTTATCGAAAAGTTTAAGGTGTCCGGGTCCGTGCTCATGGACATGGCGCAAAAGGGTAAGATCACCGCGAAAGACATCATTGAGGCGTTGGAGCAAATCAAGCCCAAGGTGGACGCGGCTTTCGATAGCGCACCTACAACTCTTGCGGAGAGCTTCACGAACCTCAAAACCGCCATAACCGAGTATATCGGTACGGCGGACCACGCCAACGGCGTTACGCAATCGCTAGCCGCCGGCGTCCAGTCGATTGCGCAGAATGTCGATTTCCTCGTTCGCGGTGCGGTTACTGCGGCCGTGGCGTTAGGGCTGGTCTTCACCCCGGCAATGGTCGCGGCCGTGGAGGCCTTTGCAATCGCTATGCTGGGCGTTGCTACCGCGACCGCCCCTGTCATGCTGGTATTCGGGGCTATCACCGCCGGGCTTGTCGCATTCACCGCCGTAACCAAGGGTTTCGGCGATCAAATCGACATCGTGGCAGACAAAGGCGTCACGTTGCGCGACGTGTCAGACGGCTTCTACATCAACCTGAAGAAAGGCGCGGCGGAAGCGTTCGCGGAGTTCTCTAAGCAGGCGCGAGACGCCTTCGACGCTTTGCGCGAACACTTCGCGCAAGCCCAAGACGACGCCGACGCCACCAACGAAAAGCTACTGGGAGGCGTAAAGAAACTCACTAACCTCACCATCGGGGCGCTTATGGCCGTGTCCTACACTAGCGCGGCGATCATCGCCCTCACGTTCGGTGCGCTGCCCGACGCCATCGTTGAGGTGCTAAATGCGGCTCTTGTCAGCGTGCGGGACTTCGCCCGGTCTACCGCAGAGATATTGAACAAGATACCCGGCGTTAAGATAGACGTTGACGCTATCGACGTGCACCAGTTCGCCCGCCCCTTTGAAGGCGCGGCGGACGAGGCCGCTTTCATGTGGCATAAGGCCACAAAAGCGATGGGCCGCGACTACATCGCCGAAATGGGAGGCGCAGCCGATGCGGTAACGCAAAAGGTCATGGAGACGGCGGAAGCGTTGGCCAAGGCGCGCAACGCACGGCAAGACACGGCGCAAGATGCAGAACTAGACCGGCCCGCCGGCACACCGCAACCCGTCTACCCCGACAAGGCGGATAGCAACAAATACACGAAAGAGCTTGAGCAAATCCGCAAGCGCACAGAGTTGCTTGTTGCGGAAGCGGCCGCCGTCCACTTGTCCACGGCGGAACAAGAAAAGGCGAAAGCGACGCAAATGCTTCTGACGGCGGCTCGCGAAGCCGACGTGAAGGTGACACCGGAAGTCACGGCGGCGATTGAAAAGCTCGCCACGTCGTACGGCAACGCAACCGCGCAACTCAAGTTCTTGCAGGCGGTCCAGGCGGCCCGCGAAGACAACAAGGCGTTGCAGCGCGAAGTTGATCTAATCGGGCTGTACGGGAAAGAGCTTTACCGCGCCCGCGTCGAAGCGGAGTTGTTGGCGGAAGCCCGCAAGGCCGGCACCACTTTGTCAGACGCCAAACGTGCGGAGATTTCCGCTATCGCGGCGGAAAATGCGTCGCTGCACCAACTGGTTGACACCATGAACCTCGTGAAGGACACGGCCAACAGCGCCCTGAAATCCTTCATTTCGGACCTGCGGCAAGGCAAGAGCGCGACGGAAGCCCTTGGGGGCTCGCTCAACAAGATCGCGGACAAGCTTATTGACATGGCCACAGAGCAGCTTGTCATGGCCGCCCTTGGCCCGCTGTTCAGCAACACGAAATCGAGCAGCGGCTTTATATCAGGGGTCGCCAGCATGTTCGGTTTCGCGGAAGGCGGGGTTATGACGCCCCAAGGCCCGCGCGCGCTGAACAAGTTTGCGACCGGCGGTGTGAGCACGCAAGCCGCCATATTCGGCGAAGCGGGACCGGAAGCGGCGGTGCCGTTGCCCGACGGCCGCCGCATCCCTGTTGATCTGCGGTTGCCGAACATGTCGGCGCTACAGCAACATGTCAGCGCGCAACCGTCCGCGCCGACGGCGAACGTCAGTGTCAACAACACGTTCAACGTCGGCGGCGGCGTGTCCGCCACGGACATTGCAAACCTGAAACGCGAGATTGCGGAAGCCTTGCCCGTCGCCGTCAAAAACGGCGTGACGCAAGCGTTCGACCGCGACCAGCGTTTCCGACGTTCGGGGATTTAAGCCGGTCGCGCAACATCGGCGGTGGAAGTGTTGCTTTCGCCGCCCGTCGCCAATGCTGCTTTTTCCGCATCACGCTTCTGACGGCGTTGGCGGTTTCGTTCTTTCACTCGTTCAGCATTTTCGCGGTACCAACGCGCGCATTGTTCCCGGTCCTTCGATGGGTCGGCTTTCCGGCGTTGGCGATTTCGATCTTTCACTCGTTCAGCATTTTCGCGGTACCAGCGCGCGCATTGCTCCCGGTCTTTCGATGGGTCAGCTTTTCGCCGCCGGGCGCATGATGCACGACTGTCGGCCCGTCGTACCGCGTCCCGGTGTGCTGCGCACGCTTTCGGGTAACGGCGGTTGCGGGCCTTCTCTGTGGGCGTCCCGCAGATCACACAGGTTTTCATAGCGACACCCCTACGCGCGACCGACGCGGGCCGTTGTCGGTTTTTGCCCCCGCGCGTATTTCGCCGTTCCGCTGGGGAAGTTCGCAATCCAGGCCTCAACGTCAGAGGCCCGCCAGACACAACGTCCGCTGTCAGCTAATGGCGGAAGGAAGCGACCCGTTGCAACGCGCCGGTCGAGAGTTGAGCGCGAGAGACAAAGCGCCTCGCAGACGTGTTTTTTGGTCACGAACCGGTCTTGCAGTCCAGTCGATGCAACTTGTTCGCGAAGCGATGCGATATTCACGGCTGTCCCCCTGAATCGGCAGCTTGATTGCTGATGACTCAATCCTTCCCATGAACGCGCAAAACAGCGCAACCGCATAGAATTGCAGCACCTTTTGCGGGTTAGGCTCGGAGCAACACGACGTTATCGGCGGCGCTTGTGCCGGGGTTTAGGCCAACTGCGTTCGCGACGTGGCTGGACCATGCTTGCAGCGCGGGTCGCATCTGCTTTTCGATGAACACCAGCGACGGGGCGGTGTAGTGCTTGTCGCCGATAGATGTTCCGGCGTGACCAAGGGCGGCGTTGAGGATCGTGTCCGAATAACCAGCGTCGCGCAGCCAGGTGCGGCACGCCGCGCGGCCGTCATGCAAGCGCACGTCAGATGCCCCGGCTTCCCCGCGCAACCGGGCAATGGCGCGACTGATGCTGTGCGGGTCCAAATGAGGGAATTTTTCGGCGCCGCGCTGGGCCGGGAAAATGTGGTCGCAGCTGGGCCCCGCCAGTTCGATAGCGCGGCGGAACATTGCAACCGCCTCGGTGGAAAGGGGCACGATCTTTGGTTGGCCGCTCTTTGTGCGACCTTCCACGGTGCGACCCTTCACCATCGTATCGCCGGGGATTGTCCAGCGTTCATTTTCAAGGTCCAGTTCGCAAAGCCGCGCCCCGACAACTTCGCTGCGGCGGCTTGCCGTGATCCATGCAAGCCGGGCACACAGCGCCACCGGTTCGGTAACTTGATCGAGCGCGGTCCAGAGGCCCGCCAATTCATTGTCCGCCATCCCTCGCGAACGGGGCTGTGCGGAAGCGCGCGCCGGCAACATGCGGCAGACGTTCGCCTGTAGGCCGATGGCGCGGCGGCTCTTGATGCCCCAGGTAACAGCGGACGAGATTGCGGCCTTGGTCCGGTCAGCTTGCACGATGGAGCCGCGAGCAACGATTGCGTCGAGTACATCGGCCACCATGTTCGCCGTCAACTCGACTGCCGGCACGTCGCCAAGATTTGGAACGATGTCTTTGTAAAGCGCGGCCTTGTAGGCGGCACGGGTCGATTTGGCGGGTCCATCAGGCGCGGCAAGGAAGGCTTCAACCAGTTGCGCCACGGTCATCGCGGTTCGCATAGCGTTGGCATCTGCAACCGGGTCCGCGCCTTTGCTCACCTTTGCCAGTGCGTCAATCGCGGCGATACGTGCGGCTGCGAGCGTCATCGCTTCGCGGCGACCGATTTTCAACCGCCGGCGCGTCTTTCCAGCCGCGTATGCCAGAAAGTAAGTCGCGATGCCGGACGGCTGAACCAGTAAAACTAGGCCGGGCACGCGCTCAATCCGGTATTCCGTTGGCCGGTCGCCTACTGCCTTGGCGGCTGCAACGGTGGCGGCGTTGAATGGCAGTATGCGCGGCATGTGGTGTCCCCGTTGCTTCGGTAGCATTTTGCCTCTTATGCTACGCCAATGCTACCGAAATTTGAGCATGAATGAGTTGCATTGCTCGTGATCGCTTCTGCAATGCTCTGAATCATAAGTCAAAACTCATGTTCAAACATTATCACGGGTGCGCATCGTTCGTCAAAGAATAAGACTACGAATCTGAGGGTCAGGAGTTCGAATCTCTTCGGGTGCGCCAATCTTTTCAAGGGTTTAGAGCTAAAGACTGCTCCCCAAAAACTCTCTCAAATCAATTTGGAGCAGATGTGGAGCAGATGAGCTTCCCCTCTGAAATTCTCCATGTTGTCTTCCGACACGAAGACTCAGCATTCCGCACGGCTACCGCCGCTTCGGCTGACCTATTCCAAAATAACATGGCTCGCGCCGCCTCTTTCTCCCGGATAGCTTGTCGCGGTATAATGTTCCCGTACGGGAACATCTAGCTATTTTGACCCCATTTATTGGAATTTGTTCCTGAACGGGAACATTTATACGAATTGAGGAGGATTTCATCACCTTTGTTCCCGATCGGGAACATAATCTCGGAATCGATCTAGAATCGTGCTATTGTTCCTGTACGGGAACAATGAAAGCCGTTCTATGATTCTGGAGATTGAACCGTTGGCCGAGAACCTTGGCACTAATCAGGCTACGCGCTTCGGCGCTTTGGTGCGTGAACACCGCAAAGCCCTTAAGATGAGCCAAGACGACTTGGCGTTGGCAACGGGTGTCGGCCGCCGGTTCATCATCGAACTGGAGGGTGGGAAGTCAAGCGTCCAGCTTGGCCGGGCTTTGGTTGTGGCCGAAGCCGTGGGGTTGCGGGTGTTCGACCTTATGACCCACACTAACGCCGACAATGCGCTGCTTCCAGATATGCCCGATGATGACGAGGGGCCAGACGCGTGAGTTCGCTTTCCGTTTACTACGAGACGCGGTGCGTGGGCCGTATCGAGGCCGGTGCCGATGGTCCCTCGTTCGTCTATGACCCCGTTTGGCTGCGCACTCGGGGGGCGTTTCCACTATCTATCCTGATGCCGTTGTCGCCCATGCCAGTGGCTCCGCTGGTGTTTTTGCCCTGGGCCGCAAACTTGCTGCCCGAAGGGTCTCAGCTCAAAGCCATTGGTGCTGCACTTGGAGCGGCTCCAGGCGACGTGGTCGCTATTCTCTCCGAAATCGGACGGGATACCGCTGGCGCGCTCTCAATTGGTCAACCTGGAACGGCGCGGGTTGGTGATTGGCGGGTCGTCGAGACCGAGGATGCCCTTGAGCGCATTCTGAGTGAACTCCCCAGCAAGCCATTTCTGGCTGGTGAAGACGGTGTGTCCATGTCGCTGGCAGGCGTGCAAAGTAAGCTCGGAGTTGCCCTCGATACGGACGGCCGGATTTGCATCCCGTTGGAAGGAGCGCCTTCTACGCATATTCTCAAGCCTGACACTGACCGGCTATTTGGCAGCGTACAGAATGAGGCGCTTTGCCTGACGCTGGCGCGCCGTTGCGGGCTCAATGCGCCGCATGTCACCACCGGTCGGGCAGGCAAGCGGGCGTATTTTCTAATCGACCGCTATGATCGCTATCAGCAAGGTGACCGCTGGCGGCGTTTGCACCAAGAAGACTTCTGTCAGGCGCTGGGTAAGCCACCCGCCGCAAAGTACGAATCCAACCAAACCGGTATCAAGGGGCCTACGTTTGCCGATATGTTTGCGTTGACCCGCAATGCCATGGCGGCGCCCGATCTGCTGGCATTGCTCGACTATGCGATTTTCAACGTAGTGGTCTGCAATACCGATGCCCACGCCAAGAATTACTCGCTGATGATTTCGGGCAAAGGGTTCAAGCTGGCGCCGATCTACGACGTGATGTGTGCGGCGGCATGGGACAACGTCACGTCAAATCTGGCTCAAAAGATTGCGGGGAAGAACCGGGGAGACCACCTCAAACGCCGCCATTGGGAGACCTTCGCCAAAGAATGCGGACTTGGCCCATCACGCGTCATCGCGCGCGTTCGAGCGTTGGCAACGGCTGTCATTAACGAGCTGGATGCTGCCATGTCCGACGTTGCGGCAATGCCGGCTGGGACGCATGTCATGTTACCTGAGTTCAGGAAGGCCATTGATGCCCGAGCACGCGGGATCTTGGCCGGACTGGTTGAGGATGACGCTAAGCCTGCCTTGGTGGCAGCTACCGAACCGAGCTTGGCGAAAACCAAAATGGCGACGCCATCGAAGCACAGAGCGCCAAAGGCAAAGAGTTCCAAAAGCGATAAGTAAGTGGCATGGCCTTGCTGCTGAGGTGTCCTCCAGGGTTGTCATCCGCGAGATACGAGAGAACCTTCGTCCGGTTCGCCCTCAATCTTCTCGTTCGGCTCCAGCAGGACGATCCGCCCGTCTCGCGGCAATACATCGAGAACCACGGTCAATCCCGCTCCCGCTTCATGAGGGTATGCTCGCCCAATCCGCGTCCATACTCCCCTGCCCTGCTTACTCCGCTTCACCGCAAAAGCGATGAGAACAGGGTCGTTCGTCACCTCTCCAGCCTCTAGCGGCGACGATCGCACATGGCGTCGTCAGGGATCACAATGCCTGCCTCGCGGAACACTTCCAGCAACACGAGACGAAGCGTCCGTCCTTTCTTGGTGCCGATACGCGCACGCAGCTGCTCAGCAACGCTCGCTGGCACCTGCGCTTGGATGAATTCTTCTGGTTCAGCCACGGCAGCGACCACCACGGGACGGGTCGGCAACACGGATACTTCTGCAGGGGTCGCCCGCGTGGCACGCCCCAGGATGTTTTCAAGCTGCTTTGACATGGTTCGTACCTCCTTGAATTGAAATTTCACTGACAAGCTCAGCAATGTCGCGTGCGGCAGCACCCTCGGGATCGACGACGCTGGGCGCTAGTCCCCGCATCGAGAACTCGGGGTAGGCCACTCGTTGCATGATGGCGACTTCCAGCAGGGGGTAGCCGGCTTTCTCAAGTTCCTTGCGGACTTGCCGTGCGATCATCGTGCCGGGGCTCACCATGGTTAGAACCATCTTGGCCTCAATCGGCCGTCCAGCGCGCTCAGGCGTGAGGTTCAGTTCAGAGATAAGGTTCAGCATCGCAACCGCTTCGCGGATATCCTCTGCGGCTGGCTTGAGGGGAATCAGCACCAGATCTGCTGCCACGCACGCCATGATGGTGGTTTGGTTGCGGAACCCAGCGGTATCGACGACCACGACGCTGTGGCGCTCGCGAAGCTCTTGGATGGTGTGAGTGATGGTTTCAGCTTCGGGGCTGGCCACGACCGTTACTTTCGCCATCAGCCCTTCAGAATCGTGAAGGCTCACGATGGATGCCTGTGGGTCAGCGTCGACGAGGGCGGGGGTTTGGCCGACACTCAGCCAGTGCGCCGCTAGAGACCGCGCTAGCGTTGATTTACCGACACCGCCCTTGCCGCTGGCAAGCACGATGACTTTGGGAGTGGTGATATGAGGTTTGTTTTTCATGGAGTCATCATTTCACAACTCAATGATGAATTGAATCCATGAAGCCATATCACCATGACCCCATGTGCTATTAATGCCATGAAGTCATTAGTTCACGAATTTCATTGGTTGTGAGTTCATTGCATCAGTAAGTCATTACTTGATGATGACACTATTTCTGAATGTCCATATTTCGATATATCCCAACTTTATGGCTAAGTGACTTTGTGAAGTCACAACTTCATGAAATCCAAGGGTGTCAGTTGGGATAGAGCGCTGGCAACCATCGTTCCAGTACCCAGCTTGGAAACGCAAGTCTCACCGCACCTTTGGGGCTGTCTGATTTCAGCACCCCTCTTTGAAGAAGTGCCGCAAGCACCGTGCGACCCTGACGCTCACGATAGCCCGTAATCTCCGCGACGGCACCTCGCGCAATCTCGCCTTCCAACAGCGCTTGTCGCAGCAGTTGAGTGGATCCGCGCGGTAGCCGATTAGCCGCCACCTCCTCATTGCTCCAGGCAGTGACGCGTCCAAGGATTTCGGACGGGTCCAACATCTTGCCCATGAAGGACACTTGGTCGAGGCACGTTTTCAGGAAGAACTCGCAAAATTCGGTGAGCGCCCGTTCGCTCAAGTTTCCGCGCCCATCAAGGTCGCCCTGCCGCGCTTCGTCGGCACTGGCCAGCTCCTGCTTATACTTGATGGCATGGCGCGCCAGCCCACGTGAGATTGACCAAAGGTCGGTTCCGATAGCGTATTCGCGCAGCATGGCGTGCGAGAACAGGCGTGCGACCCGACCATTGCCGTCGAGGAAGGGGTGGATCCAGAGAAGCCGGTGGTGAGCACTGGCGATTTCCACCAGAAGCCATGGTGATGCCTCTCGGCTTCCGCCATAGGCGCTGACGAAGTGGGATAGCAGGCTTGGGATTTGGTTGGGGGCAGGAGCTACGTGCCGCCCGACGCTGACGTGTTGTGTGCGATAGGCACCTGGAGTGACCGCTACACCCCCATCGACCGTCAGTAGCCCCGCTGGGAGCCGTTTGCAGAACTCCCGATGCAGCCAACAAATGAATTCCTCTGAAACAACTGGAGAGGGCGCGGCTCCTTCATCAATCAGCTTCTGCACCTCGATGTGGGCTAGCGCCTCCAGCTGGAGGTTACGTTGGGCAGGCAGAGCGTCATAGTCGCCCCTGAGCGCCCGCTCGATGTCCCAAGGATGCGTATTGTGACCTTCGATGAGATTTGAATAATAGCAGTTCGTTGATCGAACGACCGAGGCCAGCTCACGGGCGAGTCCGGGTGGCATCCGTCCCTTGAGCTGCGCAGCGGCGACATAGAGTTCCGTGGCGAGCGCCATGAGGCGTCCATCCCCCAATCGGGGTGTAACGGGATCAAATGGCCGTAATTGGTTCAGTATTGCCGCTTTCGTTGCCGCTTATTGTTATTTAGTTTCTTCGCCTTAGCAAGCAATATGTTCTACTTATTGCCGATCTTATTGCCGTTGTGGAGTATTTAAATGGCCCTCTTGCAGAATATTCCTCATAGAGTTTGTTATGCTGCTGATTTATTTGTGATTGCGTTGAAACGGCAGCCCCAAAATGACCTATTCGATGATGCTGATTGCTTAGTCCTACGCCCGCTCTTCGAGAGCGTAACTGCCTATAGAAATGGCAGCCCCAAAAACGACCATACGGCGTCTATCTAATTGATAAGACGTGCTGTTGGCAGGAATAGCGGCACCAAAAGCCCGTCTAGACAACATGCCCGCCGTCAAATCCGAGCATCAGCTGCCCTTGAGGCTGAATCACGACGGGCTGCTGCTCGTCCAACACTTGTCCCTGGGTCGGCAGCTTGTGGACATAATGGTAGCGGTGCGACTTGGTTCGTCCGGTGCCGATGATTTCCACGCGCCAGGAAGCGAGACCGCCAGCTGTAACCATGTCATTGAGCGCTTGCCGACAATCCTTGCGGAATTGAGCGCGGCTGCCGCTGGTTTCATCTTCGCCCCAGAGGTCACGCCCAGCCAGCGATGCCAGTACGGACTCGTCGACCCATTGGTGACCTCGGTTGCTGTCGATGTACGGCCAGAAGCTCTTGGCGTGGTCGGATTTGAGCTGAAACTGCACATCGGCGTTCAGGCTCACCAGCATGGCGTTCTTTATCGCCGCCACAGCGTGGCCACCGTAGACGATCCGCACTTTACTATCGAGGTTCACACCATCCCATGCGATTTCATCGATGATGCTGCCGATGGCGCCCTCATTGGTCGGTCGCTGGCCAGCTTTGAGCTTTTCCACCAGATCAGGCGTGGCATCGCGATAGACGGTGATGGCGACCTTCTTGATTTCCTTGAAGACCTCTTGGAGCGTCATCGCATTGTTGACGTGCTCCTTCTTACCCATGGCGCGCAGCAGTTCACGCCAGCTGGTAATGGTTCGGTACTGCTCGTGATAGCGCAACCACGTGGATGCATTGCCGTTGTCGACATAGCTGCACTCAGCCTTCAGGCGGAAGACGGCGTAGATGGCGTCACGGTGCTGGGAGCCAAGCTCACGTCCCGAGACCTCTACAACGGAATGACCTGGCACCACGTAGAGGCGCGAGAAAGTGCTGTCGGTTATGAGGCCGCGCCGCTTGGGGGCGAATGCTGCCGTGCGGCATAGGCGGGCTGGTACGGAGGCTGGATTGCGCCGACCGCGCCGGTTCTTACGTCCGCGCTCAAAACGCTGCAAGCGCTTGAATTCTGCCTCTGTGAGAGGGCGATTGTAACTCAGGCCTACTTCACCGTTCACGTGCGTGACTTTCTTCGTACCGCAAGCGTAGTCGTGAACGGGAATTGAAGCACCAAATATTTTTCAATATGCTCAAATAATCATCAGCTGCTTTTGCAGGCAATTCCTGTGGATTGTTTTAATGGCGGCCCCAAATCCAGTGAATGGCAGCCCCAAAAATAGTAATGGCAGCCCCAAATTTGTGAATAGCGGCCCCAAAAGTATCTGGTATCGCGTTGAATTCGTTCAACTCATTTTTCATAGACTTATTAAAGACTATTAAAAGACTTCTAAAGACCGCTATCCTAAGCTCAATCAGTGGATAACTCAACGGCCCATCGGCTCCCTACTCAAGCACCAACGGTCACCCAACTGCAGCAAGAAGGGCTGGGGATTGAAGAGGTTGTCGATCTGGCGGCTCATTTCCAATCCTGCAGTGGTCACGCCAGCGCCGATTGGTTCGGGAATTGGGGCTGGTATTCCCGTCGATCGCAACGGTCTTGATCAAACGCTACTTGCCTTCTGTTGAACCTTTAGGCGAGCTAACTGATCGGCGCCGCGCCCGCCTGGTGGGGCACCAAGAGAGATGTTCCGGCACGACCAAGGGGGTGGTGCCCGTCGTTCTTGAAAATTGATTGAGGTGGCGCTCCGTCGTTCCTGCGTGCTGTCCCCTAACGAAAGGCGAGCACCTCCGCTATCTGCCTCTATTTATTCAACAAGTATCGTAATGGCAGCCCCAAATTTGTTCCGCCATTTGACATTTGGGGCTTGCGTTCCCATCGCGTCTATTTCGTCCACGATTCCGTGGTTGTGCACAGCCTCGCTGAATGGGGTGGTTTGGCAACATATTGATTTCACCCAACATTGCTGGCGATGGCGGCCCCAGAAATTGCTTATCTACCCTCGTCCACAGATTCGCTGTGCTCCAATTATCAGGTCTCTGTTCGACTCAGTTCTGCACCGTTACCGTGATTGGCAATTACCCGCCACGCCACTGCAAATCATCAATCGAACGATAGGATTTCGGGATGTTTGGGGCTGCCATTCCCGAGGTAGAGGCTTTTTTTGCCGACACCTCGAACACCATCAGTATGACAGTCGGCGAGGTCATCGCCACCCTTGGTGGAGCCGAGAAAAAGTCGTTCCGTGACGACGCTATTCACCGTCATGCTCGCACCAGCCACGGGAAGAAAACCGCGACGGAGTTCTTGGCGCCTGCTCTGTTCGGCATTTTTTCGTCTCTGGTATCCGGCGGTTTGAGTGCAGGTAGCGGTGGGGGCAAAGGCTCACCGGGACTGACCGCCGGGGACATTGTTGGCTACGGACAAAGCCGCTACGAGCGCGCCAGAATTTTGGGAACCGTTGATCATCTCGTCGCGAAGATTCTCTATCGGCGTTCTTTGAGTGATCTCACTGAGCGTGAGCAGAACCTCCTGCGGCTCGCCGCCCTGTTGGCTGTGCAGCAGAGTATTCCGCAATCCGTTTGTGATTCCCTGAGATGGTCTCTCGTTTGGAACCACGGCGCTTGCGATATCGTCACTCCTGACTTCGGCAAAGATGGAAATGCTCGTACCATTGCGACGACCACCGCCCGTGAATTATTGACGGAACGATTGCCCCAGCCGAAAGCGGCTCTGGGCGCCTTCGTTGGCGTTCTTTCAAATTTCATGAAGTCTGAAAATCCAGAACTCATGAAGTACATAAAGGACAATTTGAGCAGGAAAAACCAGTGGCTCAATTCGTCAGATTTGGCAAAGTCTCCGCGCCTCTCAGCGGAGCCTGTGACTCACTCCCTCTACTTGGGACGCTTGGCTGATGACAACACCCCCGTCTTTTTCAACGGTGAGGAATCGCTCATCACGATGGGTCGTCCTGGCACCGGCAAGACGCAAGCGCACGTCATCCCGAATCTACTGAGCTACCCTGGTCCCATGATTGTGCTCGATGTCAAAGGCGAGTGCTTCGCTCTCACGAGCGAGCATCGCAGTCGCCATTTTGGTCCCGTCATCCGGTTCGATCCAACTGATCCGAACTCGGCCTCTTACAATCCATTGGACCAGCTGCCTTTGGGTGAGTTCCAAGATGTTCTGCCGGAGGCGCGTACGCTCGCCGAGTTAATTGTTTTAGTTAGTCATTCGAAGGATCCCATTTGGGAGCAGGAAGCCCGCAACCTTCTCACGTTGCTAATTGCTTATGAGGCCTATAGCTCGCGTGGTCAAAAGCGCCCCCCTTCGATGGACGCTGTTCTTGGTCTCCTCGCAGGTATCGATTTTGTAGAGTCGATGGACGTCATCCTCAATCCCGTTGGCGCCTTCCAATTCGTCGCCCCGCTTGTTCGTCTTGCTGCGCAATTTCGGCAGATGTTCACAACTGCGGAGCGCCAGTTCCAGGGCGTGCGTATGGCCGCCACGGGGTTTTTGTCGGCGTGGGATAATCCCACGGTTTCCAAACTCACGCAGCGAAGCGACTGGCAGCCTTCCATCATGCGCCAGAACCCGTCGCCGACCTTGTATCTCACGGTCCCCGTCAATGCGATTGAGCGCAACAGCACTCTTCTCCGCGTCATTATTGGGCAGCACATTGCTGGTCTTATGAAGAAGGAGCCCGACCGTGGCAGCCTGCCCGTCGTGTTCATGCTCGATGAGTTCCCTAAGCTCGGCAACATGAAGGGCATTACTCACGCCCTCGATACAGGGCGTTCGTACGGCATCAAGCTCTGGTTCATTGCGCAATATTTCTCTCAGCTTGAAGATGCCTATGGTCGGCTCGCAGGGGGTATCGTCGGGGCGTGCGGCGCGCGGATGTACCTGAATCCCGGCCCGGATATCGCTCATTCCCTAGAGCGAGACCTCGGTGACCGTGTTGATCCCTTCACCGGTAAACGCGAGCCACTCGCAACAGCTCAGGAGCTGATGGGGGCCTCGTTCCGCGATCAGCAATTAGTACTCGTATCTGGTGAGCGTCCCGCCCGTCTGACCAAAGACATGGCGTTCCATTCTCAACAAGAGGGCAATTCATGACCGTTGATATTCAACGCTTGCGTACGTATCGCTCGCTCAGTGCGTTGTGGCTTGGTGTGTTGTTGCTTTCCGGCGTCCTGTTCACGATAACCGTGGTGACCTTCGTGGCATTGATTTTCGAAGCGTCCACTATTTCCATGTTCCACTCGCCTGACTTCACCACTACGATCGCAGAAGGATTTGGCGCAGCGATAGCGATGCCGATTGCGGGATTCGTTGCCGGAACAGCCGGTCATCTTTTGAGTCGCAATTCTGTCATTCGAGGATTTAAGGCGGAGCCACTCGATCCTGACCATGTAGCTTGGCAGATCACGAGGAAACTGGCCGCATCGCTCGATATTCCGGCTCCCCCACTGTTCATCTACCCAGATCCCGATTTGAACGCATGGGCGGCGGGCACTCGGAACCATGCTGCTGTCGCATTCAGTTCGGGGCTCCTCTACCAAATGCGCCAGTCGCCCGCCGAGTTGGCAGCCATCATCGCCCATGAGCTGGCGCACATTACCAACGGTGATATGCGCGCCCAACAAGTTGGAAGCTCGTTCCAGCAGACGATGGTGTTCTACGTCTCGTTCTCGCGCCGGCTCAGTCAGAGCATGCGCTGGTTCACGAGTTGGGTTGGAGAAATCGGTCTTCGTGCCCATTCGCGCAACCGCGAGTATTGGGCGGATGCCGTCGGCGGCGTGCTGGTTGGCAAAGGCCCTATGATCGCCGCGCTGCAACGCATCCAGTCTCAACAGGAAGCTGTGCCGCTTAACCGCCGCAGCTATCGCAATCGACTGTTCTCGTGGCGTTCAGAATCCTTGTTTGCCACGCATCCATCGATTGAGAAGCGGATCACTGCTTTGCAGCAGGATACTTACACTCAACTCATCCGAGGTTCTGACCAAGTCCAATCCCAACCACGCAAAACGGTTCCCACGAGGTATGTGGCGGGTGCGGCAATAGTTACGATAGTCACGATTGTCGGGACGCTTCTCGGCACTTGGCTGTTCAACCGACAAACCCCCAGCGTTACAGCTGCTCACGTCGCTGTGCAGCGGGCCTCTTACGATATCACGGCGCCTGTTGAGACCGCGACGATCAACACACCTTCGTCGGCATCGCAAGCTTCGCCGTCCCCGTCGGTCGTTGTTAAACCATCGGGTGTCGCGCCTAATCGAGCAGAGATTATTCGACTGGCCGCGCTGGCATTCGTTGGCAAGGATACGACCGCGCCGATCCCTGTTGCTTATGAGCTTCGCGCCCCGAACGGCGAGGTGTTTCAGAAGTTTAAGGGCACGGAGACAATCACCGAGCCACAGAACTGTAAGGTTCGGTGGGTGCGACAAGGCACAGAAGTCGATCAATTCGGTAAATCCAAACCTATCAATGATGACTACACTCTCTCAGTTGCTAATATCGAGAAAGCAGTCATCAAGATGGACACGCCGAACGAAGTGGGTTTGATTTGGAGTTTCGCCGCAGTTATGTATCCCAAAGCGCGGTTGCCGAAGCCCGTTCCTGCGATTACAATTCAATTGACGAGCGAGACCAAAGATTTCGTTTGTACTGTGGGCTGCGGTCGGTGGCAGCGCTTCGAAATTGTCAATCCGACTGTCACGCTTGCGACCGTAAAAGCGGCCTATAGCAAACTTGTAAAACTGTGTGCGCAGACATGACGTGAATTGCGGCTTGCCTCTCAAGTCCGATCGCAATGGAAAAGCGCCCGATGATAGGTTTCATTGGGCGCTCTCATCTTCGGTTACGGTCATCGCATCCCTGCTGCACCGTGAGGTGTATGTTACCCCATTAAAATCCATCCATAAGCCCTCCTGCTCATTCTGGCGGCATGTATACACCCGCCCCTCTTTGGTTCTTGTATCCTGGGGGTACGGGGGCAAAGCCCCCGGGGGTACTCGCGTATGTTCACGTTGGCGCGCGCCGTCAAAGTTTCCTTTCCTCAGCCCGTTCCGCGCGCCCCTGCGCCGCGCCGTGAAACATCATGGAACGTCGGCGCCATCCACGAACGCGCGCGCAGCGCGCCGCCGCCAAAAATCGGCTTTTGTGAAACCGTGGAACATCCCAACCACTTTACTGCCGTTGTGGAGGGCACAACGGATTCCCGCGCGATTGCTGTTGTGACAGCTTGGCCACGAACAAGAGAAGGAAGAGCAGGGAAGAAGGGCAATAGTGCACTTATACATCGGAAGGCCGACATAGGTACAAAGGAACAACAACCGCCCCGCCAGCCGTCAAATGAAGACGCATGGCTATCTACCACTGGGAGGCGCAAATCTTCTCACGATCGAAGGAACACTCGGCAGTCGCAGCGGCTGCCTATCGTGCTGGCGAGCGAATACAGGATAATGCTTCTAAGGCAACCCACGATTACTCGAAGCTGCGCGATCGGGTGGCGCATTCGACGGTCATTCTGCCTGACGGTGCCGCCGCCTGGCTTGGCAATCGCGAGCAGCTCTGGAACCACGTCCACCGGCACGAGAGCAAAAGGGTGGATTCTCAGCTGGCGCGCGAGATCAACATCGCCCTGCCGCATGAGCTGACGCTGGAGCAGCACATCGAGCTGATGGAGCGCTATATCCGTGCCGAGTTCACCAGTAGGGGCATGGTCGCCGACCTCAACATCCACCAGCCTGATCTGAGCAAGGGGCAGGATGCCCGCCACTGGCACGCTCACATTCAGCTGCCGCTGCGGGCCGCCACCGCCAACGGCCTGCACAACGTCAAAACCCGTGAGTGGAACGCTCTGTTTCGTGCGGGTTTGGATGACCGGCGCCGCGCGTGGGAAGAGCACTGCAATGCCGCCCTCGCCCGCCATGGCCATGAAGTGCGCGTCGATCGGCGGACACTGGCCGCTCAACAGGAGGAGGCGCGCAAGGTCGGCAACGTCGTCGGCGCCATCCTACTCAATCGCCGCCCGCAGGTGTCGATGAGCCCGCGCCAACTGGCGGAAGCCCGCAAGCACATCGCTCGTGCTGTCGGCAAGCCTGTCTCCAGCCGAGAGCTACCTGAGGCCGTGCGCAGGAACGGGAGCATTCTTGCGCAAAACGAGAGCGTGGCGTTTCAACGGAAGATCGCAAGTGCTGCCCGTCCCGACGAGGCGCCGCTGCTCAACATCATGCCGTTGATGCCGATCCGTAACTCAGTCCCTGCGAAGTCGATGTTCGACGTGTCCCCGAAGGATCTCATGTTCGGCATGTACCGCATGGGCTTTATCAGCCTCGATCACCTGCGCACGTCGCTGGAGAAGATCGGGTTTGAAGAGGCGTCACGGCAGTCGTTCGCGACGTTACAGGGGTTCCAGCGACGGCTGCAGCCGGCCCAGATCAAGGCGGCTCAGCAGCAGAGAAATCATCGCGCTGGTCCACGGCGCAAGCGCTCGACATCCCCCCTTTGACGACAGGGCGTGATGCGGCGATGATGACCTGCGAGGGGTGCTCATGACGCAAGACTATACGCCTGAAAAGGGTGGTGACTTTTCTGCGACGCTGAAGTGGGAGCGTCCGAATGCCGTTCAGATTTATGTGTCGCTCAATGACATCGAACCCAAAATCTGGCGACGCCTGATTGTGCCGCTGACCATGACGCTCGCCGACCTGCACTACGTCTTACAGGCCGCTATGGGCTGGAAGGACAGCCACCTGCATGAATTCGTCATCGGTGGCCTACGCTAAGGCACAGTGGACGTGCTCAATGAGGATCGGTTCAGCGACGACGCGCAGGCGTTCGATGCCAGCGAGGTGAGGCTGAGGGATTTTTGCTTCAACCACGCAGGTGGACCGTCGTTCACGTACACCTACGATTTTGGCGACAACTGGCGGCACACCATCCAGCTGGAAAAGTTGGTTGCCATCAACCCTATGCCAAAGACAGCCACTTGCATTGGTGGCGCGCGCTGCTGCCCGCCCGAGGACGTTGGCGGCACCGATAGCTATTTTGAGTTCCTGCGGGTGCTGCTGTCGCCTGATCCCGATGAGCTTGAGGAACAGCGGCACCTGAAGCGGTGGAGCGGCGGGAAATTTGATGCCGAGCGATTCAACCTCGCCAAGACGGACAAGGCGGTGCGAGGGGCGCTAAGGAAGCGGAATCGCGAGTGACGAAGCCAAAAATTTCGCCTTCTTTCCTCGTTCTTCAGGCCTCGCCGGTTAGCAAACTTGAGCAATGCGTGACTATTTAAACGTCGCAGCCAACCCTAAGCCCAACATAAAACTGTGAATATGTGGGGCAAATTTTATCTCGACTTGCTGAACGGATGTCTTCAGCCGAACTTCCATACCAGCCACCACGAATTACTCGTCCAAAACGCATATCACCAGCGGGTTCATGGGCTGTTCCGTCATTTGGAACAGAGTCGTAACTTGCATACCTATCTTGAACCCATTCCGCAACATTGCCGTGAACATTATAGAGGCCCCAGGCATTGGGCTCGAATGAGTCGACCGGCATAATCGATTCTCTTAATCGGCCATAATTCGCCCTTTGAGGCGATATGTCGCCGAAAGAGTATAAGCCCTCGGTGCCCGCCCTTGCAGCAAATTCCCATTCTGCTTCAGTTAGGATTCGATATTTCCTGCCCGTTAGCCTGGTCAGAAAATCAACGTAGTCCCCAGCTTGCTCCAAGCTTATATCCACTACTGGAAAATTTAACTCTTTCTGGTCAAACTTCTTAGGTAGCGCGTAATTTCGAGGCGAAAATCCCCAAAAAGATATCGCTGACCGCCACAATTGATTTGAAACTGTGAACCTGCTTACGGCGAAAGGCTTGAGAATGTCGACACCTAATTTAGGCATCTCATCAGGCTTGGCGCCCTCGTCTTGTGGTGATGAGCCACGATCGAATCTACCACTTGGAATTACAACCATTTCTGGCGAAATGTCGTGGTCTTGAAACCATTCTTTTTTTCCGTGTCCAGGAATATAATATCGCAATACCTCGTCGGGATTGGTTGCAACACGAACGGCTGAAAGCTCTTTTCGCAGAATTTTTTCTGCGAGGGTCTTTACGCCGTCCGAGAAGTGGTCGTGGATAAGTCGGTGGGCTTGAAACTCGGTGACGACATCAATACTGCGCGGTAGAGCGCTTGTATCAGGCATCGTTGTTGCATCAAGCAAAACGGGTACGATCAGCACGTCGTCACGGGCTAAGACGACTTCAAGCTCATGCCGGATGAGGTCATCCGATTCGTGAAGTCGTTGAGCATCCAGTTTGTTTGGGCCAATAACAAGAATGAGAATTTGGCACCTGTCTAGCTCCCGCTGCAATATTGCAGGGTAGTGGCCTCCGACACGTAAGCTCGTTACGTCGAGAAATACCGATTCTTCGCCAAAAATCCTCTGGAGTTCTAGCTGAAGTCGGGCAGCTGCATGAGCGGAGTCCGAACGGCGATAGCTGATAAATATTTCGGCCACTGAACGGGATACCCCACCTTAATGCCAACACTAGATTAGTTTGGCCACCCAACGTTGGTGTACGAATTGTGCTGGTGCTGGTCAACGCCGGATACTTGGCAGAACGACCGTCGACAAGGATGCAGGCGCCTGCAGCCTTGGCCACCATCCCAAATCAACCGTTGCCATGCCGCTGGCCTTCCCTTCCCGCCACGCGTCCCACATCCCCTTGAAACACCGCTCTTCGTAGTATCGCACCCGCTCGGCCTTGATCGGGAACTCCACTTTGCGCCCAATGAAGGCCAGGACTGTGTCGGCTGGGAGCCGCGTGATTTCCGCAGGATCGAGGAGGAGCCGCGAAGCCTCGGACAATCCCGCTTGGCTCTGGTGCCGCAGCAATGCCGCACTGGACTGACTGACGCCCACTGAATGCGACACCACCGTGGTCGCACCAATACGCTCTGACAGCATGGTGGCCGTCGGCATGTCGTTGACCGCCCAACCCATCACTGCCCCGAAGTTCGCAATCATGGATTCTGCCTTGGGGTAGGTGGCGCGCAGCTGGTGGAGATCTTGGAACACCATCGCACATCGCGCATAGGCCCGCAGGTGCCCCATGCCGCTTTCCAGGGGCTGCAGATATCCCAACGCTGCCGCCTCATCGAGCATGAACATGGGCTTGTGCAACGGTGTGTGGTGCTTCCCTTCCCGTTCGACGCTGTTGAGCGCCATCCCGACAACTACCCGCAGCACGCCGCCGTAAATCGCGAGCTTGTCCTCGGGCACCATGAGATACACGCTCACGGTTTCTTTGGTGAGGTCGGCAAGGCGAAACGAGGATGACCGCCCGATCTTGCCCATAGGTTTGCCGAACCCCCAAGCTTCCGTGCCCTTGGCCATGTTGGAGAGGATGTTCCAAGCCTCCTCGGTCGAATCCAGCCCACGGGCGATTTCACCGGCAACCTCACGCACCTTTTCCACTGGGAACGCCGCCATGTGCGTCACCATCTGGTCGAGGTCGGCTCTGCCAGCGCACACAAGCTTGTTGACCACGCCCAGCGTCGACCAGTCGGGGTTGGTGACCCGCGCATAGGCCACGTACAGCAGAATGCCGGTGAGCCACGACTTGGCCTTGTCGCGCCAATGGCTGTCGGCTCTGGGGTCGTGCGTCAGCATTAGATCGGCCAACACCTCGGCGTCGTCTTGTTCGTGGTTGGTGCCGATACGGATTTCATCAAGGGGGTTGAAGCGGTCGGAGCTGTCTGGATCGATGAGGTTGATGCTCACTACCTTGCCGAAGGTGCTGCGCTGGCGACGGGTGACGCAATAGTTCTCGCCCTTGGGGTCAGTGATGACCATGGAGCCGGGATAGCTCAACAGATTGGGGATGACGAACCCTACGCCCTTGCCGGCCCCGCTGGGCGCAAACACTAGCGCAGAACCCTCTGGGTTATTGAACCGCAAGTACTGCTGGCCGACTTTGCCGATGATGAGGCCGTCGCCGTCCAACGCTCCCGCACGGCGCAGCTCACGTATGGTCGAAAAACGCGCCGAACCGAACGTCACCGATCGCTTGCGCAGTAGCTGCCGGGTAAGCCGATAGGCGCCTTGACAGGCCTTCCACATGGCCCAGCAGAGCCAGTAGAGCAGGAACTTCGTGCAGGCAAAAATCAGTCGCATAAGCGGCGATTATCAACGAAGCGGTCGATGAGCGCCAAGCCTCCTGCTCAACCGCGCGTCACCTGCAAAACTATGGTGACTGCCGAATTTGAGCGAGAACCCAAGTCCCACCAACCCTGTGAAGCAATCCTGCAACGCTTTTTGCCGTGCCATCGCCAGCGACGAGGATGCCGCCGTGCTCGCGCCCGTCAAGGCCAAGCCCTGCGGGTGGCCGCAAGAGCGGCCAGCCTTGACCGGCACTCTGCGCGGCAGCGAAAAGATGGCTGGCAAGACGATGGGAGGGTGTGCTTATGGAGAACGGCTGAGCATTCTGAAGTCAAATATGGATAGATGCCCAATGAGTTACGTTGCGGGCCAACAGTTCGCCACGAGTATCGATGGCGCAAGGTCATGGTAGCGTATTCGTAGAGGGCGCAACGCGCCCGTAACAACAATCGAAATGGACGACGGCGCTCACAACCGTCGCCCAAATATACCAATGCAGTTGTCTGATAGAATTTATTTTAAATTCATATCCCTATTGCTCGTGATTTAGTACGAAATTTATTTCGGCTGCGCCGCCATATGTTATATTTTTTCCAAGATTTCCGCATTGAATAATGCCAAAGGTTGGAATTGTTCCTACCGTACCCGCTCCAATTGCTCCAGGAAGGCGATTTGGAACAGTGTGCTGATTTACTCCTTGCTCAGGATCAAAGAAACTACCGT
The DNA here is from genome assembly GCA_040080145.1 of Hyphomicrobiaceae bacterium. GTDB lineage: Bacteria > Pseudomonadota > Alphaproteobacteria > Rhizobiales > Hyphomicrobiaceae > JANXVY01. Next base: position 60,623 of record JBEBJA010000090.1, read on the forward strand.
CTTTTTTAATTTTTGGCCCTAAAGTGTACAGGCACCAAGGTCCCCCACCCCAGCTCCCTTGCTGTATCGTGACGACGGTGCCCTCATGCAATATGGGCCGCCTGCTATTCTGTGGATCTGTGTACTGGCGAAGATCGGCAATCTGATTACCCAGGGCAACATTGCCTTCTTTTAGTGTTGCAACTGCGGCAGTTAGGGTCTTTATATCTTCGCCCTGCTTTTGATTTTCTCTTTGAATCGCTGTTACATCGGCTCTTAGCTTAGCGACAACGCCTATTGTATCAACAAGTTGATTTCGCAGACATTTCACAACGCTTTCGATAGGCCCCTGGCATAAATTTGTAGAATCCTGTTGAGGCTCTTGTGCCAAAGCACCGCTGGCTGCAAACGATATAATAACAACTGCAAATGTATTCCTACGCATCATAAACCCTCCGAAATTCGGGATGTGACCAACAAAGTGCCTAATTCCAGAATGCCTTTCAACCGGCAACCCAGGTGGATTTGCCGCCCATCTTGGAGCTTCTGGCCCACCAATCTTAACCAAAATTACTCAGGCTGCGCAATCTCCGTTAGCGCCCTGTTTTACTGTAAGACATCGACTCTCGGAAGCTCAAGGAGTCGACCACGTATGGCCTAGCCGCAAGTGCGCAGGCGATCAGTAAACCCCACGGACGTTTCCACCTCCCAGCTTGACACCAACCCCGCATGAGAACAAAAAAGGAACTCAAGGGGCGATTCAAACCATGGAGACGGCACGCGTGACAATCTTGGGGGCAGCGGGTGCGACCGCTCGCGTTGAGCTGCCGCTGTACGGCTGCCGGGTCGCTGCAGGCTTTCCGTCACCAGCTGACGACTACATTGAGGGCAAGCTCGACCTCAACGAACTGCTGGTTTCCAATCCATCTGCCACGTTCTTCGTCCGCGTCACGGGCGAATCCATGACGGGCGCCGGTATTCTGCCCAGCGACATCCTCGTGGTCGATCGCAGTGTCGCCGCCACCCACGGGCGCGTAGTCATTGCCGTGCTGGATGGTGAGCTGACCGTCAAACGCTTCACCCGAGTCTCTGGCCAAGTCGTGCTTCAGGCCGAGAACCCAGCCTTTGAGCCCATCATTCCCAGCGGTGACAGCGAACTGACCATCTGGGGCGTGGTCACTGGCGTGGTGCGGGAGCTGTGATGCTCGCCCTCGTCGACTGCAACAACTTCTACGCCAGCTGCGAACGGGTCTTTGAGCCTAAGCTTGCTACCCGTCCCTTGGTGGTCCTATCCAACAACGATGGCTGTGTCATTGCCCGCTCTAACGAGGCCAAAGCCCTTGGTATTCCGATGGGGGCACCGTTCCATCTCATCCAAGACGACATCAGGCGCCACAACATCGTCGTGCGCTCCTCCAACTATGCCCTCTATGGCGACATGAGCCATCGCGTGATGACCGTGCTGCGCCGGTTCGCCCCTGCCATGGAAGTCTACTCCATCGATGAAGCGTTCATGGATGTGGATGGGATTGAACCTGAGCGGCTTCAGATCCTGCTCACCGACCTTCGCGCCCAGGTTCGCCAATGGACTGGCATTCCCGTCTCAATCGGCGTGGCGCCGACCAAGACCTTGGCCAAGGTCGCCAATCGCGTCGCCAAGAAGGGAACGGGCGTGCACGTGCTACCCAACCAAACCGCCGTTGCCGACGCACTCGGTAAAATGGAGGTTTCTGACATCTGGGGGGTTGGCTCACGCCTCACCAAGAAGCTGCAGCCCATGGGCATCACCACCGCACTCCACCTGCGCAATGCCGATCCCGCTCTCATTCGCCAACAGTTCGGCGTGGTGCTGGAGCGCACTGTCCACGAACTGCGCAGTACAACTTGCATTGGCCTGGAGCATGTCCCTGCCCCACGTCAGAGCCTCATGGTGTCGCGCTCGTTCGGCACGCGCGTGACCTCACTGCAGGAGCTGGAGCAAGCGGTCGCCACCTTTGCTAGCCGTGCTGCTGAAAAGCTCCGCTCTGACCGCCTCGCCACCGCTGCCATCGACGTGTTCGTGATGACCAGCCCGTTTTCCAAGACCGAGCCGTACTACAGCGCCAACCGCACCGTGGCATGCACCCACACGACCGCCGACACCTGCCGTATCGTCGCCGCTGCGCTGACAGGCGTGCGCCAGATCTTTCGCCCTGGCCTGCGCTACGCCAAGGCCGGTGTGATGCTGTTGGGTCTGGAGCCGGCCGATCAGGTAGCGCCCACACTCTTTGCCAGTGTCGACACCCCGAAATCCGCGCGCCTCATGGCGGCACTGGATGCACTCAATCGGGATCACGGTCGCCATCACGTGAGGGTGGCCGCCATGGGAACGCGCCAGCGTTGGGGGCTGAAGGCCGAGAAGCGCTCGCCGCGTTACACCACGCGATGGGATGAGTTGGCCACGGTGAGATAGTGCCAGGAGCCCCGGCAGCCTTATTCAATATATTCGGCTGACACCCTCCGCGAAGGGAGCTATTGACCCAAGCCCCTGGCGAGCAGATTCTTTCGCAGAATCATGGCGCCCCGTGGGCAGAGATTCATTTTCCAGAGCCTGGCGACTGCGCTCCCGCCCTGCCCTGACCACTTCCCGCGAAATACCGAAGGCCCTCACCATGGGGCCATCGTCGTGCCCTACTCACCAGCGGCGATGATGCAGGACTCTTACTTCATTGGGGGTTAGCCAAGATGTCCTCGATCATCTCTGCCACCAACTCAGGAAAGGTCTCTTCAACGATTCGATGGGCTTGATTCAAGGTGGGCCATAATGCGTCACCTTTCTCGCCTTGAGCAAGGGCTACCCAGTGGGTCGGAAAGTACCGCGCCAACATTCCGAGCACGTAGCCAACCATATAGGTAATACAAAGCTGTGAGTACCTATTACCTGTCGGCATGGGCGCAACGAGGAATAAATTCGGAATTGCTCCAAACATTTTATGAACATAGGTATGCGCGAATTGAGGAGTGTGCTCATTCATTAAATCAGGACTACCTGTCATAATCGTCAATTCACCAGCATCTTGCATATTATACCCGACTGCGGCGTAGTCACTTTTGAACACTTCGAAGGCCTTGGTTGGGATCTTAATGTTGACCCCCTTAGTAATATCAAACAACATTTCGTTAATTGTCACATACTTTGGAACGGTGGCAATCACCGCGTGCTCATTGCGCAAATCTGGTAAGCGGGCGAGTAGGTCTTCAAGATGTATCTCATCGCCAAGCGTAGGTTGCCGATAATTGAGCCTCCAGTCCACCGCGCCGGATCGCACATGCATCGACAGTCGGTTCTTGGTCTCCTTAGCGAAATCAGCAAACAAGCCACTGCACGTGCGAATTTTCAACCCACTCACTGCTTCGATGCCAACTGATAGTTCGCCGGATAACTGTTTGCTCCAATCAACAGTCTCAATGCCATGCCCTTTGGTAAGGCATTCCTCACCGCCATCTCGCTTCAGCAGCAAGGTCATTGCTCTTGCAAGACTTGCTACGCCATAGAATGTTAGAAGAGGCTTTACCGAGGTGTTCGCAATGTGTGCGTTTCGAAAGAATTCGCGAGCTTGTTTCGCCGCAGCCGTTATTTCCTTTGCGCGGCGCGCATTTAACTCTCGACCATGAATTGCCTTGAATCGCATTGCTACGATATCGCGGCTCTCCAAGGAAAGCAGTTTCTGCCACGTCTCATTGTTCATGATTGATTAGCTGAGCCCTTGTTTGGGTCGCCCCACGGTCGACCACAAATGAATGTTACTGATAGCGGATGTCGAGGACATAGCGTAGCGGGTTCCTCCTTGGGGCGAAATCGTAGCTCATTGAGTAGGCTTGCATACCCCTCATGGGTTGTCGGAGCTTCATTTCACAGCACAATTTCCATCATTTGGAGTGATACCTGCCTATACAAGCAGCACACAGACTGTATGCCGTTCGCATACAGTCTTACCTTGCGCCCTCAGTACGCGTCATCGCAACCTTTTGAGGGCCAATCCAAATGGCAAAAGATCCTTCATTCGACTACACCGTTCACGCGGTGGCGAAGGCTGACGGCCGCGCCCAATGGACCCGTATCGGCGTGGCGTTCATCAACGATCGCCCCGGCGAGGACAACAAGCCTGTCCAGACCGTCTCGATCAAGCTCAACGCCGGTATCAGCATCAACTGCTCGGAATGCGATCTCGTTCTCCTGCCTCCGCAGGCGAAGGATTCCGCCGCCTGATCGGCCTTCGTCGTCACTCACTCTCAACTCCCTCAGCGCCCTTGGATTCACTTCCGGGGGCGCTTTTCTTTCAAACAGGAGGCTCCCATGCCCACGCGTACTCCCCTTCCCGCGCTGGTGGTCATCGCGGGGTCTTGCGGCTTGAGTGCCGTCTACTACGCCCAACTCGTCTGGTCGGCGGCATATCTGCCGTGGTTTGGCGCCAACGTCGGCCTCGCGGTCGCCGCTGGCTTGCTCACCGCCGCGCTGGATGCCCTCAAGCCACTGTTCATGAAGGCCTCCCTGCATCACTGGCGGAACTCACGCTGGGGGTTCTCCGGCGCTACCGCGTTGCTGGCTCTGTTGCTGGCATTGGTGTCGATGTGGGCGATCGACGGTGTGCTCATGCGCATCCGTTCGGACGGCACCAATCCAGCGGCCAACGCCTTGTCGGCACACACCCGCAAGGATACCGAACTGCGCAAGGCGGAGACCGATCTCAAAGCGCTAGGGCCTTCCCGCCCCGTCGCTGAAATCGCCGCCGCCATGGGCAAGGCACCGATCAACTTGGATGTGTTCCGCCGCACCGGCCAGTGCACGGACATCACCAAAGAGGAAAGCCGCACCGCCTGCCTGCCGTTGCTCACCCTGCGTGAGGAAATGGCACGGGCGAACAAAAGGCTGGAGCTGGAGCAAACCATCGGCACCACCCGAGCCTGGCTCGATGCCAACCCCAAACCTGCCTCTGCTGATCCGCAGATTGATACGTACGCGAAGTTGACCGGCACCAGCGATGCGTTCATCGCGCTGCTGATCACCGCCACCCTCGGGCTGGCGTTGGAACTGGTCAGCCTGTTCGGCCCTGTGCTGCTGGAACTCCGCGAGGAGCACCGACCGTCACCATCGGTGCCGGCCCCGCGTGCGGAACCGATCGACATCACGCCGGTAGAGGTGAAAGCCCCCGCCGCCGTGGCACCACCAACACCGCCCAGTCCCAAGCGTCTTATTCGGCCTGTGCGTCAGCGTTGAGTTGCGTCGAGTACCAACCCTTCACCTTCAACCCGAAAACGCCTCCAGATTCGTTCTGGGGGCGTTTTGCATTTTGGGAGAACCCCATGACCGCCGACAACCGCCCTTGCGTGTTCAATACCCGCACCAACAGCGTCATCGACTACCTGCACAAAGGAGAAAGCAACGAAGCTGCCTTGGTTCGCCTTGCCGAGTACGGTCCCGATTTGGTGGTGCTGCCGATCGACGACGCGTGGCAACGCCACGAGGACGCCGCTAAGTCACCGCCCGTGGAAATCACCGAGGAGCGCTGGCACGAGATGCTCAATGTGCTGCCGCCGGTCGCGTGGCATCGCACCAGTGACGGCGAGAGCTTTAAAATCAGCGAGCGCACCACGGGGCTGATTACGGCCATCTTCGTGCAACTCAACGGCCGGTTCTTCGAGTTCTCGGACAGTATCCGCACGCCGCATCAAGAATGCTGCAAGCGGGTGTTTGAATCCGAGGCCTACAACAAGCCCAAGCCAGCGTAAGCGAGAGCCCCCGAGAGGGGGCTTTCTACGTTGTTAGGGACGGCAGTTACTATTAGTCCCAGCTTTGCAAGTGCCGACAATTGATCATTATTGATTGCGACCAGTTGCTTATTGTATATAATAAAACTAACAAAGGAAATTGTATGGATTCATTCACAACTAATAACATTCGGCGACTTGTCACGGCTCTAGCATACGATAGCTGGGCTAGCTTGCCAGATAGTCTCAGTATTTTGAGTCTCGCTGAATTAGCCGTAAATGATAAAATGCCCCCGCGACTGTGCGACATGCTTGGACTCAAACCGGCAGAACTCGCAGGAATTTGGCCAATACGATGGTCTCTGACGACACGAGGAGTTCGTGGATGGTTGGCTCTGAACGCCGTCAGTTATGACGTAAGTTCAGATTTGGTAGATCGCAGTATTGCCTTTCTATATATAGGTGCAAAACACGTCGCTGAGACTGAAACGGAAAGTTGCAACGAGGGCGAGCACTTTGTTGCGCGGTGTGAAGCCACGGCAGTGGCCGGAACGAGCCTCGTGTGGACCAACGTTCGACAGATTGTGCACGATGCTCAAGCAGAGGTTCAGAGTCGCATATCGGATCGCCGACTCGTATCTCTGGCGCTCGTCGACAGCGTACTCTGGAATGTCTTTCGCCGAGGATCCCGCATAAAAGACGGTATTATCTTTGGGTTGCCTAAAGACGTCATCAACGAAATCGGTGGTCCTGGCCTTTGGCACGTTGTGGAGAGGAAACACGATCTAGAGGCGGCGGCCATCCAGACCTTAGCGATCCAATGCGAAGCGGATGCAATGAGAAAAAGTATCATTGAAACCCGCAATGCCCTGATCGATACCTTGATCCGAGTGGGAGCGCTTCGGCCAGTGAGCGATGCAGTGATGAAGGAACTTAAGTTGCCGACTATACAATTGGTGCCATCACGGATTGAGGCAGCAGCGAAAGGGCTGTTGGTTGTCGCTCCAGAGCTAGACTTTAAACAGGCGAGAGCAGTTGTTGAGCGCATCGAAACGCTAGCGCCAAAGGCGGAAGCGTCACTTTAATAAGCTACGGTTTGAGACGCGAGCATAGGTCCATAAATGATTTTCCGCGCTCTTCGAAGTTCTTGAACTGAGTGAAGCTTGGAGCAGCCGGTGATAAGAGAATGATGTCTCCGCTGGTGGAAATCGACACTGCATGCGAGACGGCGTCGGCAAGAGTGATGCATGATCGCACAGGAATTGTATTTCCTGCGCGCTCCAATTGGTCAGCGATGCGAGCCCCCGTGTCAGGGAGAAGGCATAGGGCTTTGATGCCAAGCTCGGGCAGCTTTTTCAATAGCGGTCCGTAGTCCTGTTGCCGGTCCGAGCCTCCTAGCAAGAGAATTTTAGGCCGGTTTGGATAGGTTTGCAGAACGGCAAGCGTCGCCTCAGGTACGGTCGCAATACTGTCGTTGACACAAAGAACTCCGCCTCCGATGTCAAACTCCTGCATCCTGTGGTCGAGCTGGCGGAATGAGCAGAGATCAATAGGCGCGTCTTCTCTCCACGTTTTGCCCGTCAAATCATTGAACGCTGTTGCGGCGGCAGCGAGGTTGGACAAATTATGCTCGCCTTTGAGTGGGGACTCTTTTACGGGAATCGCGGTTGTTCCGAATAGCAACTGCCCTTCAGAGCTGTGATAGCCGCTTTCTACATTGTACCAAACGGTGTTGCGCCGACCCTTGAGATAAGTGACAGTGTTCGCATCTTGCGCGTTCGCGACCAGTGGTAGACGTGAATTTCGCTTGGCTGTTTGAAGCTTATCCAGAAAGTAGCGCTCGACCGAACCATGCCACGGGACGTGCTCCTTGTAGAGATTGGTAAGGACCATCAACGTGGGACAGTAGGCGAAGTCGGCGAGTTGGTAGGAAGACAGTTCAAACACCGTAAAGTCTCGACCAGGGTGTTGCCCAAGCGGTGGGCTACCTACATTGCCCAAGACCGCGACATCTGCTCCCTCCGATTGTAACAAGTGGGCGAGAAGTCGTGTCGTAGTGCTCTTTCCTTTGGTCCCTGTTACGATCACCGTTCGCGCTGTTGGATTGTCTTCAAACCACAGGTTTGTAGCGGATGTGATGACTGTGCCGTTGGCAACAGCACCCTCAATCTCCGGGCGATAGAGACTGACTCCTGGGGATTTGATCACCACATCGAACTGCCCCCTAGCCAATGCCTGGCAGCCTGACTCACCGCTAAGGACGGCGTCCACAGAGACGTCAACAATTGGACCCAGAGCCTTGTCGTCAATCGCTGTTATGACTACGTCGGGGCAGCGCTCTCTTACGTATGCTATCGCCTGCTTTCCTTCCCGACCTATACCCCAGATGGCGACCTTTCTGGCCTTAGACAAGGTAGCCATCAAGAGCTGCCTTGAACCTGTTTGGGAGCCGAATCGGTAATTCTGGAATGAGTGCGTCGCGCCAGAGTTCTAGCCAATTCGGATAGCGTGAAATCAACGTTGGCCGGAGTGAAGCAACGACAGCTGCGTCACGCCAATCGGGCATGGTAGACAATTTCAAGAGAGCTGCTGCCGATTCCGAAAGCTCCCCGACACACTCCCAAGGCTTGTGGTGGACCAGCCCGGCTAGTTCCGCGAATGCCTGCGTTTGACGTCCGTCAGCGAGAAGGTTGTCCCCAAAGATCCGGATAAGTCGGCTGGGTTCAACAGTCGTCGCGAGCGTGAGGAACGTGAAGCGGCACTTCGGGCAATGCCCACACCAGCGAGTGGCTGAAGCCCCTTCTTGCTTAAACTGCTTGTTGCAGCTCGAAAATGTGCTGTCGTATCGATTGCACCGGGCGAAGAGGTGCGAGATATGCAATTCTGAAAGTGACCGAAGCAGAGAAATATACGTAAGCGAAGGCGAAACAGCATTCCTTAGAAAAAGTGACAGACAATCTTCAAACTGCACTGATTTGCTGTGCTGGTGGTTGATCGAAATCCCGTTGTTGATAACGTTGCCTTCGTTCGAAGATCTTTCGCTTGAAACGACAACAGTATCGTACCCCTCCGTGAAGGCGCCGATGAGGGCGATAAGTGAAACGATGGCCGTAACCGGAACATGACCGTTCAATGCGCCTTTGGCATTGAGATCTGGCAGCTTTGGATCAAGGCGCCGTGTTGCGCGCGCACTTGATAGACCGCTAGCTGCAATTGTTGAGGCGATTGCGTTCTTTGGATTGACCGCAAAGAGCACCATTGGCTCGCTTGCGCTTCGGAGGATCTCAACACTGACGAGTGAGTCCTTACCGCCACCAATGAGCACAGCTGATCGACGGGGGAGGCGCAATACCGTCGGGCCGAAGTCCAAAGACCGAGGGTCGGCGACACGAAACGTCAGCTTCGGGCTTATTGAAAGTCGATTGCGGTAGCGGAATTCGGCCAACCCTTCCGTATAAAGAGACCGAACAAGTGCCATAAGTTCGGGAGAGACTGCATGCGGAAGCACGAGGGTGTTTGGCGCAAAGAGCTTATAGTAGCTAACGCCTGCAGCGAGGTGCAGAGCTTCGGCTAACGCCGAGAATGCGCCCCACTCCTGTGAACCAGGCTGTGGTAAGGGGTGGTCAAACGCAATGGTTTCACTGAAAGATAAGCCATCGTCGAAGGCATATTCCAAACACAATTCGCATCCAGAGGGCGGGAGCGTCCAGCGAGTAAAGCAAAAAGCGGACGCGTCGTTCATGGCGAGTTATAGGTAATTGGTTATTTTTTCCGCTGCGGCAACGTCAGCGAGTGAGCCACGGCGGAGTTCGATCAACAAATCTCTCAGCGAGTTCCGCCGAATGTCATTGAGCGGTCGTTCTTCTAGTAGTGACGCCAGTGCCTCCCGGATTTGCTGGAGGCGCCTTGATACATTGATTATGGCACTAGGGCGTAAGTGCGCCGGAAAGAAAGCGCCCCTAAATAAAGTTGGCGGTGTGGATAAAGAGTCCCACGTCATAAAAACATTTATATCTGAGGACTCGTTCAGAGCTGCTCGTAGACCGGCCGCTAGGTCTAACAATATCACGGAGACTCCTTGCTTTTCCGCAAGGCTGATAAAGTCTGCCTCCACAACGTTGCCCCACCACAGAAAACTTGATCCGGCAGTGGCCTCACTCAGAAGTTGCGTTTTAAGAAGTCGCCGTTCGCAATATGTGTGCAAAACCTCATTGCTTACGCGTCCGTTCGTTGCAATCAGCAAATCATTGGGATCGTAAAGCGCATTAAATACATCAATTTGTGTTGAAAGGCGCATTCCATAAGATGGCGGTGTAATTGAATTCACGCGAGCAAATCTATCGTATTTGCTATGAATACACAACACGGTATTCTTTCCGCCTATTTGAGGGGCGGATTGCATACATATTGATGTGAAAAATGGGTGTAGGCTAAAGCCACACGGAAGCATCAAGTAACGCTAGTAAAATGGGAGTCGTGCTCGCAACCAGTTTACTTGGAGGGTTCTGATCCTGCCGCAGTATCGGCTAATGTCCGCAACAGACGAATGAGATCCCGACGATTGCTGGCTGAGAGACCCGACAGAAGCTTCTCCTCGGTCCGCATTGCCGTAGCCCCCGCGTCCGCGAGGAGATTCTGTCCCTCGGTTGTCAGCTTCACCGCATAGGCTCGCGCATCGTCTTTGGTGCGTCTGCGGACAACCAAACCCTTCTTGAGAAGTCTGCGGACAACGTCTGCAAGCGTCGAGCGATCAACCCCCGTCCTTGAGACAATGCCTGTTTGGCTCAGACCTTCGTTTTCCGCGATGGCAGCAAGGACGACGAGCTGTCGTGACGTGAGCCCGCCTTCAGATTGCTCTTTGGCAAACAAGTCGTTGGCGGACTGGGCAGCACGATGCAGGAGGTGCAAGAGCGACGTGTCGAGGGTGTACGTCATCTACTTATTCCTTGGCTGTCATCATCTCGCGTGTGCGAACAAAACGTGCGACAGCGTTCCGAACCGCAATTGAAAACCGCTGCATGCCTACACGACCTCATGCCTTGGTTCAGCCTATCGGCGATTGGTTAATGATCTGTGATGCCATAACTAAACCGATGAACGGTAGCAGCATCATACCCACCTCTCTGACAATCGCTTACTTGCGGCGGAACCATGCCACCAATGAAGTCCGGCGGACGTGCTTATGTGAGGTCAACGTCCAACTCAAATACTGGTATTTTGGAAGCATCAATCATAGCCGGTGACTTTTCGTGATTAGAAGCCGAAATGCGCTTGCCCATATTCTCAAAATATTCCGTCAAAGCTCGATTGATGATCCATGATTTTGAGCGATCTAGTGCTTTGGCCACCTCTGCGAGCGGCGCGATCAACTCATCTCGAATTCGGAAAGAAATATTGGGCATCCCTACATCTTCTCATTGTGTATTTATATGTGGTGCGATTCTGCGGTATTTATCTGATTGAAGCAATAGATATCCGCAATTCTCACATTCGCATTCATTGTCTTACATATTCCTCAATATCCGCTTCTTATAAAAGCGGATGTAACCTGACCAAACCCCATGCCCTGCTGCAGGCCGCCGCCTGATTGGCATTCCTGCCACAATGGATGATGGAATTGTGGGCACCTCCCCTTGTGTGCATCCGCTTTCGCGCTATGATGCGTATAAAGAGGATGCTTTATGGAGAACTCACCGAAAATTCCGTCACCGCGTGTGAAACGCAAAGACCGAGCGTGGAACAAGGGCAAAGCTGTGGGTCCGAAGGCCGCCCTCAGCGCCGATCAGGTTAAGCTCATCCGAAACAGCCTTGCTGCCGGGAAAGAGTGGCGCGACCTCGCTCTGTTCGGAGCCGCCATCGACACAATGCTCCGTGCAGTTGATCTATTGAAGCTGCGCGTCTCGGATATCACCGACCCATCCGGCGCCATCCTTGATGAATTCGGTCTCAAGCAGCAGAAGACCGGCGAACCCCATCGCGTAGCGCTGTCGGCTTCCACTAAGGCGGTGCTGGATACTTGGCTCTCCATCGCCCGTAAGCTGCCAGATGATCTGGTGTTCACCGGCCTTAAGGCACCAAACCTGTACCGCGCCCTTAGCCGACGCCAGTACGGCCAGCTGGTGAAGAAGTGGGCCACACTGGCGAGGGTGGCTGATCCGAGCCTGTTCTCGACACATTCCCTGCGCCGCACGCGGGCGGCCTATGTTTACGAGCAGACCCGTAACATCGAAGTTGTGAAGACCCTACTAGGTCAGAAAACCGTTGCGTCGACATCCGCCTACCTCAACATCGACAAAAAACGGGCGTTGGACATCGGGCGGAAGTATGAGCTGTGAGTCTGCCCTTCTTGTCGGCATGAGGTCGAAGAATCGAATCAAGGAATTTGATATGCCGTTCTGCATTTACACGGACCAAGATGTTTCGGTGGAACTGGGGAATTTAGATCATATTATCCCTCTTTCGCTTGGGGGGAGCGATGATTTCTGCATTTGGTCTGATAGCGACTACAACTCCGAGCTTGGATCAGCCGTTGATGGTGTAATAGCCAACGACTTTCTTGTTATGCTCGCGAGGCGCGATGCAGATGCGCGCGGTCACAATAAACGTGAGCCAGTTCCAATATGGAAGCGAACCACCCTTGCTGGCCAACCTGTTCAGGTTAAGCTTGGCCGTGAAAAAATTGAAGTGTGGGACGCGAAGACCCGCTCAATCATGCCCGATGAAGACGTCATTGGGCGCGAGTTCGAAACTACGCACCAAGTCGATAGATTCGATCCCATTCGCTTTACCGCCAAAGTGGCTTTGGGTGCGGCCTACTTCATCTATGAAGATGCAATCCGAGTAGCAATGGATTGCAATGCCTTACGTCAAATCATCTCCCTCGACCCAGTCAAGGCTAGAGTTGGCCAGAAGCTGCTGCCTGCAGGGATTACGGTTTGCGATCGCTTGCACGCTGACGCCAACGGTGATTCAGCGACTGGTTCGATGTATCGCGGGCTATGCGAGTTCACCAACCGCTCTACAGTAATCGCGGTTCCACACGATGATTCAATTGGCTTCCACGTCGGAGTTTTGGGAATGTTCATGGCTTCCATTTTTATCCCAGCCGACACCTCGACGCTCCCTAATGATGGGCTTCATGATCTTGGGCATGTCATCTTGTTGGCGCCAGGTCAGATGGAGCGGATTTCGTTTCGCGAGCTTGCTCTTAAGTTTCAGCGCTCGATCGATGAAGTCGACAAGGAGGGATAGCTCACGGCTCCCATGAGGGTTTTGTGGCCAATAGCGTCCTCAGCCTCGGGTTATCCTCCGCTGGCTTAGCCAACGCTTCATTGAAGCGAACCCAATCTTCGGCCGACAGCTGAGCCGTTGACAGAGTTTGCACAACCAGTTCACACATTTTGAATAACTGATTGAAAATAAACAATAGTGCCTACCTATCAAAATTGCCATTGCAATCCGACGCCAAGATTGTTGTGAATTTATATTGCGGTCAGTCTCAATTTCTCAATTAAATTATGCAATAGATAAATCCGCAAAAATGCTGGATATCCATTTTTATTGCCTGAACGATCGTTTGTGCAATTTGCTAAATGCCTTGTGTAGCCTTGGGGTGCATCAAAATATATCGTCAGTTCAATCTATTACATAAAATGTGTGAACTGGTTGTGCAAACTCTGTCATAGGCTCAAATACCGAACATGTGTTTCCGATACTCACCAAGCTGCTGTCGACCAACGATTTTATCGTCGTCGAGTCAGACCACCTATTGCGCCACCCGCACTCGACGCTTGAGACGCATTACGGGAAGGGCATATACTTCCATAAGGTAGCGCCAGACATGGTTTGTGTAGGCGAGCTTGAGATCGTCCATCCGGGACAACGCCCCATCGGTTACGGGCTCCTTCAAGGGCGTCACTACCGCATGGACACCTCTGGCAGATGGTTGGCGACGATGCATGTTGATGATTGCCCCTGCGGTTATGATGCGCTTCACGCTCACCATCTTGTTGTAGCGGACCATTTCGAGGGCGAGTTGAGGCGTTCCCAGTATCAACCGATCCGTGTCGGGATTCAGATCTATAATGGTCTGAACCCAGATCTTAGTTTGGCATATCTCAAAGAGAGTGATGATTCCAAGCCCTACTTCTCGGACATGAAACTGGCCAGTAATGCCGCATAGTACTTTATCGCGCGCCCCGCCCTCCCCCCTAAGGTGTCACTCTGTGACACGAATGTCGGGTCTCGGCCTCTATGGATAATCGTTCGTTCCGACCACTCTGGCCCATCAGCTCGCCTCATTTCCCCTGAAGCCGGATGGCCGAGTGTTGAACATCCTGTCAAAGCAGTCGATGGAGCTGTAATATCTGGTCGTAATCGCCAATTTCGCGCCGTCGACGATTACGTAACACATTGAAATATAACAATTTTATTGTTTCTAATCGCCTTCTAATCGCCTGGCGATTAGGTTCGGGTGTAGTAAGCCCATCGCTTTTCGCCGTGTTTCACTAATTTGCCCTGATTTTTAAGCTTCGTCAGCAGCTTAGTCGCCTGGTTAGGGGCAAGGCCGCATAAATCGATAACCTCGTCACGCCTGATTTTTCCCTGTTGCTCGACATGGTCCAAGATCATCGCTTCCTGTCGAGCCGCGCTGATCCCTGCTTGCCGCGTGTAGTCCGTGCCCTTGCCCAGTTTACTGTAGACGGCCGCACTCATCGTGTAGGTTCGACCTTTGGCAACGCCATGGGCTTGCACCAACCCTGCCTCAACGAGGAGTTCAAGCTGCTGCTTCACTTCTGAAGCACTCAAAACTTTGATCTCATCTACTAATTCTGCCGCTGTCGCTCGTCGTGCAGTCAACAATGCTTGGGCAACTACCAGCGCACTTAATGGAAGTGACTTCCCCCTCTTTTGCTGTTCGATGGCGATAAGCTCAACAAATTTTAGGTTTGCTTCAGCGGCGCTCAGATCCACCACTACCGTGGCGGCGGTACTTCGGTCGTATCGCGGCCTCGGTCGGCCATACTTGACCAGCCCTTCATAGATAATATCGACGCCCCGTCCCGTCCGCTCGGCAAGCCCGATCCTCTTGAAGGCGTTGGCAAGCACCTCGTTACGAGGCGACGGCGGGTGGCTCAGCAGATTATCTGGAGTAATCCCCTCAAGGAACCCCCCCGGACTTGATATACTTAGAACGTCATCGCGCCACTGGATGTAGACCTGCCCACGCATCGTGTAGTCGCGGTGAGTGACCGCGTTCACAACGGCCTCGCGAAACGCTTGGCGGTCGACATTCGGCACCGCCACACGGAACAAGCCAACCTGCACCTCTTGTTCCAGCGCATGCGCTCGATAATAGCTTTCCAACTGCTCAAAAACGCGGATCAACGGGGCCTTCGAGAAGTCGTTCACCGCTACCTTCGTGCCTTTGAACACTTGGAAAGCAACCTCATGGGTCGGCACATGCTGTGCTATATGATCTTCGCGCCCGATCACCAAAAGGCCCGCGTAGGTTAGACACCGTTTGCCACCATCCATTGCGATAAATCGCAGGGCACCATCCAACTCGTCGTCGGTCAACTTTAAGAGGGTTTTGTCAGCCGACAGATTAGCTTCGATTGTTCGCCGCAGCCGAACTCTTTCGAGGGGATCAAGCGCTTCAGGACCCAGCCCTGGAACGGTCTGGCCTGAAAAGTCAAATCCTCCAAAGTGCGCAAGGCGACTGGCGAACTCATGCGGCAACATTGGAACGCACTCGGGCTCATTGATGTGGTTCAGCCGACGGCGTACGGCCTTCCCTCCACTTGTGGCGACGACAACACGACTCATCGGTACTTCGATCGCTGCCACAGTAGTGCTGTTTGTCTGTACCAATCTCGCCATTACTGAAACAGAAGGACTTGTCCGGTTTTCTACGAGTGCTGGAAGACCAGAGATATCTTTATGGCTTGCATGGAGGCCGGTTACGGTGCCGTCCTTCTCGATGCCAAGGTAGAGCGTGCCGCCCTGACCATTCGCCAAGCAAACAATCGCCTCGACGAGCGCATCGTCAGGCAAGCGATCGCGGTCGCTCTTGAACTCGACAGTCAGTGTTTCCTTGGTCGGCAAACTTGGCATTGATTCCCCTCTGTGAGGATAGTGGCCGCCGGAAGCAAAAGGTGCAAGCCGAATGCCCCCGCATTGGGCAGCCGAGAACCGGATATCTGACCCAATCAAAATTGCTCAGTAACTTGGGAGGAAAACTCAAGAGTAGCTCTCTACCCCCCAATCCCGTAGTTCGACCGAAAAGACCAATCCCTTCGTCCCGACCGCAACACAACTGGCCGACGACGGGCGGGGCAGTCAAGGCCGGCCCCACGGGCCGCCCCAGCTTGGCCTTGACGGCGACGGACGCGACGGCAGAATGAAAACCTACGGGCTAGGTTGCGCTATCGCTCCAAACCTTCGTCGCGCGCTCGTTCGCGTTCCGATTCGGGCTCTGGTTTCTCGACGCGCTGCTTCTCCGGCTCAGAATACCGCAACTTCAATAACTGCTCCTGCCATTTCAATTCAAATATCGTCCACTGATCTTCGGGGTCATTGCGAACCAAGCAGCTTCCAGCTTCGTCACGCAGCTCTTGCAATTCCTTTGAACTGTTGATGGCTTCCAACACCTTGGTTTCGCTTGCATTGATATCTGGTGGGATCTGCCTCTTCGGTTCTGCTGGGTCGCTTCGTGCAGCCTCTACCCGCGCCACCCGTTCGCGGAAGAACTGCTTTTCCACCTGCTCGCGATCGAAGTTAGACTGGCCACCTGCGAGTCTCTCAACCCATTGTTCGTAGTCCGTCGCAGGTATCGCCCATGCTTCTTTCCAAACATCGGCCATTACTTTGCGCGGTCGCTCCATTTGAACGGGATTCAGGCATACGACTAGATTTCTGTCGGGCTTTTCCATCACACGAACTGGACCTTGCCCGCTGATTGTCCGCGCATATCCCCTTACTGGCTCGTTGATGTCTCTATCGGTATTGATGGTGTTTTTTGTGAACTTACCATCTGGCAGTTCTTCAGATTCGGGCTGTGCAGCGATCTCACGCTCCCTGACTGCCGATCGTACTTGCTCTAGAATGACTTCCGTTCGACCAAGCTTTGCCCATTCCGCTTTGCCCCACGGCGTAATAGCCTGCCAGCGCTCGTATTGATCGCCCTCCAATCCGCGCCGCATGGCTTCGGCCAGCAGCGCCTGCGGGATGCCTTCGAGTGGATTCTCAGGGATTTCCCCTTCGACGGCTTCAATGTGGTAGTCGCCGTAGTCGTCAATTTCATAGGTGACGCGGAATGGCAGACCCTCAGCCCCCTTTTTAATCCTGCCCATGTTCCCCTCACAGCTCCATTTCAAAGTCGCGATTCTTCTCAGGTTTTCTTTCTGGCATTGGCTGTTGCTGCGGTTGTGCTGCCTTCTGCCTCTCCCAAGCTTCGCAGAACGCGACCCACTGCTCATCTGAGGTGTTGGTTGGGATTGCCGGGATCTCAAACGGCTTGAACTGCTTTTCCCGCCATCGAAGAGCCTGCTGATCTTTGGTCTCGGCTGCGGCTTCTTTGCGAGATCTCTTGGCCGCCGCCACAATCTCCGCACGCTCACGTTTGGCATCTGCCGCCGCCGCTATCTGGTGCTGCCGTTCAAGCCGCTTTTCTTCTTCAATTGCGCGCCGACGCACAACTTGCTCGATGCGTTCATTCATCAAGAACTCGATGACCTCGCGTCGATCATCCGGGGAAAGATTGCGAGCGGCATCAGTCACGCGCCGCTCGAACCAAGTCGCCTCCATGTGGAATGCCTCATTGTAGGTATCGCGGTCGACCATGCGTGGTTTGGATGGCATGTTGCCATAGCGTTCCACCCTGACCCTGGTGAACTCACCTGGACGGACGTCGAGATGGATAGTGATGTTCGGCTTGGCTGCTACGGCTCTCTCCGAGCCTTTGCTCTGACTGATCTTCGGACTGGGTGTAGATTCTCGACGCGGCGTCTCACCCCGCTCCCACCGCTTCACCATTTCATCGGCTTTTAATTTCGCCGCGTACCAGATGGGGTCGTTGCTCATGGTTGGCGGAAGCTCACGTGATTCCGCCCCGCCATTCGGTGGTTCAGCAGCCTTCTTCGCCGCTTCCAGCTCGTCCTGCTTAGCCTTCTCGCGATTGGCCAACAGCTCTTTCACCTGTTCGAACAGGACAGCGGTCTTTGCCGCATCTACCAGCGATTTATCGTCCGTTGCCCAAATGCAATTGTAAGCTTTACACTGTTCGGGTGTCAGGCGGATCTTCCGCGCGTCGGCCAACACGTCAGCTGGTATGCCAGCAAGGAGATCGGGTGGCACCTCACCCTCGATGCCTTGGATGTTGGGTTCTCCAAGTTTCGAAGTTCCGTAAATTAGGCGATACGGAAGGCTTTTCCTCATCGTGAATGCCGTCGTCACAGCGGCCTCCTCTTTGGTCCATTGTCTGTAGTCTGAAACCGATTCGGCATTGCTGGCATCCTCTTCCGCCCACTGTGCACCGTGAATTTTTTTCAGATGTTCCAACTCCGCTGCGAGGGCGGCGGTCTTGATGGCGTCCCAGTAGTCCAGCTCAGATTCGCCGTGCTGATCCTTGTCAGCCTTCTTGGAGTTCTCGTCGGAAATGGGGGCATTAGAAGCTGAGAATGTACCGCCAACTCCATCGGTCGATTTTTGACCTTGCTCCTTTGCAACCCGCTCTAAAAATTCCATCCATGGAGCCGCCGCTTCATTCTCAGCATCTACAACCCCCCTCTCCGCCAGTCTCCTTTCCAGCTGTTCAGCCACCACGGCTAGTTTCTGATTCCGAACTACTTCCTCGGCTGCCCTTTCCGCGCGGCGAACACGTTCAGCGTTGAGATCCACAATTTCGGCGGCGCGTTCGGAACGTGTGCGCCCCTGATCGATCCCTGGATAATCGATGACCCGATCGCCCTGCTCTGACCCTGGAGCATTGCCGACCACCTTTTGTTTCGATTCCGCCCGAGCCCCCCGCTCCGCCATGGCTTTCGCCTTCGGGCCGATATGAATGCCAGCTTCCCGTTCGATACCCTGTGCCTTAAGCGTGCGCCGGTCGATCCGCACACTCAGTCCGGCTTGCGCGAGTGCGGCGTTGGCATGCTGCTCCCAGACTTCGCGCAACCACTCTGTTGAGTCCCGTTCGCTCAATCCAATCACGCGCCGTCCTGTCTCTGGGTCGCGGTCTCGCACCACGAGATGGCAGTGATGATTGTGGGCGGCCTTGCCCTTGGCATGGAACGCGGCCAACCATGATGCCCGCCCCTTTGTCACCTCTTCGGCGAAGGCGCGCACCAACTCCATCTGCTGCACTTCGGTCAACTCATGAGGCAGTGCTATCCGCAACTTGTCGGCAACTCTGGCGTTCTTGCGGTCGCGATCTTCTTCCGCTTTCAACCACGCCCGTGCCTTGCCCATCCGTTCCGGCATGCGTGCAGCCATCACCACCGTGCGTGTCCGAGAGAGCACAATATAGCGAAGGTGTGCCGCTGCCGTGTAGGGCGCCGCCTGGTGCTTCTTGCTGATCTTGCTGTGGTTGAATGAGTAGATCGCCACGGCTGCCCATCGCTGGATTGCACGCTCACAGGGGACGCTTGCTCGACACCACTTTCACAAAACGCGAGAGTTACTATTCAGGCGATTCCGATAACTCAATTGCGATACAACTTTCGCGGTTTTGCGAAGCAAAACCATAAGTGCGCACTGCAGGGCGCTCGATATAAATAGAGTATTGGCGATAAAGCTCAAGCGGGGCCGCAATTCCCGAGAATAAGAAACGCTTGAGGCCACACGGCACCGCGCTAGAAGCTGCCCAGGAAGGCGGGCGCCCCGTCCGCCTGCGGGCAGCGTAAAACCCCCGTAGAATGGCGCCCTGGCAGTATCGCGCGAGTGTTCTAGCGCTCGTGTCCGTTGAGTACTAGCCCCTGTGACATCACACTCGAAAATTATTTTCACGCCCTCTGGAATTGCCATTTATAGAACGCTCAATTACTCGCTGGTCGCTTCTGGCAATTCCACTCTTTATATCGCTCTATTTCTCAGTAGCCGACATCATCCGACAATAATGCGCACGAATCCCCTCCGTCCCACGAGGGGGTATTTGGACCATAAAAAAGGCGGCCAAAGCCGCCTGTGGAACGAGACACAGGACGTGCCTAGAAGGGCGCGTCCTCGTCGTAGGGTACGAGAGCAGCTGTTGATGCTCCAGAAGCCTTCGCAGGGGCCTCTGAAGCGGCCTGGCTTTCGCCAGAGGTATCTCTGGGTTTGACCTTGCGCATCACGAGGCGGCACTCGCTGCCGCCGGCTGGCAAAAGGTCGAGCTTGATACCGAACCCTTCGTTGTCACGGTTGGCCCAGGCTGCCCCGATTTTGGTCCAGAACGGCTTCTGCTCGCTGCCGGTCACGAAGAACAGTTCGTAGGTGGGACGGCGGCCTTGGGTTTGTGGGGTGGTCATGGTGGTTTCTCCTTCGGTTGGTGAAGGCCGCGCCCTTCGCGGCCTGTCGCCACGTTCTTGGACGGTCGCGGGGACGCCCTGCCACGCCCTGAAACCGTCAGGCGCGCACTGGCGCGGGGCTTGCGGGGCGTCTCCTCGTCCGTCACCGTGCGCGACAGGAGATTACCGCGATGGGTGTCGGTCGTTCCCGTCCATCGAGGAGAACCCACGACCACACCGTCGATCCCGCCGCCCCCTGCCCTGCCTGTTCGTGTGACAGGAAGAGCCACAGTTCTGGTAATGCGAGGGGAACCTGTCGGCTGTTGTCGAAACGAGGGGGAGGAAGAGCGCCGCCAACTGCCGCCAGCCGACACGAGCCGCCGCCAATGCGCAGGTGGCATAAAAAAACCCCGCGAACGGGGCTCGGTGCGATGACGCGGTCAACAGATCTCGAACCCGCCACAGTCGAGGAGAAAGCCAACGAAGTCCTGCACGTCGTCCACATCAAGACGATAGCTGCATGGAGATGGACGGATGCTTCCCCGCCCATCGCAGCCGTTGCACCAACCTTTCTGGCCGTGGCGCGGATGGCTCTCCGTGGTGATGACGGTTTCTGGCATGGCGAACTCGCGTCCCACCTTATCGGAGCGGATGCCGCTGCCGTGGCATAGATCGCAGGGAATGTTCGGTAGGGCCGCAAGGCGGGCCTTTCGTTCGATCACGTAGGCTTCGACTCTACCTTTATCGAGAAGCGCCTTTAGCTCGTCGGCCAGTTCCAGAGAGTTCTCCTCGTCGAGACCGTAGCCCTCGTTCGAGTGCCAGTCCTCGCAGGCTCGGACAATTTCCTCCCTTGCATGGAGTTCGATGAACTCCGCCAAGGGATGCCACCGCCACACATTGCGGTGGAAGTGGTTCCCGTACCTTCCGAATACGTCCATTCCCATGGCTAGCGCCCCCCATGTAGGTTCGGGCGCACGCGCGGTTGGGCGAGAGTATCGAAGATATCGAACCCACCGCAGTTCCGCAGGAACGGCAGCACGGATTCCATCATGTGACGGCACGGGTTTGTATAAGTCGGTAAGGGCACCGCGCGTATATCGACGCCCTGCAGAAATGCTATGGCTTTGGCGAGCAGACTGTCGAGTCTCCCAGCTGCCAAGGCGGCGTCGATGCGATCGGCGAGCGCCAACGCGTTGGCCGCGTCGAGGCCACCGCCGTGACATCCCCACCAGTGCTGACAGGTATTGTATTGTTGGCGTCCGAGTTTCCGGAACAGACACACGGTGTCCACCCACTGCGGTATCGATGTCGGTTGGTGTTTCCGACCGGCGTCGGTGATCGGCTTGCGGCCGCACAAGGTGATAGTCATGATCGTTGCTTTCATTGGTTGACGCACCAGCCGCCACCGGCGGCCTCTGCGAGTACCCAAAGAGCCGAGATTGAGGGATAAGCGTAACCCGCAGCGCGGCACGCGCCAGGGCGGCCCGCCATAGCGGAGCCGTAGGGATTTTCCCTATGAGCGTTCCCGGCTCGGCTAGGGTAACTCGCCTTTCAGAGGCCGCTGAATAGCGACGTTGCCAATGAGAGCTAGAAATGGCGTGAAATCAGACGGTTCATCACGCGTCACGAATATTTGTGAAACCCTGAGGCGAGTCGTTGTCTTAATGGGCGGTTGGGTTGGTCGAGATGCTGGTGTGCTTCGCTGATCAAGAGTTTGGCTGAAGCTTCGGATGGAGCCCGGTCATCGGACTAATCCTGACTGACCGTTCTCCACCGAATTACAGCTTACAATCCAAGCGGCTTTCTACGCCTTGCGTTATCCGGTCTTTGGTGCCTGTCTTGTCTAAGGCTTGCAGTACGATGCCTTTGACAACCATGCTGATTTCAAGCTCGCGTTTCTTGGTGAGGATCTCTGCGTCCAATGACCAAGTTGGCATCTCATCCCAGGCAAGGAAGTCACCCTGCAGCTTTTGTTCGAGTACGTCGAGTGAGTTAGGCTTGCTTTGGTAGATATGATACCCTTCTCTGATTTCGCTACGGCGAAGATGAGGTACAATCCGCGAGCAGCGCGGTGTTGCGCAAGCTCCACTTGCTGAGCAATATATTTTTCGAGCTATCCAATATACCCAGCTCTGCCCCTCGTTATAGCGACTCGAAGCTTTTGACTTAGTAGTGCCAGGTTGCTTTATTTCTTTAGAAGCATGGCTGCTGCTCGTTTCAGTAGAGACGAGGGCTGCGCCACCTGTTGACGTACCACCTGTTGACCCACAACCTGCTAAAGTTACCGATACTCCCAACATTAGTGCCGTGGCTAAATTCCTCATGGAGGCCTCCTACGACATTGCGAGGAGTACTTGACATGATTCGCCGATTCCAAAAAGTCGGTTTATTGGTCGCGGCATCAGAGCAAAGTTGGCTCTTCTGTTATTTTTCCTTGACTGTGTCCGAATCGGGCTCGCAGCGCTGCGCTGCAATGATCCTTAGTGTCGCGAGCTTAATCATTTCCGCTTTTCTAGATTCGCTTTTGGTTGGATTTACCAAATCCATTCTCGTTAATATTCCCAGACTTTTCATTAGTTCCGAGCATTTTTTGTTCTCGGTTGTGGCTCTGTTGTTAATTGCGTAGAAGAGACTCGGGTCAAGAAGTCGTATGTGTTCTGAGTAGAGCAACCCGGCATCACGGAATTTACCCCACGGTTCGTTCTTAATGAACGTGTTGATATCAACCTTCGATCCGTATTTGCTCGATCGGTCCTTAAACATTATTTTCGGCATCGGGGGTAACGTCAGCCGTGATTCTGGATCGTACAGATCGCCGCAATTTGGATCTGAATTTTGTATGTTTTCAATGGCATCAGCGCAGGCTGCGACAAACTTCTCAAGCGTGTCAGAATCCGCGCTGTCGTTTATCAGTCCGCGCTGTTCCAACTCTTTTTGTAATCGCAATATAAATACGTCAGTCACTCTCGATTTATATATGTAGTTGATGCCGTTTTCAATCGTTCTCTGCTTTTTGTCGCCTTTGCTTGGTTTTTTCAATTCTTCGAAAGTGTCTATTTTTTGCTTACGCTTTAAGCCTTTGAACATGACCAACCCTACTAAACGCAAACGATATTCGGAAGGTTGGTACCTTCAGCAATATCGTGTTGTTAAGGATGAGGTAGTCTAGCCAAAGTTTGGCCTATTAGCAGATTGACACGTCGATAATGTCCTGCTCAATTTTAGCCCTGGTTGAGATACTTAAAATTGCCGCCAATTCAGTTAGTTAGCTATAATTTCTCACGGACTGAATGACGGAGAAGGTGTGCGCCGGATGGGGATAAGGTGTGGGTAACCTACGGCGCTTTGGTGTGGGGCAACACCACCTTCTAAGGCTTTGATGTGGTCCGAAACGGCGCCGATGCAACCCATTCGAACGTGGTGGTGCCCCGGTGGCCATGCTCCCAAATCGCCCACACGTAGCGATGCTTGGCGAAGTAGGCTGGCGCCGGCCCGTAGCGGTCGGTTGGCCAGCATACGATGTCGTCGACCGCGTAGATGCGCGCAGGGGGCTGCTGCTGGTAGAAAGGGGTCCGGCTCGCGTGGTTCAGGGAAGCCATGTTGATCAACATGGCGACCTTGCCGCCCAAGGGTGCCGTCAGCTCCAGCGCTTTGCGGACAAATGCGTCGGCGAGGCCGAAGCCGTAGGGCGGATTGGTGACGATATGCTTGGCTCGGCCAATCGGCTCTTTCAGGAAATCGATGGAGGTCAGCGCGCCGTCGTAGCCGTACCCGTGAAGGTCAGAGGCCACCACACGGTGGCCTGCCGCCTGTAGGACTTTGGCAATGGCCCCGTCGCCACAGGCTGGCTCCCAGATTGACCCGTCGAAGGATTCCTTCGAGAGTAACGCCCGCACCGCTTCGGGCGGCGTGGGATAGAACTCGTTGGGGATGCGGAACGGCTTTGGTTCGGAGCGGATCGCTATCGGTTGGCGTGTGGCCTCTATCGGCTTCTTGAGGCTCATGAACATCATGAGACCACCTCCTCAATTTCGATGTCGTCCCGGACGTTTTGGATGACCTCAAAATTGTCATAGGGGCCACAGACCTCATTCATGAGTTGGTCGGCCTTGAACCGCGCTTCATCCTCGTCAACCGCGAGGATTTCCGCATGCCTCATCTCGGTTTCGACAAACGTGGCGGAGAAGCGGCGCAGAGGTTTGCCATTCGCGCAGATGATCTCTTTCACATCGGCATCCCGTATCCGCCGGAACCCCAGCGTAACGTTGTCGTTCGTCATGGCTGGTTGCAGCTCGGCACACTCGGCGCGTGCCTTTTCCATGGCTTCGTTACTATCATTGGCGTCCACATAGACGTTCCAACGTTGGTCTCCCGTTACCTCCACGAGGTAGGTTTTCTGGTTACTCATGTGCGTTGCTTTCGTTGGTTATGAGAACCCTCACCGTCTCGATGGCGCCGATGAGCAGTAGGGCTTCGTCGATGCGCCACCGCAGGTGGGGCAAACGGTCGAGCGCTGTCTCAATCTCGCCCTTGCGGGCGAAGGACGCGGCACCAACCGAAGTGTTGGCGGCCTGGAAGATCTGGCTATCCAGACGTTCAAACAGGGGCAGAAGTGCTTCGATGCGCGGGGTCATTGGACCATCTCCCCGTCGTCACTCCAGGTGTGGATGTGGCGGTAGGAAACGCTGGCCATGTCATCGGCCAGCCAGCTGTCCATCACGGCATCGAAACATTCCTCGACCACGCCCTGACGGGGCGCGGATATGAAAGCGCCCTCCGGTGGGAGGGCGTTGGTTAGGCTATTCATGGTCGTTACTTTCGTAAGTTTTATAGAGGTGGGACGGCACACAAACCACCGTCCTACCCATTGCATTGGTGTCGGCTTTGGCGACATCGATGACGTCCCTGTCACGATGGCCGATAACTGTCTTGGGCAACTCCCCGACATTGTCGATGGCGGCCAAGACGCGAGTTGTGGCCTGCTTTGGAGAGGATGCCTCGACAAAGACATTCCCACCGACCTCGTACCAGTAGGTCACGACATAGATGGTCATTGTTCGATCTCCCCTTGCGACAGGCAGAGACTGCCGATCGCCGAAGAATTGGCGGTCTTGCTTGGCATCGCTTGACGGATGGTGTCGAAGATGTTCGGCGAGTCCTGCCAATACCGGTGTGTCTTGGCGCCTTTGATTTCATTGGCGCGCCCCAGTAGCTCGAACGCATGCGATCCCACTCGGAAGTGGAACCGCCCGTTGTCGCAGCTAAGTTGCTCAGCAACGGCCAGGTCGTACCCGTAGAGGCTCAACCCGTCGGGGAAGAAATTGCCGATGACCTGGCACAGGCGTGCGTGGAAGGTGAACATGTCGCCATGGCCGCGCTGGAAGGTGTCCCAGGTGAAGGTCATGAAGGCCAGCACGCTTTCCAACCCGCCGTTCCAGTGCACGTAGAGGGCAACGGGATGCTGCTCGTATGCATCGTTTTCTAAGGTGATAACCGCTCGGTTTCCCATGATACGGCCCTCCCTTAGTATTCCGACGCCAGCATCACCGTGAGGAGACGCCGTGTCTTGCGTGGATCGGTGGGATCATGACTTGCCGACGTGTAGGTCCGGTCCATCACATCGATTTTCCAAAAGATGCGCTGGCCATCGTGATCGAACGCACCGAAGTCGTGTTCCGGTGGCCCGTCAGCCTCGTCGAATTCCCGATAGGCGCGAACCTTGGCAATGATATCCGCCAACTCCACTGGCATCACGGAAATGCCTTGGGAGATGACCCAGCGGCCAGCGCCGGCATTGTCGATACGGAACGCATCGTTGTCGGCGCGAATGCGAGGGGTGTCGATTCTCATGACAGCACCCTCCGTTCGGCCATCTGCCGTGGTTCGGGCTGTTGGCTGTATTTGAGGGTGAGGTCGTCAACGGCCTCGGTCATCAGGTCGGCGAACTCGCGGCCTGTATCGGCAGACAACTTGAAGAAATGGCGCCGAATGTAGCGCCATTGGTACTCGGTCACGAGGAACGAGAACAGGCGCACGCCGGGGGAGACTTGATGCTTTCTCATGCGACGGCTCCCGCGTTGATTGTCGGAGATGGGTCGAAGCGGAGGTAGGCATCGATGGCCATGCGACGGTGCATGGGGACGATTTCAACGACGTCGTGGATGTCGGATAGGCCGTTGCCAACGACACGGTAGGAGCCGGTCAGAAGGCGGTCATTGGGCTTGAAGCGGGCGTGACGCGCTTTGACGGCTGCGGCTTGTGGAGACTGGGCGTGAACCTCGGTCTCCCAGCGGGTCCAATCCTGCAATTGAACCCGGTATGTTTTCATCTGGGATGACATCGGCGTTACTCCTTCTCGGTCTGTGCGGTTGCGCTGTCGTCCCTGGGCTTTGGCTTGCGGATCACCAGGCGCCCGTCAGAGGCGACGGGGAGGTATTCGAAGTTCACGTTGAGGCCTTCGCCGTCTTCGTGAGCCCATGCGGCGCCCACCTCTTTCCAGATGGCTTTCTCGCCTTCGCCACGCACGTGATAGACACGGTGGGTTGGTCGTTTGGATTGTCGTTCTGTGGTTGCCATAGGGGCTGTCTCCTTTGTTTTGGTGCAGTTCGCGTCATTGCGACCTGTCACAACTCCAAAGGGACAGAGGCCAAAAGGCCGGACCGCAACGCCCTTTACCGAAGGCGCGGAGCGGGGCTTGCGGTTTGGACTGCCTCTGTCACTGTTGTGACAGTACTCAGTCGCGATGGACGGGGATTCCTGCTCCACAAAGTGAGCGCGACCCACGGCTCAAACCCTCGACGATTTCCCAACAGCCAGCCTCACTGGATGTC
Source organism: Hyphomicrobiaceae bacterium (assembly GCA_040080145.1). Taxonomy (GTDB): domain Bacteria; phylum Pseudomonadota; class Alphaproteobacteria; order Rhizobiales; family Hyphomicrobiaceae; genus JANXVY01. The sequence goes on from JBEBJA010000090.1 coordinate 87,666, forward strand.
CGTTGTCGTCGGTGAGTCAGCCTCGATGGGAGGCGCAAGCGTGTCCACAGACTCAAGAACGGCCCCTGCGGCAGTCTTCGGGGCAACCTCTGGCGCGGGCCAAATCCGTCTTGGTGCCGTTAGGCACGAAGCCTGTTGCAAGGTGCGCGGTCTTTGGTAAGTTGACGGAAGTTCTGGTCTCGCGAAATTGGAGTCGTCGCTGTTCGAAAATCTTGATGGCACTCGATGCGGGCTTGCGCTGATAGCTTCGCTGTTTCGGCTACAGTTTTGGTTTGTGAATAGTGGAGATTCTCCAATGAACGAATGGGATGGTAACGCGCGACTCGCTTACGCTCAGCACGCTGCGAGCTTTGTCTCAGTATATCCAGCAGCAATAGACTGCGCTCATCTTGCCGTTGAAGCTCTAATTGATTTTTCGTTTGGGAAATACCCCATTGCGCTTTCTTGTTATGATGAGAAGTCCGACGCTTGGGTGACGGCATTTTCAGGCGACTTTAATAGTAAGTCCGCGTTTAGCTCAGCTGCAATTCCAGATGCTCATGAGCTTTGGGTCAAAAATACAGTTGAAGTTAAGGCAACTGAATTGTCTCCGGGCGATTTGATTATGACGATGCGTCCCAATTATTCTCATGGGCACACTCGGATAGTGCATAGTGTTGATGCTTCGATAGACCCAAGTAATCCTTACGTTGTCTGCTATCAGGGCAATCTCCCTATTAAAATACCAGTCAGAGCGGAAGGTTATTTGGCTGATATTGTGAATAGACAAGATCCATTCGACCCAAAGGGTGCCAAGACGCTTCCTAGACGATGGTTTTTTGATCATTTTAATAATGAGTTTAGAATTCGGTCCCTGATCTAATCGTCTCTCGACGTAGTCAAGTGCTGATTGCCCAGTCTTTGCGCATAAATTGGAGTTTTGACTTTTGTGGCCAAAGCGATGGTCGTCAATTATGGAGTGCTACGCTGCAGTTTTTTTTGATTTTGCGATGGCTGCGGCGAACGGATGAGACGAAATGCCAATTCACTGACGCGCAATCCTCTGGGTCTTGTTGAATTGTAAATTGAGTGGTGGTTCGACTTGCAACGCATGCGTTACATACACAGAATTTTATTTGTTATCACGATGCTATTGCTTGGCAATGGTAATTTCCATCATGCTGAAGCCCGAAAAGCAGGGGGTGTCTACCATCCGTCCAGCCATATCGATCTCCCCACTCCAATCGTACGGAAGCCTTTACCTGATCACGTCCCATTGCCGCGCAATGATGCAGAAGGTGCGTTCGGTCCGCATGAGCAAGTCGGGTCCGGTGGACACTACCGTTACAATGAAACCGTTCTGATCCCGGAGCGGTTTGCGAGCCTCGAATTGCAACAGGCACTCAGCCAGCCTATCGCCCCGCCAATTCTAGCGACCTTTATCGGCAAGGAAATTCCGGAATACGCTTTGCTCCGGGATGCTGCGGGAGTGAGGCATGTTGATTTCCCCGAGGATCAAGAATACGTGGATCAGTTCTTCGCTGAACGAGCGGGCGCTGTGGTCGTCGTGGCTGGACATATTTCGAAGGACGGTAGACTTGAGACGAGCAACGGCGGCGAGTTGAAATCGATCAGCACAGACTTGATTGAACAAACCGCTCGGCGCCATTCGGTCATATTGTTAGTTCTTGGCTGCCATGCCGGTACGTTTGCAACGAGTGGTCCACTCGGTACGTTGTGGACCCCTGACATGATCGACCGGCTGAAGTTAGCTGCCAATTCCAAAACATATTCGGAACTCCTCGTTGGACTGGGCACGCCTGGCGTGCCTCTTGTGTTGAATTCAGCCGACGTTCATGGCTCTGAACTGAGCTACCGATTAGTATCGCGGCTGCCGGAGGCACATAGCGAACCAGTCCTGGAGGTGCGCGCGAACATGCCCGGTGCACCAATTGCCCCGACTTCGCCGTCCACGGCTCCAAAAATCACTGTGGCAGCTCCAGATCAATGGTCGCTCGCCGGCGCCGTCGTAACATTTCTTTATTTCGTGGTCACGGCTTTAAGCTACTGCCTTGTGCTTTCGGTCCTGCTCTATCCTTTCTGGCTGCTGTTCTCTGGAGTGCGCGCTGTGGGGCATTACGTGAGTAACAAGCCGCACCCAACTTCCACGCCAGTTACCGATCTAGAATTAGATGCAGCTGAGCTCGAACAATTGAATGTAATACTCAACTCAAAACGTCAGCCCTGGGCTACGCGGCTAGCGACTATCTCGTTGGCCCTCCAAAAGGCGCACATTAGCAGGCAGCAGTTTCTCAGTCAGTCCCGAGCGATCATTGCCGATTACGCCCATTCCGAACATCAGAAACAGAAGCCCTATCCGTTTGCCGAACCCACCGTCTCGCTTTACGATTGGAAGAAGGATTCCCCATGGCCGCACCATTGGAAACGCTAATCAGCTATCTCATCAGGAGGAACGAGTTAAAAGGGCGAGCACTTGCGACGCAGTTGACCAAGGCTAAAGTTGCGGGCATGCCGATGAATTTCGGTGCCGACGACGTTAAGAGGGACGCAGATCAAGGCTCTAATAGTCCTGAAGGCCGGGTTCTCTTGATAGAAACGATATCGGCTGCACTTATGGAAGCCGTAGCGGAATTTGATGCCACTGACGCGAAGCTGCGCGATAGACTGAAAGACGCCGAAAGGTATAAAACAGGCAGCGCGTTACTTACCACGTTTCTGTCTTCAGGTGTAGTCGCTAGTCTCTCGCAAGCACCGACGTGGACGCCGCTCGTCAGTGTATTGACCGTGGCCTCCGCACTAATCACGACGTATATTACCAGAGTGGAGGACACAAACCTTGCGAAGGACTATGGCGAGATTACCGCGAAGCATGCGCAGGCTCGTTTAATGATTAAGCGGTTAGCGGCCTACAAGAACAATCCTGGAGCGTTTGGCGACGTCGACGGTCGGCTTGAAGAAGCGCAAGATCTCGTGTTGTTTCTCGACAGAATTCGAGGCCGTTACCTCGCCTGACCGCAATGGCTCGGTCGTCTCTACAACTCCAAAATAATTCGTCCTAGAACAGAATTGCCGACTTCAACCTATTGAAAACTACTCCGAATCACTGCAGATAAACTTGCAGGAGTCAACCGTTAGTAGCTCCCCTGCCGAACCGTAGTGATGAGTGTCGGCGTGATTGGAAGCCTTTGACCGATCGCTTTTGCTGGATCGTCACAGGAGTGGATACTTGTTAGGTGCCTCGGGGGCGTGGCCACGCTCCATAAGAGGCGGGTAATTATGGTGGGTGTCTCGCGTGCTTTGTGTCGACGAGATAGCCATTTAGGACTGCATCGGCAGTCCTTACACACGGATTGGCGTGACAACGACGCCAGTCGTTCAAAACATTTAGCCCCTCAACATTCCCGATGCTCTAGACAGCTTCGGTCGCATTAGAAGTCTGTCAACGGCATCGCCAATTGGAGATGTCTCCATGACACCTGCAATGAGCGTTGCGCCTGCGAGTGATAAGTACCTCACGACCACTGAAACGGCGACGATCTTGAGAGTTTCGCCGCGCACACTAGAACGGAAACGCCGTGCCGGAACTGGCCCGAAGTTTCTGAAAGTTGGTCCTGGTAAGCGTGCCCGCGTTCTCTACGTCGAACCCGAAGTCTATCGCTGGCTCAATAGTTTCCAGTTCGGGTCGACGACCGAGTATCAGGGTCTCAGACCATGAAGCGAGCACCGAGGGGGCGGCGAAAGCTGCCCCTGACTACCGACCCCCTACAAGGGTCTGTGCGTGTGTTTTTGACGCGCCCCGGCAAGGATGGTCGCCCCAAACGGTTCTACACACTCCAATTGGCTCCCGGATTGTTTGGTGAGTGGGCTATCGCGAAGGAGTGGGGCGAACTTGGACGAGAGGGGAAGTATGAAGTCGAGTGGTTCAGTTCGGAAGCGGACGCCCGCCAGATGATCGACCACAGTGTCAACGGTTGCCGTAGACGAGGATTTGCCATCCAGGCGTTGGTAGGAGCGGCTTAAATCCAAAAGACAAGCAGGGCTCGCATCGGAAATCCGGTGCGGGCCTTTTTCATTCCTTGGCCGTGTTCTCGATCACCGCCTCAAGGAGATTGAGTTCTTCTTCGATGAGAACCTTTATCTCAGTGTACTCGGCACTCTGCGGCGGTTGAGGTTTTCACCAACAATGCTGTTCGCCTCGCGCAGGATCGCTCGAAGTTCAAGGATGCGCCGACGGCGCAGGAACGCCTCGGGGTTGATGGTTGGTGTGTCGTTCATAATGGCTGTCGAGTTGATCGGTCGCGCAATCAAGTAGGAGGCGTGTGGCCTTTTCCATAACTCGCAGTCTGGAGGTTTCGATCGTCTCGGGGCCGCTTACTTGATTGAGCGCCTGTGACGCGCTGAGCCAACGACGGCGACGGTCGCGGAATTTCTCAACGGGCGATGCTGGATTCATGAATGTCAGTGTGCCGATCGTTGGGCGCGATGTCAAGGTATTGGAGGTCGAGAAGCGCGAGAGATTGGAGCAAGCTTACTCTACGAGCCGTTCGGTTAGGAAGCATATGAACGCCAGATGATCGACAAACGTCTCAAGGGCCGCCGCAGATCGGATTTTGCCTTCAGGATCATGTGGTTGCAGCTCAAATAGCTTAAATTGCAACGAAAATCGGGTCTCGCATCGGAATACCGACGTTGGTATTAAATTTATTTAATGAGTTGTTGTCGTGTCGTTACCTAGTAAACAACAAAAGCTGAGTTGCAACAGCACGTATTAAAACCGTTCCCCAAGACCAACTATTCCTCCCAGAAGACAATTTCAACATTATGTTATTGTAATCTTCGCCCCCCCCCCCCCGCCAATAATTACTCAGGCCTTCCGGAGCCATAGTGTTGCCCGAATCGTTGTCGACCTGAATCCCAAATAAAACCAATTTGCGAGGTGCAGCCATGGTTCATGCTTCTCTGAAGTCGGGTAAGGTTGACGCTACAGCTATTAACGCCATAGACGTTTTTGCTGACAATATAGCATTTGGCGAATTGAAGGCGACAAGAAATCTGAGCGCATACGGAGTTGAATCTCTTCAGCAGGATGCCTATCAAATTATGGGCCGCTTCGCTGACATGGTCATATTTTGCGAAGATCTTATTGTTCCTGTTGTTGAAATACCGGGAAAATCGACATTCGACGCCGATAGGCTTCCCCCTATTCTAAAAAAACTTGTCCATGATCACGCTGACTTTGTTCGGTTGGCGCCGATAAAAATTGAAGCATCCAGATACTCGCTAGAGGAACATATTGATCAAGCGCGAGGGCTTTTGCAGTTACTCAAGCGCGAAAATGATCGAAGCCGACTGCTGGCATGGATGCGCCTTCTTGATGCTCCTTTGGTTTCGGCACAAAGAAATGGGAAGAAACCCGCCTTCCTGTTCGATCCACGACTGTTTGAGTGCCATCATGAATTGGTTCGAGAAATGGAAGTAATTGGCGTGTCTGTCGTCGACTTCTGTCATATGTATGATATGGCGCTTCGTTATAAGCGATATGCTGAAGAGTTCAGTGACTCCTACTATGTTTCTCATCCACTAAGGGAAAACTTGTACGAGTGGGCTTTAGGAGTGCCGAATGCTAACTGTGAGAATTGGGTTCCTCGCCGAGTAGCGAGCTTTGACGTTACTGCTCGAAGCTTACTTCAGTCTTCAATCGGCGGACTGTGGGGCGCCAAAATGAATTCCACTGACGTCATGGCTTGCTTACTTGAGATGCGAGCATTTGTAAGAAGTAGAGAAGGGGCAATTTTCAGACGCGAAACCATTGAAGAACAGGAAATAGAGGAGGTCATGGCCTCATTGAGCCGCCTTCCGTTGCCGCGTACGCTTAATGCAGATATCGTGGCGCAATCAGCAAAGTGGGCAGTGCCTGCGTGCGCTGGTGCTGTGCACGTATTTCAAGGTAGCTCTGTGACAGATTGGTTGGGTGCGGCTGCCTACGCTGCCAGTCATCTTCAGGATGCGAATTCTGTGCGTGCTTTCCTTCGGGAGAGAGTTGTAATGTCTCCAAGGCATATAGAACGACTTGGCTATGATGGAATAACTGTTCGCTTTCTTCTGGAACCCATTATTGATATTGTTCCTGCGCGGAAAAAATAAAGGCATGCGTCTCTGCGACCAAACCACCTCATCTCGACATTCGTCGGGAAATGAGGTGGTTTAATCGCTAGAAGTGAAGATCCAATACCCGCACCAAGCATAACAAGGCTGATACTGCACAAGCCGCGCCAACTAAGTTCGACTTTTTTGAGACACTTACGGCCGCTGCGGCCGCAAGAAGCAGTGCGTTAATTCCATACCACATAGTGGCCTCCATATCGATCCTGGCTATGAGCCAGAAACGCTTCAAACGGTTGCATTGACAACTGCTATTGTATGAGAAGGTTTTTATCTAGTCAACCGAGTTGTCATTTTTCTTCTGTTGGATTCATTTGTTGCCTCAGCTTTGTTGAGCCAATTATTGATTAATGAGATTTGTAATTCATTCCGCTTATCTCTTCTGCTGGCTAGTTCAAATTAGAATTTGATTGGTGATTGTGCTGGTTAATTTTGCAATTTTAGTTCATGCTATTGGCTCATCGCGTAAATTCTGATATTTCTATAGTTCTCTAATTATCATCTAAAAGTTTTCCGGTATTTAATGAAACTAGGTTACGCGGAGCTGTGCTTTACCCATTTATTGTCAATGCTTTGTTTGATGTTCGGTTCTAGTGCTCCCGTTTGCAAATTAATGGGGTTCGCTTTTTTGAAGCTGGTATACAATTAAGCTGCGGGCATAACGTTCTTTTCTCAGGACCCACCCACCGCCAGCGCTTCAACGTAGTCGGCCCACGCCTGCAGGGCGTTCCGCGCTGGCACGTCCAGCTTGCTCTGCATGTAGTGCCGCCGTGTCACATCGGTCGGCGTGTGGTTTAAGATGCGGCTCACGATATCGGGCGTGACGCCGTTATCCCCTGCCCACGTAGCAAACGTTCTTCGCAGGTCATGGGTCGTCACGTCTTTGATGCCCAACGCCGCCGTGGTTCGGGCTACCGCGCGCGTCACACTCTCACCGTGGATATGCGGCATCCGCCGCGTCCCTTCCTTGTAGGAGGGGAACACACACGCCTTCCATTCTGCATCTTCCTCCGTGCCGATTCCCCCGACGTGCTGGAGACGCAATGCCAACGCTTCCCGCCACAACTGCGCCGCCTGCGTCGATAGCGGCACCATGTGTTCCTTGCCGTTCTTGGTTCGCCCATGAACCACGCGCGCCACCCGCCCTCGAATGACCACGTTGCCTGGCATTGTCCACGTTGCGCTGGGTCCGTCCAAGTCCAGTTCCGACAATCGGGCGCCGGCGATTTCATTGCGACGCTGGCCGGTCAGCATCGCCAACTTGATGATGATGGCCATTTCGGCCGTCAGCTTGGCATCCGTGCCGCTGCACGCGTGCCAGAGCTTGCTCAAGTCCTCGGGACTGGCCTTGGTTTCGCGCGGCACCGCTTTGGCCCGCCGAGCAATGCCGATGGCGGGATTGAACGTCAGCATTCCGTGCTTCACTGCCCACCCAAGGATGGCCGACATCGCTTGCTTGGCTTGGTCGTGGGAGGTCAGGGACCCGCGCTGCTCGACCTTGTTGATGACCGCCACGATCTGCTGGCGGGTGAGCTTCTCGATCGGCTCGCTGCCAATCAGCTGCAGCACCGTCTTGTGCCCCTTGGGCGCCCCCTCGATGCAGGTGCCGTAGAACTCTTTGGTGCGGGGCTTGAGGTCGGCACCCTTCTCCAGACGCATCCGATAGAGATCCGCAAACGTCACGGCCCGATCGTCCGCCTCGCGCTGGATGGCCTTTTCTCGCGAGGGGTCGCGCCCCTCGTTCACATGCTTGGCATACCCGAGCGCCTTGCTCTTGGCGTCCGCCAGAGGTGTGCTGTCGCGGTCACCGATCTTGATGCGGCGCGTGGCCTTGCCGCTCTGATAGACATACCACCACACCGCTGAACCGGATTCTGAGCAGCGCAGCACCAGCCCGCGAATGCCCTCGATGCGCCACTCGCTGCGGCTCTCACCAGGACGAACCTTGGCATTGGTGACCACTACATGGTTGGCACGCAGAACGTTGTCTGATTTCCCTGCCATCGCCCCTGCCCTCGTCCATCTGCTCCAATCGATCTGTGGAGCAGATGTGGAGCAGATAAATCGCTCCTCGTCCAGCCTCTCGCAAAATCACGAAATGCCAGCCATGCGCGGCAAGCATATGATTTTACTTGTATTTTATTGCGTTGCTCTGCGTGCTGTTGAGTGGCTCTGACGCCCGGAGCACGCTCCTACGAATCTGAGGGTCAGGAGTTCGAATCTCTTCGGGTGCGCCAATCTTTTCAAGGGTTTAGCGGAAATTGATCCGCTTCCTGATAAGCTCCAGGTAGCAATTAGGTAGCAATTTTGGGTTCAGCCGTATTTGACGAGCTTCCACGTTGTGGTGGAATTGCGTCCGAGAAACGGGCATCCATGTTTGCAGATGCTTGCGTACTCTGGCTTGGGGGCATGCCAAGGCGTTGCGCTACGCAAACTTCTGCACCGAACCCGGGACCTCAAGGGGCCACTGCGACACGCTACTTGGGCGAAACAATCGCTTTAAGAATGCCGTCAAACCACTGAACAATTTTTACGATGGGCCCCGGGGCGTCGGGCGGGTCTATGCTTGGCATTTTGCGGTCAATAGCGCCCTTGCCCTGCGACTTAGGCTTCCGAGAAGGAACTGGAGGCGCTTCCTGCGGCTTCGCAGGAGCCTGCGCATTTATCGAGCCGGTCTCTATCGACTGGGCCGGCCGTGCCGGTTCTGTTCGTTCAGCCGACTTCGAATGGAACGCGCGATCGAAAGCGGCGCCCAATTCCTTCGTCACATTTTCCGAAATGAACTTACCAATCCCGTCCTTAAGCGGCTGCGGAACATAGCTCAGCGCCCCGCTAATCAGGACAAGTGCCCCGCCCGCGCTTATCCACAAACGATTCAATCTTCCCCTAGACTGAGGCAGCTGTTTTTGGGCGGTAACCGGTACGTCTACGCTGGGTTTATCTAGGGTTGGCAGATGTGGAAAAGACGCCTGTGACGTGGTTCGCGTTCGTTTTTGCGGTCGCCTCAACGGAGTGAGGCCGCCGAATAGGTCAGGATGCTTGTCACCATCGTCGGACATCATGGAACTCGAAGTCGAAGGAAGGCGAGACGTTTACGTCGATTCGTTCTCCGGTTCGAGTCGTACCTGTACGTCTTTCAGGCGGGATGACGTCCCGGCCCGTCGTACTTCCGCTTTTTCGCTTCCAGGCATTTCCGCAACACACCGTTGACCGGTTTTACGGCAGTCCGCTGGATAGTCCATCTGTATGCGCACAAAGTCGCTTTTACACGTCGCCGACGCACCGCAAGTCATGCGGGGCGGATGAGCGGCGGAACTTAAAAGCGAAAGAGCGGTGATGATTCTCGGCGTGTTACAGCAAAAGGGGAACTATTTGCCAAAGGGCAGGGCTGATCATCACCGATCCCAACCGCTCGGGCTATGCCAAGCTGTCGTGGCTGGGCACCGGTATCCGTTCCAAGGATCTGACCGCACGGTTCGGCATGACCTACGGCGTCTATGTGGCGGACAAGTCATGCGTGCCTGAACTTTCGATGCGCAGTCCGTCCACCGTCACCGCCATGGATATCGTTCTGGCCTCTTGCCGGACTGGGATCATCGACCGTGACGCCGCGAAAGCTACTGCTACGGAGCAAACGGCAGAAGCAGCTGAAAAGCCCGCCGTTACCAGCCTGCAACAGAAGGTGAAGGAATCGCGACAGTCCGCCGTCAAGCGGCATCGTGCCAAGCCAAAGTGTGTTCCGCCGACCCCGTCTCGCGTGTTGATCCCGTCGCCTGACCCTGAACCCCAGCTCTGATCCCTCGCGAGCAAGCTCATGTCATCTCCATCGGTTGCGGCCCTTTGGGCCCATATTCCTGCGCGCCCCGGTGCCCTCGCAGCCAAGCCCACATGGCAGCGCGTCGAGGTCGGCGATCAGTTGACGGCCGGTGCCACCGGCGGAACCGCGCTATCCGTTTCTGGTGCTGATCGACGTGTCCTATTCCACGAGCTTTGCACCCGCCAGTGGCGGGGAGCCGGACATCGTCAAGATCCAGGCTGCCCTCAATACGGTTTATGCCCGGCTGCGTTCGCCGACCAAAGGTGATCCGCTGGCTTTGACGCAACACCAGGTTGACGTGACAGTTGTTGCTTACAGCAGCAGCTCAACATTGCTGCAGAAATGGACGGCGGCTCCGGACTTGCCGGCGACCGCGCCCACGTTGTCGGCAGGTGGCGGCACCTTCACCGGCAAAGCTCTGATCTCCGCCCTTGATGTCGTGCTCGCGCGGCAGAAGCGCTACAAGGAACAAGGATTGCCCCGTTGCGGCATTCCTCACATCTTCCATCTCACCGATGGCGAAGCCAACGACGTCAAAATCGATGATGGCGAGTGGAAGGTCATTCAGCAGCGGATGGCAAGTTTTGCGCCGACGCCGGATGCGCAACGCTTGGTGCTGCACCGCTTCGTGGCGCCCAACGGTTACAAAACCAACTCCATGTCGGCCACCGACAGTTACGGCAACCCAATCTCGGGGGCACAGTTGCTTGGCCGCTGGTTCGGCAATCAAACGGTCACACCGCTGGCTGAAGGGACCGACAACTTCCAGCAGCTCGCCAAGCTGATCGTGCGTACCATCACGGCGGTTTCTCAGCAGGCCGCCGCCAATCGCGAACATCTCAATGGCTTCGGTGGTAAGAGCCTGGGAGACGAAGCCAATGCTTAATTGCGCCAAACCGACGGTTCTTGCCCGGATCGAAACTCATTGGCATGCGCCGTGGCTGATCGGTGCCCTGTCCCACCAGGGCACCAGCCATGCCGCCGAAGGCAGTCCCAACCAGGATGCCTTCGCCGTTGGCCGCGTCGGCGATGTGAGCTGGATGGCAGTCGCTGACGGCGTGAGCACCAAGCCGCGAAGCCAGGAGGGTTCGCAATTGGCCGTCACCCGCTTGGGTGAGGTTTTGGGGCGTGCGTTGATGGATGGCGCGATGCCAAGCGCCAAGATGCTCACGGACGCTTATACCAACGAGCCAATCCGGTGACTCTTTGCATTGATCGGCGGGCATGATTCACTTGCCGGATCATACTGATTCGGGGGTGCCATGCCGAGGCTGGGAATCGAGATCGCGAAGACGCACACACCGGCCCGGCTGCGAGCCGAGGTCCGCAGTTGCGGCTGCAGTCAGGCGGCATGCCGGATGACGGCGATCGCTAATGCGCTCGAAATGCCGTCGCGGACCGAGGCCGCTAAGTTGGCCAATTTGACAGCGCAGACGCTGCGTGATGCGGTGTTGCGCTACAACGCTGAAGGCCTTGCTGGGCTTTACAACCGGCCGAGCCCTGGCCGCAAACCGAAGCTCAATGTCGAGCAGAAGGCGGCTCTCAAAGCGCTGATCCTCCAGGGGCCCGATATCGAAGCCGAAGGCATATCGGCGTATACGCTGGAAGACTTGGCGGCCATTGCCAGGGATAAGTGGGGCATTTCGTACCATCGGGCATCGATGAGCCGTGTCGTCCGCAAGCTGGGAATGTCGCGACAAAAGGCGTGGCCCTACAATCCGAAGCAAGATCCGGCCGCAGCAGAGGCCTTTAAAAAGAGCCCCGGAAATACTGAAAACGGTTGCTGATACTCATAAAGACAAACGCATACGGGTGTTTTTCCAGGACGAAGCACGGATCGGCCAGAAGGGCCGTGTCTGCCACCGCTGGTTCACAAAAGGTGTGCGTCCTCTGGGACTTGCCGACAACCGGTTCACGTTCACGTACATCTTTGGCTGCTGCGAGCCCGGCACCGACAACGCCTTCGCGCTGGTGCTGCCGGAGGTTTCGACGGTGGCGATGCAGGTCTTCCTCGACGCCTTCGCCAAGACCATTGCCGACGACGAGCACGTTTTGATGTTTCTCGATTCGGCGGGATGGCATGTCGCCAATGCGTTGATCGTCCCAGACAAGATCACGCTCGAAAAAATCCCAGCGTACTCACCGGAATTGAACCCGGTCGAGCGTGTCTGGCTCTATCTCAAGGAGCGGTTCCTGTCGCACCGTCTGTGCGGAGATTATCCCGACATTGTCGAGGCCATCTGTAAAGCCTGGAACCGCCTCACGGCATCACCAGGCCGCCTGTCGACACTCACCAACTACGGCTGGCGGCCCAACGACACTGAAACGGTTATCGGATAGGCTCGCCGGACTTACGCCTGAGCAACGTCGAGCGGTGCTGCAAGAAAAGCGCACTTGGGGCGAACTCTCGCTGCTGATGCAAACCATGAATTACCCTGGTTTGGCGCGCCAGGCCGTGCAGCATCATGTGCTGGCCTGCCGGCGTCAGCGCTATGAGGCGCGCGGCGTGCAGGCCCCGATACCAAGCGGTGTTCAGGCGGTTGCGCCTTCGCCCAGACCTGATCTTGAGCCCCAGATGTGACGTCACATGGTGGGTTCTGTATCGTCTTCGGGTTCGGCGTCGGGTTTGGGGGCAGTTTTTGGTAGTGAGGTCGGAGCATGTGTCACCTGGGAAAGTGCCGGGTGCGATTGCTTCAACGCAAGGATATCGGTCAGCAAGGCTGTGGTTGCGAGACTGACCGGTTGGGCAAGAATATCGCTTGGTGAAATCGTCTGGAGCGCGGCATCAAGCTCGGCACGTGTTTCGGCTTCGGGGGCGAGAGCCTCGTGAGTCTGCCCCCTGTGGCGTGTCATGGCTAGATGCAGCCGTTCGAACTTGGGATCGGCAAACAGCTGGGCCTCGGCAATTGCGAGCTGTTCGAGCTTCTGGCGATCCCACATGACGTCCCATTCCGCGTTGATTTTGTTGTTTAAACCGTAGGCGCAAATACTAGCCTCTGGCCCCTTCGGAGACAGACCCTAATGGCATCAACGAAAGGGTCAACCTTGGAACAAGTGAAAGGCTTTTTTGTAACCCAGATCCACCGAACAAGCGGTCCGGCGACGCCACGCCGGTCGTCAGCGGACGCCTTAACCTGATGACGCTCAACGAAGCTATTGGAGGTTTGAGTCTCAAAAATTGATACTCAAACTGTTTTTTGACACTCAAGCCATGAATTTGATACTCAAACTCGCTTGAGTCTCACAAATGCGGTAGATTGAGACTCAAATTATGAATTTGAGACTCAACTTGGCTTGAGTTTCACGAAGGAGGCCATGGCAAACGCGAAGCAAACCCAACAGTTCGACGCTCTTAAACGGGCGATGGCGTCATTTTCTACGGGCGCTTCCCTTCAAGAGATCGAGGCAGCAACCAGGACGCTTGGCCTGTCGCGCGCCACCCTTATTCGGCGCCTAAACGAATTGATTGAAACAGGTCAGTTGACCAAGACAGGAGTTTCCCGTGCCGCTCGCTATCAACTGGTGGTCCCACCTGCGACGCCAACTGGCCATGATCGCGTCGAGGGTGATCTCATCCCTTTGTCCCGTGTGGCTGTGGAATTACTAACCAGTATATCCCGGCCGCTCTTGCAACGCACGCCGGTGGCTTACGACCGAAGTTTTCTTGATGCCTACAAGGCCAACAAGACGTTTTACTTGTCAGAGACTGATCGGGCTCGTTTGCGCGAAGTTGGCACGCCGTCGGCCGCTGTTCAGCCCGCTGGAACCTATGCCCAGGCTATTCTGACACGGCTGCTCATCGATTTGTCCTGGAACTCCAGTCGTCTCGAAGGCAACACCTACTCCCTTCTTGAAACCAAGCGGTTGATCGACTTGGGCGAGGAGGCGGACGGAAAAGGCGACAAAGACGCCCAGATGATCCTCAACCACAAGGAGGCCATTGAATTCCTGGTCTCGTCGGCGGGGGAGACCGGCTTCAACCGGTACACCATCCTCAATCTTCACGCGATGCTGGCCAACAACCTATTGGAAGATCCTGCTGCTGCCGGGCAATTGCGGCGTGAGCCGGTCGGAATCTCCGCCTCCGTCTATCATCCCCCTGAAGTGCCCCAGCTCATCGAAGATTGTTTCGGGCAGATTCTGACTACGGCGTCGGCCATCACCGATCCGTTCGAGCAGGCGTTCTTTGTGATGGTGCATCTGCCATACCTGCAACCCTTCATCGATGTGAACAAGCGCGTGTCGCGGTTGGCGGCGAATATCCCATTGATTAAAAACAACTTGTCACCGCTCTCCTTCGTCAAGGTGCCCAACGAGGCCTACACCAGTGCGCTGTTGGCGGTGTACGAACTGCGCCGGATCGAATTGCTCAAAGAGGTATTCTTGTGGGCTTATGAGCGGTCGGCGGCCCGCTATGTGGCTATCCGGCAGACGCTGGGCGAGCCAGATAAGTTCCGGCTCCGCTATCGCACGGCCATGCGGGAACTAATTGCAGGAATCATTCGCGAGCCTATGGGGAAGAAGGACGCGGCGCGGCATGTTGCGCGTTGGGCAACTGACCACATTGAAGCTGGCGACCGGCCCAAATTCATCGAGGCCGTGGAAACAGAGCTGCTTGCCCTCCACGAGGGAAACTTCGCCCGCTATCAAGTGCGCCCGGCCGAGTTTAAAGCCTGGCAGCATGTTTGGGCGGAACTGGCCAGGCGGGCGGCCCCAACCAAAGGTGCGACGCGAAAGTCTTGATCGACGGTAAGCGGTGGTCCAGCCCCTACGTTTTGATCGGGTTCGGGTGGTGGCTTAATGCCAGCCCATGAGCGATCGATTTGACCATACGCTTGAGCGTAAGCTTGAAAGCAAGGCCGACGAGGCCGATGACGCCGGCGGCGCCGTGCGGCGGCTTGAGCTGATCACCGGGACTGGCCGTCGCCGCCGGTGGTCGAGCGACGAGAAGGCGCGCATCCTGGTAGAGAGCTTGAAGCCGGGCGCCAATATTTCGGAGGTGGCGCGGCGGAATGGGCTCTCCCCGCAACAGTTGTTCGGTTGGCGGCGGGAGGTGCGCGACCCCGAACGTGCGCCAAGCCCCGTTCGCAAACGCGGCAGGCCGAAGAAAGACTGCGGCGGCGCTCTGGGCGTCGATAAGGCACCCGCCCACTTTGCGCCGGTCGTCATCGCAGCGCCTGCAGCACCACCATCGCCGCCAACCGGGGCAAGCCCAGGCACGATCGAGATCACGATCGGCGATGCGGTCGTACGCGTCAGCGGCCAAGTCGATATTTCGTTGCTCGCTGCGGTGCTGCGTGCGGTGCGGAGAGCGTCATGATCATGCCGGGGACTGAGATCCAGGTGCTGGTAGCGACGAAGCCGGTGGACTTCCGTAAGCAGGCGGACGGTCTCGCCGCGATTGTGCAACAGGCGCTCGCCGCCGATCCGTTTGCGGTGCCGTCTCCGTGTTCCGATCCAAGAGGACCGACCGCGTGAAGCTGTTGTGGTGGGACGGCACCGGCATCGAACGCTCAACCCTGGAGCAGTGGGTGGGCGCTGCGGCGGCTGAATTGCAGCCGCTGCACGATCATCTCCTCCGGCAGCTATTGGCCTCGCCGCGCCTGTTTTGCGACGCGACTCGCTGCCCCGTGCTCGATCCCGGACGCGGCAAGACCAAGACCGGCTTCATATGGGCAATCGCCCGCGATGATCGCCCCTGGGGCGGGGGACCTGCTTCAGGCAGTGGACCGCCAGCGGTGGCCTACGCCTACGCGCCCGGACGCGGGGCTGAGCACGCGGTCAAGCTACTCGCCGGCTACACCGGTATCCTGCAAGTCGACGGATACGCCGTCTACAAGCAATTGGCCGATCCAACGCGAGTTGGCGGGGCGGTGACGCTGGCCTATTGCCGGAGCCATCTGCGGCGCAAGTTCTACGCGGTCTTCGCCGGCGGCAACGCGCCGATCGCCACGGAAGCGTTGGCGCGGCTGAAAAAGCTCTACGAGATCGAGGCCGACATCCGTGGGCTGCCGCCCGAGGTGCGGCGGAACTTGCGCCAACAGCACTCGAAGCCAGTTGTCGAGGCGCTGAAGCCCTGGTTCGAAGCGAACCTTGCGAAGGTCTCGAAGGGCGGCAAGCTCGGCCAGGCTCTCCGCTACGGCCTGCGCCATTGGGACGGCTTGTGCCGGTTCAATTGGCATCAGGGTCGGGGTTCATAGGTTAAGTCGAAGGTCACCTTGTTGTTGCCGTACACCTCGTTGCCATTTTGGATCAGGTAGCCGTCGTCGGCACGTTGCATTTGACCCCAGGGTGCCATCAACTCAAAGCCGCCGGGAAGATAGAGGGCTTTCACCGTTACCTTGGAGCGGAAGATGTCCCCGAGGTCGCACGTCGTTCCATCGGGTTCATAGAGCTCTGGAAATTTTTCACGCCGGATAACGTACGTGTTCGCGTGCCCTTCTGCATCGCGCAAAATTTGGCGGTCTGGCGACACGTTGCTGACAATGGCATCGCCGGGTTCGGCCATCGCCTCGGTCTCTTTGCCGTCCCATCGTGTCTCGATGTGTTCGCGGTGGTGTGCAATGCGCGCCGCGACAAACCCGGTTTTGGTCGCGCGAAAGGCCTTGGTGCCGAGGGCTGTCGCGATCTTTGCAAAATCGGATGGCTTCAGCTTGGCCGGGGCGACCAGCCGCAGCATGCCCGGTGGGGGGCCAACCTTGAAAATATTATACATCATGGTGCTCCTTTGCCGCCCTTGGACTAAGGAAACTTGAACAGACGGCATTCGGTTGCCTGCGCAGGATTAGACCTTGTAGCACGCGAGACGCTGACGCTGCCATCGGGGGCGTGCGCCGGATTCTGGCTTTTCGCTGGGGCGGTGGGCATGCGAGGCGTGTCAGGTATGAGCACGCAGAAGACGACAGTGCGGATCGGCGTTCTCACGATTTCGGATCGCGCGAGTCAGGGATCTATCGCGACGAGCGCGGCCCAGCGATTGTCGCGTTTCTCAGCCATTGCGTGACGCGTTCGTGGGAGGCGGTGTTACTGTAGTGCGATCATTTTGACCGGCTTTGGTATTACGCTTGCCTTAGAGTCTGTCCGGAAAGTTTCTTCATGATTTCAATGGTTCCTTTTTGTCATCCGCAGCGTCGAACCCCTTGTCCGTTGCGAAGGCTACGGCCTTCGGGCTTCTTCTGGCGGGCTGACGAAAAATCAACTCATTGAAATCGCAAAGCTCTTTTCCGGACAGACTCTTAGGCAGTACCTATATGAACAGCGATTTTGCCCGGCCGCATGTGCGGCCCTTTCAGTTGCAGAGGTGAAGTATGGATCAACAACGCAAACTGGTATTAGCGAAAAAGCGTGTGGAGGCCATGACTGGTTTTTATATTCACGCCGGAGCTTATACCGTCGTGAATGCACTCCTGCTGATCGTGAATTTTGCTACCGGCCCGGTGTGGTGGGTGCAGTGGCCAATCCTTGGTTGGGGTATCGGCATCGTGGCGCATGGGCTCGCCGTGTTTGGGCGGACGCCGCAGTTCGTCACTCATTGGCAGTTGCGCAAAATTCACGAGATCAAGGACCGGATGTAGGCTCTTTGCGCGTACGAGATTGCTTTGGTTTTTTTAAATGGTTCGCCAGATTGCGCGGCTAATCCCGAAGGCTATGTGTGGCAACCGGGCGATGGGGTGTGGCTGTTGAGGGTGGTGCGGCGGCCTGGCGGTCGCGGCGCGGACACAACGCAGGAATGTTTGCGGGGACGCATATTCTATCTTAGGATGGACGCTGTTCACAATCTGGGCGTTCTTACCCGTTGAGAACTGGCCCTCGAGAAACGGTGATTTTGCAATGCGTATCGCGCTCATTCATGCGCTCCGGCACTCGCCCCCGCCGATCGAAGCGGCGTTTCGTGACATATGGCCGGAGGTTCAATTGATGAACCTACTCGATGATAGTTTATCGGCGGACTTGGCCAAGGCAGGCCGTTTGACGCCTGCCATGACCGAGCGGTTTTTGACCCTGGCGCGTTATGCGAAATCAACCGGGGTGGACGCGATCCAGTTCACGTGTTCGGCGTTTGGGCCTTGCATTGAGGCCGTCGCGAAGGAATTGGCACCGATGCCGGTGTTAAAGCCGAACGAGGCGATGATCGAAGAAGCTGTTGGTCAAGGCCGCCGGATCGGCTTGCTGGCGACGTTTCCGGGTACGCTTGCGAGCATGCCTGCGGAGTTTCCGTCCGATGTGACCGTGGTAACGGCGCTCGCCGAAGGCGCGTTGGCAGCGCTTGATCGCGGCGATACGGAACAGCATGACGGGCGGGCGGCCCGGGCAGCGTTGGAACTTAAGGACTGCGACGTGATCGTGCTGGGGCAGTTCAGTCTGGCCCGGGCTGCGACGCGGGTCGCTTTGGCGACGGGGAAGCCTGTGTTCACGACACCGCATAGTGCGGTGCGCAAGCTCAGGCGGATGCTGCTGGACACGAAGACCATCGAGATCTTAGGTCCCGTCCGGTAGCTCTTTGGTTTGCGCGCCGTCGCTTCCGCGATGCTTGGCGTCGACGCCGCCCCACCAACCTCACGCGCATTTTTAGCGGTTCGGGACCAATGCTTTGATCGCGGCCGAGGCGGCTTCTATGCGCATGGCGAGAAGGCCTGTGCCGCGTTCGGGACTGGCCGTGCTGGGATCGCCGGAGACGCCGGTTGGCTCTATCGCCATCGAGACCTTGCGGTAGCGGGAAAGGTCGACGCCCGAGGGCTTGACCGACAGCAGCTCGGATGTGTCGATGACGCTGGCGTGCTGGCCGATGGCTTCAAGCGACTGGCCTTGCGAGAGCAGGCGTTTGACCTGGGCTTTGTCATCGTAGTAGGCGTCGATGGATGCGACGCGGACGCCGGTGCTGTTCCAGGTTTTCGACAGGCGATCGCTGACGGCTTTCTGGGCGGGCTGGCTGCCACCGTGGTCGCCGATGAACAGGATGGTTTTGAAACCGCCGGCTTTCAGGCTCTTGGCGATGCCTTCGAGGACGCCTTCGAAAACGGCTTCAGGGACGCCCATGGTGCCGGGGAAGCGCAAGTGGCCGGTGGGCGGATCGTAATCGCCTTGGGGAACATAGGATACAACGGGGGCGACGAGGGTGCGGCCGACGTTGCGGGCAATTGCACTGGCGGCCTGGCCGACGATGTAGTCGTGCTTGCCCAGGATCATGTGGGGGCCGTTTTGTTCGATGCCGCCAGTTGGCACGATAACGGTAGTGTAGCCTGCCTGGATTGCGCTACGCGCTTCGACCCAGGTCATGTCTTTCAATTCGACGACGTTTGGCAACGGCGCGGTCAGAAGCTGCTTGGGTACTGCCAGTGACAATAGGAGAACGGCTGCGACGCCGAAGGCAATCTTGCGACGCGGGGTGCTGATGTCGAGCATGAGGTCTGGGTCCTGAGTCGCGAGATGGCCGGGTCATGACCACGGCTGTCCGATTTTAATTTATTTCCTCATACTGTTTCCCCGGACGGCCTCTACACTTGGCCGATCCGGGGTCTTTACCTGCATTAGGGTCCGTCCGACTTTGATGGAATCAAAGACGGACCCTAAGTCTTTGCTTGGTCGTGCTTCTTATCGGAAAACCGGTTCCCACCCCCGCCTCCGCGGGGGCATGCTTTTCCGGAAGCACTCTAGAGTGGTGAAGGTCCCGGATCTGCGTGCGCAAGAGGGCGCACTTGTCCGGGAAAGCAGTGAGGGGAGAACCCGGGAGCCGGACAGCGGTGGGTCAAGCCCGGCCATTGAGTGGTTTGTTATTCGGCGGCGACGATTTTGGGGACCGCACCGGCTTCTTCAGGTTTTTTCTGGAAGGGGTAGATCAGCTGGGAGAAGTAACCTTCGGGGAAGTGGTCGTCATCGGTGCCGAAGTTTTCTGGGATGCGGCCCTCCGGCATGTAGAAGGTGCCGAACAAATAGTCCCAGAGCGCGAAGGTTGGGGCGAAGTTCATGTCGCCGCCGTCGCCGGGCAGGCCGTGGTGCCAGCGGTGGAAGACCGGGCCGGCAATGACGTACTTCAGCGGGCCGAGATCCCATTTCAGGTTCGAATGAACCCAGGCGGCGGTCAAGATGTCGAAGGGTACCGTGAACAGCATGACCGAGGGGGCGATGCCTAGCATCATCATGAATACGGTGACGGCGGCCGGCTGCAGGATGACGTTGATCGGGTGAATGCGGAAGGTCGTGGTCCAGTCGACTTCCCGAGCCGAATGATGGATCGCGTGGAAGCGCCACATGGTGCCGTTATGGAAGATGCGGTGGATCCAATAGAACAGGAAGTCGGACACGATCACGTAAAACGCTACCTGCCAGTAGAACGGCAAGCCGCTTAGCGGGCCGCGGCCTTCGGCAAAGTAGGTCTTCACCTGGTCTTCCGGCATCGCGCCTAAGAGGATGTTGGTCGCGATGATGAGGGCGGGAAGTTTGAAGTACGGATGGATCAGGGTGTGGATCAGTGCATACGAAATGTCGGTAAACAGGCCGGGGTTGCGCCACCAGACCTTGCCGGGGCTCGCCTGCTGGCTCTTAAATGCGGTCAGAACCGTGAACAGCAGGGCCAAGCCGATCATGATGGGGATCTGCTGTGAGTAGGCGTCGAGAACATACTGGAAAAGAAGCTTTGGTGTTTCGAATGACATGGCGGGTCTCGCTCTTCCGGGCGGGTTTGGCTGGCGCAGCGGGCGCTGGAAGCCGGTCAAACACGCATCCCAAGTGATTCGGATACAATGTGCCTCGTTTCTTAAGATCTCGTGATTTCGGGATTTGATATGGGTCAAAGGCCGGTTGGTTCATCGTCGTTGTCGAGCCGCCGGGGGATCTGACGGCCATTTCAAGCTCCAGGATGATCTGCCGCCGCAAAGGCGAGACGGGCGGCGACGAGGTGGGCTTCGCGTTCGGGTTTGGCGCAGAGTACGACGGTTAAATGGTCCGGGCTGGATAGCTTCAGGGCTAAAATCTGATCGACATCAAGAGCTGCAAGACGGGCGGGCGCGATGCCGAAGTCCTCGGTCAACAGACGCTTGCGCGTTGCGGCGTCGAGGGCGGGATTGAAAAAGAACAGTGCCTTGAGCGCATGATTGCCGCCGAGGACGTGCGCGATTTCCCATCGCACACCGTCGCTGGCATCGACGCAGAGGACGATGCGCTCAGCTTCCGCTACGAGTTTTGCCACGGTGTCCTGCCAAATGGCATCGCCGACGTAGAGGCGTTGCGCGCCCCAAGGTGATTGGCGGGCGGTGCCCTTGGCGTCTTGCGGGTTGCCGATGGCGATCAGGTCGCCGCGTCCGTCGAGGCGTTCGAGCATCAATTCGTCAAGCGTGCCGGGCGTGCGGCCGAGATCGAAAACGAACGAGAAGAGATTCCGGCTCGCGCGGCGAATGGCGACCTGATCATCACGAAAGGCGCGCAGGAAGAGGGTCGCGCCGGCGGGCGTTACTTGGCGTTCGGCCAGACGGCGGACAAAATGCTGTTTGCCGTGATGGCGGAGCTGATTGGCGGCGATGAGGCAGATGGCGGCAATCGCGATTGGGACGCCAAGGTCGAAGGCGGCGCGGCTCCAAGAATAGGGCTGGGCGAGGCAGGCGATACGGTCTTCGGCTGTTTGTGACTGCCCGGATTGGAGGCACGCCGCCGTGACGTCTACCGCGAATGTTACGAAGCCGTTCTGGATTGAGCGGATGCCGAAGAAAAAGCCCATTGAGGCTGCAATGAAAAATGCCGACGCCAATGCAAACACCGCCGATTCCCAGAGGGAAACGGATTGGGATTTGTGGCCAGGCAGGAGGGTTTCGAGCAGGTGCGATGGGTAAAGGGGTTGGAGCCAGGACGGGCTTGGGCCATAAGCGGCGCGGGGGACTTTGGGGGCCATCAGGCTCCAAGCGGCGCTGTAGAGGCAAAAGACGATCATCACGTAGGAAAAGCCGAGCGTCATGATTGCCAGCTCAGTGGCAAGGGGTGCGAGCGGGCGCATGGCGGGTTGCGTGAGGACGCTATAGGGGATCGTCAGTGATGCCCAGAAGATTTGCTTGTCGGGTGAGGGCGCGATGAAGTAGGCCACCTGAGCTGCAAAGATTGCTGCGTAGGCCCACCAGAGCCGGTGAGCGAGAATGAGATACGTCGCGCCGACGCTGCCGAGTACGATGCCTGCCCACTGCCATGACGGACCTGTAATGAGGCCGATCAAGGCCTCGCGCGAACCGGCGCGTGGAAGCTGCGTGACGGCGATCCAGATAAAGATGCCAAGGTTGAAGACGAGCATATAGCGCGCATAGCGCAGTAATGCTTCGTGACGCCGGACGGCGGATGTCATCTGCGTGATGTCGATCGTCGTGATCTGCATGTGTCCTCACAACATCGGTTGGATGGTGCCGGTTGAATGCAGTGAAACTAAGCGCGTGTCTGTCTCGCCGGGTACTAGTGTTCCGGGTTTGACATTTGCTTCGCGTTGCGGCCCAGCTGTGAGCAAATGTCAGAACCATCAGGATCACTCGGGTCCGTCCGACTTTGATGGAATCAAAGACGGACCCTAAGTCTCTGTTTGGTCGTGCTTCTTATCGGAGGTCCGGTTCCCACCTCCGCCGTCGCGGAGGCATGCTTTTCCGGAAGCACTCTAGCGGCTCATGTTGTAGGCGGCGAGGGCCGCCATGTTGACGAGGTCGCTGTCCTTTGCGCCGAGCTGGCAGATCTGGACCGAGTGTTCCAGGCCGACGAGGATCGGGCCGATGACGGTTGCGCCGCCGCCCATCTCCTTGAGCATCTTGGTTGAGATAGAGGCGGCGTGGAACGCTGGCATGACGAGCACGTTGGCGGTGTCGGAGAGGCGACAGAACGGGTAGATCTTCATCAGGTCTTTGTTCAAGGCAACGTCAGCTGCCATGTCGCCGTCGTACTCGAAGTCGACGTGAGATTCATCGAGGATGCGGACGGCTTCGCGGACCTGTTCGGAGCGTTCGCCGCGCGGCTGGCCGAAGGTCGAGTAGGCCAGCATGGCGACGCGCGGCTCGATGCCGAGCTTGCGGGCGGCGTGGGCGGCCTCGATGGCGATGCTGGCGAGCTCCCGGCCATTGGGAAGGTCGTGGATGGACGTGTCGGCAATGAGGACGGCCCGTCCGCGGCTCAAGACGAGCGATACGCCGATGACGGTGTGGCCGGGTTTGGGGTCCATGACGCGCTGGACGTCTTTGTAGACGCTGGTCCAGTTGCGGGTGGCACCTGAGACCATTGCGTCGGCGTAACCGTGGACGACCATGAGGGCTGCAAAAATGTTGCGCTCGTTGGTGACGAGACGCCAGCAATCGCGGCGCAGATAGCCACGCCGTTGCAAGCGGGCATAAAGGTAGTCGGTGAATTCCTCGACGTGGGGCGAGGAGCGGGTGTCGAGCAGTTCGAATTCCGGGCGGAGCGCAACGCCGAGATTGGTGAAGGTTTCGCGGACTTTGGCTTGCGTGCCAACCAGCAGGGGCTGGCCGAAGCCTTGGGCGAAGTACGTGTGGGCGGCGCGGGCGACGGCTGGGTCTTCACCTTCGGCGAAGATCATGCGCTTGGGTTCGCCGCGAACTTTCTCAAACGTGGACTGGAGCCAGCCGGCGACGGGGTCGAGGCGGCCTTTGAGGCGGGCGACGTAGGCGTCCATGTCGACGAGCGGCTTGCGGGCGACGCCTGAGTCCATGGCCGCTTGGGCAACCGCTGGCGGGATGTGGGTCAGCAGGCGCGGATCGAATGGGGCTGGGATGATGTAGCCGGGGCCAAAGGTTGGGCGGCGGCCATGGAAGGCGGCGGAGACCTGATCGGGGACTTCCTGGCGGGCGAGGTCGGCCAAGGCTTCGGCTGCGGCGATTTTCATGGCTTCGTTGATGGTCGAGGCCTGGACGTCGAGAGCGCCACGGAAAATGAAGGGGAAGCAGAGGACGTTGTTGATCTGGTTGGGGTAGTCGGAACGGCCTGTGGCCATGACGGCGTCGTCGCGGACGGAAGCGACCTCTTCCGGGGTGATTTCGGGGTCGGGGTTCGCCATCGCGAAGATGAGCGGCTTGGCGGCCATGGTGGCAACCATTTCTTTGGACACGACGCCGGCTGCCGAGAGGCCAAGGAAGACGTCCGCGCCGACCATGATTTCGTCCAAGGTGCGCATCTTGGTCTTTTTGGCGTAGGGCTCCTTGTAGATGTCCATCAGTTCGGTGCGGCCTTTGTAAACCACGCCCTTGATGTCGGCGATCGTGATGTTTTCACGCTTCATGCCGATGGAGACGAGCAGGTTCAAGCAGGCGAGTGCCGCCGCGCCGGCACCGCAGCAGACGAGTTTGACGGTTGCAATGTCTTTGCCGACGACGCGCAGGCCATTGATGATGCCGGCTGCTACGCAGATGGCGGTGCCGTGCTGGTCGTCGTGGAAGACGGGGATGTCGAGCAGTTCTTTCAGGCGCTCTTCGATGACGAAGCAGTCGGGGGACTTAATGTCTTCGAGGTTGATGCCGCCGAACGAGGGGCCGAGGTAGCGGACGCAGTTGATGAAAGCTTCGGGGTCTTCGGTTGAGACAAGCACGTCGATGCCGTCGATGTCGGCGAAGCGTTTGAACAGCGCGCCCTTGCCTTCCATTACGGGCTTGGATGCGAGTGCACCGAGATTGCCCATGCCGAGAATCGCGGTACCGTTGGAGATGACGGCGACGAGGTTGCCCTTGTTGGTGTAATCGTAGGCGGTGGCTGGATTTTCCGCGATGGCTTTGACCGGTTCGGCAACGCCTGGGGAATAGGCGAGCGAGAGGTCGCGCTGGGTGGCGAGTGGCTTGGTCGTCGTGATTTCGAGTTTGCCGGGTTTGCCCTGCGAATGAAATTGCAGCGCTTCTTGAGCGGTGAACTTGGCTTCGGCAAATTTCGATTGCTTTGGTTTCGTCACGATGGATCCAGCGAGTTACATTCGGGGTATGGGCGAAAAACCGGGACGATAAGCTGCTCAGTTGCAAGACACAACAGTGCTTGCAAGCGTCCTGTTGCGGTACTTAATACCTGCCCGCAGAAGTTTTCACGCTTCGTTTGACAGCCTGCGGGTTGGTATAGCGGCTGGGGCAGGGCGAGATTTGCGGTCACGCGGCGGCGTTGCGGCCGGTTTCCTGGCGGATTGCGAGCGTGACGGTGGCGACGAGGCCGCCGAGCGCGCTGCGACCGACGTCAAGGCGGCCATTGTAGACGGCGACCAGATCGCTGGTGATGGCGAGGCCGAGCCCGGTGCCTGGCACAGAGGTGTCGGCGCGTTCGCCCCATTGCAGGATGCGCCCAATTTCCGTTTCCGCGACACCTGGGCCGTCGTCCTCAACGGTGAAGATGGCATTGCCATTGGAAATGCGGCTTTCGATCTTGATTTTGAAGCGGGCCCATTTTTGGGCGTTATCAATGAGGTTTCCCATCAGCTCGTTGAAGTCGGCGCCGTCGATGCCGAGCATGAGAGGCGTGGTCAATCCCATTTCCCATCGCAATTGCTGGCCTCTGGGGAGAATGCTGATGGCACCGATCAGATGCATGATGGCGACGGCGGTGTCGATGCGCTGGTGGTGGGTGGCGCCTGGACCTCGTGCGCGCGAGCGTGCCATTTCGCGTTCGACGTGACGGCGCATCGCTTCAAGCTGGCGGTCAATCTGGCTGGCGAGTTCGGTGTCGCCGCGGCGGCGGAGAATGCGGCTTTGGGCGGCCATGACGGCAAGCGGCGTTTTTAGGCCGTGGGCAAGGTTTCTGGCACGGGTGCGGGCCGCTTCAAGGGCGTCGTCTTGGGCATCGAGCAAGGCGTTGGTTTCGGCGACCAGTGGCATCACTTCGGCTGGGAAGGAGCCTTCCAGACGGCGAAGTTCGCCGTTGCGGACGCGGGCCAGGCGGGCGTGGATGTCCTTTAGCGGTTTCAGGCCGATGATGACGTGAGCCGATGCGGCAAGGAGGAGGAGGCTTGCAAGCCCAACGAGACCGATCAAAAGATCGTCGAAAAAGCGGCGCTTGGCATTTTCAATTTCGGCGTAGTCGACAGTTGCGATAATTGTCAGCGGTGTTTCGCCAGCTTGTGGCAGCGTCAAAGTGCGAACCATGCCAAGCAGATTTTGTGTGTTTGGGCCTTTCAGGCGGAAATAGCTCTGTTCGTTGCTGGGCATGATGCTTGAGTTAAGCGGTAGGCTTTGGTCCGATAGCGAGGGCGATCGCAGGATGGATTGGTTTTCGTTTGAGATCTGCCAGTAGCGGCCGCTGAAGGCGACATCAAATAGGGGATCAGCGGGGGTGGTGGCGAGGGAAACGGTTCCATTGCTATCGCGATGGAGGGCCTGGGCAAGCAGGCTCAAATCCAGCGTCAGTTCCGACAGCGTGCGGCGGGTGATCGAGCGTTCGAATAGTGTCTGCAGGCCCAGGGAGGCTGCTTGAAGGGTGATGACGAGAAAGACCGCCCAGACTGCAATCAGCCGGACCCTGAGCGAGCCGCGTTCCATCAAGACGTCACTCTCAGGCAGTAGCCGTGGCCGCGCCGGGTCTCGATGTGGTTGAAGCCGAGTTTGCGGCGCAGACGCGCTATCATGGCTTCGACCGCGTTGTCGACCCGGCCCTCATCGCTTGCGTAGATGTGGTCCTTCAGCTCTTCGCGGGAGACGACGCGGCCCTTGTTGTGGAGCAAGTAGCTGATCAGGCGGAATTCGAGCGGGGTCAGCTGGGCAGTGCGGCCGTCGACAGTGACAAGCATCGCGTTCGTGTCGAGTTCGAGCTGGCCAGCTTTGATTTGCGGACTGGCTTTGCCGTGAGCGCGGCGTAAAAGGGAGCGCAGGCGGGCGATAAGTTCTTCCATCTGGAAGGGTTTGGGAATGTAGTCGTCGGCGCCGGCGTTGATGCCTTCGACCCGTTCGGTCCAGCTTCCACGTGCGGTGAGGACGATGATTGGGGTGGTGACCTCTTCGGTGCGCCAGCGCGTGAGGACGGTCAGTCCGTCGAGGCGGGGCAACCCCAGATCGAGGATGATGGCGTCGTAGATTTCAGTGCTGCCGAGAAACCAAGCGTCCTCGCCGTTGTCACAGGTTTGGACGGCAAAGCCTGCTTCGCCAAGGCATTCCGCGATGTCTTTAGCAATCTCAATTTCGTCCTCGACAACCAGGATTCTCATAGGTGATAGCCGGTTGGTTGAGTTGTCATTGGCTGGTGGCTGGTCTGCGCGTTACATTTTGCGCCGGCCTTGGATAACGGCCTCAACACGGTTTCGGACCTGTAGTTTTTGCATGATAATGGTCATGTAGTGTTTGACGGTTTTTTCGCTCAGCTGAAGTTCGCGCGCGATCTCTTTGTTGGTCAGGCCGCGCGAAACGTGGTCGAGCACTTCTTCTTCGCGCGTCGTCAGTTCGGAGAGGCCGTCGTCTTCCTGCTTTTGCTTTTTGTGGCGGATCTGGGTGAGGAGCTTGGCGGCCAGCGTCGGCGTCACGTAGCTGTCGCCATTGCAAACGGACTGCGCAATCATAATTAGTTCGGGGCCGCTGGTCCCTTTGAGGATGTAACCTTTGGCACCCGATTCCAAAGATGCGGTGACGTTTTCTTCCGATTCCGACGCGGTCAGCATGATGATTTGGATGTCGGGACAGACCTTCGAGATCAGCGCTGCAGCTTCGAGGCCGCAACCGGGCATCGAAATGTCCAGAAGCATCAGATTGGGGCCGCATTCCTTGGCGAGCTGGATCGCCTCTTTGGCGGATCCTCCTTGGCCGACAACATCGAATTTGTCGCATGACGATAAGATCTGGACTACCCCGCCACGAAACATCGGATGGTCGTCGACTACAACAACGCGGATTGGCTTCATGTTGTCCATCGTTCAGTCCTCAGGTCTTAAGTATAAATTGGGCGGTCAGGCAGGAGCCGATGCCGGGAGTAGAGTGAATTTTTAAAGTGCCGTCGCAGGTTTCTACGCGGTCCCGGAGCCCTGCAAGTCCTAGACCTTTTTCGGATTGATCCAATTCGGGACTAAAGCCGTGACCATTGTCCTCGACCTGAACCGTCAGTGCATCCTGGGAACAGGTTGCCATGACCTTCTCCCGGGTGCCTTTTGCGTGGCGGAAGGCGTTGTTCAATCCTTCCTGGACGAAACGGTAGAGGCAGGTTTTGGTGCTCGCCGGCAAATTGAAGTTGAGGCAGTCGAGATCGGCTTCGACGGCTATTCCCGTGCGCTTTTCGTGATTGCGGATGGCCAATTGGATCGTCTGCAGAGGAGTGAGGCGTTCTAATTGCGGCGGCGCGATATCTGCCGAGATGTTGCGTATTTCGTTCAGGCTATCTTGGAGCAAGCCGCGGACGGATTCGAACTTTTCTTCCTGGCTGGCTAGGGAGGCGAGGTTTTTCGACGGTTTGAGGCCATCATAGTAGAGCAGGGCCAGTCCGGTGAGCTGAGCTGGTCCGTCATGAAGATCGGCACCGATCCGCCGCAAGAGTCGCTCGTTGGTGTCGGTCGTCATTTTCCGGGCGGCGACGACCTTGCGATTGAGGTCTTCATTTTGGCGCAACAGATTGGACAAGCTGTCGATTTGGTTTTCCAAGGCGCCCTGCTGGCTGACAATGGTTTGATTGCCGCGCCGGACGATGGAAAACAGCAGGCCCAGCATGCCAAGCGTCGAGGTGCCGACGACAAGTAAGGTATTCCAACGGGTCTGGCCGATGTCTAATTTCAGTTTGTCGGCGAACTGATAGATCTCGGCGACTGCGATGGGCGTTGTCGTGCCGTAGGCGTGCATTGGGGCATAGACTTCGAGCAGCGGTCGCCTGAGCCTGCGTTCCGGGGCGTTTTCGGCTTCGGTCAGTTCGTCGAATTCTGCCGCGATTTCGTTGGCCATCGCCGTGATGAAGCCCGACGTTTGCGGGAAGCTCTGGCCGATCGCGGCATGGTCGGTGCTATATACAATCGTTCCGGACTTGTTCCAGATTTTGATCGCAGCGATGGATTTGCCCAGTTGTGTGTTGAGCAACAACTTGTCGAGGTCGGTGCGGACGCTCTCGCTTAGACCCTCGTCAGTGGCGAGTGGCTGGATCAGTGGCTGAAGCAGGCTGTCAAGGTAGAAGGCCGTCGAAATTGCGGTGTTCTGGACAACGTGTTGTTCGATCTTTGCGCTAATCCATGCACCGAGCAGCGTCATCGTGGACAATAATACGGCGGATGCTGCGATTATGAATTGGGATGAGAGGGAGAGCCGTTCCCATCGCTGTGGAATTGAACGCCAATGTTTTCGAAGCCAGCGTCTTTCGGTGGGCATGTTGAGATAAGTCCGGGGAAACCGCCAGACCGGCGGGGGGATCGTATCGGATCCTTTTGCACCGTGAAGCATAACTACGACCTACGGCTGATACGCATAACTTTACATTCGACCTAGAGGCGAGTGCGGAATGTAACATGCATTGTGTCAAAAACGGATAGAAGTTTCAATAGTGTGCTGAGGGTATCGAATTCTCGACGTTAAGTGCGTGATCACGGTCAGTACCAAGTTTAGACGCGCAAATTGTAGGCCAAGTCTTCAGCTTTACCGGGCTGGTCCGACCTTTGATCCGTCGCATTGGCTTGGGACTAAGAGCGCTAAATCATCAGACCTTGGTCCAGTTCGATGATTGTTCCAAGGAATGCTGCAGTATTTGTTGGGGTTTGGTAGGATATTTTTTCTTAGATGGCTTCCGTTGTCAGCGCGATGTCAGCGACTTTCAATTATCGTCGTTCGCAATGGAGGATGGCATGTCAGTGCAAGTTGCCGAGCGAAACATGGTGTGTGTCCTTGGAGTGGCCGGTGTCCGTGGAGCTGTTGAGCTTTACGCTGTCAATGGCTCGCGCGAAGTCACGATGCACGGCTGGTTCGTCCAGGATGCCGGGTTTTCTGTGCTCAGTGACCGTCCGCCGTGTCTGGTCGCCATTGATGCGGGTGCGTTGCCAGACGAAATGATCAGACATTTGCGGGATCGAGGTCATACCGTGGTCGTGATGCCCACGATCGGGCGGCCGAGCCGTTCGAACTACCGGCGCACCGCCAAAGACGTTTGTCAGTTGGCATTAGGTTTGGCCGATTGCATGCCGGACGCACCCCGGCGTACACTGCAGTAAGCCGTCCAGTTTTCTGCAGTGTTTCAAGATGCCTGAATTGCGCATTTTGCGATGTGTTCAGCGAGGTATCGGCAAGCGGGATGCAAGGGCGGGGTTTTTCGCGCGGCATCGGCGGTGGTGCGGCTTTCGCCGGGGGTGCGGCTATCGCCGGGATTGCGAAGATCGTCAGGCCATTCGGGCTATTTGCCGCCGCCTATGCCGTGTTGGCGGTTCCAGCGGTGTTTGCGTTGCAGCCGCCGCTCCATTATGTCGTGATCACTGTGTTGCTGGGTCTAGTGCTCGCCGCATTAAGTGCCATCGACGTTGATAGCCTGCGATTGCCTGATGCGTTGACATTGCCGCTCGCTGCCGCTGGATTGGGGCTGAGCGTTTATCTGCAATGGGACGATCCCTGGTCGCGGGTGCTGGCGGTGATCGCTGGTTATGTGGTCCTTTGGGCGGTTGCGTATGGCTACGAGCGGCTCCGAGGG
>JBEBJA010000003.1:0-1656 GCA_040080145.1 Hyphomicrobiaceae bacterium
GGGCGGGTGGTTCCACTCGGGCGATCTCGGCGTGCGTTATCCGGACGGCTACATCCAGCTCAAGGATCGGTCGAAGGACATCATCATTTCTGGCGGGGAGAATATTTCGTCCATCGAAGTGGAGGACGTTCTGTATCAACACCCGGCGGTGTCGGCGGCGGCTGTGGTGGCGAAGGCGGATGAGAAGTGGGGCGAGACGCCGTGTGCGTTTCTTGAACTGAAACCGGGCATGACGGTGACGAAAGAGGAGATCATTGCGTGGTGCAAGGAGCATCTCGCGGGCTACAAAGTGCCGCGCGTGATTGTGTTTGATGAGATCCCAAAAACCAGCACCGGCAAGATCCAGAAATTCCGCCTGCGTGAGATGGCGAAGCGGGTGTAGCGCAAGGTTTTGTTTAGGTTTGTGGCGGCATGATCGCGTCGGGATTTTACGCCGAGGCGGTCTATGCGTTTGATGATGCGGCACGGGTGTTCGATTGTGCGCGTGGCTCTTGTGCTGGGCGTCGTGACGGCTTCGACGGGTGCTGTGGCGCAGGAGACGTGTCCGGCTGCGCCGCCCGTCGTGCGCGATATTTCGCTGCCGCGTTTTTATGGCGACAAAGATGGGTCGATGATCGATCCTGAGCGGGATGCGGCGCACAAGGCTGCCGTGGCGCCGCTGACGGCGTTCGTGCGGGCTGTGACGCAGGATGCTGACAAGGCGTTGCGACGATCCAAACCAGAAGCGCAGAAGGCGTTGGCGTCGTGCACGCTTCAGTGGATTGCGACCTGGGCCAAGGGTGATGCGTGGCTCGGCACGATGGCGACGCGGCAGGCGGAGTATCAACGCAAATGGGATCTGGCCGGTGTTGCGCTGGCGTATCTCAAACTCAAGCCATTTGCGACGGCTGAGCAGCGGCAAATGATCGAGCCGTGGCTCAAGCGCTTTGCCGATGTGGCGCGGGCATTTTTTGATGATCGCGAACGGCAACGCAATAATCATTGGTATTGGTTGGCTCTTGGCGCGGCGGCGGTTGGGATGGCGGCGGAGAGCCCGCAACATTGGGAGATGGCGCGGGAGATTATGCGCGATGCGGCGCGCGACATTGGCACGGATGGCACGCTGAAAGCGGAGATGACGCGGAAGTCACGCGCGTTGCTCTATCACGCATTTGCGCTGACGCCGTTGGTTGTGATGGCGGAGTTGGCAGCGTCTCGCGGCGAGGATTGGTATGGGTTTGAAGCGGGCGCGGTGCATCGTTTGGCGAAGCTGACGATTGATGGACTGAATGCGCCTGAGGCGTTTGATGCGCGCGTTGGTGTGGCGCAGGAGCGACCGATTAATGGACGTGCGGGTTGGGTGCAATTGTATCGGGCGCGGTTTCCGGATCGCGTCGTGACGGCGCCGGATATTCCTGAGGGGCATCGTTGGATTGGTGGGAGTGCGGTGGTGTTGCGCGAGGTGTTGGGGCGGAGGTAGGGGCCAGTGATGCGTTGATCGCGGGAGCTGCTTTGGGCCAAGAAGGTGCGTAGCGCGACACGCAGATTCCCTCGCCCCGTCCTTCACGGGGAGAGGGCTAGGGTGAGCATCTGTGATTGACGTCAAGCAGAAAGATGCCCGGTGATGGGGCGATCTGGGCACCATGGACGATCCTCTTTTAGCAGCGTATTTGCGAG
>JBEBJA010000203.1:0-8031 GCA_040080145.1 Hyphomicrobiaceae bacterium
GTTCAATCTCCGGTTTGGTGTGGCGTGCAGCATCCAGCCCGAAAAACCGGAGGGGAAAAAGCATAATGATTTCTGCAAACAGCGACCGGATGGGGCCGGTCGCCGTTGGACGCCCCTGTTCCGAATTTTAAGTTCGCGGGCTACCGCCGGAATGAGGTGCTTCCGCGGGTGTTGTCCGCGTCTTCTGGCCTCGCTAATGCAGCAGGTGAACGGGGGCAGTAGGACTTCCGACAGCGGAAGCGGTGCCGATGGCGTTATGGGCCAAAGGCTGCCGGTCGCCAGCTTTACGTTAGCTGGCTCTTGCGGGGCGAGCTTGCCAGGATTGGTGTCGGAATCACGACGTTTGAGTATGTTCTTGATACGGGACTTAAAATCAAGTTCGAAAACCAATCGCTCGACGCAGCAGCCAGATCGAGGTATGAAAGTCTTCCTACAAACTTTATATTAATGCTGCGAAAGCGACACCGCTTGCGCGGTTAGTTTTTAAATTGCAACACTTTTCTTTGGAGGCACCATTGGCAATCCATTGGCGTTTTTCCATCGCAGCCGCGTTCGCCGCTGCCATGGGAGGGGTCGTCTACTACGATACCGTTTATCGTGTTGTTGAGATTAAGAAGGAAGTCAATCGGTACGTCGCACAGCAGATTGCGATTGAGGATGTCGCGATGCGCGCCAAAGGCTATCAGAAGAGCCGGAAGATACTAGCTGATTTTTTCTCTGAAAAACGCAAGAGCGCAGCTTCGTTCGCCGATTACATGATGAAGAATGCGGCCAACGAGCAGCCCAAGGACGAAAAACAACGCCCTGCGTGGGCCGCGTCAAAGTTTCAGCAGTTCTATTTTTCTCCTGAAGACCTCAATGCGGTCATTGGACTCAGCGCGAAGAACTTCACGGTCAGCGTGGACGAAGGCGCGAACAATCTCGCCCGGCGCATTGACAGTGATTACGGCTTCGACAGCAAAAATTATCTTGCTGTTAACAACAAAGCCATCACGGAAAAATATAAGTCGATGGTGGATTACAGCCGTGCGCTGATGGACCTTGAAGCCTCGAACGCTTGGTCGCGATTTGCCGTGAGCGCCGGAACAGGCGTTCTGGCGGGGGAAGCAGTGCGACAAGGTGCTAAAGCTCTCGGAGGTGTTTTTGGTGGTTGGGCTGAATTGATTGGTCTTGCCGCCGGGTTTGCCATCGACTCCGTTGTCTCAAGCCAACAGGAAGCGGCTGCCAAGCAGAAGCTGATCGCGTCTTTGGACAAGATGATGTTTGATATTGAAAATCGTATATCGCACGAGTTGCTGGAACCAATGGAGACGGGGCGGAATAGTCAAGTTTTGGCCTGGAAGCAGGACTTGAATGTAGCCATCGCTCAGCATCGCATCGTGAACCGGCCGCGACTTGTTGATCTCCGTCTTGTTGGCTTGGAGTGAATCATATGCGCCTATTTTTCGTTATCGGATTGGCTGTCAGTCTGGTCGTCGCACACGCTGCTGAAGCCCACGCCTATGGCAACGTGGCAGCGCGAACCGCGCTGTCGATGATGCGGTCGGCGGGCTACCGCGCCGCCGCACAAGGCATGCGAGGCATTGCCACCACAATGCTTAGCCGTCAGTTGACCCGACTAGGGACCCGGCATGGCATTCACGCTCTGCGGCTCGCGCGGGTCAGCGGACCTAATGGCATGCGGATCCTCGCGTCCGTCGGCGACAATGGCGTTGCCCGTCTGGCAAGTACAGCCCGTACTCGCGGACTTGTTAATACACTCTATTTGATGGAACGTCCGCAGACCCTGAAACTGGTTGTCCAGCATGGGGATGAAGCCGCCTCCGCGCTTTTGAAGCATCCTGGTCTCGCCGCTGATGCAATAGAGAAATTCGGTTCGATCGGCGCACAGGCAATCGACAAGCTCGATAAACCTGCCGCGCGGCAGTTCACAAAGTTCTTGGTTGATCAGAGCCCAGCACAGGCACCCAAACTCGTCGAGATCATCGAGAAGTACGGTACTCCAGCGATGAACTTCATCTGGAACAACAAGGGCGCGCTCGCCGTCACTACTGGAGCCGCCGCTTTCTACAACGATCCGGAGCCATTCATCAACGGGACGAAAACGTTGCTCGTCGAGCCCGTTACGGTAGGGATCAGTAAGACTATCGAGCATATCGGCCCTCGGGTCGACTGGAACTGGGTCGTCATGCCGATTGCGATCATCATGTTCATGGGGTTCGGTGGCGTTGGCCTCATCTGGCGCATTCGTCGGCAGTGGTCCGAGCACGCCGCTGGTGCGCAAATTTCGCCGCGGGGCGGTCGTGCGAGTGAGCGTTCTGGCGATAAAACTTGAAGCAGCAAACTCGGCTCACGAAAACATGACGGACTTCTTTGTCTCCTATTCGCAGGCTGACAAGAGCGCAGTTAGCGCGCTTGCGAGTGCCCCTAAGGTCGCTGGCAGGTCGGTCTGGTGGGATCGCCCTCTCCGGATTCAGCAAGAGGCCGCGAGCTGGGCTGACTGGGGCAGCGGTTCCAGTTCCTCGCAATCGGATGTGCGATCTGGGGGAGCGCCGCGCTTGTCTTGGCAATTGTCAAACGATTGCAGGCTGCGAAGGCGAAGACGGCTCTCGATGCTACAATCAAGGAACTTGAGACCCAGATTGGCGAGGCTCGAACGGAGGCCAACTTGGCGGCGTCGGAAAAGGCGTTGAGGGAGAGTCGGCTACCCTTTGCAGAGGCGCTGTCGCATCATTTGTCGTCGGCCGCAATTGCACCGGCCGAGCGTTCGGACGCGTGATAGGGTCAACTATAGGAGTGCTCTCCTGCAAGAGAGATCCTGCTACACACTCCAAATTTCGGCGACCACCTCGGACATTATGTGGCCGATGCGGCAGTCGCATCCCAACCATACGTTGCCTTCAAGAACTTAACGGTTTCCGCATTAGGGGATTCTCCATAACACGACGCGATGACACTACCATAGTCTTCAAGGTCAATCATTCCATCCCCCTCAATGGCTTGAAGAAAGCGCCATTCATTCCAAGGCTGAACGAGGACGAAGTAATAGGCCCAACGGCCGGTAGAGTCCTTCGCTTTCAACTTGTGGACTAAATGGCCACGCGAACGCAAGACCGCGTTAACCCAGTTCGGTCGGATTTCACCAACGATTGCTTTGGCTGGCGTCTTCCGAGTTTCTGGCAACCGTGGAGTTTCGGGTAAAGCCGACTGAAGTACCAATTTTTCGTGCGGCGCCTCTGCCCACACACTCCCCAACTTGGAATGGAGGCGCCAATTGACAAGCCGGTCGGAGAGGCTTGGCTGCAGAACGGAACGAAGCACGTGCTGACAACCACACGCTCGCACCGCTAGGCAGAGCGCCCCACGAGTCGTGCCCCTTGTCCGAGCGTACGCACTGATTAGTTCCTGCTCGGCCATCGCAGAGCCGCTTCGAGACAACAGTACAGCTACGTCCTCTACCATGGCAGAATGTGTCTCGGGATCACGCAACGCCGCAGCTAGAGTCGAAATCACGTCGGTACCGAAATTGCCAAGTCGGCCACAAGCTCGCGCCAACCCGAGCCGAACCGACGGATCGGTCTGCAATCCGAGGTTGAGATAAATTGGCTTTGCGAACGGATGCTCTGCCGGCATTGTCTGCGGCAAAACGGGTCTATTGGAGTTGGCGTCCTCAGCCCAATCCAGAAGCGCGTCAGTCAGTCCCCACACATCCTCCAGTTTGCCGATAAGCTGCGCGACATAGCGGGTCCCTAGAGGTGACAGCCGGTTGTTGGCGATTTGC
Organism: Hyphomicrobiaceae bacterium; assembly: GCA_040080145.1. Taxonomy (GTDB): domain Bacteria; phylum Pseudomonadota; class Alphaproteobacteria; order Rhizobiales; family Hyphomicrobiaceae; genus JANXVY01. The sequence goes on from JBEBJA010000203.1 coordinate 3,782, forward strand.
CCGACGAGGATGGCTCTCTGTTCTGCGTCGGGCGCGGCGATCGCAGGGCTACTATTCGCTCCTTTCCCGAGCCAATACAGCGCCCAGGCTGCAGCCGTCGCATCAATGTCCGGGGACACAATGCGACGCACAAGGTGCTGCACGATTTTGTCGAGCCTAGTCGACGTGGTGTTGGAGGACGTAGTCTGCCGAGCAGCCCAATCCATAATGTCGATCGATGCCGCAGAAGACTGGAATTGATCTGGCGAGGACAGGCGATCGACTAGATCATCTAAGATCGCGGATTCAAGCCAATCGAACCCAAACGGAAGCGATTGCCACTGCACACCTTCGCGCAGGTTGTCCAGTAGTGGCAAAATGCACCTCGCGAGTCGTGTCCCCCGCGTGCCCGCCCTCTCGATCAAGACGTGGTAGAGTTTTCGAAGCTCGTCGGTGATTGTCTCGTTTGGCAAACGATCAACCAAAACCTGCACAATCTCGGCGACCTTTTCGGATGGCACCTCCGCACCTTCATCGACGGTTAGCAATAGCCGACCGTGCAGCTTGAGGCGCTGCGCTTCCGGAATTTTTAGCTTGGTCAATGCATCGGCGAGATCGCCGGCAGCCTCGGGGCCTAGAAGTCCCAATGAGCGCAACGGAACGTCTAGCGCAGATATACCATCGTCCTTGATGGATCTAGTGAAGTGAGCAAGATGAACGTCGAACTTAGGCGAGCTTGATGTCTGATGCCTGCGAGGCGTCAATGCGCCGATGAAGGCCTCCGCCGTAAGGTGCTCTTCGATCACGGGATAGACGAATTGGTACGACATTTCGGCCTCACCACTGTCTGTCGTGAAGAACGACTGCCTCAGGATGGCGCTGCCATGCAACCACTCTATCACCTCATCCAACGTCAAGCTCGCGGCGAGGCCTGTATCCGAAACGCTTGGCCAAACCTTCTCGCAGTCGCGTCGGAATTCCTTACCGGTCCAGCCGGGCTTGCTTTCTGATCGCAACTCCGCCGCAAGACGACCGAGAAACAGCAAGCCACCTGACGGTAGCCTCGCTCGCGTTGCCCTGTTTGACGCTAGCCGAAACACCGCTTCACGCAGGAGCAGCGCTTTGCGTCCGTGCTGAGCGAATTCGAGTCGTCCCTCGCTCAAAATTGCAACGAGGAGTGCAGCCATCCACGGATTTCCCGCGAAGCGAAGCAGTTCAGGATCGCGGGCGATCCGCGCGTGAATCTGATCCTTGGCGGCTGAAGCCGGATGATGCCGCAGCGCATCGCAGAATTTGCCGATAAACGTCTTAATTTGTGTCGGCTTGAAGTCGAGAAGTTCGAGTGGGTGAAAGCGGTTGTCCGACTTTACTAGATCTTCGTCGAGAACACCAATTCGAGCGGACCAGATGATTCTCAGGCTATTGCGGCTACGCGAAAGACTGGATAAGGCGGCAATCAGCTGTCTGTGCTCACTGCGATCGCGGCGCTCGTCGATACCATCGACAATGAGCAGGCAAGCACGCTTCTGGTCGATCCACCGCGCCATCTCCTCGACCAGGGCGCCAGACCGATCATTGCTGACGAAGACATTCATTCCTGCTATCGCGATTTCGATGAGCGCACGCAAGTTCAAGTCTTCTGGCAGACGCGCGCCCGTGAACCTGCGGACATCAATAAAGAGCGGCAGTATAACATCGCATTCGCCATGCACACCCGGAGCTGGCCATACCATTTCTGATGGCTGTGGAAGCTCATCGTGCCGCGCCCAATCCCCGGGCACCGCTAGGGCTGGGGCTAGGTCCGTCTGCGCGAGGAATTGGCCGGCGTAGGCAGCCGCTGTATGACGCAGGAGTTGTCCTTTGCCAGCGCCCTGTCGTCCCAGCAAGCGAATGTACATCTCGTTGCGAAGTACTGCGCCGAGGCTTGTCTCACGTGCCCTCTCCGTCGCCCCTTTCTGCAATCGCGGTCTATGGTCGAGGACGCGCTGTCCAACGTAAAGGTCTGTTAGTGTACACTCGGATGACAGAAGCTCGGTTGGAACCGGCAAGATCACTTGCTGACATTCCCGCAGCAAGGTGTTGGCATACACTTGGAGGACAGCTTGATCGACGCTACCACGCGAAGGCCCCGATCGATCAGTTATCATCCGATCGATATCGTCGATAAGCAGCACCAGCGCTGTAGTAAGATCCTCCGCCGGAAGCCCGCGCCGAACATCGACCACTTGTTCACCCGAGTGTCCGTCGGGCAGATTTAGACCGCCGAGATCATCGATCCGGCAAGCAATCAATTTCTTCTCGGTGCGCGCGTAGGTCGCTTCGCTCATCCAAACGTGCCGATCAGTAGTCGCTCGTGGAGACCAGCAAACCAAAACCACTACTGCGCCCCGCAGAGCTTCGTCGATTTCGTCGCGCCACGGATTGCCGGCGCGAATACGATGAAAAGTGGTGCGAACCTCCTCTTCTGAGTAGCCCATAGCAGGTGGATTATCGAGCCAAATCCTGTGGCCTCTGGCTATCAAGGCATCGACAATATGCCTAATGTCTGGCTTGTCGAGATTGGCGTGACTGACGAAAATATAATCTGACATGCTATGTCTCTGACGTTTACGTTGGCGAATTGGTTCGAGACATAGAGGATACGGCTCTCGTAAGCGAGGGTGCCACCGCGTGATGTCCCGAACGACGGGGACGAGATCGGCTTTTTGGAATGAACTCGTGTGGCGCGCCCTCGGATTGCGGCGGCCTTTGACGCACTGCTCCAGATGCGCATCGTCGGTCTTCTGTTCAGCATGGTTAACAGGATTTGAAGCGGCAGGTAGCGGTCGGTGCTGTGCCGCATGTCCGTCCCCCAACTCAACACTTCTGGTTCAGCTTGGAAAATAACGCAGGAGGTGATGCGACGCCAGTTACTCGCCACCGCCGATTCTGGATCGAATTCTTCGAGGCTGGTCGCGCAATTGTGGAGTCTGACGGGTATCGTCACGCTGACCCACCGCCCAAGATCGCAACCATGTCGCGCTGGATCGAGCCGACCGACGGCATGTCCTCTTTGGCAAATTCCTGGCGCGCAAGCGTCCAGGCCTCGAAGGCGAGTTTCTTCTTCTGCCACTCCGGGTGCTCGCGATGAAGCTGGCGCACCAGTTGAACGACTCGCGGCCATGCCCGCTTTTGCGGACGGCCCTGGCCTTTCGGTTTCGCTAAGGGTGGTGGCAACGAACCCATGGCGTCGGGGACGTGCTGAGGCTCAGGGAGCGACACGGCGTCCGGCAATCCGCGGCTTTCCCGCCAACTGCGGAGAAGCGCGTCTGAGATCAGCAGCGCCTCCAGCTCGCGCCGCCCGATCTCCGGATAGTCGCGGAACGGAATGTTCGCGAGCGTGAAGTAGGGCAGTTCTGGGTCGTGATCGGGGCCACCAATATCGAACAGCCGATACCAGTCGGATTGTGTGCCTGGGAGGCCTTCTGCGCAGTGCAGCACGCTGGCGACCGTGCTGCGGTTCACGCCGTACACCGCCTTCGGCAGCACGTTCATTCCAGCGATCACCGGCGGCAGCGTGCAACGTGGCACGGCGATTTCCATTTGAAGACCACCGGTGTCATGGCTCAACGCGCCTGCGAATATCGCGCGCTTGAACGCGTCCATGATGTCGTCGGTTGTCGCGCCATCATGATCGCGCGCGAGGATCTGCGCCGCGCGCCCGAGCCGCACATAGCCGTCTTCCAAGGGCTTTGTCTCGATCAGTGCCATGGTGTTCGGCTCCAGTCACGAATGATACTTTTGAGTTCGTCACCGGGCTTTTGTCCGGCCCGCACGGGATGAAACGCAAGTGACGTGAAGGCCAGGGGACGCGTCCCCTGGACCCCTGACCCAAAGCAAAGGGGTTCCAAGGGGGCACCCCTATGGTCTTCACTGGAACAGCCCAGGTTCTTACAAGGCTAACAAGGTAATTTGTTAAAAATATGAATGATATCATTGTGTTGATGGATGTCTTAGGACTGTGCCGGACGGACCGAGGCGTCGAGGACGTCATCTCATATTCCCCCCTGGCATCACGACCTGCTGGCGGAATTTACTAGGTGCTTCGTGACGTGGACCACCGTGGACGATTCATCGCGCACGACCCCGATCACGTCTTGCCGGCGGCGGCGGTATCTCGACACTGCACAGCGGGCTCGCAATGGTCTGCCCACGCCTCCATGATCCTGCGCCGCTTGTCGAGGGCATCTCCGCGCCGGTAAGCCGCTTCGGCTTTGTTGCCAATCGTGTGG
>JBEBJA010000116.1:0-8015 GCA_040080145.1 Hyphomicrobiaceae bacterium
GGGTTAGGGGTGGGGGTTGGGCGGCGCACGACGGAAGCTCAACGCGGCAAGATTTCGATACGAAATACTGCCCTCAAACGCGCCGTAACCCAACAGCTTCTCCAGCCTCCAAAACAAAAGCGGCACCCTTTCGAGCGCCGCTTGAATTCTCGCAATGGCGATCCGCTTAGTTCGGCGCGCTCGCCGCCGCTGGAGTGGTCTCCGGCTCAACCGCTGGCTTCACCTGGCTGGCAGCGACCGCACGCTCGGCCGCAGCCGCTGCCCGTTCGGCGGCAGCCGCAGCCCGCTCCGCAGCAGCTAGCGCCTTTTCAGCAACACCAAGCGCTGCGGCATCATCGGTCTTCTTTGCAAGCGAACCGGTTTCAACGCCGGCATCCGTCTTGACCTGCGACTTTGTGTGCGAAGCCGTACGAACCCGCCTTTCGCGCTTTGGTTCAACCACCGCATCGGACTCGGACTTGCCGTCGGCCTTTGGCTCGCTCTTGGCCTCGTCGCCCTTGTTTTCAGCTTTGACGTCTGGCTTTACGTCAGCCTTGCCTTCGGTCTTGGCTTCGGTCTTGCTGATCACTTTCGTGTCGCTGGCCTCGTCGCCATCGACCGGCTTAGCCCTAGACCACTTGCGCTTCTTAACCACGCCGTCATCGTCCGGGGCGGCCTTGTCAGCCGATGCCTTGTCAGCCAATGCCTTGGGCTTCTCCTCAACCATTGGCAACGTCGCATCCTCTGCCGCAACGGTGCCCGGCTTGCGCCATTTCGGCTTGGGCGCCGCAAAACTCTCGTTCGGCGCGGCAGATGCCAGCGTTGGCTTGGCCGCCTTGCCATCGGCCGGAAGCGGAGCGCTGGACGGCAATTCGGTGATGCCTTTGGTCTCGGTAATCGCAAAAGTCTTGCCGTCGAACTTCTGCCACGTCACCGTGACCTTGGTCCCGACCTTCACGCGCGGATACAAGTCGACCACGTCCTTGTTGAACATGCGCACGCACCCCTTCGACACCGGCGTGCCGATCGTCCAAGGCGCGTCCGTGCCGTGAATGCGATAATCGCTGGCACCAAGATACAGCGCACGAATACCGAGCGGGTTCATCGGATGCCCACCGGGCACCCAACGTGGCAGCTTTGGATTTTCTGAAAGCATATGCGCGGTCGGGGTCCACGATGGATTTTCGCGTTTCTGCGAAACACTCGTGACGCCTTCCCAGCGGCTCTGATCGCGCGGCGTGGCGACGGGATAAACGTCGGCCTCGCCCGGAGCCGTGAAGAAATACAGCTTGCGATCGGCGAAGCTGACGACGATATCGCCCGGCTTCCCGCCACCGTTGAACTTGATGTGTGTTTTGCCGCTGTCAGCGGTGGTCTTTTCGCCGTCCCAATCAAAGATCAGGTTTTGCGCCACCGCATCCGTCGGCAGCATCGCGACGCCACAGACAGAAACAGCAAGGAAGGCAGCCAACGCCGCAGCGCTCAGCGACGAACGATCACGCATCAAAAAATTCTCCTTCATTCCAGGCGGGTACCCCGCAGGTTGACCCGTCCGGTATTGAAAAAATCAGACGCCACCGTGCTCGCACCGCACGTTCGTGCGATCCGCGATGGTAATGTTGCACCGCGATTATGACCGGATTCCAAATTGGCCGCTACCGTCGCCAGCGTCCACCGGCAGCTTGCATCAGCCGCTGTGACGTGAGGGCAACGGTTGTTCGCGTCCTGCTCAGATGCCGCAAGCCGCCTGAAATTTGCATCGGATGTGTTGCTTGAAGGTGCAGCCGGCTTGCTTGAGCCCCGAAATCGCCCGCTCTATGGCCCATGCCGCGAATCAATCGGGTGAACGAAGAATAAATTCGCGCACGGATTGTCTAGGGCCTGATTTAAATATTGATAGAATGTTTGGAACATAAAACTGTATCGCCATTGTGGACTGTAGACTTATCTCTCGAACAAAGTGATCGCCGACGGCAGCGAATACCGTAATAGTCCGCACGCACATGATTCTATTGAGGAAATTATTGTTGGCAATGTTTCGATGAATTTCAGGCGCTTACTCCTTGTCGCCGGGGTCGCTGTTGCGGGCCTCGCGGGAGCGTGCGCGAAAATTCATCAGCCCGCAAACAACAATCCCTTTCTCTATGACAAGGAACGCGGCCACGAGACCGGGTCTTTGCGCGAGCGGGACGCAAGCCTTAATCGCCAACGCGCTGCAAACGGTCCGTTCGGTGCCTCCTTGAAAGATGACCTCTCGTTCTTCAAGCATAGCTGCCCGCCCGCTGGCACTTCGGACTATATCGACCCGGGCCCGCGTGGCCGCACCAACTCGCTCAATCACCGCGAGTTGACCATGCGTTATTCAACGGGTGATCGCTTCAATGTTCAGGTTCCTGGTGCCCCCGAGTTCTCCGGCGATTTCGTCGTCAATGCCGATGGCCGTGTCATTCTGCCGTTCGCTGGCGAGATTCCCGTGCGTGGCGTAACCAACGACCAGTTGACCAAAGACATCGAGCGCGCCCTCATCAAGGCCAAGTTGTTCGAGGCGCCGGGCTTCAAAATTGCCGTCCGCCCGGTCCAGTACGCCCCCATCAACGTCACGGTGTCAGGCGCCGTCTTCCTGCGTGGCCGCTTTACGATCAACGCCGACCATCCAACGGCAGTGATCGACACCAAGGCCCTCACCAAAACCGGCGACAGCCCGCTCGACCGCTTCGTTGGTGCGTCCCTTCGTGCTGCCAATGGCGTCCGCCCCGACGCTGACTTGGCCCACATCCGCCTGACACGCGGCGGCAAATCCTTCATGTTGAACTGGGCCGGCGCGATCACCGGCGAACCCGTCGACGACGTCCCCTTACTTGACGGCGATCATATTCACGTGGGCGAATCAACCTGCTTCCAGTCGGCGCTGGTGCGCCCCTCTCAGATCACGCTCGGCGGCGTGCGCATTTTCATGTCGAACCTCACCCAGCCGGCGCTCCACAACTCCGGTTCCGCGATCAACAAGGACAGCTCCGGCGTGCCCTATGGTACCCGCCTTCTGGCCGGTGCAGTCGCCGCCAACTGCGTCGGCGGCTCGCTTGCCAGTAACGCTGGCCGCTACGCGATCCTCATCACGCGCAACCCGAAAACCAAGGAAACCGAGGTCATCCAGCGCTCGATTGAAGAGCTGGTGCTCAGTCCCGACCGCGACACCATCAACCCATACTTGATGCCCGACGATGCAATCGCCTGTTATGACAGTGCAATCACTGACGCGCGCGAAATCGCGGGTACCCTCTCAGCCATCCTGGCACCGTTCCAGACCTATTCGAACATCATCAACGCCGGCGCCACCTCGAAGTAGCGCGTGAGGCCAAAGAGCAGCCCTCATTTCGCCCGCAGGGCATGGGAGCAATGCGACTTAGGCAGCGAGCGCCGCCCCGCCGGAGCGCCCTAGCGCGTGAGGCCAAAAGTGACTCAACCCAGTTCCGCCGTCCGCGACGTACCGTGCAGGGCCGCAGCCTTCGTGCCGCCGAACCATCCGCGCAGCAGTGCCGCCTCCCGCGCCGCGTGCAACAAGAACACGGCGTTTCCGATCAGATAGCGCTTCGCCATCCGGCGCGGCTCAAGCGCCAGCCGCCACACCCACTCGCAACCAAGCGTCCGCATGAACTTCGGCGACCGAACCACGCGACCGGAGAAAAAGTCAAACAACCCCCCGACGCCCGCAATCACCGGGGCGTCCAAGCGCGATGCATTCCGCTTACCCCACTGGTCCTGCAGCGGCACGCCCATGGCAACGAGCACGATTTTCGCGCCGCTCGCATTGATAAGTCCGATCACGCGATCTTCTTCTGCGCTGCCATGTTCAAAGTAGCCATGATGGGTGCCAGCGATTGCAGCGCCCATTCCGAACTCGGAAATCGTCCGCGCCGCTTCTTCGGCAACGCCAGGTTTTCCGCCAAGCAGATAAATTGTAGCCCCGGAAGCAATCGCTTCCCGGCACAGCAGCGCAAACAAGTCCGTTCCGTTGACATTGTCCATCAGCGGCGTTCCGCACATGCGAGCGGCAACCGCCATTCCGCTGCCGTCGGCGTAAATGCGATCAGCAGATGAAACGGCGGCTTTGTATTGGCTATCGGCCAGCGCCGTATTGATCGTATGCGCGTTGACGAACACAACGCGCATCGAGCGCTTTTCGCACGCTGCTTGAGCCATCTCCCGTGCGGCCGGTTCGATCCGCGTATTGTCGATTGCAAGCCCGAACAGCCGGCTTTTGCGCGGGCTGTCGGCAGTCCCGCTCCACAGGGTGGAGGCGGGCTTGGCCGCTCCCAGCAGGCTTCGCGCAAGCACCTGTGTGGCCGCGCTTGGTGCCGGACCAGTAGACGAATTGATGGCAGACGTAGCCATGGCGATAAACCCTCTCACGCTCCCCAGCGTTATTGAGTTGAATTTCGCAGGCAATTTCGAACATGCTGTTGTTTAATTCGATCGAATTTTATTGAATAGAAATTTTTTCCAAAACTAATTTGTCCCATTCGTGAACACTCAGACTCAATTCAATAACGACGAAATGATTGGCTCCATATATTCCGGCCATTGCCCCGCAGGCAGATCGCGACGGACGCCTCTTAATGTTCACGTTTCTTTTAGTCTAAATCCGTAATGCTGTTCGTCTGACAGCGGCCATCATCTCAGCGTCGCCCAATTTGCGTGAGTACCTTTATGTCGAATGGTCCGTATGTAAGCGTCGTCATTCCGCTCTACCAGACGCAGCGTTACATCGCGCAAGCGCTGGCGTCGGTGCTCGCTCAAACCTTCACCAAATTCGAAGTCCTCGTCATCGACGACGGCTCATCCGATGGCGGCCCAGCCATCGCCCGTGCTGTGCGCGATCCTCGTATCCGCGTCATCACCCAGCAAAATCGCGGCCTTGCCGGTGCGCGCAACACGGGCATCGCTGAGGCGCTAGGCGAGGTCATAGCCTTCCTCGACGCCGACGACCTGTGGCAGCCAACGAAACTTGAGCGCCACGTCGCTCACCTGCTGGCCAATCCCGCCATCGGCGTCAGCTTTGCAGCCTCCCGCTTCATCGATGACGACGGCGCGCCCATCGGCCTGATCCAAAAGCCCACCGGCAACCGCTTCGAGGCCCCTGACATCTTCTGCCGCAATCCCGTCGGCAACGGTTCGGCCCCCGTCATCCGCCGTGCAACCCTTGACGCAATCGCCTTCTACGACCCCCGCTTCGAGCGCATCTGCTGGTTCGACGAGAGCTTCCGGCAGTCCGAAGATATCGAATGCTGGACCCGTATCGCCGCTACCACGCCCTGGCGCTTTGGCTACCTCGATGCCCCGTTGACCGACTACCGCGTCAACACCACCGGGTTGTCGGCCAATACAACCAAACAACTCGAAACCTGGCAGCGCTTCCGCGCCAAGGTTGAAAGCTACGCGCCAGCACTCGCAGCCAGCCATGGTGACCGGGCTCAGGCCTACCAATTGCGCTATCTTGCGCGCCGCGCTGTTCGCGGTAACGCCGCCAACTCACCCGCCTTTGCTATGATGTGGCAGGCGCTGCGCCTCCACCCGCGCCTCGTCGTCGAAGAGCCGGCCCGCACGCTGGTCACGCTGGCCGCAAGCCTTGCTCAGCAACTATTGCCGCAAACCCTTTTCGAGCGCGGCAGCGCCTGGGCCATCGCCCAAGCCACCCGTGTCTCGGGCTTGCGTGTCTGAACATGCAAGACCCATCCACCGTCAACGGCCCCATCCCGGCCACCGGGCTCGTTGCTTACCTTCATCTCCGCGTCCGCGCGTTGCTGAAAGACCGGCTCGTGCGAAACGTCGGCTGGTACGGCCTTGCCGAATTTGCCAACCGTTTCACCCGCCTCATCACCACCGTCGTGCTGGCGCGCTGGCTCGTGCCTCACGACTTCGGCTTCGCCGCCATCGCCATCACCACCTTCGAAGTCATTCGCGTCCTTGCCCAATTCGGTATCGGCCAAGCCGTCATCCGGGCACCTGCGGAACAGCTTGGAGCCATGTGCGCGACCGCCCACCGCGCAAGCTGGTTCGTTTGTCTGCTCGCCTTCGCGGTGCAGATTGCAGCGGGGGCCGTCATCGCTCGCATCACGGGACACCCTGATCTGTTCTGGATGATTGCCGCCCTTGCCGGTGTTTACCTCACGCTTCCCTTCGGTCAGATCCAATCGTTCCTGATCGCTCGTGCCAACCGCCTTCACATCGTCGCGGGTATCGCCGTTGTTCAGGTCGCGATTGACAACCTCCTGACGGCAGCGCTTGCCATCGGCGGTTTCGGTGCCTGGGCCGTCGTTCTGCCAAAGTTGATCGTTGCCCCCATCTGGGTGATCGGCATGCGCCGTGGCCACGCCTGGACGCGCGATAAATCGGCCGGATTTGCCCCCATGGCCCCCCTTCTCCGCTTCTCCCTCCCTGTCATCGGCAGTGAATTGCTCGTCGCCGCCCGCTTCAATCTCGACAAAGTCCTGGTCGGCGCGATCCTTGGCGTCGAAGCCCTTGGCATCTATTACTTTGTCTTCAATGCCGGCCTCGGCTTTTCCCTGTCGCTGACCTCCTCGTTGGCCGCCTCCGTCTACCCCCACCTTGCCGAAATCGCTGGCAAGCCGCGTGAATTGCTCGCCCGCTATGACGGCCTGCTCTGGCGCGCCGCTCTGCCATGCGCTGCCATCATCGCCCTGCAGGCATCGTTGGCGCTGCTTTACGTGCCCATCGTTTTCGGTGCCGGTTGGGATGCCGTCGCTTGGCTCGTTGCCGTCCTGTGTGCTTCTGCCATTCCCAAGCCACTGTTCGATAGCGCCTCCCAGCTTCTGCGTGCGGCGGGCCAGCCCCGCACCGAGTTCCTGGCTTCTGCCAACTTGACCGCCGTCTCCCTGGCGGCCTTGGCGGTTGCCCTGCCCTACGGTCTCGCGATGGGCGTCATCGCCCAGTCGCTTGCCGCTATCGCCTTCCAGATCGGCATCGCACTCGCGATCCGTTCAAGCCTCGCCCATCAATCCACCCTCGCGCAAAGCTATCCCGCCGGAGCCACGTCATGAAAATCGCTCACCTCATCGAAACCATTGAACTGGGTGGCGTCCTGCGCAACCTCGAAACCCTGATGGCACACATGGCCGACGCCGAGCACATCCGCTACGATGTGTCCCCGCGAAATAAGCTCCCGCCGATGATCCCCGCCGATCAGATGGTCGTCATCCACTTCACCGCCTCCTGGTCGAAGCTGCCGTTCCTTGCAGCGCTCCGCGCCATGCGTGGCCGCGCGCCCATCGTCATCGTCGAGCACAGCTACACCGGCGCATACGAAAAATACGTCGTCCCGAGCCCAAGCCGCTTCCGCACCATGCTGAAGCTTGTCTACAGCTTCGCCGACCGCGTCGTTGCCGTCTCCCACGGCCAAGGCGAATGGCTGCGCCAGCTTGGCGTCGTCGATCCCGCCAAAGTCGTTGTCATCCCCTCGTCCACCTACTGCGGCGCTTTCCTTGATATCGCCCCGCCCGCCCGTCGCGGTACCACAGCCGAACCCCTGAAAATCGGTGCCTATGGCCGCTACCACGAGCAAAAGGGCTTTGGAAATCTCATCCAGGCCATGCGCGGTGTGCCCCCCGGCATGGCGGCACTGACCCTTGCCGGCCTTGGTCCCTACGAAGAACGCTTAAAGGCGATGGCAGCAGCCATGCCCAATGTCACCGTCGGCGGCCCCACCAAAGATGTGTCGGGCTTCCTCGCCGCCCATGACATCATCGCCGTCCCGTCGCGCTGGGAAAGCTTCGGCCAGGTCGCCCTCGAAGCCCGCGCCGCGGCCCGCCCGATCATTGCTTCCGCCGTTGACGGCCTCGTCGAACAAACCGCCCCCGGACACGGCTGGCTCGTCGCCGAAGACGACATCTCAGGCCTCACGGAGGCAATCAAATCGGCCGCCTCAGCCGACCTCCACACCATGGGCCAATCAGCCCGCCGCTCCGCCGATGGCCACCTGGAGACCAGTCTAGACACCTGGCGCACCCTCGCCCACGACC
>JBEBJA010000196.1:0-1638 GCA_040080145.1 Hyphomicrobiaceae bacterium
GAAGGTGCCGGTGTCATTGCGAACCAGAAGCGGCCCATTGGTCCACTGTCGTACGAAATCGACGTCAAAGCGCCCGGAGGTGATCAACAGGTGCGCCAAACCTAGCGCCAACGCCTGATCAGTTCCGGGCCTCACCCTCAGCCAGCTATCCGCACGTCGGGCGAAAAGCATCGGTCTGGGATCGATAACAACCAGCTTCGCGCCGCGCTTGATGGCCTTTTGGATTTCGACCGAGCGGGCAAGCCACGTTGCCGCAGGGTTATTTCCCCAAAGCAGCACACAGTCGGTGTGTGCGAAATCCGGGGTCCCGATATCAGTGCCGTAAGTCAGCCGCGACGCAAAGTCCTTGTGCCAGTTGCAGATCTCGGTGCCATAGATCGTGTTCGGGCTACCGAAACTGCGGATGAGCCGTTCGATCCAGGAAATGCCGTCCGAGATTTGGGTGCCGCTCGGCGTCGTGACGGAGAACGCCACTTGTTCGGCGCCATGACGATTGCGAATGTCCCGCATCCGCCCGGCAATTTCAGTCATTGCTTCATCCCAGGAAATAGGCTCCCAATTTGTTGGTCCGACACCCTTGGGCGAGGTTCGACGCAGCGGAGTCTTCAATCGGTCAGGGTGATAAATCAATTCAGGAGTCGCCAGCCCCTTCGGACAAAGCTTTTCACCGCTTGGATGGCTAGGCAGAGGCTCGATCCGCAGAAGTTTACCGTTCTGAGTCACCGCATTGCAGCCACACCGCGAGCGGCACTGGGCGCAAAACGACGGTGTCTTAATTTCTTCGCTCATGTCTATGCCCCATGCCACCGGCCATCCGGCGTGGCACGGTAACATTGGAAGTACGGACTGTCTCTTGTTGGTGGACTGCAGAAACTCGCTGCAGCGCGAAAACTAGTCCGAATATTGGAGCCTGATGACTCAACGGGCTGGGTCGCCAGCTTTTAAGGGGTAAACATGCTCCTTTGCTACTACACCCGCCAAATGCCCACGCCGTCTTTCTCCTTGCGGCTAAATTCTCACCCGGCTTGGGTCGACAGTCGCGCCTGCTCGGGTGGTCTCTCATCAGCGTCGACGAGATGGCACGCTACGCGTCTGCCACTCGGCAACAGCTTAAGCTCAGGCCGATCCTTTCTGCACCGGTCGACGGCGTACGGGCAGCGCCCAGCGAAGCTACATCCCGAAGGAAGATCGATCGGGCTCGGCGGATCACCTTCCAGCTTCATGCGCTTCTGCCGCGGCTCTGAACCGACCCGCGCTGACGGAACGGACGAAATAAGTGCCGATGTATAGGGATGCAACGGGCGACGAAATAGCGATACGCGGTCTGCCTGTTCGACAATACGGCCGAGATACATCACGGCGATGTCTTGGCAAACATGCCTGACGACGCCGAGATCGTGGGAGATGAAAAGCATCGACAGGCCGAGTTGGCTTTGCAGTCGCCGCATCAAATTGAGAACTTGCGCCTGGATCGCAACGTCGAGTGCGGATACCGGCTCATCACACACCAGCAACTTGGGTTCAGTTGCCAGCGCTCGGGCAATGCCGATGCGTTGACGCTGTCCACCGGAGAATTGATGCGGGAACAGTATGCGCTGCTCGGGCCGCAAGCCCACGACCTGGAATAATTCTGCGACT
>JBEBJA010000167.1:0-1624 GCA_040080145.1 Hyphomicrobiaceae bacterium
GTGAGAGGGAATCGGGTCGGTGAGCGTTGGGGGAGGGAATCGGGATGGCGCTCGATGTGAGGGGAATTTTATTGTTCGCCGGGGCCGGCTTTGGCGGTGGGGCCGAAGGTGCCTTGGTCGTAGGCGGCGCAGTATTGGGACCAGTCGGCAGAGTTGATTTTGTCGAGTGCGAGGGCGCGTTCGAGGAGGTCTGCGGGGGCTTTGGGGTCACCCGCTGCGGCGATCAAATCGTCGGCGGCGGGTGAGCCTTGGTGGCCGGTGCCGCGCAGGTGGCCCCAGGCGGTGAGGCGGGCCATGGCGGTGATGACGTGACCGAAGTCGTCCTTGCTGCTTGCAAGAGCCTTGAGGTCGAGGCGGTCGGCGCTCGGTTGCATCTGCTTCAAGGTGTAGGGCGCGCCGTCGAATGTTTGAGCGCTGAGCATGCTTGGCGTGTTGGCCTGGAACAGGGTCTGGATGGCGGCAACGCGGGCAGCCTCGCTCGATCCATTGGGACTGGGCCATTTGGGTTGCTTGGTGGCGACGTAGGGGGCGAGGGCCGACGGGTTGGCGGACTTCAGGTCGAGCAGCCAGTGACTGTCTGAATTGGTGGGGTCTTTGACGAGGATGACGAAGCGGGGGACGCCGAGGCTGCCGGTGCCGGCAATGCGGCGGGCGGCGTCGACGAATTTCAGCGGTTTGGCATCGGGATTTTGCTTGGCCAGCGCGGCCATGAAGGCGGCGAGGTCCGTGCGCTCCGGTTTGCTGATGGCGAGCGTACGTTCACCGTCGATCAGGAGGGACGTCTTGCCGCCTTTGGTGACCGTGCGTTTGGCGAGGAATTTGGCGGGGTCGCGGCGTTTGCGCTTGTCCATGAGGTCGCCGATGGGGCCGCTCGCGGTACTGCGTTCGAGCCAGCGGGGTTTGCCGAGACTGAGTTCGGCGAAGTAGGTGCCGATGAGGTCCTTGGCGAAGGTTTTGGCGGAGCTGTTGGTCAGGCCGAGACTCGGGGCGGCGGCGAGGACGCTAACGGCGAGGCGGAGGATGTCCCAGCTGACGGGAGCTAAAATGGCTTCGTCGAAGTCGTTGACGTCGAAGTAGGTGAGGCCGTTGTCGCCGAGGTAGGTGCCGACGTTTTCCAAGTGTAGATCGCCGCAGATCCAGGCGGCGGGGCCATCCGGGGCGAGGCCGTGTTGCGACATGCGGATGTGGAAGAGGTGGCAGGTGCCGCGCAGGAAACGGAACGGGTCGGCGCGCATGGCGGCGTATTTCATCGCGAGGCGTTCGGGCTCGCGGCCGGCGTTAAAGGCGGCGATAAGATCGGAGGCTGGGGCGGGTTTGGTCATGCGGGCTAAGGAAGCATGACTTGGGGGAGAGCGACAGGCAGAAAGTTAAAGACAGCGCTCAAATTGAGAGTTGACTGGGCCCCGGCCTTCGCCGGGGTGACGGAAGTTGAGGGGACGTTTTTGCGGCATGATGGGTCCTCGCGACAAGTGCACGGCTGTCCAGTTTAACTTGTTGCCACCTTCACTGTTTCCCCGGACGGCCTCTGCACTTGGCCGATCCGGGGTCTTTACCTGCATGGGAGTGGTAAAGATCCCGGATCTGCGTGCGCTTAAGGGCGCACTTGTCCGGGAAAACAGTGGGA
>JBEBJA010000164.1:0-33286 GCA_040080145.1 Hyphomicrobiaceae bacterium
GGGGCGGCGCGTCGGGGGGGTGGTAGGCCAGCTTTTCGCGAGTTCGAATGACAAATTTGAAACACGACGCACGCAAGGAAACGCCGATGAGCTTGTTCACGCGCGACGAAGAAGCCCGGATCAGCAAAACCATTGGTGATGTGGAGCGAAAGACGTCGGGGGAGATCCTGGCGGTCGTTGCGACACAAAGCGATGGCTATCTGTACGTGCCGTTCCTTGTCGCCTCATTGGTGGCGCTGTTGGTGCCGTGGCCGTTCATTTATCTGACCTGGCATCCCGTTCAGTGGATTTACCTGATCCAGCTCGCCGTTTTTGGGGTGATTGTCGCGCTGCTGTTACCGGGGAACGCGCGGCTATGGTTCGTGCCGGACAGCGTAAAGAAGATGCACGCGCACCGGCGTGCCGTGGAGCAGTTTTTGGTGCAGGACCTGCACACGGCGACGGGGCGGACGGGGGTGCTCATTTTTGTATCACTGGCTGAGCATTATGCAGAGATTATCGCCGACAAGGGTATTCACGCCAAGGTGCCGGAAGGGACGTGGCAGGCCATTGTCGACCAGTTGACGAGCGACCTTGCCAACAACGACGCCGCCAATGGCTTCGTGACGGCAATCGAGGCGTGCGGCAAACATCTGACACACCATTTCCCGCCGGGCTCAGGTAATGCCAATGAGTTCCCAAACCATTTGATTGTCCTTCGATAGCGCCCGCAATACAGCCCGATTCAGGAGATGCCCTTGTCCCATCCGTCCGCCGTCGCCGCCGTTGCCTCGGGCGCTCCAGCCATTGCCGCACCAAAGCGCGCGCTCATTTCCTGGGCGTTGTTCGACTGGTCGGCCCAACCGTTCTACACGCTCATCACGACGTTCTTGTTCGCACCGTTTTTTGCCACTGCGGTGATGGGCAATGCCGCCGAAGGTCAGAAGCTGTGGGGGTACGCGGCAGCGGTCGCAGGCGTTTTCATTGCCGTTGGTTCGCCGTTTCTAGGGGCGCTGGCTGATGGCCAGGGGCGGCGCAAGCCGTGGATCGCGATGTTTGCCGCGACATTTACACTGGGGATGCTGGGGCTTTGGTTTGCCGTTCCTGGCGCATCGGGCAGCACCATACTGCTCGTGCTGGCGGCGTTCGTGGTGGCGGCCGTGTCGGTTGAATATTGTCAGGTTTTCACCAACGCCATCATGCCGACGCTCGTGCCGCACAATCAGCTTGGCCGGTTGTCGGGCGCGGGATGGGCCGCTGGATATTTCGGTGGACTGGTCAGTCTGATTTTGATGGTCGGGTTGATCGTTGCCGTTCCTGAGACTGGCAAGACGCTGCTGGGGTTTGATCCGCTGATCAAGCTCGCTGCGGAGAGCCGGCAGTACGACCGGCTCGCGGGACCGTTCGCGGCATTGTGGTTTATCATTTTCGTGGTGCCGTTCTTCCTGTTCGTGCCGGACAATCCTCGCCCCCCGACGCCAGGACAAGCGGAGCACAATGCACTCGCCGAACTCATGGATACGCTGCGCGCGCTGCCGTCGAACCCCAGCATCTTGTTGTTTCTTGTAGCGCGCATGCTTTATTCCGATGGGCTTTCGGCAATCTTTACGTTCGGCGGGATTTACGGGGCGTTTGTCTTCGGTTGGGGGCCGCTGGAGCTTGGCATCTTCGGGATCGTACTGACGTTGACGGGGGCGCTCGGGGCGTTGGCTGGCGGGTTCTTGGATGACAAATTGGGTTCCAAGACGGTTATCATCGGCGCGCTGGTGCTGCTGATGGTGGGGGCGGTCGGGATCTTGTCGGTCGACAAGACACATGTGCTGTTCTCAAAGGACGTGGCCGCGAAAATTGTTGGATCGAAGCCGTTCTCGTCGATTGGCGAGCAGGTGTTCCTTGCTTTCGCGATCCTGGTCGGGGCGGTTTCGGCTCCCGTTCAGGCGGCGAGCCGGTCGCTACTGGCGCGGCTGGCACCACCCGACAAGATCACGCAGTATTTTGGGCTGTTCGCGTTTTCCGGCAAGGCGACGGCGTTTCTGGCCCCGCTCGTCGTGGCGGCCGTGACGGCGGCGACAGGAGATCAGCGGATCGGGATGGCGTCGATTTTAGCGTTCTTGATCGCCGGTGTGCTGCTGATGCTACCGGTGAAGGGATCGCGGTCTTTGTAGCTCACGCGCCATGGCGCTCCGCTGGGGCGGCGCTCGCGCCGGGTCGCCTTGCTCCCGGTGGCCGAACGGCCACGAAGGGGCGCGTCGTAGCTCACGCGCCATGGCGCTCCGCTGGGGCGGCGCTCGCGCCGGGTCGCCTTGCTCCGGGTGGCCGCCCGGCCACAAAGGCGGCACACTATGAGCGCTCCAGCCGCATGAGCCAGGCCGGGCCGAGGAGGGGATCGTCGATGACGCGGACCCAGTTGAAGCCGGTCTTCTCGTAGGCGCGGACGGCGGCTTCGTGCTTCAAGGCGGCGACGACGATGACGGCGGGCGTCATCGTCGTGGCGAAGGCTTCATGGGCGACAAGGCGGATGGCTGATTGGCCCGCACCCATTTTCCGGTAGGCGGGGTTGGCGATGAAGGCGTCGATGCGGAAGGTTCCCGCAATCAATTCATCCGGTACGCCTTTGATCGGTTCCGCGTCGAGGGCTTGGGCGTAGCCGACGGCGATGTGGTCGACTTCGATGATGGAGCATAAGCCCATGTCGGCGCGCATGGCGGCCATCACCTCGGCCTCGGCGGTGGCGAGGCTGCCCCACCAGCGCTGGACTTCGGGCTGCCCCAGCCACTTGCGGATCATGGGCCAATCGCGTTGGTCCGCAGGGCGTAGCATCACCGCTGGCATGATTAGTCCCCTACTCCATACCGTTCCACCGTGTGGCCCCTCGATGGCCGGGTCCCTCGGGTCGCGCCCGAGGGCAGGCAAGCCCGGCCATGGAGTGGAGGGGCGTTTTCAGTGCCTGAAATGGCGGACGCCGGTGAACACCATGGCAAGGCCGCGGGCGTTGGCGGCTGCGATGACTTCGTCGTCCTTGATCGAACCGCCGGGTTGGATAACAGCTGTGACGCCGGCATCAGCGGCGGCGATGAGGCCGTCGGCGAAGGGGAAGAATGCGTCGGAGGCGACGACCGAGCCTTTGGTCAGCGATAGTGCGTTGCCTGCGGCTTTGGCGGCTTCCTCGGCTTTCCAGGCGGCGATGCGGACACTGTCGACGCGGCTCATCTGGCCCGCGCCGATGCCGACGGTCGCGCCGCCTTTAACGTAGACAATCGCGTTCGACTTGACGTGCTTGGCAACCTTGAAAGCGAATTGGAGATCGGCCATTTCGGTGGCCGTAGGCGCGCGCGTCGTGACGACCTTGAGGTCGAGGTCTTCGACGATGCTATTATCGCGCGACTGGACCAGCAGACCACCGGCGATAGAGCGAACCAACACGCCAGGCGAGCGGGGGTCGGGCAGGGTTCCCGTTGTCAGGAGGCGGAGGTTTTTCTTGCGGGCGAAGATGGCGCGGGCTTCGGGGGTTGCATCGGGGGCGATGACGACCTCGGTGAAGATCTTGGTCATTTCCTCGGCTGCGGCCGCGTCGATGATGCGGTTCAAGGCGATGATGCCGCCAAATGCGCTCTGGGGATCGCAGGCCAATGCACGGGCGTAGGCTTCTTTCAATGTATCACCCACGGCGACGCCACACGGATTGGCGTGCTTGATGATCGCGACGGCGGCTTTGTCGGCGTTGGCAAACTCGGCGACGAGTTCGAAGGCTGCGTCGGTGTCGTTGAGGTTGTTGTAGGAAAGTTCCTTGCCCTGGTGCTGCTCGGCGCTCGCGACGCCGGGACGGCGTTCGGGCGAAAGGTATACGGCAGCCTTCTGGTGCGGGTTTTCGCCATAACGCATGCGTGCGGACAGCTTGCCGCCAAATGCGCGCCAGTCGGGGGCGTCATCGGACAGCGTGGCGGCGAACCAGTTCGAGATGCCCGCGTCGTAGGCTGCGGTGCGCGCAAAGGCCTTGGCGGCAAGATGGGTGCGGAACGGCAGCGATGTCGCCCCCCCGGATGCGTTCATTTCATCCAGCACGCTCGCGTAATCGGCCGGGTCGACAACGACGGCAACGCCGGCATGATTTTTGGCTGCGGCGCGGATCATGGCGGGGCCGCCGATGTCGATGTTTTCGATGCAGGTGTCGTAGTCTGCGCCGCGGGCCATCGTCTCTTCGAACGGGTAGAGGTTGACGACGAGCAGGTCGATGGGTTCGATGGCGTGCTGCGCGGCCTGGCCTTCGTGTGCGGCGTTGCCGCGAATATAGAGCAGGCCGCCGTGAACTTTGGGGTGAAGCGTCTTGACCCGGCCGTCCATCATCTCAGGCATACCGGTTGTTTCGGCGACGTCGGTGACCGGCAGGCCTGCCTGGGCGATTGCGACGGCGGTGCCGCCGGTCGAAACCAGTTTCACGCCCTTGGCCGACAGCGCCCGCGCGAACTCGATCAAGCCGGTTTTATCCGACACCGAAATCAGCGCGCGGCGTATCTTGGGGTAGGCCACTGTCATGGCGATGTCCTTTTCTAACCGGCTGAATGGGCCGGTTTGGTTTCGTCGAGGCTTACCTGCCAGCTGATGCTAGCCGTACCGCCACAGGCTCCGCGCAACACAATCTGCCAGGACGGCCTGGGACCGGAGCTGCCGGTGAAGAAAATGCTTTCCTCAATGGTTGCTGGAGCGCCGGTCGCACGAAAGAGCCAGCGTTGTCCATTCCGCAAACGTATAACGACGCCCCGGTCGTCGCTGCCTGCGGTACCCTGCCACGGTTCACAAGCCGTATCGGGATGCAGATGGAAATGGACCGCGAATGGAATGTCGCGGCGAAGGCGGTCGTGGGCTTTGGTTTTGAGCCGGTCAGTTCCGTGCAGCGCCTTGCCGTTGGTCGCCAACCGTAGTTCGCGTTCGTGGATCAGCCCTAAGCGTTGCAGGTAGCCGTCGTGCGAGCCTTGGAACACATGTTCTGCGTCGCTGAACTCCATATGGTTCGTGACGTTGGCGGGGAGCTGCATCGGGACTGCACCGAGCATTGCCTCCAGGGCTGCATTGCGCACGAGCCGGGACGACGAGGTTTCGCCGAGGCAGACAGTCGAGTGGCTGGCGGTTGCGCGCGAAACGGCCCGCCAATCGCTATCGACGGCACCCGGCGCGCCGGCGTTGACGAACAGCAGTGCGTGACCAACGCTCATTTCAAACGATAGACAGCCGGCATGGGCATGGCCGGACACGGCGAGCGGCGGCGGGGAACCGGCGTCAACGATCAAGGCCGCCTCGCCGCAATCCATTCGCGCATATTTCGACTGCGGGGCGACGCCCCATGCGGGAAGCGGCCTGTCATCGTAAGCGGCAAGCGTGGCAAGGGCGGCGGGGTCGCCCATGCCCGTGCCATTAAAGCGCGCGACCGTGCTGTCGCCTAGCTTCAGATAGCGTAGCATGACGAGCATGCGCGCAACAGCGATCGCAAAGGCGTCTGGCGCTGGAAGGTTGCGCGTGTCGAAGCAGGATCTGAGCGGCAGCCAGTCAAGCAACAGTTCAACCAGGGTTGCTGGACTGCGGCTGACATGGCCGCCGTCGGAGTGTATCTGGCGCTCGATTTCGGCCACGAACAGGCGAAGCGTAGATTCAAGTTGGCGCTGGCGGTTGTTGACTGCCAAATGGGCAACAACGAGGGCCGTCAAAGCCAAGAGGCGGGCATAGCCTTCGCCAGCATTGCGCCATGTCGCCTGTAAAATCATGACCTCGCGTGATAGGCCGCGACCGAAGGCATCGAACTCGGCGGCTGTCGCCCCTTCCAACAGGAACGGCGCGTGCGTGATCCAGGACAAGATGCGGCGCGCGCGCACTCCAGGGTCGCCGACGATGCCCTGATGGTCGCGGGAATGGGCGTGCCAATCGAGGACATATTTGCGAGCGGCCTGTTGAGCGGCAGGGTCGTTGGCGGCTTCGAGGTGACGAACCCAGCTGAAGCCATGCAGGTTCGCCTGCCACGCGGCCCCATGGCTGCTCAGCTGGAATGGGGAGCGGCCATTGAGGCGGGCAGTCTTGCCCGAAAGACCGAAGGAACCGCTTTCGATTTCGGCCCAGAAGCTCGGGTCGCAGGTGCGCAAGGATTGCGGAACGATGACGAGCTGGCCGAGAGTTCCCCGACCGTGGCGCCAGCGCACAAAACGGCTTTGCGCAAGATTTGCTGCGGCCTGACGCTTCAGGCCTTGCGCGCGGACAACCGCAATGCGCATGCGTTCGCTCAGCGCAATCTTGGTCATGGTGAGGCGTGCCTTGTGCTCAAGGGGCAACGCCTGCTGGCGGGTTGTATCTCATAGCGTGTGTGTAACTGATTCGTTGGGTGAGTTTTGGACACGGTGATCCGCACTCCACGTCATGCACGCCGGAAACGTGCGGCGTAGAAGCCGTCGAGGCCCGATAATTCTGGATCTTCCATCTTGAGGTGGGTTGGGAGCGTGCGCAAATCGCCATCGGATGAGATCGCTTCGCTGAGGCCGCCGATTTCTTCTGCGCGGACTGGAACCCGCGTGAAATCTGGGTTAGCGGCCAGGAACTGCCTGGCCTGCTCGCTGCCTTCTTCGGGTTCGAGCGAGCACGTGCAGTAAACCAGCAGACCGCCGGAGCGAACGAGCTTGCTCGCAGCGGTCAGGAGCTTGGACTGGAGGACCGCCAGTTTTGCTATGTCGCCTTCGCGCTTTAATCGCAGGATGTCGGGATGGCGGCGGATCGTGCCGGATGCGGTGCAAGGCGCGTCGAGCAGCACGGCATCAAACAGACGGTCTGGGGCCCAGGCCGTCACATCGGCGGTGACGAGATCGGCATCAAGTTTGAGCCGGGCGAGATTGTCCGCTAGCCGGGCGATGCGGTTTGCGGAGACCTCGACGGCGGTGACATTTGCGCCAGCGACGATCAGCTCGGCGGTCTTGCCGCCAGGAGCTGCGCACAGGTCGGCGATTGATTGGCCTTTAACGTCGCCCAACAAGCGGCCAGGGAGACTGGCGGCTGCATCCTGGACCCACCACTCGCCGTCATTGTAACCCGGCATGTCTTCAATGCGGCCGCGGCCCTTGACCCGGATGGACCCGTTGGGCAGCACGACGCCTTCTAGCTTTCCGGCCCAACCGGCGGCGTCTGATTTCACCGAGATATCGAGCGCAGCCTCGGTCAAGTTGGCGGCGGCGATGGCGTGGGCTTGGCTTTCGCCATAGACCTCCACCCACCGCTTCCACGCCCAGGCGGGCGTGTTGAGACGGGGGCCGTCGAGAGTTGCGAGCTTGGCCCGGCCTTCAACACTGACTTTGCGGAGGACGGCATTGACCAGCTTGTCGAAACGGCGTGCGCCACCGTCGGCGCGGGTCTGTTCGACGGCCAGACTGATGGCGGCGTGGGGCGGGGTATCGAGACACAGGAGCTGTGCGGACGCCGACAGCAGGATGGGCCAAAGCAAGCCTTGATTTTCCGGCAGAGGCTTGTCGATAAAGCAGCGGACGACCGCATCGAGCTCGCCATAGCGGCGCAGGACGGTCACGGCGATCAGGCGGGCGAACGCGCGGTCGCGTTGCTCCAGCCCCGCGTAGATGGGCATCGAAAACGCGCGGTCCAGAGCGTCGTCGAGCGCGCGGCGCTGATGGACAACTTCGGCAACCACGCGGACGGCGGCGGCCCTGGGAACGAAACCGGAAGGGCGTTGTATGGGGTGATGGGATACACGTTGCGACGCTGCCAGCGCTGTCTGACGACGCTGCGGCGGTACGCCCGTCTTGCTCTGCGACATTTGCCGTGGTCTCCTAATTTACCAGAGCGGAAATGCGCTCTAGTCTTTTGTTTTCGAGACTGATTCACGTTCTCATGTCCGCAATTGCTTCCATCTCAAACGATCAGGCTCGTGAGGAAATCCCCGACGAAGCGCTAATATACGACAAAGCGCGGCTTGCGCTACAGCCGTTGCACCGATCAGAATGGGACGCATGATGCCTGAGAGCAAAGCGACGCCTCCAGTTGTAGACAATTCAGTTGTGGACAATGCCGCAGCCGAAGAAGAGCCAAAGCGCGTACTGACGCCGCAAGCTCAGCGCGCTTTGGCGGAGGCCGCCGAACGCCGCGCGGCCCGGGATGCCACCGAGACGGCGCGTGCGACAGAAATCGGCGGACGCAAAGGCCCGGACCCCGTGCGCTACGGTGACTGGGAACAGGGCGGTATCGCCTGGGATTTCTGAGGGATTAAGAGACTGTCTGGAAAGTTTCGCCATGATTTCAATGGTTTCTTTTTGTGAGCCGCGGTGTCGCCTCCCCCTTGTCCGTAGCGAAGGCTACGGCCTGCGCACTTCTCCTGGCAGGCTGACGAAAATTAACACGTTGAAATCGCGCAGCTCTTTTCCGAACAGACTCTAAGCCTTTATTTACGGTAGGAACGGTCGAAACAGGCCGATCACGCCGAATTGGCCTCCTGGGCACCGGCTTTGCAGCTCTCCCGCCAGATACCGATCTGGTTGTTTCAAGGAGAGACACATGGCTGCTCAGACGATTGCGAGATTTCAGCGAGACGAGCACGGATCGATCGCCATTCTGTTTGGCTTGATGATTATGGTGGTCATGTCGATCGCAGGCCTTGCCCTCGACTATGGCCGCATCCTGCTCGCCCGCCACACGCTGGCCGACGCCGTCGATGCGGCAGGCCTTGCAGCCGGACGCGCGCTGATGGACGGCAAGCTCACAGCCGCCGAAGTCGATGCGATGGCGTTGGTCTATTTCAATCAGAACGCCAAGGATCTCGCGAAGGTCCAGACCAAGATACCGGTTCCCACGATCGTTCCAAACCTCACGAATTCGACCGTGACTGTCTCGGCGCAGGCGGATGTGCCGATGACGTTGATGGCGATTGCCGGGTTCAAGAAGGTCAACGTGCCGGTTACGGCTACTATCGCATTCGACAGCAAGGATGTTGAAGTCGGCATGGCGCTCGACATCACCGGCTCGATGGGCGAGACGCCTAAAAGCGGAAACGAAACAAAGATCAAAAGCCTCCGTGGCGCTGCCACACGGTTTGTCGAAACCCTTATCCCCCTTCACCCTCAGGCGGGCCGCTCCGTCCGCATCGGGATTGCGCCATTCTCAGCCTCGATCAATCTTGGCAAGTTCGCCGCGAAAGCGTCCGAGAACCTGAGCAAGGACGGCTGCGTCACCGAGCGCCGGACCCCGACTTACTCGGCCGCACTGCCCTCCACGAGTGCGCTCAGCTTTGACGTCAAGGCCGATGGTGTCAAGAACATCGACCCGACCGAAGGCGGCGTTGGTGCCAATCGCTATCTGTGCCCTGAACCCGAACTCATTCCCCTGACCGATAGCCGCACGGCTCTCACCACATCCATCAGCAAATTCAAGGCGGACGGCTACACGGCAGGCCACATGGGAACACAGTGGGGATGGAACTTGATTGCGGAAGAATATGCGGGGTTCTGGGGGGGCAACAGTGCACCCGCTCCCTATGCCAACACGAAGGGCCCCAAGCCCAAGCTGATTAAAGCGGTCATCTTGATGTCGGACGGCATTTTCAACACCGCTTACCACCATGAGGAGGCCCGCAAGCAAGCCCTTGCTATGTGCACTGCCATGAAAAAGGAAAACGTCATCGTCTTCACCATCGGGTTCGGCCTAGGCAATTCCGGCTCGGAAATCGTCGCCAAGCAGACGCTCAAGGATTGCGCGACGCCGGGCGACCAATATGCCGTCAATGCTGCAAATGGCACCGAACTCGACACTGCGCTGCAAAGCTTCGCCCAGCTGCTGACCCAGCTTCGGGTCAGCAAGTAAGGGCTGCGCGACACAAGCATCCGGCTCGTCTGC
The DNA here is from genome assembly GCA_040080145.1 of Hyphomicrobiaceae bacterium. Taxonomy (GTDB): domain Bacteria; phylum Pseudomonadota; class Alphaproteobacteria; order Rhizobiales; family Hyphomicrobiaceae; genus JANXVY01. The sequence continues at coordinate 9,847 of JBEBJA010000164.1, forward strand.
AGCATTGCGGGCGGGCCATTCGCTTTTCTTTGGCTGATGCGGCAAGGCGGGTCTTGACCGGCGATAAGAGACGGCTTAGATCGAACGTCTGTTCTTGAATTGCTGTCGGGCCGCGCTGTTTCAGCGGCGTTGATCGTTCCGGGCTTGGCCACAACCAGCGCTGCGATGTAATTCAAGAACCGTCAGCTCAAGGGCTGAAAGTGGTATGCCGGCTTAGCTCAGTTGGTTAGAGCGCTAGTTTGTGGAACTAGAGGTCCTTGGTTCGACCCCAAGAGCTGGTACCAATCCAAAACCCCAATGAATACGGGCAACTCAGAGGGTCTTCGATCCTTGTGCCATGACGTACGCTCTGGCTACTGACACGATAAAATGCTACGTCGATGCTACGGAGAAAGTCGCTGTGGCATCAAGAATGTCAAGTTGCATCAGACACAGCCGCCCCGGGTAGCGCATATCAGAAAGCTCCCAGATCGGGCTCAATGCTGACCTTCCCAACAAGTTGCGTCAGTTCATTCTTGAACCATAGCCTTCTAAAACTGTTCGAGCGCCCCGATGCGAACGTCGGACTGAAGCGTACGTGGCAACAGTATGAGCCCTCCTTCGGGGCAACAGCGGCGTTAGCAATGACGAGGTCCGGGGTTCGGCTCCCCGCGGCTCCACCAGTAAATACGGGCAATGAACCCGGTTTCACAATCTACTTTCTTAAATATATTTGAAATCCATACGAACTTGGGCCTGAAAAGTTTCTGCAGCTCGGACTTAACGACGTCGCCTGTGCCGCCAAGCAGTCGTACATTTCGCTCCGTCCTGGAAAGGGTATGCTCGGCACTTCGGGACCATCGCCCCATTTTGGATAGCCTCTGAGTCAGGGCAGTATTAAGTCGTGCATTCCCATTGAAATATGGCGGACCTTACGACCCTTGGGGCCATCACTGCCTTCGCGGCGGTGCTCCGGCTCGGGGCGCTCAGCAGCGCGAGCTCGGGCTCCCCTGTGTGTGCGCAACTGAATTCAAATAGCCAGTAACTGTGCACCACCTTACGGTTCAATCCCGTTTGCCATCGCTTTCGTGACCCAGACTTTGCGCAAGAATGCGTCCTCGAACGTGTAAAGCCACGTCGCGCCTTTGCCCGTCGTCGTGTTGATTTGCATTTGCACCGGATGACATCAGCGACGGAGCGACCGCATCAGGCTGAGCCGGTCTTCTCGATCGACCAGACGAATGCTTTAATGCGAACCCGCCCGTATCCTCGGGCGTTGCTGCCCGCTCCGACCCGCATTCTCGGGACCGGTGCCCTTTAGGAAATTGCCGCCGTAGTTACTGCATGAGAGTCGGCAGTGCGGAGAAACCTGCTATCGCGCCTCGACAAACCTGAGACCCATTCGGCGGTTTGCAAATGTCTAACGCAACTCAAGAAGGGGACGCTGTCTCTTCGATGTGATGAGCCAGCGAGTTAAGCATATTCAATTTCAGTCCTTGCTGGCAGGATCTGCCTGTAGCTGGCCGTAGTTCTGCACGCCGATCGACTTCATCAGATCGAGTTGCGTCTCGATGAAGTCGATGTGGCCTTCCTCGTCCTGGAGAAGGTCTTCAAACAACCCCATCGAAACGTAGTCTTTGGCATCGCGGCAGACGTCACGCGATTTGGTGTAAAGGGCTTGAGCCTCCTGCTCGGCCGCAAGATCAGCCTCAAGAACCTCCTTGATGTTCTGGCCGATCCGCAATGGCGCGAGCGTTTGGAGATTGGGGAAGCCTTCGAGGAAAATGATCCGCGTCACCAGTTTGTCGGCATGCTCCATCTCCTCGATGCTTTCCTTGCGTTCCTTTTTGGCGAGCAAGGTGAAGCCCCAATCATCAAGCAACCGGTAATGCAGCCAGTATTGGTTGATCGCCGCCAGTTCATGGCGTAGCGCCTCGTTCAGCGCGTCGATGACCTCTTTTTTGCCCTTCATGGATAGTCCCCGTGGCTGATCGTCCGTTGACTTTATGCAGCTGCGATGAACGCCGGCGAACTTGCCCGGTACGGCTCGCGCTCGCGCCGCTTCTGATCGAGCAGGATCAGCTTCGCCTTGGCCGTCGCGCACGCATACGGACAAACGCGGCCGCTCTGTTCCAGTTCATCGACCAGCCGGCAAATCGTATCGACCGCCAAAGGCGCACAACCGCAGCAGATCATTTTTTGCGACAGATGACGGAATACAACGCCCGGAGTCGGCATCAGTGCATCGGGCTGGGATAGAATCTCGATGAGGGCGGTTTCGATGTGGCGCTCTGTGACTTGAGTGCATGAGCAGATGATCATAGCGCCGCTGCCTCAGTGCATCGCAGCGCCAGCTGGACAAGCGAGGTCGGGCACGACGCAGATCGAGTTCGGGGACAGCCGCTGATCGAGTGCATCCAGCATGACCGCGAACCGGTCAGTGGACGACAGCAATCCCTCCATGTCGCTGCAGCCGATCAAGGCGAAGGCGCAGGCCCTCATGGCGGGGCAAACCTTATGCTGGCTTGCAGCGACCATCGAAATGGCAACGCATTCGTCGCGGCAAAATCCTGGGCAATGATGAGGAAGCGTCGTGATTTCTCGACCTGAGACATCTTTGATCTTACCAACCCATAGGCTCAGTTCCTGGACGGCAACCCGCGCACGGCAGGCTCCCAACTCGTAAGCGTAGAGGTTCCAAGCCGTCTCCCAGCTTGCGATATTTCCTGAGCTGAATCCGTCGAGCCAGCATCGAAAGCCGACACCCACAAGACGTTCTGGACGCCGATGTTCAAGTGTGGGTAACCCGCTTCTGCGGGCCATTTTATTTTGGGTTGCCATTTTCTGTTCCTCTGTCGGGGGTTCAAAGCCCCCGCATGGATCCAATACTTTACAACAGTCGTCAGGAAACGGTATTTGCGGGCAGGGTGTCAAGAGAACTTCAGTGCAATCAATATGTTAGAAGAATTCTAAACAAGACTCCAGGAGCGTGAAGAACTGCTAAAAAGCTTACGGACGCAAAGCCTTGGCGGCACTTGGTGCCGTCTTGCGACGAGCGACGCGGCCACGCGCCGCAGGCTTGTCACCGGCAACGTCCAGACGGGTGGCTACAGTCGCTGTCGACGTGCGTGCCATGTCGGCGAGCGAATGTTGATCAAGGACTGCGACGAACGCGAGGAGGGCGCTATCGAGCAGGGAATTGATCGGTTGGACTTTCCTCTTGCGCCGGCCGGATGCTGGTTGCTCGCCGTCCACTTCGATATGGGTCACTTCCGTCGCCCGGACGACATCGCCGATACGGATATCCTCGGCTGGTCTTGCGAGGCGCACGCCACCGTGCCGTCCTCGCGTTGCAATCAGGAACCCGCCATGCGTCAAAACATGGACAATCTTAAACGCGTTTTGTTGCGTGATGTCCAACCGGGCTGCGATTTCACCAATTTTGACCGGCTTGCCGGACTGGCGTGCGCAGTCGATGAGAATCCGGATCGCGTGGCTGGTCTGCTTGGTCAATCGCATATGGTTTCGTTCCATCCCTGTGTCGGTCGCGCGACGATCAATCCTACCATCGCACGAACGGATATTTGTTGACAATCACTTTCAAGTTGCCAAGCTGCTGATGCAAACTTGAAAGTGATCGTCAGGTTATTTGTACCGGTCGCCTCAACTAGGACCAGAGCAACATGACCATGAAACTCAACCAGCACCCACCTGAAGGCGAAGCAGCACCGGCGCATGATGGGCAGCGGCGTCGATGGAAATTAGCCGACCTCGTCGGTTCAGCGCGCGAAGTGGTCATCGAACACGATGGCCAGGATTACCTTCTGCGGATCACATCCAAGGGCAAACTAATTCTCACCAAATGATTGCGACAACTGGTGCCTGACCGTTTGTTGACATCTATCGTATAGTTTGCAAACATGGCGGGGCGATAGGCAGCCAGGCCGCCCCAAGAGCTACCCAGCCACTCAAGCGCATCATCTGAATTGCAGGGACAAGCGGACATCGTCCGCGCTTGGGGAAAGTTCACATCATGAGTTATTTGAAGGCACCCGCCACGTTGCGCGGGCCGTTGCCATCGGCGCTTCGCAATCGCCGCACGGAAGCCTCACACACAGGGTTGTTGACGGCGGCATTGATCGTTGCCGCAGGACATGCTCCCGCGTTTGCCCAATCAACAGCTGCTCCGGCGACTTCGGCAACACCGTCAACGGCTGCACCCGCTTCGCCAGCCTCCGCCCCATCGGGACCCGATAAGCTGCCAGCGGTGACCGTTGAAGCTCCAGCACAGAAGAAGCCGGTTTCTACTCCCAAGACAGCAGCCGCCAAGCCGTCGCCAGCCCCAGTCAAAGCCGCCCCGGCCAAAGCGGCACCCGTTCAAGTCCCGGCAGCGCCGGCAACAGGATCAGCGAACGCCTCCGTTGTCGCACCCGGTGGCAACCCCTACGCCGATCCATCTGCAGCCTACAAGGTGGACCGCTCCGCGCAAACCAAATTGACCGAGCCGATCCTCGACACGCCGCGCACCATTACGACGATCAGCAAGGAAGTGATCCAGGACAAGGGCACGACCTCGCTTCGCGATTTGGCGCGTACGACGCCGGGGGTGACACTGGGCACAGGCGAAGGTGGCAATCCATTCGGCGACCGCTTGTTTATCCGTGGCTTTGATGCTCGCAACGATGCCTACATCAACGGCATTCGCGACCCCGGCGCTCCGCTGCGCGAAAACTTCAACATCGAGCAGGTCGAAATCCTGAAAGGTCCAAGCGCCACTATCGGGGGTCGCGGAACGTCTGGCGGTGCTGTCAACGTCGTGACCAAGCAGCCGGGCGACCAGGACTATATTAATTCGACCGCAACGCTTGGCACCGACGATACCATTCGTGGCACTATCGACGCCAACAAGGTCTACAGCAAAGAACTCTCCGCGCGCGTCAATGGCATGTGGCAGGAGGCAGGAATCGCTGGCCGGGACGTAGAAGTGTTCGATAACCGCTGGGGCGGCGCTGTTGCCATCGCGTGGCGACCCACTCAGTCCTTCAAGCTAAACTTCGACTATTCGCACCTGAGCCTCGATCAGATGCCCGATTGGGGTGTGCCCTGGGATACGGTGTTGGCCCGCCCGATCACGGAGTCGGGTTTGGGTGTGAACCGCACCAATTTCTACGGCTATCCCGCGCGCGATTTCCAGAAGGGCGAGCAGGACCACGTGACGATTGGCATGGAAGCCAAGCTCAACGCACTCCAGACGTTTTCGTCCAAGATGCGTTTCGGCAGCACGGTGATCGACTACATCGCATCGGCTCCAGAGCGGTTGACGCGCGTTGGAACCGATCCGTCCACCTGGACGGTGACGGGAAACCCCAAAAGCCGCTATCAGGAAAACGAAACCGTCGCCAATCAGACCGATCTGACGTCGAAGTTCATGTTCCTTGGTGCGCGCCACACGCTGGTCACTGGGTTCGAGTTTTCGCGTGAAGGGATTGATCGCACCTCTTATACAGGCCTGGTCTCTGAACTTGTCGGTACCCCGGTCAGCTCAAGCGGCGCAATCACCCTATCGCTGCTTAATCCAGACAATTCAATCGGCTTCGCGGGAACTCCCATCCGTTCGCTAAATGCGGCCAAGCTGACTGTCAATACGCAAAGCCTTTACGCGCTCGATACGATCAAACTCAATCCGCAATGGATCATCACGGCGGGTCTCCGGCTCGACAACTACAATCTCGACTTCAACCAGCTCGGTGACAACGGGACGACCTCTACGAATTTGTCTCGCTCGGACTTGATGATTAACTACAACGCCGGCATCACCTATAAGCCGCTGCCGAATGGCAGCATCTATGCCGCTTACGGGACGTCGAGCAATCCGGTCGGCAACGAAGTCGACGGCAGCGGCCAGGGCTACGGCGGGATCTCAGCCGGCAGCCAATTGCTCGACCCGGAAGAAAATACCAGCCTCGAGTTCGGCACAAAGTGGGAGCTGTTCAATCGCCATATCCTGGCGACAGCATCGGCGTTCCAGACCGAGAAGTCGAATGCGCGCGAAGCCGCCGGTCAGCTGGTCTACTCAACCGGCAAATACCGGGTGCAGGGGATCGAAGTTGGACTTGGCGGCAACATCACCGACGCTTTCAGCTTGTATGGTGGTGCGGTCTGGATGGACTCCGAAGTCTTGGAGTCGCGCGTCGCAACCGATGTCGGCAAACGCTTCGCCAACATCGCCCACGAGAGCTTCAATCTGTTGGCCAAATACAAGGTGACGGATTGGATGTCGGTTGGCGGCCAGGTGACCTATCGCGGCCAGATCAACGGCGGCACGCTCGCCGCATTAACAAATCACGTCAACGAGTTCTGGCGTTTCGACGCCAGCGCGGAGTTCCAGCTGAGCAAGAACTTCGCACTTCGGCTCCAGGGCATCAATCTGACTGACGAACTCTACTACGACGCACTTTACCGGAGCGGGACACCCTTCGTTTACGTGGCTCCGGGACGTGCCGGATACGTGACACTCGAAGCCAAGTTCTAACCTCAAGAGGCGCGGAGGCCCCATGCTGATCTGTATTCCTGAAGTCCTGACCAAGGCGCAGGTCGCAAGTTTCCGCGCTCGCATGACCGAAGCCGAATGGATCGACGGCCGGGGCACGGCGGGCGTACAATCGGCATCCGTCAAGAACAACGAGCAACTGGGCCCGAACTGCCCGGTTGCTCGTGATCTCGGCGACGAGATCCTTGAAGCGCTGTCCCGCAATGCGCTTTTTCTCTCCGCCGCCGTGCCGTTACGGATCATCCCGCCGCTGTTCAGCCGCTACGGTGAGGGTCAGAGCTTCGGCATCCACGTCGACAACGCCATTCGCGGCATCCCCGGTACGCCGATCCGCATCCGTACAGATCTGTCGTGCACGCTCTTCTTGTCTGAGCCCGAAGAATACAAAGGCGGCGAACTTGCCATCGAAACCAACTACGGCGCACACGAGGTGAAACTCGCCGCCGGCGACGCCGTGCTCTACCCATCGACCAGCCTGCACCGTGTCGCGCCAATCACCAACGGCCAGCGCGTGGTCTCGTTCTTCTGGATGCAGAGCATGGTGAAACTCGAAGCCGAGCGCGCGCTGCTGTTCGATCTCGATCAGGTGATTCAAGAAATGGCGGCGGAGCAGGGAATTGACGACGTGCACGTCGTACGGCTGACCGGCATCTACCACAACCTCATCCGCCGCTGTGCCGAGGCGTGACGCTCACTCGAAAGTCCCCGCTCATGAACGCCTGTTTGAACGTCGCTCGACGATTGGCCCTCATCGCGATACTTGCCTTTGCCGCATGTGCCGCGACCACCGCGCGTGCCGACGATCCTCCCGCCGATGTCCTCCAGGAGAGGACCAAAGAGGCAGCCGCGACGGCTGGTTCCTCCACCGCCGCGCCGGTCAATGTCGCGGTTCAGCCCGCCGCGCCGCCGCCTGCCGTCGCAGCTCCGGCAGCGCCCTCTTCGCCGGCTGCACTGGCTAAGGCCGCGGCCACACTCCCCCATGAGCTATCGCCGTGGGGCATGTTCTTGTCGGCCGACATCGTCGTGAAGGCCGTCATGACGCTGTTGGCTCTAGCATCGCTCGCAACCTGGAGCATCTGGATCGCCAAGACATTCGAGCTGTCGATTGCAATCCGCCGGGTCAGGCGCGACCGTGCGGCGCTTGCCGAGGAGCGATCGCTCTCCGCTGCAGCGGCCCGGTTTCCGTCGGGGCGCGGTGTTGTTGCGGGGCTGATCGCAAATGCCGTCACGGAGCTCAAGCTCTCCTCCGACCTCACCTCGCGCGAGGGGATCAAGGAACGTGTCGAGTCCCGGCTTGCCGCTGGGGAAGCGTTCGCACAGCGTCTGATAAAGCGGGGCACCGGTGTGTTGGCCAGCGTCGGCGCGACGTCCCCCTTCATTGGATTGTTCGGCACCGTATGGGGCATCATGAACAGCTTCATCGGCATCTCGCGCTCGCAGACGACCAACCTCGCCGTCGTCGCCCCGGGGATCGCCGAAGCGCTGCTGGCGACCGCTCTCGGCCTCGTCGCCGCCATCCCGGCTGTCCTCATGTACAATCAGTTGACCCGCGCCATCGCGAGCTATCGCGCCGAGGTCCACGACGCTTCCGGGGAGATTGCCCGCCTCGTCTCGCGCGACCTCGACCGGGCGGGGAATGCTCCCCAACACGTTCGTCCCGTTCGCGCGGCGGAGTAACACATCATGGCCATGCAGACCCGCGAGCATGACGACGAAGATGCCGAACTGTCGGAAATCAACATCACGCCGTTCATCGACGTGATGCTGGTGCTGCTGATCATCTTCATGGTCGCTGCCCCCCTCTCGACCGTCGACGTGCCGGTCGATCTACCCGTCTCCGAGGCGAGGCCCGAAAAGCGCCCTGACAAACCTTTGTTCGTGACCATCAAGCCCGACCTGACGCTCGCGATCGGCAACGACCCCATCACGCGCGACGGTCTCGTCCAGGCCATCGACGTCGCGACCGTCCTCAAGCGCGATACCCGCATCTTCGTGCGCGCTGACAAAGCGGTTCCCTACGGCGAACTCATGGCCATCCTCAACAAGCTGCGGATCGGTGGCTATCTAAAAGTTGCGCTCGTCGGCCTGGAAGGAACGGGCGCGGTCGATGCGCGAGCTGCCGCCCCGGCCAAGCCATGAGTGCTGCCACCAGCGTTTCGCATCAGCCGGACATGGATGCTTCCGTGCTGTCCTGGCGCGGCTGGACCCTCGCCTTGTTGGCGGCGGTTCTGCTGCACGCGAGCCCCATCGCTTACGCACTATGGAATCCGGTGGAGCTTGCGTCCGAGGATGAAGCCGCGGGCTTTGCCGCCCCGCTCGACATCGAGATGATCGCCGCAGCCCCCGATGACATTGCGACCAAGACCGGCCAAGCCCAACCTGAAGTCGCGCCGCAGCTCTCAAGCCCCACCGAGACCCCAGTGACGCCGCCCGCGCAAACTGGAAAGAACGACGTCGATATCGAACAGAAGTCTTTGTCGAAGAGCGAAGTCGCAATGGCCGCGCCGTCCAAGACCGAGAATCTGGACAAGTCGGAAGCCGAGCAGGACAGTCCGCCCACGCCGCCTCAGCCGCAAATGACGGCCGCTGCCGCTGCGCAAGAGCAGGCGTCAATGCCCTCGATAGCCGCACCGAAAGTCGCCGAGGCCAAGACCACATCACTCGGGCTGTCGCCGTCGGCGCGCAAATCCAAAGCGACGTGGCAGAAGCGGTTGGCGGTCCACATCGACGGCTTCAAGCAGTATCCCGAAGCGGCGCGGTCTCATGCCGGCACGGGCGAAGTCCTGGTTTCCTTCACAATTGACCGTTCGGGCGCGCTTGTCTCACGCAGGCTTTTGCAAGGATCTGGCAACGCAGCTCTCGACGAGGAAGCCGTCGCCATGCTGGTCCGCGCAGCCCCCTTGCCGGTCCCACCCTCCGACGTTCCCGGCATTACTTTTGAAATGGCGATCCCCATCCGCTTCAAGCTGCCCATGCGATCTTTCGGCTTCAACGAGCGCCACTCAAACTAAAGACCCAATACTGTTCGGGCTGCTGCCCTTGCTCATGGAGGACACCTTGGCTGCGGCGATGGGGCGGGCGTTTGCCAGATTGTAACAGGTGGCGCAGGTCGTTGGCGACGTAGGGATTGGAAGCATAGACGTCGTGGTTGGCATTGAAATAGTCGCGACCCGCGTCTGAAATGTCGATGCTATCGACACCAGGGGTGATGGCGGGCCTTCCTGAGGAAAGCAGCCCGAACCTGACGGTGCCGGCCCGGACAGAATCATTGCGAAGGAACGAGACCCACAGGGCTTTGTCATATGCGGATGCGTATAGCGTCATCTTGTGACCAGTCAGGGAAGCGGTCTGGCTTTGGAATTCGGATTGGGCCACGTCGGGGGCGGCAAATACTATCTCACCAATTTTGCGCGACAGGCCAGACCCCGATGCAGGCAATTCGCTCTGTATCTTTCGCAAAGCTTTGAGAAGGATTTGGTTGCCCATACTGTGAGCGACAATGTGGATTTTTTCAACGCCACTGATGCCTGCGATGGTCGCGAGTAACGTAACGAACGAGTCGACGGACGCCTTGGCGGCCTGCTCATCAGGGCTATACGCAAGGGGATCCGTCCTTCCAAGCGACGGCCAAGTAAATGAGAACGCCGGACCGTCGTAGCCGATATCGCGACTGATTTGAGCGGCACGCGCGAGGGCAAATTCAAAAGTCGTCCCAAAACCGTGGACGAACACCAGCGCCGTCTTTGGGTACAGCTTGGCGGTTCGCGCCCGCGTAGCCGCCGCCTCGGTCAGATTGGTAAGGTCGAGACCTTTGACGTTCGTGACAAGAAGACGTTCCAGCACCGTTGGGCCACCCAGAGTTGACAATCCGGTACCGGCGACCGGCCCACTTCGAGCAGTTTGCGTCGTTCAACCTCTGTCGAGACACCACGATCCCGCAACTTCGCATAACGCAACATGTCCCGGATCGGCATCCCCGTCGTTTTTAGTCGCCCGAGAAATTCAATCCAGATCAGAATTGAAGCGTCGTAGTCGCGTTGTTTGGATTGGTCTCGATCAGCATAGGGCAGCAGCCCGATCCGCTCATAATAGCGGATCGTGTGGGCCGAAAATCCTGATCGCTTCGCGAGTTCACCGATCTTCATAATCACCCTGGTCTCGTTCCAACGCTCCAGACCCTAAGGGTTCGAGCGCGCTCTCAGTCAAGCGCTATCTGGGTGAATACGATACAACCGCCGCGCCGCTGGCCATGCAGTGAAAACTCGTCTTGGTGACAGGATGTTCAGCCTCCCCATTTGTTGCTTTCGCGCCGAAGCGCTGACCTCCAAATGGTGGATGACTACCTGGCTGGAAAAAGAAGCACGAGAAGGCAAAGGTTCACAACCGCCAACACTAACGAGACGACTTTCCAAAATGCTATTGGATTGCGCTCGATGAGCGGTACCGCACGGTTTGTGATCAGCGCCGTGTTCGGCTTGCGCAAATCTTCGACCAGGGCGGATAAGACCTCGGTGCGTTGCAGCGGGTCCTTATGCACCGCCTTGGCCAGCGCGGCATCCACCCATCGCGGGACATTCGGATTGAGTTGAGTTGCCGGAATATATGCCAATCTGTCAACGTCGCGCCGTGTGGTAAAGCCTCGTCCATAAGGCAACTGGCCAGTGAGCAACTCGTAGGCAATGACACCTAGCGAATAAATATCTGAGCGCGTCGTGGGTTGTACATCGCGGTGATATTCTGGAGCAGTGTAGCCCTCCGTCCCGAGGAGGGCCGGACGCCCCACTGGCGACGCGATTTCCTCGATACCAGCCACACGCGATGACCCAAAATCGATGATCTTCACTAGGCCGGAACGATCGATCAGGATGTTTTCCGGTTTTAGGTCGCGATGCAGGATTTCCTTGCGGTGAAAGACGCGCAGGCCTTTGACTATCTGCTCGACTATACCCCGGACCGCCTCCAGATCGCGATCGGGATGATCCAGCATCCATTGCCGCAGCGTTTGCCCCTCGAAATATTCGGTGACGTAATAAAGCGATTTGCGCAGACGCTTGGGTGCCAGAACTTTGAGGACATGCGGACTCGAGACCAGTTGCCCGACCCATTCTTCACGCGTGAACATCTCGATGTATGTCGCATCGTCCTCGAAATTGACGGAGGGTGTCTTGATGACGACCCGTTCGTGCGTCTCCTGGTCCTCGGCCAGATAGACCTGCGTGCGGTTGCTCAGATGCAATTCGCGGACAATCTTATAGCCCTCGAATGTGCTGCCAGGTGAAATCTCCGGCGGGAATGGCAATGCCGAAAGCCGCTGCTGCAATGCCTTTTGATCGGTTGCGCCGGGGTCGTCGATGCGCACGATCTGACAGGTGAGGTTATCGTTGCTGTTGTTTGCAAAGGCTGCCGCCACGATGCGGGCTGCGGCCCCGTCGAGGTCGTTGGGCTCGGCGCGAACGATGTTGGCCATTTGCCCATCGCGCAGGAAGTCGTGCACCCCGTCAGTGGTGAACAGCAAGATGTCGCCGCGCTCGATGGGGAGTGTGCGGTAGTCGACGGCGAGGTCGCGTGAGATCCCGAACGCCCGCGACAGGTACTCCTGCTTGCCGGAAACGCGCACGCGATGATCGTTCGTCAACCGTTCGATCGCGCCATCCCGGATGAGGTAAATGCGGCTGTCGCCGGCATGAAAGATGTGCGCCAAGGATGACTTCAAAACGATGCCGGAAAACGTGCTCACCATGCCGCGACCGGAGTCGTAGTGCGCTTCGCTCTGGCTGTGCAGCCACCGGTTTACGGCCGAGAGAACCCGCTCTACGGACGTCTTTACGGTCCACGATTGATGGGTCGCAAAGTAGTCGGTCAGAAAGCTGCGGACGCAGGTTTCGCTGGCCTCCTTGGCGGCTTCGCTCGAACTCATCCCGTCGGCGATTGCCATAGCAATGCCTTTGGTTTCGAGCAAAACCGGTTCTGGAATGAGGACGCCGTAGGAATCGTCGTTGCGATCTTTGCGGCCAGCCGTGGAATGCTGACCGACGGAGATTGCCGGCTTTTTCAATCCCATTGTCTTCGTCACCGGCAATCCCCATTGGTATCAAGCGACGTCGATCATGGTCACGGAGCCATCCGCCATCTCTTCCGCAATTTGCCCTTTTGGCTCTTCGACGAAAAAGTAAATCAGCGCAAGTCCGACGAGAGAGGTTCCAGCCGCAACAAAAAAGAACGTCTGCGGCGTTACGAACGAATACAAGGTCAGGAACAGGACCCCACCGACGTTGCCGAACGCGCCGACAATACCGGCAATCTGGCCGGTCAGACGGCGCTTGATGAGCGGGAGCATGGCGTAGACGGCACCATTGCCAGCATTGACAAATAGCGAGCAGAGGAATGTGACGGTGACGCCAAATACCAGTCCTGTCGCCGGACCGATGAAACTCATCGCGAAGTAGCCCACGGCAGTGCCGAGCATGCAGAGCAGCATCAGGCGGCGACGGCCGAAATGGTCGCTCAGTCCACCACCAGCCGGGCGGGCGAAGAAGGTCGTGAAGCCAAAGCTAGCCCCGACGAAGCCGGCGAAGGCCAAGGACAGCGCAAATGTGTCCTTGAACAGCAACGGCAGGATCGAGACGACGGCAAGCTCCGAGCCGAAGGTGACGAAATAGGCGAGGCTGAGAGCGACGACCTGCTGGAATTTGTAGCGTTGCAGCGGTGGCACTGGAACGCCCGACAACATTGGACGGTTGATGCGGACGGCGTCGAAGACCTGATAGGCAAACAGGGCCGCGAGCGCGCCGAAAATGAGATTGGTGGTCAAGCCCGAAATCAGCTTGAGGTTGGCTGGACCCAATTTCCAGGCCAGCAGAGCCAAAGCCAGCACGAGCGGAATTTGCATCAGCACGTACAAAACAAAGTCGAACCGGCTCGACAGTTCGAGGGCTCCCATTTTCTTCGGGCTGAAATAAGTGGATCCTTTTGGCGTATTGCTGACGGAAACGTAAAACATCACAGCATAGATAACGGCAATCGCGCCCGTCAGCCCAACCGCCCAACGCCAACCATTCTCACCGCCAGCCAATGCGGCAATCGTCGGCAAAGTCACGGCAGCAGCAGCAGAGCCGAAATTGCCAAAGCCCGCATAGATTCCTTGCGCCAGCCCAGTCTCTTTCGCGGGGAACCATTCCCCGATCATGCGGATGCCAACGACGAATCCCGCACCAACGATGGCCAACAGGAAGCGCGATAGCGCAAGCGTCGAGAAATCGGTTGCGAGCGCGAACGGAATGCAGAGTAGACCCGAAACGCCAAGCAATAGAGAAAACATCAGTTTCGGGCCGAACTTATCGACCAGCATGCCGATGACTATACGCGCCGGAATCGTGAGTGCCACGTTCAGGATCAGGAGTGCCGCGACTTCCTGATCGGAGAGTTTCAGTGAGGTGCGGATCGATGCCATGAGCGGGGCATGGTTGAACCACACCATAAAGCTCACGAAAAAGGCGAGCCACGTGTAGTGGAGCACTTTGATTCTTGGCTCCGCACTGAAAAGTGTAAACCGGCGAGGCGTCGTCTCTGGCATTTCAGCTCCTGTTAGGTGTGCGCCTACCGAGGTGCGGCAGCGGTCTGCAATGACGAAATGAAAAATGGAGGCTGGATTTAGCTGACCCGTCTGGAGTCGTCCGCCGAAGGGGCAGAGACCGGCTGTTCTGTTGCGGCCTTCAAGGCGAGTTGCTCGCTGACGATCCGGCCGATTTCCGAGCGGCAGGATCCGCAGTTCGTGCCGGCGGATAGGTGACGGCCGATCTGTGCAACGTCGGCGCACTGGCCGCTTGCCACAGCCTGGGCAATCTGATTGGCGCCGACGTCGAAGCAGGCACACACCGTCGCGCCGCGATCGATGCCGTCGCGTCCGCCGCGCCCCGCCAGCAGCCGAAGCCGATCGGACTCTTTCGCGAAAGCATGGCCCAACTGGTCGCACGCCCAAGACCGTGAAACGCCAACCGTTTCGCTATCGGCAAAGAACGCACCTGCGAGCTGCTCCCCCTCAAAGACGGCGAAACGGTAACGGCCCTTCGTCTTGTCGTGGTAGGCGAGAAGCTCTGCATCATCATCGAGGGAAAGGACCTGTCGCGCAAACGTGGTCCAATCGTCGGGCGTTGCCAGACCAGCGGCTTCGAGCCGGAAGCCTGCCTTTGCCGGGGCGAGAGCCCAGTAATCGAGACCTGTCGTCACGGGTACTTTGGTCGAGACGGAGAATCCATACCAAGCCGGCGAATAGGCCGTGACGGCAACGGGCGTATATTTCAATTCGGGCTGGCCCGACGTTGCATCCACGTTCCCCGCGATCAGCGCACCAATGCGGCCTTTGCTGGAGAACTGCCCGGTCCAATGCATCGGCACGAAGACCGAGCCGATGCGCTGCCGGTCCGTGACGAGCACGCGCACGACGACCGATCCGGATGGGCTGGAAACGACAGCAAGCTGGGCGGCCTGCACGCCCGCACGCACCGCATCTTCCGGATGGATTTCGATGAAGGGCTCGGCATAGTGGCTCGTCAGGCGGGCGGACTTGGCAGTCCGCGTCATCGTATGCCACTGGTCGCGAATGCGGCCGGTGTTGAGAACGAAGGGAAAGTCGGGACTGGTCGCGGACGCCGGCTTACGGAACGGCGTAGAGATGAAGCGCGCGCGGCAATTGGGCGTATAAAATCCACCATCGGCAAAAAAGCGCGCCGGGTTCGATCGACCACCTCCGCGTTGGGGCCATTGGAACGGGGTGAGGTTGTCGTAGTCTCCGGCAGAGATCGCCATATGGGCGCCGATATCGAAATCGCGAGTACCGTCGTTATCGGCGGCTGAAAGCGCGGCATGTTCGGCAAAGATGTCCGCCGGTCCGCGATATTGGAACCCTGCGGCAAATCCCATTCGCCGCGCAACCTCGGCCATCTGACTCCAGTCGTGCCGCGCTTCGCCCGGAGGGGCCAGAAACGCGCGTTGCCGGGAAATGCAGCGCTCCGAATTAGTGACGGTGCCGTCCTTTTCGCCCCAGACGGTCGACGGAAGTGCCACGTGCGCGTAAGGCAAAGTATCGGTCTTCTGGCTAACGTCGGAGACGACCACGAACGGGCAGGTTTCGAGTGCTGCACGGACCTCGTCGGCCATCGGCAGGCTATCGACCGGATTGGTCGCCATGATCCACAGCGCCTTGATCTGTCCGTTACCCACAGCGCGAAATAGATCGACCGCCTTGAGGCCGGGCTTCGATGCGATGCGCGGGGAATTCCAAAATCCTTGCACCGTTTCGCGATGATCGGCGCGATCAAGGTCCATATGGGCCGCCAGCATATTGGCAAGACCACCGGCTTCGCGCCCGCCCATGGCATTAGGCTGGCCGGTGATCGAAAATGGACCCATACCAGGGCGACCGATCCGTCCGGTCATCAGGTGGCAATTGATGATGGCGTTGACTTTGTCGGTTCCCACTGTCGATTGATTGACGCCTTGGCTGAAAACCGTAACGACGTTTTGATGCCTCGCGAATAGCTCGTAGAATTCCGAAAGCTTTTGTTCGTCAATCCCGGTACATTTTGCGATTGCCGCGAGATCCATCGACAATGCGCTGGCAAGAGCCTCCATCAATCCGGTCGTATGTGCTTGGACGTAAGCGTCGTCGATGGCCCCGGCGGCCCACACATGGGCCAACAATCCATTGAAAAGCGCGACGTCCGAGCCGGGCGCTAGATCCAAGTGCAAGTCCGCAGCTTCGGCCGTTGGCGTCCGGCGCGGATCGATAACTATGATTTTTGTGCCGTGTTTTTCCTTCGCGCTCAACAGCCGTTGAAACAAGACGGGATGGCACCAGGCGAGGTTGGAGCCGACCAAAACGACAAGTTCGGCCAACTCCAGATCCTTATAGTTTCCCGGAACGGTATCGGACCCGAATGCACGGCGATGTCCTGCAACCGAGGATGCCATGCAAAGCCGCGAATTCGTGTCGATGTTGGCCGAGCCGATAAACCCCTTCATCAACTTGTTGGCGACATAATAGTCTTCGGTCAGGAGTTGTCCTGAAACATAAAATGCAACGGAGTCCGGCCCGTGTTCTGCGATGGCCGCCATGAAGCGTTGCGCAACGAGGTCGAGCGCCTCATCCCAACTGGCGCGCCGCCCGGCGATCATCGGATAAAGCAGGCGGTCGCCCTGACCCAGGGTTTCGGCCAGCGCCGAACCTTTCGAGCAAAGACGGCCGGAGTTTGCCGGATGATCGGGATCACCGGCGATACTCACACCGCCGTTGGTCTCTTGCTTTGCCAGCACCCCGCACCCCACGCCACAGTAAGGGCAGGTTGTTTTGATCGCCGGTGAGGCTTCTTGTGTCACGTCGACTAACCTTATGATGCCTTCAGCCGGGTGCACGCGGTCTCGTCGATCAGGAGCCGGCCCGCCTCGACTTTCGTGGCGATGGTGCGGACCGAACCTTTGTCGGCACCCTTGGCTTCGCCTGACGCCAGATCGATGACCCAATTGTGCAACGGACACGTCACCGACTTGTCGTGCACGATCCCTTGACTGAGGGGACCGCCCTTGTGCGGGCAACGGTCGTCGATTGCAAACACCTCATCAGGGCCGGTGCGGAACACCGCAACGCATCCCGACGGCGTTTTGATCACGCGTGCGCCCAGCATCGGAACATCGTCGACCGAGCCCACGTCGATCCAGCGCGTTTCGTGCTTTGTCATTGTGCGGCCTCCGCATGAGAAAAGTCCGCCATGGCGGCAAACTCATGAGCATCCCTGCCATTGACCCGCTCGGCCCAAGGGTCAGTCTGCACGAATTTTTGCGAGATCACGAACCGGCCATAGAGCACTTTGCGCCGCTCGACGTCGGCCATGATCTGCTCGCGGACCGTGTCGAGGCCGACGCGCTTGGCCCATTTGTAGATGCGTTCAAGGTAGCGGCCCTGTTCGCGATAGAGCTGGGTCAGCGCGGCAATGACCTCGACGGCCTCGTCTTGCGTCGCGACGTGGCCGAGGACTTCTGTCCCCTTGATGTCGAGCCCGGCAGCACCGGCGAAATGAATGTCGAAGCCGCTGTCGACGCAGATGACGCCGATGTCCTTGCAGGTGGCCTCGGCGCAATTCCGCGGGCAACCGGAGACAGCCAATTTGACTTTGGCCGGTGTCCACGAACCCCACATGAATTTTTCCAGGCGTATACCAAGTCCCGTCGAGTCCTGAGTGCCAAAGCGGCACCAGTCTGTCCCCACGCAGGTCTTGACGGTGCGCAACCCCTTGGCGTAAGCGGCCCCCGATACCATTCCGGCGGCGTTGAGGTCGGCCCAAACTGCGGGCAGGTCCTCTTTTTTGACGCCGAGCATGTCGATACGCTGGCCGCCCGTGACCTTGACGCTGGGGATCGCAAACTTATCGACGACATCCGCAATAGCGCGTAATTCCATCGAACTGGTCATGCCGCCCCACATCCGAGGAACTACCGAATACGTGCCATCCTTCTGGATGTTGGCGTGGACGCGCTCATTGATGTAGCGCGATTGATTGTCGTCATCGTATTCGCCGGGCCAAGTGGCGAGCAGGTAGTAGTTGAGCGCGGGTCGGCACTTGGCGCAACCTGACGAGGTCTTCCATTCGAGCGACTGCATCAGGTCTGGAATCGTCTTCAGGCTCGTTGCAACAATGAGACGCCGAACCTCGTCGTGACCGTGATGGGTGCACGGGCACATCGGCGACACGGCTGCCGCCGAATAGCTGTTGCCAAGGGTAACTTTGAGTAGTTGCTCGACGAGACCAGTACACGAGCCGCACGAGGCCGACGCCTTGGTATGGGCCCTGACATCGTCGAGGGTTGTCAGGCCGAGAGTGGTAATGGCTCCCGTGATCTTGCCCTTGCATACGCCGTTGCATCCGCAGATCTCTGCCTCATCCGGCAAGGCTGCAACGGCCGCCATAGGGTCCAGTTTGGCACCCCCGGCAAGCGCTGGACCAAAGATCAAGGTCTCGCGCATGTCCGAAATATCGGACGCCTTCTTGAGGTGATCGAAGAACCATGCACCATCGGACGTATCGCCGTAAAGCACGGCGCCGATGATCTTGTTGTCCTGCAGGACGAGGCGCTTGTAGACGCCCCGCGTGGCATCGCGGAAAACGATTTCCTCGCGGTCTTTGCCTTCCGCAAAGTCACCCGCAGAAAATAGATTGATCCCGGTCACCTTGAGCTTTGTCGCAACGGCGCTCGGGGCAAATTGCGGTGACGGATCGCCTGCTAAATGAGAGGCGACAACGCCGGCCATTTCGTAAAGCGGTGCGACCAGCCCGAAGACCTGACCTTCGAATTCCGCGCATTCGCCGAGCGCAAAGATGTCGGGGTCGCTGGTCTGCATCGACGCCGACACCTTGATGCCGCGACCGACATCAAGACCGGCGGTCTTTGCTATGCCAGCGTTCGGCTTGATGCCGACCGCCATGACGATCAGATCGGCCGGCAATCGCGTACCGTCTTCGAGCAGGAGTGCTTCTACTTTCTTCTCACCGAGGATAGCTTTGGTGCTGGCTTTGGTGAGCACCTTGATTCCACGCGCTTCGATGGCGCGTTGCAGCAGATGGCCGCTGGGAACGTCGAGCTGGCGCTCCATCAGGGTCGGCGCCAGATGGATGACGGTAACGTCCATCCCCTGTTCCTTGAGGCCGACGGCTGCTTCAAGTCCCAGCAGACCACCACCAATCACGATCGCCGAACCGCGAGATTGGGCCGCAATCAGCATGGCCTGCACGTCGTCGAGGTCGCGATAGCTCAGCACGCCTGCAAGGTTGTGTCCGGGAACGGGCAGGATGATCGGCAGCGAGCCTGTCGCAATGATCAGTTTGTCGTAGGGCACGGTGAGGCCCCGCGCGGAAGTCACGGTCTTTGCGCTTCGGTCGATCGATGTAACGGTGGCGCCCTTATAAAGCGTCACACCATGCTTCTCGTACCAGCCATCGCCGTGAATGACGATTTGTTCAAAGCTCTTCTCGCCCGACAGAATCGGCGACAGCATGATCCGATCGTAATTGACGCGCGGCTCGGCGTTGAAAATCGTCACCTCAAACGCGTCCGGCTTCGTCTCGAACAGTCCATCCAGCGCCCGGCCAGGAGCCATGCCGTTGCCGATAACGACAAGTCGTTGTTTCATAATTCGGTGCCCTTCAGCAGAGATCAATCGAGGCGGCCGGATCTCATGATCCGTCCTCGTTCCGGCAGCGTCGCCGTTGGCCCTGCATTGGGCGTGAATTTTGGGGGTAGACCAGCGCTGGTCTGTGTCGACTAACGCAAATTTTGCGCCAAGTCGGTCAGTCAGAATAAATCTCTTATTTTCAATCTATTACATTTTCAAAACCCACACACGGGGCAGACCGGCCAGATGATGGCTGCCTTATTTTTTTGCACCTGCACAACGAACAGTCATACCCTGCTGCACATTACAGGTGCAAAAAGACGACGATGTTTTACCCGATGATCTCTGCCGTTCTCGTATGGACCGAAAACCGGCTGACGTATTCGAGCACTTTGTCGGGATCGAATATGCCGCCATCAAAAAAACCATCCGGCCCGAGCGTCAGCTGTCCCGTTGGTGTCCCAACGGGAATTCGGTTGAGCAACGCACCCTCCAACTTTGCGTTCGCCGACGGCATGGAAATTCCCAGGGGGCTCAGCGTGGCGCGATAAATGTCAGGCCGGTAGGTGCGTCGGGCCACCGCCATCGCTCCTTCCGAATAGGGTGACTGCCCCCACCGGACCATCTGCGAATAAAACCATAAGGCATGACTGATCCAGGGGAAGGTTGCCGCCCCCGCGCTGAACGTGAACCCGCTATCGGCCGCCCCCGGCGGCAACGTGGCGCTCCGATTTTCAAGCACCGGCTCCAGCATTTCCTTTGGCAATCCGACATAATGCGGCTGCGCGAGAATGGCGGCCAGTTGCGGCCTGTTTTGCGGCTCGTCGCACCAAGTCGCCGCCCGGTAAAGCGCCCGCATCAGCGCGGCCAGGGATTGAGGCTCCCGCTCGGCCCAGTCCCTCCTCACTCCCAGCACCTTTTCGGGCGCCGCGCGCCAAATCTTGGCCTTTCGCGTGACGACGAAGCCGACGCCACGGCCGACCGCCAGCGTGCCCCAGGGCTCGCCGGCGCAAAACCCGTCGATCTGCCCGCCAGCCAAAGCATCGGCCATATGGCTGGGCGGCAAAACCAGCAGCTCGATGTCGCGATACGGCGCCAACCCCGCCACCGCCAACCAATACGCCATCTCGTAGAAATGCGATGAAAACTGATGAACCACGCCAAATACCAGCCGTGGATGTCCAGTCCGATTACGCGCGGCCACCACCCTTGCCAAATTGGCAGCCGCCGCCGCCGGATCGTTGGGATCTATCGGACCGGTCTTCGACAACTCACTTGCGAGCGCCAGTGAAACGGCGATCGAGTTGCCGCCCAGTCCAAGTTCCATCGGCGCGATGATGTCGGCCTGCACCGGGCCGAGCCCGAGATTGATCGCAATCGGAAGCGGCGCTAGCATGTGCGCTACATTGAGGTGACCGAACGAAATCTTATCGCGAATATTGGCCCACGACGCCTCGCGCGTCAGGCGCAGGTCGAGCCCTTCGGCTGCGGCAAACCCCATCTCGCGCGCAACGACCAGCATCGCTGAATCCAAGAGCGGAACAAAGCCGGCCCTGATCACTCGGCCTTCAGTCGCGCTCATTTCGAATCCTCGTCATTAAAAATACTGAACGACAACACGAGGCTTTCGGCCACCTGTGCGATCTTGCGATTTTGGTTCATCGCAGTTTTGCGGAGCAGCTGATAGGCTTGCTCTTCATTCAAGCCCTTGGAGCGCATCAAGATTCCCTTGGCGCGGTCGATGGTCTTGCGCTCCGCCAGTTCGCTCTTGGCGCTTTCGAGTTCCCGCTTAAGACGGTCGACGGCGTTGAACCGGCTGACCGCCATATCGAGGATCGGCTTCACTCGTTCCTTACGCAACCCGTCAACGATGTAAGCCGATACGCCCGCGTCGATGGCGGCCTCGGTCGCAGCCGTGTCCGTCGTGTCGACGAACATGGCAATCGGCCGACGGACGGCTCGCGTCACTTGAAACGCATGCTCGAGCGTGTCGCGGTCCGGGCTCTCCAGATCCAGGATGATGACGTCGGGGTCGGTATCGACCACCCGTCGCATGAGCATCGAGAGATCTTCCACGATGGAGACATCCACGCCGCCGACGTGCTTCAGTCCCTCCTCGATGATCGAGGCACGGATTTTATTGCGATCTACGACAAGAACGCGAAGCGGTTTGGAATTCATAGAGACCTTATGCCCACTTGGCGCGGCGGCTGGCATCGCACAATCGTAGGCTCTTACCTTAGCGTGACAGTTGGCAAGCTGCCAAGGCTGACGAAGCTGAGTCATGAAGGTGCTGGCTTCACAAGGCGCGGCTCGTCCTGTTGCAATCGGCGTCTTTTTGGTATGGTGGCTGAACGGTGATCCACCCGCCCCCGGCCTGACGTTGAGACCCTCAAGAACAGTGTGACCCAAATGGTGATGCCTTCGCGCTTCGACGCTGCCACCCGTGCGATCGACGCCGCAAACGCGACCGATCCGCGCACCGAACAGGTGGATGGCATAACCCAACCCAAAGAGCTGATCTACGCCCGGCGCATGTCGGCCTGTCTGCTGCGCATTTACCCGCAAGCGTCAGAAACACTGCAGATTGCGGCCCGCGCCCAACATCTGTGCCGCTGGCAAATCCTCCGCAGCAGCTATCCCCTTGGACGCGACGGCTACAATGCCTGGCGCACGGCGTGCCGTCAGCACCACGCTGACTCGGTAGCCGAAATCCTTTGCTCGCTTGGATATGCGCGCATGGAAATCCAACGCGTTCAAAACGTTATCAAAAAGAACGATCTGAAAACAGATTCAGAAAGCCAAGCGCTGGAGAATGTTGTCGGAGTGGTGTTCGTTGAATTCTATCTAGATGCATTTCTTGCCGATCACGCCGCCTACGACGAGGCGAAGCTCACCGGCATTCTGAAAAAGACCTTCCGTAAAATGGATGGCACCGGACACGATGCCATATTGGATCTTCCCTTAGAATCCAGCAAACGATCCATGATAGCAGCAGCGATGTGAATTCCATTGCTGGTCAGTTCTCGGTCGCAGCTGTGCTCCCCGCGCGGTGCCCATCGCGGTCCGAAGGTCGCCGATGTTGGAACGGTGCCTGTCTGACGGCAAAGACGGCAAGCACGACTATTTTTGCTAACAGGACCCGATTTTAGGCCTAAGCATTTGGTTCGGTTTGGTCTCGTATAATAATGCAAAATAGATCCTATTTGACCTTCAATGGCAGACCTGACACGACGAATTCGACTTCATCTGCAGCGTCGGCCATGCGTTGATTGAGCAGTCCCGCAGCGTCGCGAAATGCGCGCGCCAGAGCGTTGCCGGGTACGATGCCAAGGCCGACCTCGTTTGTGACCAGAACGACAGGTGACCGCTGCCGGGAAAGCTCATCCGCGAGCTTATCGGCCTCCTCGCTCCAATCGCGACCAGCGTGCATCAAGTTCGATAACCAAAGCGTCAGGCAATCAACCAGTCTTGGACCAAGTCCGTTCGTTTCCGATAGTGCGGCAACCAAATCGAGCGGCGCTTCGCGTAATTGCCACTCAGGGCCCCGGCGGTCGCGATGGACACGAATGCGCTCCTCCATTTCCCCATCGAAGGCTTGCGCTGTGGCGATGTAGACCGGCGCCCCTCGAAAAGCCAGCGTTCGAAATTCGGCTCGACGGCTTTTGCCGGAGCGAGCGCCGCCGGTGATGAGGATAATGGTCATTTGGCTGGGTCCGTTCTCGCCCGGTTGCAAGTCGATGCCCGTC
>JBEBJA010000125.1:0-1600 GCA_040080145.1 Hyphomicrobiaceae bacterium
GGGTTGCCGTTGCGCGTACGCCGGTGGGCGGGGTCAGCGTGCGCGTCATGCGGCTGGCACATGCTAAGGGATTGGATTTGCCTGCCTATCAGACGACACAAGCGGCGGGGCTGGATCTCGTCGCGGCGGTCGGCGCGTATGCGCCGGTTTCGCTGCGCAAGGGCGAGCGCGTACTCGTCCCAACCGGGATTGCGATTGCATTGCCGCCCGGTTTTGAGGCGCAGGTGCGGCCACGGTCCGGGCTTGCCTTGAAGCACGGCATTACCGTGCTGAACTCTCCGGGCACGATCGACGCCGATTACCGGGGCGAGTTGCAAGTCATTCTGGTGAATTTGGGCCAGGCGGATTTCGAGATCCGGCGCGGGGAACGGATTGCGCAGCTCGTGATTGCGCCGGTGGTGCAGGGTGAGTTGGTCGAAGTTGACGGGCTCGACGATACGGCGCGCGGGGCCGGAGGTTTCGGCTCGACGGGGCGCAAGGCGCGGGGTTGATGGTTCGCAAAAGTCATTCGAGTCTCACGTCTGTTCGCCGGGCACTGAGACGCCCCTTTTTCGTAATGGCCGCGAAGGCGGCCACCCACGGCAACTCCCGGAATGTGAGGCGGTTCGGCTTGTGGCTAGGGTTCTTCCGGTTTTGATTGAATCGCGGAAGGCCCCTAGCACCATGTTTTGTCGTGCTTCTCTGCTGGAAAACCGCTCACACTATTCCCGGAAGCACTCTAGAGCGGAAACGACAGCGGACCAGCGATTTGTGGCCTGATGTCGTGGGTGGCCGCCTTCGCGGCCATGACGTTGATAGTTGGTGGGACTTGACGATTGGGGCTGGACGTGGGTAATAAGACCCCAAGAAAGCCGCTGGGTCACGCCCGGCGGCGATTTCGTTTGATCCATTCAATTTGCTGCCGCCGTCACGGTCTGGCGCAATCCACCACTTGGAGTTTCGTCATGACACGGCGCTGTGAACTGACCGGCAAATTGCCGCTCGCTGGCCAGAACAATTCCCACGCTGAAAACAAGACCAAGCGCTGGTTCCGCCCGAACTTGTGCACCGTGACGCTGATGAGCGAAAAGCTCAACCGCAAGATCCGCGTTCGGATTTGCGCGCAGGCGCTCAAGACCGTCGAACATCGCGGTGGCTTGGATGCTTTCCTCATCAAGGCAAAGCGCGAAACGCTGTCGCTCGACCTGCAGCGCATGAAGTCGGAACTGACCAAGACCGCCGACACCGCCAAAGCGGCGTAAGGTTTTCTGAGGGTTCGCGCGATTTGACCTGCCGCAGCGATGTTGCGGCGGGTTTTTTCGTGTTTGGGTCCCTCATCGTCATCCCGACGAAGACCCGGATCCAGTCAACCATCTGTTTTGCACGAATACAGTTGTTTGGGCCCCAGCCTCCGCTAGGGTGACGTCTTTGGGGGCTACCGCCCCATAGGCGCTAAGATAAGGGAAAGCACCTTTTTCACGAAAATGATCATGCTCACATTTTCGTCATGGCCGCGCAGGCGGCCCGGCACGCACGACGCTCTTGAATTCGCACAACGATCCAGCATTTTTGATGCCTGATGTCGTGGGTGGCCGCCTGCGCGGCCATGACGGTTATTATG
>JBEBJA010000147.1:0-7801 GCA_040080145.1 Hyphomicrobiaceae bacterium
ACCCTGCCCGCTCCCCGTTAAGACCGGGGAGAGGGAACCACCGCCTCAATCATCGCCACCGCAGCGTTGAACACGGCCCGGATATCCATCTCGCTCGTATCGAGCAGCTGCGCGTCCTCCGCCCGCTTCATCGGCGCAGCACCCCGGCCCGCATCGCGCGCATCGCGCTCCAAAATATCGGCCAGCACTTGCTCGTAGGAAATAACCTCCCCGCGCGCTTCGATCTCGCCAAACCGCCGCCGCGCCCGGATTTCAGGCGTCGCCGTGACATAAATCTTCACATCCGCGTTTGGACAGATCACCGTCCCGATATCGCGCCCATCGAGCACCGCGCCAGGAGCCTGCGCCGCGAATCGCCGCTGAAAATCAAGCAACGCCGCCCGAACCTGCGGAACCTTGGCCGCAACAGATGCCGCGTCCCCCGCCTTCGCCCCGCGCAAAGCCGGATCATCTAGGCTCGCCGGATCGAGGCTTTTGGCGAACGCAGCGCCTGCCCACGGATCATCAAGGCGGAACCCGCGCACTGCCAAATCCCGCGCAACCGCCCGGTACAACAGCCCCGTATCCAAAACCGGCAGCCCGAAATGATTGGCGACCAGCTTCGCGAGCGTCCCCTTCCCCGATGCAGCCGGCCCGTCGATTGCGATAATCATGGCGTATTGTCCCTCTCCCCCGTTCCTTCTCCCATGCCATCACTATTGGCAAGAGCAGGCGGCCAGAGCAGGCAACAACCGGGACGAAAAGCCCCAGCTATAAAAATCACTTATGACGTGGGGTCCAGGGGTGCGACACCCCTGGCCTTCACTTCAAGCCACCTTTGCGAACACACCCGACAGATCAACACCAAGATCGCTGGCTTCCCGCTCAATGAACCGCAAGAGCGCTTGCTCCGGCCCATTCATCAAACCGTTCTTCTCGATCCGGTCCGTAAGCCACGATGCCTTCTCCGGCGTCATGATCGCCGCCACCTCAATCGCGACATCGCGCAGCATATTCAGCCGCGCATGCTCGTCCTCGACCTCCTGCGCCAGCGTCGTCGCTTGCGTGTCCTTGAGGAACTTCACATTGATCTTGCCCCGCTCGCGCAGGACTTGCGACAGCGAACGAACGACATCAACCTTGTACGCAACCGGTGTCTGCCACTTGAGCGCCGTCTCACGCGACGGCACCGCCCGCCCGGTTGCACCCAGCAGATAGTTCCCAATCGCCTTGGCAAACAGATCGTCGAACTCAGGAACATTCGCCGCCCCCGTCGTCGCATCCGCAATCGCAAACAGCGCCTCCGCCTCGTCGCGGCTCACGGCGAGCAGCCCTTCGCTGCCTGCTCCCCACAAAATCCGCTTGAGCATCGCAACGTCGGCCTCATCGACCCGGCCGCTGGCATGCACCCGGCCCATCGAATCCGGCCCGTCGCCATAAACGACGGACTCCTTGGCCAACCGCAACGCAAACGCCGCGAACGCCGTCGGCACTTCGCTCGACCGCTCGATCACGTTGGCGACAATCGCCATATCGCCGTCCATTGACGGTTCTTTGCGGCGCTTGATCTGCCCTTCGAGCCAAGCCGCATTCTCGGCCGAGAAATATCCAGCCGGCATTTCCTGGTTCAATACGAAATCCGTCAGCGCCTCGACAAAAAACGCAGCCCACACCGGGCAATGCGTGCGCCGTCCGCGCTCAACGGCATAAACCGCCTCGGCCTCGGCCCGCGACACGAGGCAATCCCCGCCGTACACAGCCCGCCGTACGGCAAGCACGTCGTCCGCTTCAACCTTACCGCTGGCCGAAACCCGCGCCGCAATCTCGTGGACCAAATCCGCCCCAGCCATCGTCCGCTCCTGCCATCCCGCGGACCCATCCGCCGCGCGGGCAACGGTAAGCGATCAGATTTAAATGCCGGTTAACGATTGGACCTTGGCACCCATCCGCTTGGCCATCTCCTCCAATTTCGTCACGGCCGCGAAGGCGGCCACCCACGACAACCCTCAATTGATTACGGGCTTAGGACTAGTCCCAATCCCGCCTGTTCAGCCGCCCGACGACCGCACCCGCCGCATCCTTTAACACCAATTCCTTATGCGTCGCCTCGGCCACCCGCGCAGCTTCCAGCATCGCAATCCACTTGCGCTCGGCCTCCATCACGTCCAACGCACACATCATTCGCGTCGACGCCAACGGACCAATTCTGATCGCCCGCCCGTCAAACGTATACCGCCCGAAAAACCGGTTGCACCCGGCATGACCCAAAACCTCGGTCTCTTTGAATTGCACGAACTGCTTCGACTTGGCCTCGCTCCCAAGCCCCCACTCCGATCCCGCCAAAGTCGCCAGCGCCGCCAGGACGATCAAACCAAGCTCAGCCATAACAGACACCCTCACATGGAGGTTAGGTTGAGTTCTCTTGCGAAACCCAACACCTTGGCCCGCAACACACCAGCATCATAGCTGGATTTCACCGCCCCAACATTGACAATTCCAACCCTGTCGTACATTGTAATACGAAACCCAAGAGGCCTCCCATGCCCACGATCACCATCCGGCTGGACGACGAGACCGATGCCCGGCTGAAGCGCCAACTTGAGCGAAGTGCCGAAACAATATCCGATTTCGTCCGGACCGCAGTCGTCAACCAGCTCGCCGCCGTCCCGGCGCAAGAATCGCCCTACGAAGCCTGGTCCCGCCTCGTGCAAGATTGCACCGGAAGCGGCGAAAGCGACCGTTCGCAAACCTACATGGCCAGGATCAAGGACAAGCTGCGTGCGAAACATCGTCGTTGACGCCGGCCCCATGATCGCGATGTTCGACCGCGACGACGCCCACCACAAACAGGCCGGGGAATTCCTGCGCCGCGCCGGCGACGCCCGCCTGATCACAACCTCCCGCGTCATCGGTGAGGTTGCCGCAATGCTCAGCGATATACAGCCAAACTTGTTCCGGTTCATGGATTGGCTGCTGGCCGTCGTCGAAATAGACGACGCCCTGCGCGAAGACCTCCCCCGCGCCATCGAAATCATGAAAAAGTACAGCGACCTTCCTGCCGATCTGGCCGACGTGTCCCTCGTCGCCCTATGCGAACGGCGCGGCATCACCACCATCGCCTCAATCAATTCCGATTTCGATGTCTACCGCCTGCCCAAAAACCGCAAATTCGAAAACGTCTTTTTCGGCGACCCTCACCTGTTGGGTTAGGATGCCCACTTGCATCCGTAACCCAACGACTCGCCGCCAATTGGGCACTATTTCAGCCAAACGAACAACCGCGCATGTCGAATGGCTAAAGTAAATGCTTGTTCCAGCCAGTATCCGAACCAAAACAGCAAAACCCATCGCGCCACCAAAAACACGTACAAAAAAAGCAGCATAGCGGCGAGCACGAATGGACCGCTGATCCAGAGCGGCAGAAGATCAAGAACCATATACGCAACAGTCTTGAATACGGGAATCAACACCAAAAACGCCGGACTAAACACAAACAGCGCAGGAAGTACCCAGAAATACTTGTCCTGCTTCTCTTGCGGCGTAACAGACCACTGCCCGATGGCAATAACGCCCCCCAAACACCACCATTAAAGCAGCGTACAGATAGCTCACCCCACATACCCCGCCCCGAGCTGCTCCATCAGCCCCCGGAACTCTGGAAAGCTCGTCGCGATCATCGTCGTATCATCCACCGTCACCGGGGCCTCACTCACAAGTCCCATCGTCAAGAACGCCATCGCGATCCGGTGATCCAGATGCGTCGCGACCGTCCCGCCGCCGGGCACCTTCCCGCCCTTTGCCCCCGTCACGATCAGCGTCTCGCCCTCGACCCGCGCGCTAACCCCATTGGCGATCAACCCCTCGGCCGTCGCAGCCAGCCGGTCGCTCTCCTTGACCTTGAGCTCGCCCAGGCCCTCCATCACCGTCTCACCGTCCGCAAACGCCGCCACGCACGCCAGCACCGGATACTCGTCGATCATGCTCGGAGCACGCTCCGGCGGCACGCGCACACCCTTGAGCTTGGAATACCGCACGCGAATGTCCGCAATTGGCTCGCCGCCCTCGGTCCGCTCGTTTCGGAACGCCACGTCGGCACCCATCTCGGAAAGCGTCGTGTAAAGCCCGATCCGCGTCGGATTGACGAGCACGCCCTCGATCACGACCTCCGAACCCGGCACCAGCAGCGCCGCGCACGCCAAAAACGCCGCCGACGAGGGATCGCCCGGCACCACGATATCCTGCCCGGTCAACTCCGGCTGCCCCACAACCGTGATCGCCGTTTTGTCGCCGCGCTTCGTGACCCGCACAGTCGCCCCGAACGCCCGCAACATCCGTTCCGTATGATCCCGTGTCGGCTCGGCCTCGATGACCGTCGTCTCGCCGGCCGCATGAATGCCCGCAATCAAAATCGCGCTCTTCACCTGAGCCGACGGCACCGGCAGCACATATTCGATCGGCACCAAATCCACCGACCCGCGCATGACCAGCGGCAAAGTCTCTTTATCGCCCTCGACCGCAACGCCCATCGTCTTGAGCGGCCCCAACACCCGCCGCATCGGCCGCTTCGACAGCGACGCATCGCCCACCATCGTCGCCGTCATATCGTGCCCGGCCACGACCCCCATCATCAGTCGCGTCCCCGTGCCGGAATTGCCGAAATCCAGCGGTCCGTCAGGCTGCTTCAATCCACCCACACCCCGGCCCAACACCTCCCAGACGCCGCCAACCTTCGCCGCGGGCGCCCCCAGCGCGGTCACAGCCTTCGCGGTATTGATGACATCCTCGGCTTCCAGCAGCCCCGTAATCCGCGTCTTTCCAACAGCCATCGCCCCGAAAATCAGCGCCCGGTGCGAAATCGACTTGTCCCCCGGCACCCTCACGGTCCCCTTCAAGCTCGACGCCTTCTTAGCGGACAACGGGCGCGGCATGGCATGAGCATGTGACACGAGCGGACACTTTCTTGACGGTTTCCAGGTGCCGCGCATAGAGCCGGCACACCCAATGGATGTCAACGATTGCCGCACGTGTCCACCTTTGCGCATTTGCTTTTTGACTATCGCAGCCGCCTATGGCAGACCGCACGTTCATTTTTCCCATCGAACACCCAAAGGCATTCCCATGGCCACCAAGCAAGCGCGCGGTATGAAGCGCACCTGCCAGAATCAATCCTGCGGCCAGCGTTTCTACGACCTAGAGCGCGACCCGATCATGTGCCCGATGTGCGGCGCAAACTATAACATCGCGATTTCGTCCGCTGCCATCGCTGCCGCCGCCGCCGAAGAAAAGGCCGCCCGCAAGGCCGCCAAAAAGCCCATCTACGCCGAGCCCGAAGCCGTGGTCGACGACGCCGCCGAAGGTGCCGAAGTTCTGCCAGACATCGAAGGCGATGACGAGCCGGTGGCCGCCGAAGCCGACGAAACCTTCCTTGAAGAAGAGGAAGAAGAAGGCGACGTGGCCGGCATCATCGGCGTCACCGAAGGCGACGAGGAAGTTTGACACTCGTAAGTTGGGTTAGACGGCCCTTGCCGTCGTAACCCAACAACTTGCAGCAATCTCAAAGCCCCACCCCAACCGCTTCCCCGCCTTGACAAGGCGTGGGCTGCGTGCGCTGTTCCGCGCTTTCAAACCCTGCATGAATTCCGCACACGCGACAAGGCAACGGTAGATCCCATGGCGACCAAGAAACCAGCTCCCGCATCCCCCGCAGCCCCATCGCCAGCAACCAATTCTGATGCAGCCAAGCCGATGCACCGCTACCGCACCCACACCTGCGCTGCCCTGCGCAAGTCCGATGTCGGCCAGACCATCCGCATTTCTGGCTGGGTCCACCGCGTCCGCGACCACGGCGGCGTCCTCTTCATCGACGTCCGCGACCATTACGGCCTGACCCAGGTCGTCGCCGACCCCGATAGCGCCGCCTTCAAGATGGCCGAAAAAGTGCGCTCCGAGTGGGTGATCTGCGTCAACGCCGCGGTGCGCGAACGCCCGCTCGGCACACGCAACGCCGACCTGCCGACCGGCGAAATCGAGCTCTACGCGACCAGCATCGAAGTCCTCTCCGAAGCCAAGGAACTGCCCGTCCCCGTATTCGGCGAACCCGAATACCCCGAGGACCTGCGCCTGCAATACCGCTTCCTCGACTTGCGCCGCGAAACACTGCACAAAAACATCATGACGCGCTTGGCCGTCATCAAGTCGATCCGCAACCGCATGGACGCAGCGGGCTTCTTCGAGTTCTCGACCCCGATCCTGACCGCCTCCTCGCCCGAAGGCGCGCGCGACTTCCTCGTCCCCTCGCGCATCCATCAGGGCAAGTTCTACGCCCTGCCGCAGGCCCCCCAGCAATACAAGCAATTGCTGATGATCTCAGGCTTCGACCGTTACTTCCAGATCGCGCCCTGCTTCCGCGACGAAGACCCGCGCGCCGACCGCCTGCCCGGCGAATTCTATCAGCTCGACGTCGAAATGAGCTTCATCGAACAGGAAGACGTGTTCCAGACCATGGAGCCGGTGATCACCAAACTGTTCGAGGAATTCGCAGGCGACAAAGCCGTCACACAGGTCTGGCCGCGCATCCCCTATGACGAAGCCATCCGCTCCTACGGCTCCGACAAACCCGACCTGCGCAACCCCATCAAAATGCAGGACGTGACCGAGCACTTCCGCGGCTCGGGCTTCAAGGTCTTCGCCGGCATGATCGAAAAAGACCCCAAGGTCCGCATTTGGGCCATCCCCGGCCCAACCGGCGGCAGCCGCGCCTTCTGCGACCGCATGAACGGCTGGGCCCAGAAAGAAGGCCAACCCGGCCTCGGCTACATCTTCTGGCGCAGCACCACAACGACTCTTGAACCAGGCGTCGGTGGCAAATTGAAGGATGCCATTTCAAAGGCTCACACCACGGGCAGTACGAAAGAACTCGAACAGGTTAGGAAGGACGCTGGTCTCGATGCATTTGAAGCGTCTGGACCACTCGCCAAGAACATCGGCGAGGAACGGACAGAAGCAATTCGTACGCAGCTTGGCTTGAGATCGGGCGACGCCTGCTTCTTCGTGGCAGGCGACCCGGCCAAGTTCTACAAGTTCGCAGGCCTCGCCCGCGATCAGATCGGCCGCGAGTTAAAACTGATCGACGAGAACCGCTTCGACCTGTGCTGGATCGTCGACTTCCCGCAGTACGAGTGGAACGAAGACGACAAGAAAATCGACTTCTCCCACAACCCGTTCTCGATGCCCCAAGGCGGCCTCGACGCCCTCAACGCAGCCGACACGACCGAGAAAATCTTAAGCCTCAAAGCCTTCCAGTACGACATCGTCTGCAACGGCTTCGAAATCGCCTCGGGCGGAATCCGTAACTCCGTCCCCGAAGCCATGATCAAGGCGTTCGGCATCGCGGGCCTCGGCCCCGAAGTCGTCGAAGCCCGCTTCGGCGGCATGTACCGTGCATTCCAGTACGGCGCGCCCCCGCACGGCGGAATGGCAGCCGGCATCGACCGCATCGTCATGCTGATCCTGGGGGCCAAAAACCTGCGCGAAGTCACGCTGTTCCCAATGAACCAGCAAGCCAACGACCTGCTCATGGGCGCCCCCAGCGACGTCTCCTCGCTCCAGCTCCGCGACCTGAACCTCCGCATCGCCATCGCCGAAAAAGAAAAGAAGGCGTAACCACTTATTCCCTCTCCCCGTCCTGACGGGAAGAAGGAAAGGTGAGGCGCGGCCCAATGACGAACATCCACTTCTTTTCGTCATGGCCGCGCAGGCGCATAGGCGCTAACATAGCGAAACGGTGGCCCCTCTCCCCCGGGGGAGAGGGTTGGGGTGAGGG
>JBEBJA010000227.1:0-1592 GCA_040080145.1 Hyphomicrobiaceae bacterium
GGTCAAATGCAGCAAAATGGTTTTGTACGACATGGCCATCTCCTTGAGGGTTTAAGCTCTTGAGGGTTCAAGTTGGGGGGGCGGCTTGAGGCTGTCCTGTGGTGCTCAAAACATCGAGGTGAAGGCTGTGTTTTTCAAGGATGGCTCTATGCCACGGGGACTTTTGCCGATTGCAGGTCTTGATATGCGTTAGATCAATGTTTGTAGGCGTTTTTATTGGTACACTGGAGGGTTGCAATATTCACTTTGATGAACTGGATAATGTGGGTTTCCAGTCGTCTGAATGCATGGCGATGGTGCCACGGCGGAACTTTAAATGTTGGTCGCTCATGTAAGGGAGTGTGCGTTCAAACGTCAGCGGTTGCGGATCGCCTGCACGGAACAGGCGGTCGATGATGGAGGGCTCCGAGGGGGCTGCGGTTTTGACCGTCAATTTCATTTTAAAGGTGCCGGTCTCGGTGATGAGATGGGGGAAGACGTTGCCCTGCGGGTAGAAGCGAATGGTGTCGGAGAAACTGGCGCGACCGGCGACGGTGATGGGGGCGAAAGCGCGGTTGGTCGCGTTGGCGTCTTTCGGGTGTTCGCCCATGTAGGCGCTGTAGAAGGTTTTGGATTTGGCGGCTTCGCCAACTGCTTTCGGATTTTCAATTGCGAGTTCGACGCCGAGGACCGTGCCGCTTTGAGCGCCGTCGTTGGTGACGGTGAGAGGGATTGCGAAGACCTCGGTGTCGCCGCCGCCATCGCGGCCATAGTGCAGCACGGCGGGGACATGAATGCTGATTTTAGGTTGCTTTAGAACCGTCTCGTAGAAGCTGACGGCAGAGAAGGCGAAGGCAAACGAGGAGATCAATGTCGCCAGTTTGTTGCCCTTGGACGCGAGGCGGCCAAGGTTGGCGAAGCTCGACATACCCATCAGGCCGCTTTCGCTCGGAGTGGGTTGAGCCATGGTCGTTTTCCCCGATTGTCACACAAACACTTGTGCTTCAGTGGCGGGGCATTGCGGCAAAGGGGAGGCACTGGGCTGGGTCGGCCACGCGTTTGGTGCGGGTCAGCGGATGACTTCAAGCGTGACTGCAGCGAGTCCGTTGGCGGTCATTTGGATGTGTTTGGCTGCGGCTTCCGACAGATCGATGACGCGGCCAGCTTTGAAGGGGCCGCGATCATTGATGCGGACGATGACGCTGCGGCCATTGGATTTGTGGGTGACGCGGACGCGGGTGCCCATGGGCAGGGTTTTGTGAGCGGCAGTCATGGCGGTTTTGTCGAAGCGTTCGCCGGACGATGTCATCTGGTCTTGCCAGTAATAGGAGGCGATGCCGTGAAGGGCATGGTCGACTGACTTGGTGGGGAGTGAACCAGTGGAAATGGGGGCAACAGCGGCAGGTTTTACAGTTGTGCGCCAGCTGGAGGCGAATTCGTGCCTCGCTAATTCATGTCTGGTGGATTCGGCCTTAGCGCGCTCGTTTGCTTGGACGGCAACGGGCGCAATCAGAATTGCAGAACTTAAGAGTAGGCGCAGCACGCAGGAGCTTTCCTAGGGTTTTGACTGGAACTGCGAGCTATTGGAGATGATTCGCGTCGAGACAAAGGCA
>JBEBJA010000185.1:0-7733 GCA_040080145.1 Hyphomicrobiaceae bacterium
CCCGCCCCAAAGGCCAAACAGAGCCCGCCAAACCCTCCCCTGCGGAGCAGGCCCTAGCCGCCCTCAACCCCGACGACCTAACCCCAAAGGCAGCCCTCGACGCCCTCTACAAACTCAAGGCCCTGGCCACCAAGAAAACATAGTCGGCCAACACCGCCCCCGTTTATCGTCCCGTGCGCGCTGCAGCGTTCTTCACGGTGCAGCGCAGACACGGGACCCAGCACATCAGCGCCGAAGGTCCACTTTCCCCGTCCTTACGGGGAGAGGCCCGGCCGCACGACGGATGCCCGAGACCAAATGGAAGCCTGCATCGCTTCCGACCTTCCGCGCGAGCAAGTGCATTGTGATTCCATCGCTTCAGTCGGCACTGAGCGAGTTTAATTACAATCCAAGCGTAAACCGCCGAAGCGTATCCTTAATTGATTCGATATTGTGCCTATCTTCCAGAGCACCGTAAACATCGCCGCCCAAGTCCGCGGGCATTTTTGCGCCCTGCTCCCGAACAATTAAAACTTTACGCTTCCCCTTCACTCCAATAAAGTACCCCGCCTCAAAGACAACATTGTCTCTCGGGATAGCGAATTCCGCCCGCGGCGGCACCGCTCTAAACCAGCGTTTCTTCGGGTTCAATGTCTCGTCGGCGAGAACGTCGTCTTTTGTGAACAGGAAAATTGCGCCACTGCAACGCTTCCCTGCCTCGACGATTTCCTCAAGGACCGAACGCGCAACGGAAAAATCCCGTTTCCAATCAAGGATCGTCGCTCCCAATTCCTTCTCCAAATAACTTCTGATTTGGTCGGCGGTGCCGGCCGAGCTGCTGCAATAGCCCAAGAACACGTCGCGCCGATCCGTTATGTCTGCATGCCAAATATTTTGAGTTTGTAAAAAATCAGGTGTGTCGAGCCACTTCTCGTCTGCCGACTCTGGAAACTTGCAAATAAATTGCCCGAAGTTGTACTCAAAGACACCACGCTGAAGCAGATTGTCTTGGGCAAGTATCATGATCGGGATATCAACCGTCCTCAATACAGCCCCCTCATACTGGGAATATTCGGTAGCCATTAAAACATCTTGTTGCCCATCGCTCAATCGCCAGCGCGGCATCCCGATAATCACACCAGCAACGCATTGACGGATTACCTCATCAGCCTCAATCGGTGTCCATGATTTTCGCGCTGCAATCCCTTGAACGGTGCGTGGATTATAGAAAATCTCGGGGTGGAAGCCTAGATCTTGGATGCGACCGACCACAGCCCACTTGAATGCATTCTGAGCATCCGATAGCAATCGATCGGCGACCATGCTGACGAAAACGCGACGACACACTCTTCCCACCGAACTTCTCCAGCCATGCGCTATCGCAATGTGACGGAAGCACAGCATACCGCTTGTGCGCAAGCAATCCCGTTAGGGGCAAATTACGACCAACCTTTCACGGCGAGCGGAACCCCATCGTCCGCTGATCAGCGCCTCCCCCATTACCCCACAAAAAATAAGCCTGCTCAAATCGACGTTCGTCGCCAGCGCCGAAGCCGCAAAAAACGCCCTCACCACTCGACCGTCGCCGGATCAACCCGGCGCAAATCATCACGTCCATGAAAAATGAACAGCACACGCAGTTCGTCTTCGTCGAAGTCGTAGATGAGGACGAACGGCGTTTTGCTAACCGGATAAATGCAGAGGCCGTGCTGAGCATCGCGTGGCCGTCTTGGATGGGACGCGAGATAATCAGTGATCGCCCGGAGCACCAAATCGCGCTTTTCTGTGATGACGCGCTCGCCGAATTTCGGATAGCCTTGCGCGATAAGCTCGTCGAGTTGGTCACGAAACGTCTTGGAAAAACGCACGCGCCTCATGAGGTCGTGGCATGTTTGTCGCGCAAAGCCTGGATAAGGGCGTCGGAGTGGGCGCGCACGTCTTCGACCGAATACGTGCGGCCAGCCGCAAAGTCTTCCTTCGATTGCTCAAGCAGCGCGAGTTCCCTGGCAGTGAGCGGGCGGACGGTAGCAGTCGCGGTCGCGGTCGCGATGTCGTCGATCATCTCGGCGACCGTCAACACGCGCGCGTCGTCAAGCGCGGCCAGTTTGGCATTGATGGCGGCAATGGCTTCAAGTCTTGTCATCACAGCAACCTAGCACAAAACGCCCCACGGACAACTTCCCACGCCCCCTCACAAAATAAACTTACTCAAATCGACGTTCTTCGCCAGCGCGCCCAGCCGCTCGTGAACATACGCCGCGTCCACCGTCAGCGTCTGCCCGCTCTTGTCGGATGCCTCGAACGAAATGTCTTCCAACACCCGCTCCAAAACCGTCATCAACCGTCGCGCGCCGATGTTCTCGATGCGCGAGTTCACATCCACCGCCGTATCCGCAATCGCGTCAATCCCCTCGGGTGTAAACTCCAGCGTCACACCCTCCGTCGCCATCAGCGCCACGTACTGCTTGATCAAACTCGCTTCCGGCTCCGTCAGAATCCGCCGCATATCCGCCCGTTCGAGCGCCTGTAGCTCAACCCGGATCGGCAACCGCCCCTGCAATTCCGGCAGCAGGTCCGACGGCTTCGACACATGGAACGCGCCCGACGCAATGAACAGCACATGATCCGTCTTCACCGGCCCATACTTCGTCGCAACCGTCGTGCCCTCGATCAGCGGCAGCAGATCGCGCTGCACACCCTCGCGCGACACATCCGCCCCGCCACGCCCGCCAGCATCCGACCGCGAACAGATCTTGTCGATCTCGTCCAAAAACACGATGCCGTTGTTTTCAGCAGCCGTTATCGCCTCACCCGCGATCTGATCGGTATCAATCAGCTTGTCGCTCTCTTCCGCGATCAGCAGCTCATAGCTGTCGCGGACCAGAACCTTGCGCGTCTTCGTCCGCCCGCCCATCGCCTTGCCAAGCATCTCGCCCAGATTGATCGCCCCAAACGACGCCCCCGGCTGGCCCGGAATTTCAAACATCGGCAGTCCGCCACCGGTGTCCGCCATCTGCAATTCGATCTCGCTGTCGTTTAACTCACCCGCCCGCAACTTGCGCCGGAACGCTTCCCGCGTTCCTGGCTGCGCGTTCGGCCCAACCAGCGCATCAAGCACCCGGTCTTCCGCAGCCTTCTCCGCCCGCGCCTTCACATCGCGGCGCTTCGATACCCGCACCAGCCCAATAGCGACCTCCACGAGATCACGCACGATACTATCCACATCGCGCCCGACATACCCGACCTCGGTGAACTTCGTCGCCTCGACCTTGAGGAACGGCGCCCCCGCCAACCGCGCCAACCGCCGCGAAATCTCGGTCTTGCCGACCCCCGTCGGCCCGATCATCAAGATGTTCTTGGGCTGCACTTCCTCGCGCAAATCCCCCGTGATCTGCTGCCGCCGCCACCGGTTGCGCAAAGCGATAGCGACCGCCCGTTTGGCATCCCCCTGCCCCACGATATAGCGGTCCAACTCGGATACGATTTCACGGGGCGAAAAAGACGTCATGCAAGTCTCTCATACTAAACAGAAAAACACGCTATGTCCTATTCAGACAAAACGTATGGTGGCAAGCCACGTTTCCAGGACTCGCCCGAAAGCGCGCTCATAAGCACGGAACGGATATGGCGCCACCGCACCCCCAACACAATGATGAGCACACCCAAAAACACCAGCACCGGCACGACATAATACGACGGCGACGCCCCCGCCACCTTCGACAGCGTATACGCCAGCGCCGAGCCCAAATACCCAAGCCCCGCCACCAGCAGCGCCCGCCGGTCCACAATCAACGCAATCGTGCTCAACGCAAACACCAGCAACACGACCACCACCACCGCAGCCCCCGTCATCTCCGCCGCTCCCGTCGCCCGCATTCCCGGCCACATCGGATGGCTCATCAGCGGCCCCGCCAGCGAATGCACGATCAACGGCGCCGCGATCAGATGCAGCCAGAACCCGCAGTCCGCCCGCAACGTCAACCGCTCCGGGTCCGACATATCAAACGACATCGCCCACGCGAATACGCCAAGCCCCAGCACCAGCGCTAAAATCCGCATCAGCGCGTCAACATCCGCCGCCGCTATCCCCAACGGCCCCGTTGCCAACGCACTCACCAGCGACAGGATCAACCCCACCCCCGTCAACGCCAGCACGAACAACGAAAACGGCAGCCGGAACCGCCAGTAATGCACGCCGATGACCGCCATTGCCGCCGCAAAAGCAGCACTCGGCCCCAGGTTAAACCGCCCGACCGTCGCCACTGCCGAAATCGCCAGGATTGCAACGATCAAAATACTCGGCGCGACCAGCTTGAGCTTGCCCGTCAGATACTCCGCCAGCCCCCACATCGCCACGAGCCCCACGATGGGCCACGACCCGATCGCAATCCCCAGCAACATCACCCCGACCGCAATGAAGAAATCGTTGAACCCGCCCATGAGCCGGAACCGCTCTTCGCGTCCCACAGCGAACACCCGCGCCTTGTGCCGCGCCGTCGCGATCCCCTCGAGTGCCGCCGCCTGCTCAGTGGTTATGACCCCGGTCTTCACCGCCTCGGCAATATCCTCAGCCCGTAACATCGGCGTCCCCCGTCAATCCGGCGCAAACAAGTTGAGCCCTATCATGCTGGCAATCAGCAGACCTAAGCATACCATGCGCATGACGGATGTCGCCTCGCCATAGAACGCGATTCCCACAAGCACCGTCCCCGCAGCGCCAATCCCGGTCCACACCGCATACGCCGTCCCCAACGGCACCCCCGCGAGCGACCGGTTCAACAGATAAAACGACAACACCCACATCACCACACACGCAACCGTCGGCCCCAATCGCGCAAAATTCTCCGTATGCCGGAACAGCGTCGTCCCCACGATCTCACACACGCCAGCAATCAACAAATACGTCCAGGCCATGTGAACTCACCCATTTCGTCATGGCCGCGAAGGCGGCCACCCACGACAAGCCTCACATCGAAGCCCGCTCCATACATACATTCCGCACTTCCCCCTCTCCCCCTGGGGAGAGGGTCGGGGTGAGGGGGCTCTACAGTCCAACACGCCGCCCAAACTTCCCTTCGTCGCTAAGTCACTTCCCAGACGCCAAACTCTCGACCACCAGATTGGTATTCGTATAAACGCAGATGTCCGCCGCAATCCCCATCGCCTTGCGGGCGATTGCCTCCGCCTCCATGTCGGAATCGATCAGCGCCCGCGCTGCAGCCAGCGCATACATCCCGCCCGACCCGATGCCAGCGAGTGACCCCTCCGGCTCCAGAACGTCCCCCGTCCCGGTCAGCACCAGCGTCGTCGACGCATCCGCCACGATCATCATCGCTTCCAGCCGCCGCAGATACCGGTCCGTCCGCCAGTCCTTGGCAAGCTCGACGGCCGCCCGGGTCAACTGCCCCGGGAACTGCTCCAGCTTGGCCTCAAGCCGCTCAAACAGCGTGAACGCATCCGCCGTCGCCCCGGCAAACCCGCCGATCACATCGCCCCGCCCCAGCACCCGGACCTTCTTGGCATTGTGCTTGATGACGGTCGCGCCCAGGCTCACCTGACCGTCGCCGGCAATCACAACCCGCCCACCCTTCCGCACCGTCAAAATCGTCGTCATGCACTTGATCCGTTCACTAAAACCTTAAACCCCTCACATAAGCCCGCCACCCCCATTCGGCAAACCCTCCCATTTCGTCATGGCCGCGTCGATGCTCCGCATCGCCACCTTACAAGGCGGCCACCCACGACAAGCATCCACGAAGGCAAAGCCTCAATCGAGGCACGATCCAATCCGCACGCAATCGCCACTTCCTTCCCCTCCCCCTTGCAGGGAGCCCCAGCGTGGGCGTAACTCGCACATCATCATTCGCGAGCCCGCCCCATGCCCAAATTCTCCGCCAACTTGACGTTCCTGTTCACCGAACTCCCGTTCCTGGCCCGCTTCGCCGCCGCCAAAGCGAACGGCTTCACCGCCGTCGAATACGTCTGCCTGTTCGACCACGATCCCGAAGTCCTCGCCGAACACCTCAACCGCCATCACCTGAAACAAGTCCTGCTCAACATCCCTCACGGCAACTGGGCCTCAGGCGAACGCGGCATCGCAATCCTGCCCGAACGCACGCAAGAATTCCGCGCCAGCATCGGCGAAACGATCCGCTATTGCCACGCCCTCGATTGCCACATGGTCAACTGCCTCGCCGGCATCACCCCGCCCGGCGCAGACCCCGCCGTCCTCCGCACCACCCTCATCGAAAACCTTCGCTACGCCGCAACGGCCCTCAAAGCCGCCGGCATCCGCCTCCTGATCGAGCCGATCAACACCCGCGACATCCCCGGCTTCTACCTGACCGGCACCAAGCAAGCCTACGACATCATCCAGGACGTCGGCTCCGACAATCTCATGATCCAGCACGACCTCTACCACATGCAAATCATGGAGGGCGACCTCGCCCCCACCCTCACCAAATACCTCCCCTCCATCGGCCACATCCAGATCGCCGACACCCCCGGCCGCCACGAACCCGGCACCGGCGAAATCAACATCCCCTTCCTCCTCACCCACTTAGACCGCCTCGCCTACCCCGGCCACATCGGCCTAGAATACAAACCCAAGACCACCACGCTGGAAAGCCTCGAATGGCTCCGTCACTTGTAACAATCCCTCCCTTTCGTCATGGCCGCGCAGGCGGCCACCCACGACAATTATCCACCGGGACATGACTATGCAAACGGTCTCCGTTCGTCAGTCCGGCCAACAGGTCGCCTCATCGGCAACAAGTGGAGCGGTCTGAATTCCATAACAAAAACAGAGTTGGTTGAAGCTTGTCGTGGATGGCCGCCGGAGTTTACCCCGGACACTTGATCCGGGGCGGCCATGACGTTGGGTAGAGATGAAATGCACGGCCCGTAATGCCACCCCAGAACGTCATGCCAGCCGCACGCACCAATCCCTCC
Source organism: Hyphomicrobiaceae bacterium (assembly GCA_040080145.1). Taxonomy (GTDB): domain Bacteria; phylum Pseudomonadota; class Alphaproteobacteria; order Rhizobiales; family Hyphomicrobiaceae; genus JANXVY01. The sequence goes on from JBEBJA010000185.1 coordinate 6,931, forward strand.
GCAACCCACCGGGCTCGGAGTTATAAAAGAGGATACGCGGGAGAGGTCCATGGATGATTGAATGCTGTTCTTATCACCCGGCGGCCTCGCCGTTTTTAATATGGGGATCTTGAGGCCGTTGTCGCGCAAGCCGTTTCCGACAAGCCCAACACACCTCTCCCGCGAATGAACAGAGTGACCGTAATGCCGTCCCGATGATCCGTTTCCGAAACGTCGTGAACCAAATCACTGCAACACGATCCAGACCGCTGAAGGGTTGCTGAATCCTCTGCCCAAACCCGCCTCCACCCGTCTAACCCAGCTCGTCAGCCGTGACCCTCGCGTGGCGCGATAAAGCCAACATCTCACGCACCAATACACGCGGGGATAACTTTCTAATCCTCCCCGTCCTTCACGGGGAGGGTTAGGAGCCTGCCCCCGCGAAGGCGGGGGTGAGGGGCGGCAGCAAGCGCTTGACCAGACTAGCAATTGTCGTCCCGGTTGCGGCTAACCGGGCACCAGGAGCCTCACGACCGCCCCTCAATTGTCATCCTCGGGCTCGTCCCGAGGACCCATTCAACAACACGGGCGAACCACTCCAAATCACTCCATGGCCGGGCTTGCCTGCCCTCGGGCTCGACCCACAGCTGTCCGGTTTAACTTGTTGCCACCTTCACTGTTTCCCCGGACGGCCTCTGCACTTGGCTGATCCGGGGTCTCTACCTGCATGGGAGTGGTAAAGATCCCGGATCTGCGTGCGCTTAAGGGCGCACTTGTCCGGGAAAACAGTGGGAGGGGAATCCGTATCCAGGCCAGCCATTCAA
>JBEBJA010000046.1:0-1571 GCA_040080145.1 Hyphomicrobiaceae bacterium
TGGTGTTGCCCGCAATCGCGTCAGGCCAATTCTCGCTGATGGATGCACAATCCAAATCCATCGGCTTCACGCAGCCGGTTGGGCTCGTGCTGTGGGCGGGTGTCTCGCCGCCAGCGGGTTACGCCGCGATCATGGGGCAAACAAGTCCGCTGATCTCAAAGGCAGTTGGGTGGAGCCGAGATATCCACCAACTTTCACCCACACACCCGCCCCAGACTCGCGCCGAGTTCTTGCTGCAAAAATGTCTTCAAATTCGTCACCCGGCGGTCGATATCATAATGATCGCCCGTCTCAGTTATCCCCTTGATCGCCGCGACCAGCCGCTCCTCGCCCGCCACCACGCCCTCGCATGACGCAAGCTCACCCGCGCTCATGTCCTCGCCGATAACCTTCAACGCATTCGCCCGCGTTGCGCCTCGTTGATTGCGTTGATCGATGTAATACATCCACGCAAACGGACTCTTCTTAAACAGCCCGCCAAGCGCCACGCCGCGCGCAACCTCTTCATCAAGGTAGGTCTTAAATCGCGCCTCGTACGACGCTTTCCCCAAGCCGCTCCGAAATCCCTTGTTCAACTCAGGCAGCGCGCCATAGAAAAGCGCCAGCTGATCAACAAAAAAGTTCCGTATTGGCTGCGATAAACACGCGCGCACCTTGTCCGCATCGCGCAGCTTGGGATAATCGCCCGTACCCGGTGCCTTGCGCCAGCGCCGCAGCGTATCCCAGAACAAATCAACCTCGCTCGACGCGTTGGCCCCAATGTCGATCTGATGCGCGCCCCAGCTGATACCGCTATTCCGGATCACTGCATCCAACATTTGATACGGCGACGATCCCGCAACCTCGTTCTGCATAATCAGCTTCGCGAATAGCTTCTTTTCCCGATCAAAACGCCCGAGATCGCCGCCCACCACGCGACCGATCAACTCTTGATAATCAGCCGTGCGATCCTCTCGCGATAGCAGCGGTCGCGGATTCCAAACCCGCCGCATCAATTCGCCAACCGCCCGGTCCCCTTGATACGTCGCCTGCTCACGGCAATGCGCCACCGATCCCACACACGTCGCCAGTGTATGATCGACATAGTGTCGTAAGAATCCTTGTGCATCCCGCTCGTTGCCACCAACGGTCATGTCCGCTGGAATCAATGCCATCAGCGGTCCAGATCGAGACTTCGCCATCAACGGCTTGTGCCGCACCGGATCAGTCGGAATTTTAATCTCGGCTTTGAGCGCGTTGGCATCTCGGCCTCCCGCCAGCGTCACAATCGTCGCCGTCCCGTCTTGCCTCACGCCGACAACGCACGCCGGCCGCGCCTTCACGGCATTGCACGAAAATCCGTCCGGTTTATCCGTCAGCATAACCGGGATCACATGCAGGCACTTGCCGCCACCCAGCGTGATGCGTCGCATCGCCCCCGGCAATGCATCAACAAACGACGCCTCAAGCCCACACGCAGGAACCTCAGGCAGATCACTCCCACATGCAGCGCCCGACGCCAGCCACGTCTGCGCAGGTGCACCTGAAAATGCTGTTGGCGGTGTCGTCAGTTGGCATTTGTTCGCAGTCAA
>JBEBJA010000163.1:0-1559 GCA_040080145.1 Hyphomicrobiaceae bacterium
CGGCCGTGGAAGCAAGATTTAGCCGCAACCAGTCGCGCCCGGTATCGATCTGATCGATACGGGTATTTCCTGGCGTCACGATCCAGAGATAGCCCATCGCCGTGTCGACATTGGCCATGACGGCAGCGATACCCTGTCGGTAGACGGAGGACGTGCTGTCGAGCGCTCCTTCACGGGTGAATTGTCCGAGCAATCCAAGAGTGTCAAACAGCGGGCCTGAGAAACTGATGCCGTCCGGATTGGCCTCGATTTCTGCTTTGCCAATGCGGAACAAATCTACACTTTCCTTGTAAGTTCGCCGCGTTGTCAGCTCGATTTGGAGCGCGTTGCGGGTCAGCTTTCGCCATTCAGAAATTTCAGCAGCTTTGTGGATTGTACCGACGCGCATCTGCGGCGTGTCGGCCACAGCCACAATCCCCGCGAGGGTCTCCTGCTTGAGTTCGCGGCTGGTATCAAACGGGACTTTGAGCGAGCGGCGATTGAGAACATGACGGAAGAGTTGATCTGATTTCGCTGTCGCGTCTTTGAAGAACGTCACCTCTGCGACGATCCGGTCGTCGAGCCGCGATGCATCAGCCCCCTCCGGGAACGGCACAGTTATGCATAAGTAACCGTCATCGGCTGCGGCCATGCGCAACAGCTCGAGGAAGCATCCGAGGCCAATCGTAATCTGGCGACTGAACGGATCAGTTTCCGGCAACAGGCGCGTTAGATCGACTCTCAGAATGATCTTGTCGGGCTTGGACAGGTCGACCTGCCACGGTTGCCGGTTATGAGGATTCGGTGCGAGAATTGCATAGGACAAGGCGCGCATTCGAGGGTCTGTGTATGCCGTACCTGCCTCGCGCCATGGCTGCAGGGCTCGTGTCGGCGTGCGCGTGAGCGCGAAACCTGTCGCGCTTCCGGCGGCAAGAACGACGCCACCACCGAGTAGAGTGATAAAGTTCCGGCGTTGCATCTATCTCTCCTGATGTGGACGGCAGACATGATTGGATCGAGTCGTCACTTCACGTAGCGGAAGTCGTCGCCAGTCGACGCGCGGCCCTGATCGCGACGAAAGCTAAGAATCCCGCTGGGCCGAACATGAAGGTGAGCGCGAGGCAGGGGACGACGAGTGCGAAGGGCACACGGTCGGCCTTGGCTGTGCGAACTTCCCAGGCTCCAACGAACAAGTCGAAGGCGAGATAGTGGATCCAGCCGGCCAGCGCGACTTCCGGCTTTGTGAACAGCTTCATCACGTCAGCGAGGGGCGAGAAGCTGCCGTCGGCATTGGTCCAGAACGCCATCACGAGGCCAGCGTAGGCGACAGAGAATAACAGCGGGATGGCAAGGCTGGCGTGTGCTTGCGCCAGTCTTGGGATGAGTGGCGATAGCAACAGTGCGACCCAGCCCGAAAGTGCGAGCAGATTGCATATCTTGAACAGGATTTCGGGCGGCATGTGGATCACCAGTGTTGAAACGCGTTCGGTTTACGGCGTCAGCCGCGCCGCCAGACCGCGACTGCGAGCATCGGGAACCAGAACAGCGCGAGCGGCGGCGCAATGGCTTGCAGCATTGCG
>JBEBJA010000040.1:0-7601 GCA_040080145.1 Hyphomicrobiaceae bacterium
GAGGGCTGGGGTGAGGGGCGGCCCAGCAAAAGGCATGAGGGGCCGCAGCGGGTTGAGTGTGAGGGCAATCGGAATATTCCTGCGATGACATTATGAACCCCCTGGTCCTGAAACTCGGCGGCAGCCTCACCGGAAGCGACCGCCTTCATTCTATCCTGGACCTGATCACCCGGGCACAACGCCCCGTCATCATCGTTCCCGGCGGCGGTCCCTTCGCCGATGCCGTCCGCACCCTCCAGCCCAAACTCGCCTTCGACGACCTCACCGCGCACGCCATGGCCTTACTCAGCATGGACCAGATGGCCCTCTATCTCGCGAGCCTTCACCCGCGCCTTGTCCCCAGCCAAACAGTCCCCGGCATCGCCACTGCTCTGCAGACCGGCAAAATCCCGGTCTGGCAGCCCTACCGCCTCCAGCACGACGACACGAGCCTCCCTGCCGATTGGACAGTCACCTCCGACGCCCTCGCTGCCCGCTTGGCCGAACGCCTGACCAGCGCGTCCGTCGCCCTCCTCAAATCCTGCCCCGTCCCGCAAGACGCAGGCCTCGACCGCCTCACCGAACAAGGCATCGTCGACCAAGCCTTCGCCCCCACTGTCCGCCGCACCCACCTCACCTGGGGTGTCTACGGCCCCGCCGACGAACCCCTCCTGGCCAAGCGCTTGTTCATCGGCCATGCTATCCGCCACTGAACGGCAAACCGAGCCCCCCATGTCCGAACGCCTCCTTTTCCTGACCGGTCACCTCGCGCAAGGCCGGCTGACCACCACCATCGACAGCGCAGGCCTTGAATCCGGCTCCTGGCGCGTGGCCAACATCGGCATCAAGGTCGCCGCCCTGATGACCGAAGCCATCGTCAAAAACCGCCTCAAAGCCCCCCTGGACGCCGACCGCGTCATCGTGCCGGGCCGCACCCGCATGAACCTCGACAGCCTCTCCGCACACTACGGCGTCACGTTCCAGCGCGGTCCCGACGAACTGTTCGATCTCCCCGTGTTCCTCGGTCGCGGCGGCAAGCCCCCCGACTTTACGAAACATAACCTGCGCATCTTCGCCGAAATCATCGAAGCCCCCGGCTTGTCGCTCGACGAGATCGTCGAAAAAGCCGCCATCCTGCGCGCTAAAGGCGCCGACGTCATCGACATCGGCTGCCTCCCCGGCGCACCGTTCCCCCACCTTGAAGACGCCGTCAAAGCACTCATCGCCGCCGGCCACAAAGTCAGCATCGACAGCGGTGACCCGGACGAACTCCGTCGCGGCATCGCCGCCGGCGCGAACTTCGTCTTGAGCCTCGATGAAACCAACCTCGACATGGCCGCCGGCACCGCATGTGTGCCCATCCTCGTCCCCAAGCCGCACGGCGACCTCGCCTCCCTCATCCGCGCCATCGACAAGGCCAAATCTCTCGGCATCCCCCACATCGCCGACCCGATTCTCGACCCGATCATCTTCGGCTTCACCGCCTCTCTCGAACGCTACGCCCAACTCCGCCACCAACGCCCCGATGTGGAAATCCTCATGGGCACCGGCAACCTCACTGAACTGACCGACGTCGATTCCGGCGGCCTCACGGCAACTCTCGTCGGCATCTGCACCGAACTCGGCATCGCCAATGTCCTCATCGTCCAGGTCTCGCCCCACACCCGCCGCACCATCGAGGAGCACGACGCCGCCCGCCGCCTGATGTACCGCGCGCGCGAAGACGGCAGCCTGCCCAAAGGCTACGGCGGCAACGGCCTGATCGGCCTCCACGACCTGCAGCCATTCCCGGTGACGAGCGCCGAAATCTCAGCCACCGCCGTCACCATCCGCGACGACAACTTCCGCATCCAGGTAGCCGTTGACGGCATCCACATCTATTCGCGCCAGGGCCACCAGATCGTCACCGACCCGTTCGCCGCCTTCCCAAAGCTCGGCGTTGAATCCGACGGCGGCCATGCGTTTTACTTGGGCTACGAACTCGCCAAAGCCGAAATTGCGTTCGAACTCGGCAAGCGCTACGCCCAGGACAACCCGCTCGATTTCGGCCTCGCCACCGATAAGAAATCCCCAGACTTCACCCAATGCGCCCCCGAAAGCACAACCCTCCTAGCCAAACGCGAAGCAGCCGCCCTCGCCCGTCACCCCACCGCCAAAGGCCAATCAAATAAAGAGGAGTAAGGCGCAAAAGACGGGGAGTTCGAGGGGTGTTCCCCTCGAATGGGTTAAGGGCGATAGCCCTTATCGCGAAGCGAACGACGGCACACTGCCCCCAACATTGACCGAACTCCCCCCTTGCCGGAAACCCAACTCCTCGCTACCAATCCGCAAATGGCGAAGGGGTTCATCCTACGGCTGACGACGATTGGCGCGCTCTGCAGCATGGCAGCCGCGGCCCAGGCTGGCCCGTGCGCAAGGGCTGACTTTGAGCAGGTCGTTGACGAAGCCGCCGGCTCCTTGCGCGATCTGAACGCCGCCAACAAGCCGAAATTCCAGGAAAAACTGCGCAAGTTGAAAGACAAGCGCGGCTGGGCGCACGAGCAATTCATCAAGGAAGCCGCCCCCTTTGTCGCCGACGACAAAATCACCGCTTACGACCAGCAGTCAAACACGCTGCTCGAAAAAATTGCCATGGGCGGTGAAGCCGGTGCCGCCGCCGCAACTCCCGATTGCGCCGTGCTCGACACCTTGCGCGCCAGCATGAAAACCCTGGTCGAAACCCAAACCATCAAATGGACCTACATGAACACCAAACTCGATTCCGAGCTTGGCAAGTAAAGAAAAACGTAGGGTGCAAAAGCGCAGCGTATTGCGCCGCTATCGCACAACGACCGCTCTAATGCCCATACAACCTATGGGGTCGCCAATTGGTCTGTCAAAGATCGAGGGGAGGAGCAGCGCGTCAAGCGCGCGGTTAGTCCGTAGTGGGAAGTAAGCACTTGTGGCGCTGCTCCTGCAGGATTTGTCGCATACCCGCAGCGTTTAACAGTCGCTGACCTGGGAGTTTCACCCAGGCGGGTGCGGCGAGCGTCTGGACCGTCCGTCGCGTAACGGCACCTCAGACCTGCATCCCGCTGCCATCAAAAAAGTCGCCACCGGTTTGACGCCCCTCGCTGCAACAAGACATGACCAACCTAAGCCACATCGACTTTGCGGGGATAACTTATACCAAACCGCATAAGTACTGACTTGTGCGGTTTGGTATCCGCGCGTGGGGCTGGTATTTCCCGCTACGGCCCCTATTCCGCCCGGAACAGCCAACCCACCCAAATCATCCAATCATGGACCAAGATCGCGAGCATCCGGCTTGCGATTTTACCTCATCAAACCGGTAGGTGGATTGGATGCAAAATCAAAAATCAAGTGTTGTTCTGGTCTTGGCTATCCTCGTCGCGACGGCGCTGTCGCATTCTGCAATGGCCTACAAATTTCCCGGCGATGACCCAGCAATCGGCGGCGCAGTTGCCGCTAAAATCATCGGCCAATTCTGTTCGGGTACTTTGAGCGAAACGGAATCAAAAGAAATAGATGCCTATCTCGCCAAAGCATCAATCGAATGGACCAAAAACGAAGAGCGTCAAAAGAACAAGGGCTATAGCTCGCCGTCCGCCCAAGACCTTATCCGAATGCTGTCCGAAACCTACTCGAATAAATACAAGAGCCCATCTGCCTGCGATGATGGCGCAAAGGAGGAAGCGCGCGATATCTTAGAAAAGGTCCGCAAAGTCATGGCTGCCGGTGGCCCCACCTATCCCGATGAAACCGACCCAACCTATAGGCCCCACGTCGGCGCCGCCATCTCCGCCAAAGTCACCGGCGAGAAATGCAAAGGCACCATCACAGCGCTCGAACGGGCTGGACTGGAATTCTTCGTTGCCCGGTCCTGGCTCTTGCGCGCACGCTCGGCCTCAGACATCGACGCTCAGCATGAGATGGATCTTCTAAAGTCCGCCGAACGCGATATGTCCAACGGCTGGCGCACCGCCGACTGCACGCCGCAAGCCATCACCAAAGCTAAAAGCGTCGCAGCCCACATCACCAAAGACCTCGCAGGCGTGACCCCCTAACCCCGCCTAAGGCCATTGCGCCGCCCAGCGATACCAGGGCGGTGCAATGCGCGACGGCATCACTTCACCACACCGGCCGTCTGCCCAAACAGCACCTTCGCACTCTCCGGTGTTACCGTCGTCTGAGTCGGATTGACCTCATCCGCCCGCGCATAGGCCCGTACCGTCGCCGGCCGCGCCCGAACGCAATCGAACCACCGCCGCACATGCGCGAAGTCATTCAGATTCTGCCCCTGCCGTGTCCACGGCACGATCCACGGATACGCCGCCATATCGGCAATCGAATACGCAGCACCGCCAATAAACGCCCTGTCCGCAAGCCGCTTGTTCAAAACCCCATACAGCCGGTTCGTTTCCTTCACATACCGCTCGATGGCATACGGAATCTTCTCCGGCGCATATTGCGAGAAATGGTGATTCTGCCCAGCCATCGGCCCAAGTCCGCCCATCTGCCAGAATAGCCATTGCAAAACGTCATTCCGCCCGCGACTATCGCTTGGCATAAACTGCCCGGACTTCTCCGCCAGATAAACTAAGATCGCCCCGCTCTCAAACACCGATATTGCCGCCCCGCCATCCTTTGGCGCATGATCCACAATGGCCGGGATTCGGTTATTGGGCGCAATCGCCAAAAACTCCGGCTTGAACTGATCGCCCGTTCCGATGTTCACCGGCTTAATAGTGTACGCAAGCCGGGCCTCCTCAAGAAACATCGTGATCTTGTGACCGTTCGGCGTGGTCCAGTAATAGACGTCGATCATGCTATTCATCCCTGGCTTAGTTCACGTTTGCCGAACTATAGATCATCCCGCCTTCCATGACCACAGGGCCGCCGCAAGGACGAGCCCCGTTGCCAACAGCAGCGACCAGAACCCGATAGCAATGAACGCATGCGCACTGATCGTCGCCCCGAGCACAAAACATGCGATCGTGGGTACCAAAATCTTGAGCTGAGCGCTCGCCGCCTTGACGCGCGCCGCATCCGCCGCTGCATCGTCGCTATTCAGAAAACCCGCTCGTGCCAGCAATAAATCCGTTGTCTCAACCGCAACCTGCGTGACGTTCCCCGTCATGAAGTTGGCGGGAACCGAGCCCTTGAACAGCCCCCGCACCAGCGCACTCTGCGCCCCCATGGCGACAAATGCCAAGATCGCCGCCGCCAGCGCCAGAGGCGTATCCGCCGTCGTAACGTCGCCGCCAGCGACCGCCAGGATGAGAAACAACCCGATCAGCACCGCCACCATAACCAGCGCCGCCGGCATAGGGTCATGTTTCCGCCGTCTCAATCCGGCAACCAGCAGTGTCATGACCACCGCCCCCACCATGAACATCGGAATCGCCAGCAGCTTGGCCGCCAGCCCTGGCTCCGGCCTGACAAAAGCAGCCCCCGCCGCCACGAACGATCCCGTCACCTGCGACGTCAGCAAGCCCGAAAACCCCAGAAAGCCCGTGGTATCCACATATCCAGAGACGAAACTGAGCATCGGCGGAATGACCAGCCGGAATGCGTCATCGTGGTCATTGGATTGTCGCGCTGCGATGGTCACCTGATTGCCTCCTGAGGCCGGCATGCTATGCCGGTCGCCGTATCAATCCCATGAACCTGCGCGTTTGGACCAGCCCCATGTTTGTTTTGCTGCGATCAGCCCCCCGCCGTCTCAGGAACGCGCTCAAACTCGGCCATTGGGCCCTGGGCGTGAGCGTGCTGAGCATGATCGGAGCGAATTCCGCCAGCGCCGCCGCCGAGCCAGGCCCCTGCCGCGAAACCACGTTTGCCGGCAAATCCTTCATTGTCTGCACCTTCGACCTGCGCACCACGACCTTGCGGCTGCACTGGAAGGACGCGGGCGGCGCTCCATACGGCAACGTCGGCACGCTGGCCCGCGCCATGAACCGCAGCGGCGGACCGGTCCTCATGGCCCTAAATGCCGGCATGTATCACGCCGACTATTCCCCCGTCGGCCTTTACGTCGAAGGCGGCCAGCAATTCAAGAAGGCCAACACCGCGGGCGGCCCTGGCAATTTCCACATGAAGCCGAACGGCATTTTCTATTTCACCGCCGACGAAGCGGGCGTCATGGAGACTGCCAAGTTCTTGAAGACCAAGCCGAAGGCCGACTTTGCCACCCAATCCGGCCCCATGCTCGTCATCGACGGCAAGCTGCACCCGCGCTTTTCCGCCGACGGCCCCTCGCTCAAAATCCGCAACGGTGTCGGCGTCCGCGATGGCCAGACTGTCGTCTTCGCAATCTCCAACGAGGCGGTCTCATTCGGCGATTTCGGCCGCTTGTTCCGGGACACACTCAAATGCCAGAACGCGCTGTTCCTTGACGGCTCGATCTCAAGCCTCTGGGCCCCCTCCGTCAACCGCTCCGACGAATTCTGGCCCGCTGGCCCCATCCTCTCCGCTAAGCCGCGCAAAAAATAACCACTTAAAGTCACAACAACTGGTGGGTCTGGAGGCTGCGCCTCCCAGCGGAGCGCGAGGCTGGCCTCGCTCGCGGCGCAGCCGCGAACTCTACCCCCCATCCCGTCCCAACGTATGCGCTGCCACCGCGACGCCCGCGCCCAGGAACGTCCCCGCGATCAGATCGCTGACCCAATGATAATTGGCCCCGATCATCCCCACTGCCACCAGCCCCACCGGCACGCACGCAACCCACCGCCACCGTGGCCAATTGAGCGCGACGGAAACCGCCGCGACGGTAATCGCCGTCATATGCCCCGACGGAAACGAATGATACGCGCGCCCGCCGCCCAGGCCTTTCAACGGAAAAAACCCATAAACCCCATCCTTGATGTAGCTTGGATTGTTCCCCGTCCAAGTCTCCGGCCACGTTCGCCCGAACAGGAATTTGAGCTGCTCCTTGAGCGCAATCGCCACCAGGATAGCAATCGCAATCCGCAGCGCGGTCACCCCGCGCGGTCCAGGCCGCACACCCAGCAACGCCGCAATCGCGTATCCGCCGGTCACGATCCCCGCATACACCGGAACCGGATCGACAATGTGCGTCAGCGCCGCAAAGATCCCTTCGTTCACCCGCAGCGACGCATGCGCAAAATCCGCCACCGGCCGGTCGGCGAATGCGATTGCGCCCGCCACCAGTCCGACGCATGTGACCATTCCGGCCAGCACGAGACGGTGCATATCTTGATCTGAGCAGGCTGACGCAGGCGTCGGCTTGTGTTGCGGCATAATGAGTCCAAGGGTTAACGCATATGCCTCGACACCAAGCGTGTAATACCAACCCGCAGCCTGTCAAACGAAGTGTCAAAACTTCTGCGGGCTGGTATAAACCAAAGCCGATGCGAATTTGCGAAATATTCATTTAAATATGACTGTAATTTGCGGGCGGCAATTCAGTCAGGTCAAAACATGTCTGCCATCGCAAAAGAATTTCGCGCTATGACCGGCCCCGCCAAGCGATCCGGTGGCTTGATCGCCTGCGCGTGCACAATTGCCCTCGCCACGGCCACCGGCAGTAACACAGCCGTCGCCGACGCCCAAACCGTCCCCGGCAAACGCAACGAGGCCCCGCTGTCGCGGCCTGTCAA
>JBEBJA010000052.1:0-7546 GCA_040080145.1 Hyphomicrobiaceae bacterium
CCCCTAACCCCTCCCCGCAAGGGGGAGGGGAATTAGAACCCCTAATCCCTCCTTCGCGATGACGGGAGGGGAATCTCAGCGGAGAAAATTGATGCTCAAATATACGCCGGATCATGAATGGCTGGCCCTTGAGGGGGATGTGGCGACGGTTGGGATTACGCAGCATGCGGTGGAGCAACTGGGTGATCTTGTGTTCGTGCAGTTGCCGGAGGTGGGCGCGAAGATCGTGAAGGGCGATGGCGTGGCGGTGGTCGAGTCGGTGAAGGCGGCGTCTGATGTGTATGCGCCGCTCGATGGTGAGGTGGTCGAGGTCAATCAGGGGATTGTGGACGATCCGTCGCTGGTGAATTCGGCGCCGCAGGGCAAGGGGTGGTTTTTCAAGATCAAGGTTGCAGACCCTGGCGCGCTGACGGCGTTGCTTGATGAGGCTGGCTACAAGGCGTTGATCGGAGCTTGAGGCGCGCATGACGACGACACCAATGTACGACGCCTATGACTTTGCCAATCGCCGCCATATCGGGCCTTCGCCCGAAGAGATTGCGGACATGCTGCGCGAATTGGGCGTGGCGAGTTTGGAGGAGCTGATTGCGCAGGTGGTGCCGGAAGGCATTCGCCAACGGGTGCCGCTGGAGTTCGGCAAGCCGCTGACGGAGCGTGGCGGACTTGACCGGATGCGGGAGATTGCGGGCAAGAACCGCGTGCTCACCTCGCTGATCGGGCAGGGGTATCACGGGACGACCATGCCGCCTGCGATCCAGCGGAATATTCTGGAGAACCCGGCGTGGTACACGGCCTATACGCCGTATCAGCCGGAGATCAGCCAGGGCCGTCTGGAGGCGATGCTGAATTTCCAGACGATGGTGGCCGACCTGACCGGGCTCGACGTCGCGAATTCGTCGTTGCTGGATGAGGCGACGGCGGCGGCGGAAGCGATGGCGCTGGCGCATCGGGTGTCGAAGTCGAAGGTGACTGCATTCTTTGTCGATGAAGGGTGCTTGCCGCAGACGATTGCCGTGGTGCGTACGCGCGCGGAGCCGCTCGGATGGACGGTGATCGTCGGGGATCCGTTCAAGGATCTGGTGCCCGATGCGGTGTTTGGGGCGCTGTTCCAATATCCGCATTTGAACGGGTCGTTTGCGGATTTCACGGAGGTGATTGCAAAGCTGCACGCAGCGAAGGCGCTGGCGGTGGTGGCGGCCGATCCGATGGCGCTGTGCCTGCTCAAGCCGCCGGGCGAGATGGGGGCCGATATTGCGGTCGGGTCGATGCAGCGGTTTGGGATGCCGATGGGGTATGGCGGGCCGCATGCCGGGTATATGGCAGTGCGTGATGCGTATAAGCGCTCGCTGCCGGGGCGCTTGGTCGGGGTGTCGGTCGATGCGCGCGGAAACCGGGCGTACCGGCTCGCTTTGCAGACGCGCGAGCAGCATATCCGGCGCGAGAGTGCGACGTCGAACATTTGCACGGCGCAGGTGCTTCCTGCGGTCATTGCGTCGATGTATGCGGTGTTTCATGGACCCAAGGGATTGCGCGCGATTGCCGAGCGGATTCATCGCAAGGCTGCGCGGTTGGCGGACGGGTTGGAGGCGCTGCACTTTACGGTTTCGCCGGACGCCTTCTTCGATACGATCACGGTGGAGGTTGGGCCCTATCAGGGGCTCATTATGAAGAACGCGGTCGATAACGGTGTGAACCTGCGCAAGGTGGGGCAGACCCGGATTGCGATCACGGTCGATGAGCGGACGCGGCCGGCGACGCTTGAGGCGGTGTGGCGGGCATTCGGCGGGTTTGATCTCGTCTACAGCGACGATTATCCAGAGTACCGGTTGCCGAAGGCGCTGCTGCGGACGAGCGATTACCTCACGCATCCGGTGTTTCATATGAACCGGGCCGAGACCGAGATGACGCGGTATATGCGCAGGCTCGCGGATCGCGATCTGGCGCTCGACCGGGCGATGATTCCGCTCGGGTCGTGCACGATGAAGCTCAATGCGACGGCGGAGATGCTGCCGATTTCGTGGCCGGAGCTCAATGAGATTCATCCGTTTGTGCCGGGCGATCAGGCGCTGGGTTACGCTGAGATGATCGGCGATCTGTCGGCGAAGCTGTGTCAGGTCACCGGGTATGACGCCTTTTCGATGCAGCCCAATTCTGGCGCGCAGGGCGAGTATGCCGGGTTGCTGACGATCCGCGCGTATCATGGCGCGCGCGGCGAGGGGTATCGGACGGTGTGTCTGATCCCGGCGTCGGCGCATGGGACTAATCCGGCGTCGGCGGCGATGTGCGGGTTCAAGGTCGTCGTGGTTTTGACGGACAAGACGGGCAACATCGACGTTGCGGATTTCAAGGCGAAGGCTGTCGCGCACAAGGATAAGCTCGCGGCGGCGATGATTACCTATCCGTCGACGCATGGGGTGTTTGAGGAAAGCGTGCGGGAGATTTGCGCAATCACACATGAGAACGGCGGGCAGGTCTATCTCGACGGCGCGAACATGAATGCGATGGTGGGCTTAGCGCGGCCGGGTGATGTGGGGGCGGATGTCAGCCACTTGAACCTGCACAAGACGTTCTGCATTCCCCATGGCGGCGGCGGGCCGGGGATGGGGCCGATTGGGGTGAAGGCGCATCTGGTGCCGTATCTGCCAGGGCATCCGATGACGGGCGGTAGTGCGATGACGGTGTCGGCGGCGCCTTATGGTTCGGCGTTGATCCTGGCCATCTCGTGGAGTTATTGCCTGATGATGGGCGGGGCTGGCCTCACCCAGGCAACGCGGATCGCGATCCTGTCGGCGAACTATATCGCGAGCCGGCTCAAGGGGGCGTATGGGGTTTTGTATACGGGCTCGAAGGGGCGAGTGGCGCATGAGTGCATCGTCGATACGCGGCCGTTCAACGAGCGGGCCGGTGTTACGGTGGACGATGTGGCGAAGCGGCTGATTGATTGCGGGTTCCATCCGCCGACGATGAGCTGGCCGGTGGCGGGCACGCTGATGATCGAGCCGACGGAGAGCGAGACGAAGGCAGAGCTTGATCGGTTCTGCGCGGCGATGCTTGGGATTGCCGAGGACGTGCGGGCTATCGAGGAGGGGCGGTTGGACAAGATCAACAATCCGCTCAAGAATGCACCGCATACGGTCGAGGATTTGATCGGGGACTGGCAGCGGTCGTACTCGCGGGAGGCGGCGTGTTTTCCAGCGGGTGCATTCCGGGTCGATAAGTATTGGCCGCCGGTCAACCGGGTCGACAATGTGTATGGCGACCGCAATTTGGCATGTTCGTGCCCGCCGGTTGAAAGTTACGCTCTTTAGGCCTCACGCGCTATGGCGCTCCGGCGGGCGCGCTACCGCGCGGGTCGCATTGCTCCCCTGCCCTTTGGGCGGCGAGTGGATCGGCTGGAGTGTGTGGCCCCTGGGTCCCGCGCGCGGCGCGTAGTGACGTTCCCTCTCCCCGTGAAGGACGGGGAGCGGGAAAAGAGAGGGAGCTCATAACCGGTTTGCGGGGATTCTGATTGACCGCTGCTGGAGCTGCCATATCAATCTCACTCCGGAGTCGATGGGACTTGTCGTGGGTGGCCGCCTTCGCGGCCATGACGAAATTGGTGGGGTGCGTTTCAGGCATGGGCGATGTGGTTGGACGGGTTGAGGGTAGGGTTGGGCGGATTACACTGGACCGGCCGGCGGCGTTGAATGCGCTGACGCTTGAGATGGTGGACGAGATCGACGCGCTGCTTTCGGGGTGGGTTGACGATCCGGCGGTTAAGCTCGTGGTGATGGATGCAGCCGGAGGGCGGGCATTCTGTGCGGGCGGGGATATTACGAACCTTTATCAGTGCATGAAGGCCGGGGACTTCGCGCAGGGGCTGAGGTTTTTTAGGCATGAGTACCGGCTGGACCGGTTGATTGCGCGGTATCCCAAGCCGGTCGTGACGTTGATGCATGGGATTGTCATTGGTGGCGGCGTCGGGGTTTCGGCGCATGCGTCGCACCGGGTTGTGACCGACCGGACGGTGCTGGTGCTGCCCGAGTGCAGCATCGGGTTGATCCCGGATGTGGGGACGAGTTTGCTGCTGGCGCGGGCGCCGGGGCGGATGGGCGAATGCATTGGTCTGACGGGGTCGCGGCTTTCGGGGGCGGACTGCATCGCGGCGGGGTTTGCGGACAGGTTTGTGCCGTCAGATAGGCTGGGCGAACTGACGGCGGCGCTGGTTGCCGAAGCGGATGTGGCGGTGATCGAGCGGTTTGCGGTTGAGCCAGGGGAATCGGGGCTGGCTGAGACTGCGGGCGCGATTGACGCGGCGTTTGGGGCGGAGACGGCGGGCGAGATCGTGGTGCGGCTTGCAGCGGTGAAGGCCGAGTGGGCGGAGGCGGCGTTGGAAGCCATCGGCAAGGGCTCGCCGATGTCGCTCGCGTGTGCGCTGTGGGCGATACGGCAGGCGCGGGTGGATGACACCATTGAGGCGGCGCTTACAAACGAGTACCGGTTTGTGACGCGGGCGCTGGCGTATGGCGACTTTCAAGAGGGTATCCGGGCGGTGGTGATCGACAAGGATCGCAAGCCGGTATGGAAGGATGCCGGGTTAGACGCGATTGCGCCTGAGGCGGTCGCGGGAATGTTTGCTAACCTCGATGACGGTGAGCTGAATTTTGACAGGAGTGCGGACGCATGAGCGATACGGTTTTGATCGAGCGGGATGGGCGGGTTGCGATTGCGCGGCTCAACCGGCCGCAGGCGCTGAATGCGCTCAATGGGCAGGTGATGGCCGAGCTGGGCGAGAAGCTGGCGGCGTTCGATAGCGATCCCGATGTGGGGTGCATCATCGTGACGGGCAGCGAGAAGGCATTTGCGGCGGGGGCGGACATCAAGGAGATGGCCGGGAAATCGGTGGCTGAGATGTTTGGCGAGGACTTCTTTGCTGGGTGGGAAAAGGTCTGGCGGGTGCGGACGCCGAAGATCGCGGCGGTGTCGGGGTTCGCGCTTGGCGGCGGGTGCGAGCTCGCTTTGATGTGCGACACGATCTTTGCAGCCGATACGGCGAAGTTCGGGCAGCCGGAAATCAAGCTCGGGGTGATGCCGGGGATGGGCGGGTCGCAGCGGCTGACGCGGCTGATCGGCAAGTCGAAGGCGATGGATATGATCCTGACCGGCCGGATGATGGATGCGGCGGAGGCCGAACGGTGCGGGCTTGTTTCGCGGGTGGTGCCGGCGGCGCAGTTGATGAGCGAGGCGATGGCTGCGGCGAAGGTTATTGCAGACTATGGCAAGCTTGCGGTGATGATGGCGCGGGAGGCGGTGGACCGGTCGCAGGAGATCGGTTTGGCGGAGGGCCTGCTGTATGAGCGCCGCGCGTTCCATGCGCTGTTTGCGACGGAGGATCAGAAGGAAGGCATGGCGGCGTTCGTCGCGAAACGGGCGGCGGTGTTTAAGGGGAAGTGAGGGCGCGCGTTTGCGGCGAATTCCATGAGTGTGCCGAAGTTGAGCAGGTCGCTGGTTTATTGGGTTGTCACGTTGGGGCTGCTGGCGGTGATGCTGGCGGTGCGGGTTGTTGATCCCGAGCCGATTGCGCGGTTCCGGTCGTCGGTGTTTGATGCGTATCTCGTGCTGCGGCCGAGGGCGGTCGATCCCCGTTTTCCGGTCAAGATTGTCGATATTGATGAGGCCTCGCTGGCGGCGGTGGGGCAGTGGCCGTGGCCGCGCACGCGGCTGGCGGAGATTGTCACCAAGCTCAAGGAAGCGGGCGCGAAGTCGATCACGTTCGATCTCGTGATGCCGGAAAGCGACCGGATGTCGCCGGATGCGCTGGTGCGGGTGCTGGGCGCGCAGGTTCCAGGCCTTGAGCCGGCCTTGCGGGGATTGGGCGGAGTGCCAACGAACGATTTTGTGCTGGGGGAGGCCGTGACGGCGGCTCCGGTAGTGCTGGGGTTTGTCGGGATCGGGGAGTTAGGCGCGCAGCCGGGGCCGGCGCGGGCGAGCTTTGTGACGGCGGGGGATGATCCGCGCCAGTTTGTGCCGGTGTTTGCCGGGTCGCTCAATAGTTTGCCGGTGATCACGGCTGGTGCGAAAGGATTGGGGGCGGTGAACTGGATGCCGTCGCAGGACCAGATCGTGCGGCGGGTGGGGATGCTCGTGAGCGTCGGCGGCGTACTGTATCCGTCGCTCGCGTTGGAAACGCTGCGGGTGAGTTTGGGGGAGACGACGGTGTTCGTGCGCGCGTCGGGCGGGAGCGGGACCGAGGCGTTCGGGCAGAAGACGGGCATCGCGACACTGCGGGTGGGCAAGACGGTTATTCCCACGGATGGAGACGGACAGTTGTGGTTGCGGTTTTCGCGAGCCGATCCGGGGCGGACGATTTCGGCGCGGCGGATTTTGGACGGGACGTTCGAGCCTAAGGATGTTGCGGGGCGGATGATCTTGATCGGGTCGTCGTCGCCGCTGTTGTTTGATCTACGGGCGACGCCTTTGGCGACGACGGTGCCGGGCGTCGAGATCCACGCGCAGGCGCTGGAGCAGATGGTGTCGGGCGATCACATCGTGCGGCCCGATTATGCGGCGGGGGCGGAGTTGCTGTTTTTAGCTTTCAGCGGGGGGCTGGTGGCTTGGCTGATCGCGAAGGCTGGTGCACGGACGGCGGCGGTGGTCGGGCTTGTTTCTGTTGCGTGTGTGGCGGGTGTGTCGTGGCTGCTCTATGCGCGGGCGGGGTATTTGTTCGATCCGGTGTATCCATCGCTTGCGCTGGCGGCGGTGTATCTCGTCGGCACGCTGCACAACACGCTGGGGACCGAGCGGGAGCGGACGCAGATCCGGTCGACGTTCTCGCACTATATGGCGCCGGAGCTGGTGGCGGAACTGGCGCGGGACCCGTCGCGGTTGAAGCTGGGCGGCGAGATGCGGGTGGTGACGGTGCTGTTTGCCGACGTGCGCGGGTTTACGCGGATTTCCGAAGAGATGGAGGCTGAGCCGCTGGTCGCGTTGCTGAACCAGTTGTTCACGCCGGTGACGGACATCATCGTCGATCATCGCGGGACGATTGATAAGTTCATGGGTGACGCGGTGATGGCGTTCTGGAATGCGCCGCTGGACGATGGCGCGCATGCACAGAATGCGTGCCGCGCGGCGTTGGCGATGATTGCGGAGTTGGAGCGGTTGAACGCGGCTTGGCAGATGGAGGCGATTGCGACGGGCAAGCCGCATCCGCGGATCGAACTTGGGATCGGTTTGAATACGGGGTTGTGCTGTGTGGGCAATCTGGGGTCGCCACGGCGGTTTGATTATTCGATCATCGGGGAGGCTGTGAACGTGGCGGCGCGGTTGGAGGGCGTTACGGCCGAGTATGGGATGCCGGTGATCGTGGGCGAGGGGACGGCGGAGGCTATCAGCGGTTTTGCGGTGCTGGAGATCGACCGGATCGTGCTGCGGGGCAAGCAGCGGCCGGAGCGGATTTATGCGGTGCTGGGCGATGAGGGTATGGCGGGGACGGCGGAGTTTAGGGAGGTGCGGGCGCGGCACGCGCAAGTGATGGCGGCGCTGGAGGCGGGGGATATGGCGGCGG
>JBEBJA010000128.1:0-31629 GCA_040080145.1 Hyphomicrobiaceae bacterium
CCCCCACCCTCACCGCCGCCGTCGTGGCTGCAAGCGCCTGACAACATGGTTGCACACCATTTTTTCGTCATGGCCGCGAAGGCGGCCACCCACGACAAGCATCCGCGAGACCGGCGCTTCAGAGGCGCAACGAGGCTGGCGTAAATCCCAACGAATCAGTACCCCTGACGCATGACCTTCAGCGTCTATATCGTCCGCTGCGCCGATGCCTCGCTGTATACCGGCGTGGCAACCGACGTCGCGCGCCGCATCGCCGAACACAACGGTATCACCCCCACCGGCACCAAATCCAAGCGGGGCGCGCGCTACACCGCCGCGCGGCGCCCCGTCGAACTTGTTTACACCGCCATCCTCGAAACCCGCTCGCTGGCCCAAAAGGAAGAAGCGCGCTTGAAACGCCTCCCCCGATCGGAAAAGATGGCGCTCATCAGGTCCGTCCAGAGCAACCACACCCATGACCAAGCCCACAGCTCTCCCGTCGTCGATCAGGGACCAAACCCGTAGCGGCGAACGGGTCTTCCCCCTCCCTGCGCGCCCCGGCGCAAACGTGGTCTTCATCGGCCACATCGAAACCCCCTTCACCACCCGCGACGCATGCCCCCGCCAAGGCAGCCACGACGGCCCAATCTGCCGCATCCTGCTTGACCCGCCATATGACGAAGCCTTGAAAGGCCTGGAAGATTTCGACACCATCGAGGTCCTCTATTGGATGCACGAAGCCCGCCGCGACCTGCTCCAGCAAAACCCCAGGCACGACGGCGCCACCTTGGGCACCTTCGCCCTGCGCTCCCCGCTGCGCCCCAATCCGATTGCAACCTCACGCGTCCACCTGATCGGCATCGAAGGCAATATCGTCAACGTCCGCGGCCTCGACTGCCTTAACGGCACGCCCCTCGTCGACCTAAAACCCGACCGCTGCAAATACACCCCGCTTGCACTCCCCAAATGAAGTTTCCGCGTCGGCGTCGGGGAGAAAAGCGACCCGCAGCAACCCGCGCCCTCGCGGAGCGCTTCGGCGCGTGAGCGCAAAAAATTGCCCGCCGTCAGGCGGGATGGGAGCAACGCGACCCGGCGCGAGCGCCGCCCCGCCGGAGCGCCCTCGGCGCGTGAGGCACAAAGCCCCCCTCAAAAATCCAAGTTCGCATAATGCCCCGGCGGTGGCTGCCCCGCCAAGCGATCCGCCAAGACCGCCCGCATCGAGCGGCGCGATTTGATCCGCACATACCACGACTTAACGGACGGGATCGTCTCCCAAGAAATCTCGTTCAAATAGTCGATGCACGACAGATGCGCCGCCGCCGCAATATCGGCATAACTGAACTCGTCACCCGCCAGCCACCTTCGCTGATTGGTCAAATATTCCAGATACTTCAGATGATACCGCAGGTTGGCCCGGATCGCGCGCATGACTTCGGCGTCCGGCGAATGCGCCTCCCCGCCAGCCCGCAGGCGCGCATAGACCTTCTCGTGCAGAATTTCCCGCGTCACTTCACGATCAAACTTGCGATGAAACCAATCGACCAGCCGCCGCACCTCGGCCTGCTCGTCAAGTTGACCAGGAAACATCGACACCAACGGCAGATTGTCGAGCGAATCGAGCGGTAGCGCCCCTAGATATTCCGATATCGCATACGCCCCGCACAGCATCGGCCCATTGGCCAGCGCTAGAATCGGCAATTCGCCCGCCGGATTGAGCGCCAGAAACTGCGCACGCCCTTCCCAGGGCCGCTCCTCTTCGAGGGCAACCTCAAACCCAAGCTCCGCCAGCGCAACCCGGATCGAGCGCGAAAACGGACAGAGGCGGAAATGAGTGAGCGTATGCATACGGAGACAATTCTAACGGATTTCTACGATACTCCCCGCCCCTTTGCGGGGATGGGTTGGGGTGGGGGTACGACGAAGCGGTCGGGGCAAGACGACACTAAGCCGATTCGCCACCTGCTGTGGCCCCACGACGCCTTACCAGGATAGCAAATACTGGTACACGGTTCGCAATCTAGAACTGTACCGACGGCAACAAAATAGGCACCGCGTGAAACAAACGCTCGAAGTCATCGTCCTCGGCCTCCTGGAAGGTTTAACCGAGTTTCTCCCGGTCTCGTCGACGGGCCACGTCCTTCTAGCCGGATACTTCCTGGGCTTCGACTCCCCCAACAAAACATTTGAAGTCCTGATCCAGCTTGGCGCTATCCTGGCTATTCTGTCCGTCTATTTCGGTAAGCTCTGGCACATTCTTATCTCACTCCCCACCGACGCAAATGTCCGCCGGTTCGTCCTGTCGGTCCTGCTCGCTTTCCTGCCCGCCGCAATCATCGGCGCTGCGGCCCACTCGTTCATCAAGACGGTCCTGTTTGCCAGCCCCATGCTGATCTGCATCACCCTCATCATTGGCGGCATCATTCTCCTGATCGTCGACAAAATGAACCTGAAGCCGCGTTATCACGACGTGATGGATTTCACCCCTAAGATGGCCCTGTCCATCGGCCTGTTCCAATGCTTGGCCATGATCCCGGGTGTTTCGCGGTCGGGTTCCAGCATCGTCGGCGCGATGCTCTTAGGGGCCGACAAGCGCTCGGCGGCGGAGTTCTCGTTCTTCCTGGCCATGCCCACGATGGCCGGCGCGTTCGCCTACGACCTTTATAAAAACGGGGCGTCGTTGTCGTCGGGAGCCATGAACGACATCATTCTCGGCTTCGTTGTCGCGTTCATCACGGCGGTGATCGTCGTCCGCTACCTGCTCGACTACGTGTCGCGCCATGGCTTCGCACTCTTCGGCTGGTGGCGCATTATTGTCGGCGGCCTCGGCCTCGGCGCGTTGCTCGTCCTGCGCTGAAAAAACGCCCTCTCATGCTGGGATGAGAGGGCTTTGTGTTGTCCGCTTGTAGGTTGGGTTAGGCGATCCTTACCGCCGTAACCCAACGCTTTGGGCTGCTAATGCACGCTAGCAATCGCGAGTTCGTCTTCCATTGCGTGCCCAACGGCCGCCTGGATCGTGTCAGTCAGCGCGATGGGCGTTCCGTCCGCACCGTGAAGTGAGAACAGATTGATCCCGCGCGGGAGACCTTCGATCTGAGGAAACATCTTCTTAGCCTGAGCGCTGGTCAGCACCTTGATATAGGCCACCTCGCCATCACCCAGATTGGCAAGCTCAACGTCGCTCATAAACTGCAACGCATTGCGAACTTTAGTCTTTGAACCTCGTGACGATATCTGAGCCATGACGCTGCTCCTTCATCTGAAAAGGGCCTGAGGCGTAGTCACGTCCAACACAAGGCGTAAGGTTTGTGTCTGGCTCATTATCCATGAGTCTTGGACGGAAGGGTGTTGCCGAAGTGTCAAGCGTTGGATTTCTTATCACCGATGGAAATCGTCCTGCTGAGCCGGGCTGGCATGATGCGGATGAGATCAATCGCTAACAATCCATTGCTCAAGTCGGCGGAGTGAACTTCGAGCCCGTCCGCCAGGACGAATGTCCGGCAGAACTGGCGCGCCGCAATCCCGCGATGGATAAAGTTCCGGGGCGCGTCGTCGACTTGCTTCCCACGTATTAACAGGTGCTTATCCTCGAGCTGGATTTCAAGCTGTTCGCGCGTGAACCCTGCCACTGCTAGCGTAATTCTCAACCGTTCCGGCCCATCGCCGGGTTCGGAAGCGCCGATCCGCTCGATGTTGTAGGGAGGGTAACCGTCGCCGCCGGTTTTGGAGGCGCGCTCCACCAGCCGCTCGAGTTCTTCAAACCCAAGCAAAAGCGGGTTGGATTGTAACGTCATACGGGTCATTTCGGGTCCTTGATAAAGCGACCATCGGAAATGCCGGCCCAGTCAGGCACCAGCAATACGCGTTACCATATGGGTGCGCAGGTCATGTTTACAAGATTTTGCTAAACAAACTCACTTCTGCCGCCCCGGCATCGGCTGCACCCCAACACACAGAACACGCAGCGATCACGAAAATGCTATTGGCGCGTGTCTGATCGGTTCTGTATGAGTTGCAACATCGAAGTGGGTCGACCACAAAACTCAACCAACTCAAGGAGATCACCATGAAGATCTGGAACAAGCCGCAAGTTCGCGAACAGGCCGTCGGCATGGAAGTTACTGCCTATCTCCCAGCTGATATCGACCTCATCTAAAGAATTCGCCCACCGGATCCGTCCGGGAACGGGTGAGTAAGAACGAAGGCACCGTGAGCATCGCTCCGGTGCCTTTTTCGTTTTCCCTCTCCCTGTCCTTAACGGGGAGAGGGTTAGGAGCCTGCCCCCGCGAAGGCGGGGGTGAGGGGCGACCCAAAGCACGGGCGCTGCTTTTCAAAGGCAAATCAATGAATTAGAACGGATCGGTAGTATTTCTCCATTCTTTCGTTCCGGCTCGTCCCGTAAATGTTCGCCACAACTTCCAAAGAACGTAAATTACGCACCACACGCCATAGGTAATCGCAAGCCAAACCAAAAGTGTTTGAGCTCCAACATGCATTGCAGAGCATCCAATAGAGTTCGCGTACTTAATTCCGCAGTATGCATAACCCGATCAGCAACAATAAGACCGAACCGGCAGAATGCCGACCGCTCCCACTTCACGGTCGCAGGCCATCGGGAGCACAGTTGCGACCCGGCACGCATGCGCCGCCCCGCCGGAGCGCGACGAGCGCGTGAGGCCTAATCAGAGTTCGCCATCTCCAACTCCAGCCACTTCTCCTCTGCCGCCGCAAGCTTCGCCTGAACCTCCGCCAGCATCTTCGAGTTGACCCGGTACTTCGCCGGATCGGTGGCAAACAAATTCGGGTCCGCCAGCACCGCCTCCATCTTCGCGATATCGGCCTGGAACTGCTCGATGGTCTTGGGCAGCGTCTCCAGCGCGTGCTTATCCTTGAATGACAACTTCTTCTTGGTCGGCGCCTGCGTGTTTGGCGTCACTTCCAGACGAATACTCGCCGCCTGCTGCGGCGCAGGCGTGTTGCCAGCCTTGTCCGTCCGCTTGAGATCGTCCCCTGCGCGCTGCGACAGCATATCAGAATACCCACCCGGATACTCTGTCCACCGCCCATCGCCTTCGGCCGCAATCACCGACGTCACCACCCGATCGAGGAAATCGCGGTCATGGCTGACCAGCAGCACCGTCCCTTGATACGACCCGAGCAATTCCTGCAACAGATCGAGTGTTTCAAGATCGAGATCGTTGGTCGGCTCGTCCAGCACCAGCACATTCGACGGCTTCGACAGCGCCCGCGCCAGCATGAGCCGCGCCCGCTCGCCCCCCGACAGCACCTTCAACGGCGACCGCGTCTGCTCCGGCGTGAACAGGAAATCCTTCATGTAACTGGCGACATGCCGCGCCTGACCGTTGACGATCACCTGATCGCCGCGTCCGCCCGTCATCGCATGCGCGACCGTCCACTCAGGGTTCAACTCGTCGCGCCGTTGATCGAGCGTCACCAGTTCCAAACTGGTCCCGAGCTTCAAGATCCCGTCATCGGGTTCAAGTTCCCCGGTCAGCAGCTTGAGCAGCGTCGTCTTGCCCGCCCCATTGGGCCCCACCACGCCGACGCAGTCACCGCGCAGAATACGAATGCTCGTATCCGCCACAATCGGCCGCCCCTCGTACGACTTGGACAACGAAATGGCATCAATCACGAGCCTGCCTGAGAGCGACCCTTCCGACGCCTGTAACCGCACATTGCCCTGCACGTCGCGCTTGTTGCGCTTTTCCTCGCGCATCGCCCGTAACTCGGCCACGCGCCGCACGTTGCGCTTGCGCCGCCCGGTCACCCCGCCATGCATCCAGTCGTTTTCGCGCGCAATCTTGCGGTCGAGCTTGTGCCAGTTTGTCTCCTCTTCTTCGAGGATCGCATCGCGCCACGCCTCGAACGCGCCAAACCCTTCCGGATTGCGCCGCGCCACGCCGCGATCAATCCACACCGTCGTCTTCGACAGCGTTTCGAGGAACCGCCGGTCGTGACTGATCAAAACGAGCGCACACCGCGCCTTGGAAAGCTCAGCTTCCAGCCACTCGATGGCGGGCAAATCCAGATGGTTGGTCGGCTCGTCCAACAATACGACATCCGGCTTGCCGACCAGCACACGTGCCAGCGCCACGCGCCGCGCCTCGCCGCCCGACAACCGGTTGGGATCTTCCGCCCCGGTCATCCCCATATCGGCCAGCATCGAGATTGCGAGATAGCTCTCATCCAGCGGGCTCAACCCCGCCTCGACATAGTCGAGCGTCGTCGTAAACCCGGCAAAATCGGCTTCCTGCGGCAGATACCGGATGATCGCATTGGGATGCGCAAACCGCTCCCCGCTGTCGGGCTGAACGAGGCCAGCCGCGATCTTCAGCAGCGTCGATTTCCCCGACCCGTTACGCCCGACGAGGCAAATCCGGTCGCCCGGCGCCACCGTCAACTCCGCCCCCGACAGGATCGGATGCCCCCCAAACGTGAGGTGGATGTTTTTCAGCGTCAGCAGCGGCGGGGCCATGGCGTCCAATATGTCTGAATGGTCAAGGGTATGAACCCGGATGTGCCAGTCCCCGGCCCCACGCGCAACTAGCGATCCGTCGCGGGCACGCATCCCATGGCCGGCACGCGCCGTCTTGATCAAAAAAAAGGGCAGGCCAGCAATAACGCGAGCCTGCCCGACCGTATCGAACCCGATTGTAATTACTTCAACAGCTTCAGCAACGCCTTGCCAGCCTTCGACGACAATTCCTTGCACTCGATGGTGGCATCCTTGTCGGGATTGGCCGCATTGAAGCGCGCCTCGACGACCGCAGCGTATTCCGCCTTATCGAGCGTTCCGTCCTTGTCAGGATTAGCCGCGGCGAAATCCTTTTTGCTCAACCGGCCCTGCAACTCGCGAAGGTCAAGCGTCGAATCCTTGTTCCGGTCCTTGTTGAGCTTATCGAACACGATATTGGCCCGTGTCTTGGCTTCCGCCAGCGTCATCTCACCGTCATTATCGGGATCGATCATATTCAGCGTCTTACACGACTTCGCTTTGGCAAACGCAGGCACCGCCGCTGTCGCCGTGAGCAAGCCAGCGGCAACAACCGCCATCGTCAACTTCGTCATAATCTTCATCGTCGTCTCCATTGCTTTGTAGAGTCCTAACAAGACCGCATGCAGTTAATTTTTCACATCAAGATAAAACGCCAACGTACCACATTACGTAATGTTCCTTACCACATTGCGCAATGTTCCTATTGTCACTGCTCAATCTTCCCGAACCCACCACAAAAAAATCGAGCCCCCTTTCGAGGGCTCGATCATTATTTTCGGCTTGAACGTGAACTTTAGAACTTCAATTTCACGCCACCATAGGCCGCCAGCGGGGCACCCGGAATAACGGTCCGGTTGTCGGTGAACGCCGATCCCGTCAAATCGTTCAGATCGCCTGAATTGTAGTAGGTGCCACCAAGCGAATACTTGGCATCGAACACGTTATTAACCAGTCCGTAAAATTGCAGGTTCTTCGTGACGTTATAGGACGTGTGCAAGTTTACGGTGCCATAGCCCGGCATCTTCGTATTCTTATTATCTTCATCGCCACGGAAGAACTGGTCGCTGACCGCAACCACATCCGCACCAAACAGCCACTGCGACGTGATCATATATTCAAAGCCTGCCTTGAACCGATGCGCAGGAACGCCCGTCAGCTTATCGCCTGGCCTGACCAGAATGCAGCCATCAGAGCCGTCGGCACAGGTTCCGATCAAATCCGCTGACCGTGGGTTGTTGGGCGAGGGAAGATTAATGTCGCTTTGGAACGTCGCGTCAACATAGCCATAACCAGAATAGAACGAGAACCGGTCATCCCTATAGCTAACGGCCAGATCAAGGCCTTGACGGCGAGTAGAACCGGCATTCTGGAAGTATCCACGGCCTTGTGTCGGCGAAGAAACTGAGATGATGTCGTCGTCGTTTTCAGCTCGGTACAGCGCAATGCTCCAGTCGAGCTTCCCACCCGTCGGATTGACGCCGAAGTTGCCCCGCATCCCGCCCTCGAACGTGTGTGACACGACCTGCTTCAACGGCGGGTCAGCCACCAGGAAGCCTTCAAGAAGACACGGCTTGTCGGGATCGGCGCAGGCAAGCTCAGCAGGCGTGGGCGCACGATTGGCTTCCGAATAACCACCAAACAGCGTCGCGTTCGGCGTTAGCCTGTAAGCGCCGCCAATCATTGGATTGAACCGCTCGTACCTGTTGTTCCCGTTGAGGTCCGGGCTGCTTCCCGTCTTATCCCGCAAGTTGATCTGCGCGATATTGTAGCGTGCACCCAGCGTCAAAGAAAGCCTGTCGGTCAGATCGAGTGTATCGGACAGAAAGAGCCCATAGTAGTTCGTTGAAACCGCCAAATTAACCGGCTGGATCGCCACGGGTATTTCAGTCGATGTGAGTATGATACCTTGGCCATTTACGATAAAGGTATTCGGATCGATTTTACCCAATTCACTCGCGGCTGTTGATGTCAGGCGACCAGTATCGACGCTGGCACCAACCAAAAGTTGATTTCCAAGCCCAAGCACTTTTGACTTTTCTACCGCCTGCACTTGTCCGCCGATCCCGTCCGCGTCAACCGCCGTGCGGTCCAACGAGCCCCAAATGCCACCAGGGTTTCCAGAGGTTCCGCCCAACCCGCCCGTGCCAATCAGGTCGTTGTCAAATTCGTCGAAACACAGTCCCGACGGATCATTGGCCGTGATGTCGCAATCAACAACATCCGACACGTTGCCGTCGACGCGCTTCTGCTTGAATTTGCGATAGTAGACGTTACCAGAGACCTTGAGCGTATTCGACACCATCTGCGACGCATTGAAGCTTAGCATCCCCATCTTGTTCTTAATCGTCTGCGGCGTCGTAAACACGCTGCCATAGCGCTGGTTTACCAGATCGAGTGGCGTTGCAGCTGCCGCTCCAAAGAAGTTCGACGAACCCGTAAAGTTCAGATGCATCTCGGTCTGGGAATTCTTGAACCCGAGATCGGCGTATGCGCGGCGCACGGTGCTGTCGGAATGATCGCGCCAGCCGTCATCCTTCACGCCTTCGATGGCGACATACGTTG
Organism: Hyphomicrobiaceae bacterium; assembly: GCA_040080145.1. Taxonomy (GTDB): domain Bacteria; phylum Pseudomonadota; class Alphaproteobacteria; order Rhizobiales; family Hyphomicrobiaceae; genus JANXVY01. The sequence continues at coordinate 9,056 of JBEBJA010000128.1, forward strand.
CGAAGTTACCGTACTGAGCCCCGTGCTGCAGCGATCCCTGACGGCGTCCGAACGAGCCGAAGCGCGCGTCGATTTCCGTACCTTGATAGCTGAAACCATCCTTCATCGTGACCAGCACAGCCCCGCCGATGGCGTTGAGGCCGAACACCGGGTTGCCGGTGACCACCGCGATGTCGGAAACGGCAACCGACGGCACCTGATCCCAGTTCACCGTATCGCCGAAGATTTCGTTGATGCGGACGCCGTTTTGATAAACCGCCAAACCCTGCGCAACGCCGTTGTTGGGCGCAGCGCTGAACCCGCGGAAGTTGACTTCCTGCTGGAAGCTGTTTCCGGCCACGTCAACAATCGCAACGCCGGGAACCCGCTGCTGCAGCGCATCCGTCGTGTTGTTCGAACCGCTGCTCGTAATGTTGGCAGACGATACGGTGCTGACCGCACCCGAATACTTCTCAATCGGGATCTCACCGCCAATTGGCGACAGCTTGACCTGCGAACCAGGCTCAACCACCTGAGCTACTGACTCGGGCTGCGGCACGACCACCGGAGGGGCCGCCACAACCAGCGCTGGCTTCGGCTTGGGAGCAGCCTGCTTCACGGGTGCGGGCTTCGGCGCCGGCGTCGTGGTTTGCACGGGCGCAGCCTTGGGCTTGGGCGCAGCCTGCTGCGGGACCACCGGCTTCGGCTTCACCGGCGCAGGCTGAATGACTTGAACTTCAGGCACCTTGATACCAGTCGCAGGAGCCGTTTGGGCGGGCGGCGCAGGAAGCGTCGGCGCTGGCTGCTGCGCAATGGCAACACCTGGAGCTACTCCAAACGTCCCCGCCAGACAGGCTATTCTAAATTTTTTATAGGTCATGCGGCCCCATCCCCATCCGAACTCGAAACTGATTTTTGGCAAGCCGCCCAGGATAATTAGGCAACATGCTTCGCCCTGAGCTAGATTGTGTCGCAGTCAAGGCACAAGGTGAATAAATGGAACCCCCCCGTCCCTTGACCAATCAAGAACAATAGTGTGATTTGCCGGTCACACATTCAGCTCCTCAATAGAGATCGGTTAGAGCGCTCGCGCATGACAACATCGACGATGAACCGGCGCAAACGCCCTGCTATTGGGCCTTGTGCACTGCACGCCAGCGCATTGATGCTGGCTTGTGCATTGTTGACACTTCCTGCGGCCGCCGCCGATCCGCCCTTGCTCGCCGTTGAACTGAACAAGCTGGAAACCTACGATAAAGGTTGCAGAGCCTACGTCGTCGTAAACAACGCAGGCGAACAGGCCTTCCAAACCGTCAAGGTCGACCTCGTCCTGTTCCAGCCCGATGGCGTCATCGCCCGCCGCTTCGCCGTCGACCTGGGCCCGCTGAAATCAGCCAAACGAACCGTCAAACTGTTCGATGTCGAAGGCTTGGCGTGCGACAAGATCGCGAGCGTGCTCGTTAACGACGTCATGGAATGCAAAGCCGACAGCGGCGTCATTCCCGATTGCCTGTCCAAAATTTCGCTGTCATCGGTGGCCGCCGCGCCGCTGAATAAGTAGTTCAAGGAGTTGTTGAGTGGCTCAAGGTATTGAAGGCGGACGAGATTTCTCGGTCCTCGGGATGATCCAGCACGCCGACCCGGTGGTGCAGGGCATCGCCGCGCTGCTGATCGTCTGCTCGGTCGCGTCCTGGGCGATCACCCTCGAAAAGATCGTCCGCTTACGGCGTCTTTCCAAGCAGGCCGCAGACCTCGAAACCCACGCCGCCAGTGGCCGCCTCCCCGGCGAACATTCCGGCATGGCAGGCGCCATCGGCCAGGCAGCCCTTGCCGAACTGAACGACGGCAACAGCGCCGGCGAAGGCCGCACCGATGTTCGCGCCCGTCTCGAACGCGCCATGCGCGGTGCGATGAAGGGCGAACTGCGCGGCCTCGAACGCGGCCTTCCGTTCCTCGCAACCGTTGGCTCCACAACCCCCTTCGTCGGCCTGTTCGGCACCGTCTGGGGCATCATGCACTCGTTTACGTCCATCGCCCAATCGCGCGATACGAGCCTTGCCGTCGTCGCCCCCGGTATCGCCGAAGCCTTGTTCGTCACCGCCCTCGGCCTTGCCGCCGCCATTCCCGCCGTCGTCGCCTACAACCTCATCACCGTATCGCTCGGCCAGGCCGCCGAACGGGTCGGCAAGTCCATCGTCATGCTCGCCAAAGCCCTCTCCCGCGACGGTCACGAGAAAATCGTGTCCATAAAGGGAGTTAAGTGATGGGCGTTTCGCTTGGTTCAGGCAGCGACTACGGCGACGACGATGATGGCCACTACAAGCCTGTCGCCGACATCAACATCACGCCGATGGTGGACGTGATGCTTGTCCTGCTGATCATCTTCATGGTTGCAGCACCGCTCATGGTCGCGGGCGTCCCCGTGGATCTGCCCAAGACCAGCGCCGTCAAACTCGGCCAGACCAAAAAGCCCATGGTCGTCACCCTGACGCCGGAAGGCAGCCTTCAGGTCCGCGATGAGTTCATCCCTCGCGCCGATATCGTCACCCGCCTGATGGCAATCCGCGCCGCCGAAGGCGATACCGTTGTTTACGTCCGCGCCGACAAAAAGCAGGCCTATGGCGAGGTAATGGAAGTCCTGGGCCGCGTCGGCGAAGCCGGCTACGGCCGCGTCTCCCTTCTCGCCCAACCAATAGGCGCACCACGTCCTCCCGCAGCCCCCGCTCAATAGGCACACAGGTAGGTCACGCGTATGAACCGTCTATCGGCCACAACCTGGATCGCCTCCCTCGGGCTTCATGGCCTGCTGTTGCTCCCGCTTGTCAGCTTTGCCGCCTCCGGCCCCCGCGAAATCTACGACGAAGGCACCGGCAACGACGCCTTCCGCCTCGAACAAGGCATCGCCATCGACATGATCAGCTTTGGCGATGCCGCCGAGCGCATCGAAATCGCCGAAGTTGCCCCCATCATCGCCAACCCCACGCCGCCCCCTGTCGTTGAAGCCAAAATCATCGAGCCCGAACTCAAGGACGTCATCACCGCAACCCAGAGCCCTACGGAAACCGTCACAGCAAGCGAGGAACCTCCCCCCCTCGAGCAGCCCAAACCCCAGGAAGTGGCCGTGATAGAGCAAGCGGCCCAGGTCGCAGTTCTCGCCGAAAAGAGCGCAGGTCAGGCCCAGCACGGCGGCAAAGCAACCGCGTTGACCGCCTACGTCGGCAAGATCCACGGCGCATTGCAAAGGTCCAAAGCCTCCGTCGTCAACGGCGGCGTCGGTCAAGTAACCCTCGCCTTCACCCTCAACGCCAACGGCAAACTCATCGACCGCGAAGTCATCAAAAGTTCCGGCGTGGCTTCACTCGACAAAGCCGCCCTCGATTGGCTTGAGCGTGCTGATTTCCCGCCCTTGCCCGGTTTGCTTGGATCAGGCCAGCGCTTCAACGTGCCGCTCACCTTCAAACGTAAATCCAGCTAAGCTCCTCACAAAGTACGTCATGGCCGCGAAGGCGGCCACCCACGGCAACGGCGTGCAAACATCGGTAAATTGAGCGCAGGGAACCTACGTCCACAGCGCAGCGATATGAGTGCCAGTGCCGATGACCAACCCCATTCTCGTCGAAGTCACCCGCGGCCCGCTCGTCGAAAGCTATCATCGCGGCGCGGTCATTGTCGTGGGCGTCACCGGCGCGCCACGACTCTCCATTGGCGACACGGTACGCCCCGTCTTCCCCCGCTCGGCCATCAAGCTGATCCAGACACTTCCGCTCATTGAAACCGGTGCCGCAGAACGCTTTGGCTTCGGCGACGAGGAGATTGCACTGGCCTGTGGCTCACACGCTGGCGGCGACCGCCACGTTGCCATCGCCCGGCGTATGATGGCCGCCCTCGATCTAGACGAACATTGCCTCGCCTGCGGCCCCGCCGAACCTCAAGGCACCAAAGCCCGCCGGGAACTCGCAGCCCATGGCGGCCGCCCAACTGCCTTCCACCACAACTGCTCCGGCAAACACGCCGGCATGCTCGCCGCAACCCGCGCCTCAAACGCCCGCATCGGCACCTACACCGCCGCCGCGCACCCCGTGCAGCGCCACATCCACGCCGCCCTCTCAGACCTGACCGGCACCCCGCTCCAAGCCGATGTCTGCGGCGTCGACGGCTGCTGCGTCCCCACCTGGGCGATGCCGCTTGAAACCCTCGCCCGCCTGTTCGCCAAAATCGGCACCGGCGAAGGCATCCCGCCTGACCGCCGCGCCGCATTCGCCCGCATCCTCTCAGCCGCCTGGAACCAGCCCGATCTGATCGCCGGCCCCGGCCGCGCCGACACCGTCGTGATGACAGCCCTCCCCCGCCGTATCTTCATGAAAACCGGCGCCGAAGGCATCTACTGCGGCGCGCTCCCCGAACTGGGCCTTGGCTTTGCCCTCAAGATCGACGACGGCGCAACCCGCGCTGGCGCTGCCGCCGTCATGCCCCTGATCGAACGCCTGATCCCGCAAGCGCGCGGCCTCGTCCACCGCTCCATCCTCAAAACGCCCTTGGGCCAGGACGCTGGCACCATCCGCACCAGCCGCGACTACGAACAAGCGCTTAATTCCCTCGCCCCGTCCTTCACGGGGAGAGGGTTAGGGTGAGGGGCGGCCGCAAGCACAACGCTCACCTCACCCTGCCGAATTGCCAGCAATCGTCACCCGTCCCGTCGTTGGTGCACCCTTGGCCAAATCAGCTCCAAACGCCCGCCCCTTCTCGTGAGCGCGGATCGCGCCATCGCTCGCGCCCGAAATCAAATTCCCCGACACCAGCGCACTCCCAGCGCTTGAATCCGACGACACCATGATCCCGATCCGGCACCCGCGAATAACATTCCCCGTCGCCGACACATCCCGCATATGCCGTCCCCAGCCGAGCAAAATCCCGCACGTCGGCGCGCCCTCGATGGTGTTTCCAGACACGAGCGTATCCGCCTCGACCGCAATCCCCTCGCCGCGCTTGTCCTCAGGCTCCTGCTCCCGCCGCGCCAGATTGCGGATCAAATTCCCTTGCACAACCGCGAGCCGCCCACCCTCGTTGAAGTTCGTCACCGAAACCCCGGTCGCCGCCCCATCTACGATATTGTTCGCAATCACCGCGCCCTGGAAACCAAACTCGCAATACAGCGCCACCTCACCGATCCGCTGACACGTATTCCCCGTCATCGAAATGTTCGACGCCGCATTTCCCCGAACCGCCGAATACGCGCAGTCCGTAATCCGGTTGCCCGATACCTGCACACTACCCGCCCGGAACACATTGATCCCATTACCATTCTCGCCAGTACCGCCCGCATCGGCCCGGATCGCGGCAATCGTATTGTTGACCACCTGCGACCCATCCTCGGCAGCCTTCGACCGCCACACGAGCACCCCGTTATTCCCGCATCCCGATACCGCATTGCCCGAAATCATCAGCGTCGAATCGATCGCGAAAATCCCCGCCTGCGCGACCTTGGAAACGGAACACCCAACCACACGCCCCGTCGATCCCGTGATCGCAATCCCGTTCCCGGAGCTGTTGCTGACGACAACCGATCGGATCTCCAGATCGGCGCACTCATCCAATACCACCAGCGCCGCCGCAGCCCCCAGCGGACGCATCGAGCCATCAATCGCAAGCCGCGAAACGGAAACGCCAGGACAAGCCTTTGCAGTGAACACCGCGCCCGTCCCGATGAATTGCAACCTGGTAAGCCGCCCGGCGCCTGAAATCACAGACCCCGGCCGCAACGTCAAAGCCCCCGTCTTGATGACCCCGGCGGGCAGCTCGACCGGCACCCCGCGCGCCGCCGCATCGTCAATCGCCGCCTGCAAAGTCGCCGTCTGATCGGCCTCGGTATTGGCCACGAGCAAAACCGCTCCAGCAGCCTCCGCCGCGCGCGCGGTTCCGGCCGCCAGCCCTAAACCAAGTCCTGCGATCAAAATTGAACGTCGCGTTGTCATGGCGAACCCTGTGGAAATCTGCACCTTTTAGCCGGGTTCCAAGGGCCTTAGGCCCTTGGCGGAGGTTTGGAGGCAGAGCCTCCAAGTGCTCCACGCGCCGCCTCATCAAGGCAGACCGCGATGATTTCGAGGCTACCAGCCAGCGCCTGTTCAAAGGTTAACGGCCCGGTATCGCCCAACGAAGCTGGCAGATGCACAAACCCCGCCAACCCGGATTTCAACCCAAGCGACTGATACAAAACCGCATTACACAGATACGACCCCGCATCATCCGACGCCGCCGCTGGCAAGGCCATCGCCTTCAACTTCGCCAGGATCGCCGCAACCGGCAGCGTCACCGCCCGACGCTCCGGCCCACCCACATCCAAAACCTCCAGCGGCGGCAACTTGCCCGCCCCGTCCTTGGACTGCAGACAAACATTCTCGCTCAGCCGCTCGATGACGAACCCCTGCGCCCGCCCAGACACGCCAAAATGAATCGAAATATCCGCCGCCGCCCGTTCATAGGCAGCCCTGGCCCGCGCCGGTCCTCGCCCCCACTCGGTCGGCAAAATCGCACGATGAACGGCAACACCTGAAAACCGCCGCCGCGCCTCCCGCGCAAGCCTGGGCACCAGCACCCCGGTCGCATTGAGCGCCACCCCCGGAAACGGCCCAAACCCGGTCAACAAAACCGAGCGCATCACAACCCCATCAGCCCCATGATCCGATCGACCGCGAGCGTCGGGATCAGCGTCCCCTCGCGCACGTCGCGTTCAAGCTTGGGCAACAGAGCGGCCACCGCCGGATTGGCCTTGAGTGCGCCCATCAGCCGGTCCTCCAGCATGTCGCGCATCCACGACACCGCCTGCCGCTGCCGCCGCGCCTTAAAATCCCCCGACGCCGCCGTCTTGGCGCGATGCTCGCTGACATGCGCCCACAGCCGGTCGAGCCCGCTGTTTTCCAGCCCCGACATCGTAATGACCGGCGGATGCCAGATGGAGTCCTTCGGCGTCAGAATGTGCAGCGCGTTGCGATACTCCTGTGCCGCCCGTTCGGCCCGCACCTTATTGTCGTTGTCCGCCTTGTTGATCGCGATCAGATCGGCAATCTCGATGATGCCCTTCTTGATCCCCTGCAGATCATCGCCCCCGCCCGCTAACAGCAGCACCAGGAAAATATCGACCATATCGGCGACCGCGACCTCGGACTGGCCGACGCCCACCGTCTCCACGATCACGATATCGAACCCCGCCGCCTCGACGAGCGCCATCGTCTCCCGCGTCTTGCGCGTCACCCCGCCCAGCGTTCCCGACGTCGGCGACGGCCGGATGAACGCATTCGCCGCCTGCGACAGCCGGTTCATCCGCGTCTTGTCGCCCAGGATCGACCCGCCCGTCCGCCGCGACGTGGGGTCCACCGCCAGCACCGCCACCCGATGCCCAGCATCGACGAGATTGATGCCCAATTGATCGATCGTCGTCGACTTGCCGACACCCGGCACCCCGGTGATCCCGATCCGCAGCGCCGGTGCACGCTTATCCGCCCCCGGCAGCAACGCCTGCAACACCTCCTGCGCCAATGCCAAGTGCGCGGGCTTCGTGCTTTCAACCAGCGTGATCGCCCGCGCCAGCATTGCCCGATCACCACCCCTGACACCGGCAACATAGTCAGCAACGGTCGGCGAGGGCTTGCGGGTCACGGCAGGCAGCATGGTCGTTTCCTTGGAAATAATACCAACCTTCATGGGGTACTGCCCCATGCAGGTGCCCCTACTCCTAACCCGGTTCCCACTTGCAGCACATGATATTTTCCACTGAAAACGCATGCCGTCTTCAACAGGACACGGTGAGGTGATACTTTAGGCCCGTCCTCTTAACCTATGATGTTATCGTGCTTTAACTCACCGATTCGGCTGGAGAGAATAAACGTGTTTCTGGACGTCCTAGCGCCGTGGATCATCGACTCGTGGGCAGAGGTCCTCGCCGCGCTGAGCTTTGACATCCCCACGCTGCACCTCAACCTTATCCAGCAGCACCTCGCAATTGCGGCAACGGCGTTCATTCTGCTCATTCTCGGCTGGCACAGCGTCGGGATGCTCCCCCTTAAGGCCCGCCTTCCTCTGCTTGCCCTTATCACCCTGACACTGCTTGCGCCGTTCACCATTCTCGTCGCCGTCCACATGGACGAAATTGCCAAACTGCCCCAATTCGCCGGGCGCTTCCGCAAACCAGCCAACGCCGAACCCGCGATCCAGACCCAGCGACTGCCAGAGGCGGTCGCTCTCCCAGAAATGGTCCAACCTGCGGCAACCCCATCAAGTCCCGCCCCCGATGTGCTGTCCTCGACCACCCAGCCACCGGCGAGCCTCCCGGTCACCGAAGCAGCGCGCGTACCCGCGCCCCAAACCTCCACTGTCCCGATACCCTCGACGGCCTCGATACCCTCGACAGCCTCGACGGCTTCGACAGCCACCGCAACAGCATCGGCCACCGTCCGCCGGGTCGCGACCAACCTGTCCCAGCTGCTGCCGGGAGCCGGCAAAACAGACCTGATGCCCGTATTCTACGGCACCGATCGCCTCACCGATCCCGCTGCCTCGCCGCGCACCTACACCGCCCAGCATGCCGCGCACCTCGAACTTGGCCGGGCCTACATTCAAATTCCTCGCCGCCACCGCCACAAGCAAGGTGACCGCCCCTGGGTCGCAGCCATCGCGCAAGCCGACATCGCCAAGATCGAAGTCGCCAGCGCCCCAGGCCTCGACCTGGACAGGCAGTTCGCCATAGCCGACCTAAAGCCTCTCCCCCGCGACGGGTTCCTCGAACAAGCCGTAATGCGGCTCGCATCGTCTCAGCGCTACAAAGACCACGCGCTCGTTTTCATACCTGGCTTCAACACCAGCTTTGAAGCCGGGCTCTACCGCGCGGCCCAACTTGCTTACGACCTCAAGTTCGACGGAGCCCCCTTCGTCTACAGCTGGCCCTCGGATGGCCATGCGGCAAACTACAAGCACGACAACGAAAGCGTCGCCAAAGCATCCGCCAGCTTCGCCGAATTCCTGACGATCGTTGTCGCCCAAACCGGTGCGAAGTCGGTGAGCGTCATCGCGCACGGTCTAGGGACACGGCTGACCCTCGACGCCCTCGCCGCCGTTAAGGATAAGGTCCCCCCCGGCGTTGAAATCCGCGACCTGATCCTGACTGCCCCCGACATGGATGCCGCCGCGTTCAAAAGCCGCATCACCGCCCTCGCCGGGCTCGCCACCCGCACGACGCTTTACGTCGCCTCGACCGACCGCGCCTTAAACATCTCACGCCGCTACACCGGCGGCATACCCCGCGCAGGCGATCTCCTGTTAGGAGGCCCCCTCGTCGTTCAAGGCGTCGAAACCGTCGACGTCAGCCAATCCGGCACCCAGGTGTTAGGGCTCAATCACCCAGACTATGTCGATAAATCCGCACTGATCTCCGACATCGCCAAGCGCCTCGGACACCCAGCCAGCGGCCAAAGCGCCGCCCTTGAATCCATCCCCACGCCCTCCGGCCCCTATCACCGCCTCCGCTGAGACCCCGGACGTAGATTAGGCGCATTACCACAACGACTGTTGCACCCGGTTGCCACCGAAACAACACAGGCCAGATTCCCCTCCCCCTTGCGGGGAGGGGTTAGGGGTGGGGGTCGGTTTGCCCACCAGGCTTGCTCATCATTGGACGCCACGTCCCCTCCACTCGTCATCCAGGCGTTCGACGGCACCCAAGCAGCCATCAGGTTGAACCTATGGCCCATCAGCAAATTCTCTCCCCCGCCATCCGTCATAAACGATCCGTCAATCACTGTGCCGTAATGTGACAGTGCACCCTGCGGGGAACAGGATGCGTGCTCTGGAGGGAGCGTCACATGCTGAAATACTTGCCTTGGATTGCCGTGCTCGGGTTCTCGACCACCCTGACGACGAACGTCGCTTACGCCGACGACGCCTATGTTTGTGACGGTGGCCGCCTCGTCTACGCCCGCCCTGAAACGCTGGAAAAACTGAAGCAGACCGACCCCTGCATTCAGCTCTTCTACCGCAACAATCAGCCCATTGCCGCAGCTCCTGCCCCAGCGCAACTCGCGCCGGCCGTGTCGCCTGCAGCCCCATCCGCACCAGTCGCGACTGCCAAAAACAAAGCGCCAGCGGCTAAGCCAGCCCCGCTGAAGAACGAGCGCAATGCTACCGCCAAAACCGCGCCCGCCGTCTCCGAGACTGCCAAACCCGCAGTGGCCAAACCCGTCGAATCTGCCCCCGGCACCGATTTCCGCAACGTCCGCATCATCAACGCCCCCGCCGGCCCCGAATTCTTCCACCACACCCGCTAGTGTAGCGCACCTGACGTTTGGTACCCGCGAGCGGCTAGTCTCAAAACCAAACGTCAGGTGCTAAAGCTACACTAGAATCATAGGCTTGCTAGTGTTCCTTGTGGTTCTGACATTTGCTCAGAACCAAGCCGCACCGGAAAGCAAATGTCAGAACCGGAACACTAGTGTAGCGCACCTGACGTTTGGTACCCGCGAGCGGCTAGTCTCAAAACCAAACGTCAGGTGCTAAAGCTACACTAGAATCATAGGCTTGCTAGTGTTCCTTGTGGTTCTGACATTTGCTCAGAACCAAGCCGCACCGGGAAGCAAATGTCAGAACCGGAACACTAGCGTCCAACGACCGTCAATCCTGCAGTGAATTGCGCGAGAGCAATAGCGGACCAAGTTGAGCGTCGGATGACACGGCAACTCGGCCGTCATTTTCGTCATGGCCACCCAGGCGGCCACCATGAACACCGGCGCTTCCGAGTTAGCTGGGATCAATGCCAGCCGGCACGTTCGAATTTTCAGATCAATTACCAATTTCTTTAGACGTTTCTGCGATGGTTGAGACTTCGTTGGTGTTCGTATCAGTGGGTATGTGAGATGAGTGGTTCATTCGTACGTTGCCTCGTAGCAACGGCAGTTCTGGTCTCAGCGTCAGGCGTCGTTCAAGCAGCCCCCGAGGCACCAAACGCCGCCCAACTGCCTACCAGTCCACCCGCCATTACCCTCCAAGCCGAACCAGCCGCCCCAACCGTCAAGTTGAACGCGCCCACCGCTCCGGTCGCCCTGGAACGCCCGCCACTACCCGTCAGCGAAGCCAACGGCGTGTCCGCACCTGCCGTCTCAGACCAGACTGCGCGCGCCGTCGAGGCTCCCGCCGCGATGCCAGCCCCAGCAAAAGCCGCAGAAGAACCTGTCAACACAGCCCCGGCCGCGACGGCGACGCTTGAACGCGCACCACTCCCGGCCAGCCAAACCAATAGCCTCCCGGCATCGCCCGCCGCTGAACAGCCAGTTCTTCCAGTCCAACGTCCCGCCTCCGTGGTTGTTTCGCCGAAAACTGCCGATGCCCCGTCGAGCCCCTCTGCCCCCGCACCGGCTCCCGTCCAGGTCGTCATTCCCAATAACGCTGGTATTTCGGACGAAGAGCGCGCGAAACAAATTCTTGCTAACGAACAGCGCGGCACGAAACCAAAACTCCACCAACTGCAGACGCAATCCCCTGACTATAACATCGTCATTTGCGAAGCAGGATGCGGCGATAGCCGCGCTCACATCGTCTACAAAAAGCCCCTGGCAGCCGTCCGCTCAGTCCTCGCCGACCCGGCAGCCGCTAACGCTCCCCTCACCAAAAAGGCCGAATGCCGTGGCGGATGCGACGCCAACCCAATTGGGAAGCAAGCTTCCCTCGGCAGCGGCGCACCAGCCCTCCTGAACGATACGGCCGGATCATGGATGACGACCGTGGAACCGACCCCGGTCGCAACGACTCGCGCCAAATCGCAAGCTGGCAAGTCGCTCAAAGAAGACTGGATGGCCCGCATCAATCGCGATCGCGCTGCGGCGAACCAAGGCCCGCAAACCACCATGTCGCCGCCTGAAGCCGAAGAAAAAGAACCGCTCATCACCGAGCCATCCCACCACCGCGAACGCTAGTGTTCCGGTTCTGACATTTGCTTCCCGGTTCGGCTAGGTTTTGAGCAAATGTCAGAACCATAAGGAACACTAGCAAGCCTATGATTCTAGTGTAGCTTTAGCACCTGACGTTTGGTTTTGAGACGAGCCGCTCGCGGGTACCAAACGTCAGGTGCGCATCCGCTAGAGTGCTTCCGGAATAGCATGCCCCCGCGAAGGCGGGGGTGGGAACCGGTTTTCCGAAAAGAAGCACGACCAAACAGAGGCTTAGGGTCCGACTTTGATTCCATTAAAGTCAGACGGACCCTAAGCGAATCAGCCCGTAAGGTGCAATAGCGCAGCGTATTGCACCGTGCGCCGGCTCCAGCGCCAGCCGCGAAACGGTGCAATACGCCAAGAGGCTATTGCACCCTACAATTCGCTGCCTACTCCCTACGACCCACTACCCAACATTACTCCGCCGCCGCCCGCTCATGTCCGAGCGCCGCGTTGAGCTTCGCGATCAAATCAATCGCTGCCTCCGGAATATTCGTGCCCGGCCCAAACACAGCCTTCGCGCCCGCCTGAAAGAGCGCCGCATAATCGCCAGGAGGGATCACACCGCCCACCACGATCATGATGTCGTCGCGCCCTTCGGCAGCCAGAGCCGCGCGCAACTCCGGCACGAGCGTCAAATGCCCAGCCGCCAGCGATGACACGCCGATGATGTGAACGTCGTTCTCGACCGCCTGCCGAGCGGCTTCGTCCGGCGTCGCAAACAGCGGCCCGATATCGACATCGAAGCCCAAGTCGGCAAACGCCGTCGCGATCACCTTCTGTCCGCGATCATGCCCATCCTGTCCCATCTTCGCGATCAGAATGCGCGGACGCCGGCCTTCGTTCTTCTCAAACGTCTCAACCAGACCCAGCACCTTCGCCACGTTCGTATTCATGCCGCCGGCCTCCGCCCGATAAACGCCTGAAATCGCGCGGATTTCCGCCCGGTGACGGCCGAACACTTCTTCCATGGCGTCCGAAATTTCGCCCACACTCGCCTTCGCCCGCGCAGCCTTGACCGCGAGATCGAGCAAGTTCCCATTCCCCCGCGCACCCTCCGTCAGCGCCGCCAATGCAGCCTTCACTTCGGCAGGGTTCCGCTCCGCGCGCAACCGTTCCAGTTTGGCGATCTGCTGCTCGCGCACCGACTTGTTATCGACCTTGAGAATGTCGATCTTAGCCTCGTCCGTCACCAGCAGCTTGTTCACGCCGACGATCGTCTGCTTGCCCGCATCAATGCGCGCCTGCGTCCGCGCCGCCGCTTCCTCGATCCGCATCTTCGGAATGCCGGCCGCAATCGCCTTCGTCATCCCGCCGAACTCTTCGACCTCGGTGATGTGCGCCATCGCCTTGACCGCCAGATCGTGCGTCAGCCGCTCGACAAAATACGACCCGCCCCAAGGATCAATAACCCGGCACGTGCCCGATTCCTGCTGCAAAAACAGCTGCGTATTGCGCGCAATCCGCGCCGAGAAATCCGTCGGCAGCGCAATCGCTTCATCGAGCGCATTCGTGTGCAGCGACTGCGTATGCCCCTGCGTCGCCGCCATCGCCTCAAAGCACGTCCGCGTCGCGTTGTTGAACACGTCCTGCGCCGTTAAAGACCAGCCCGAAGTCTGCGAATGCGTCCGCAGCGACAGCGACCGGGCATCCTTGGGCGCGAATTCTTTTTTGATAAGCGACGCCCACAGCAGGCGAGCCGCCCGCATCTTGGCGATCTCCATGTAATAGTTCATGCCAATCGCCCAGAAGAACGACAACCGCGGCGCAAACGTATCGATGTCCATGCCAGCCGCCACCCCGGCGCGCGCATATTCGACGCCATCGGCCAGCGTGTAAGCAAGCTCCAGGTCCGCCGTCGCCCCGGCCTCCTGCATGTGATAGCCCGAAATCGAGATCGAGTTGAACTTCGGCATGTTGGCCGACGTGTACGCAAAAATATCTGAAATGATCCGCATCGACGGCCCGGGCGGATAAATGTACGTGTTCCGCACCATGAATTCTTTGAGGATGTCGTTCTGGATCGTCCCGGCCAGCTTCGCCGCCGGTACCCCCTGCTCCTCGCCCGCCACGATATAGAGCGCCAAAACCGGCAATACCGCCCCGTTCATCGTCATCGAAACCGTCATGTCCGCCAGCGGGATCGACGAAAACAGCGTCCGCATGTCGTAGATCGAGTCGATGGCAACGCCTGCCATCCCGACGTCGCCGCGCACGCGCGGATGATCCGAGTCATACCCGCGATGCGTCGCCAGATCGAACGCGACCGACAGCCCCTTCTGCCCCGCCGCGATATTGCGCCGGTAGAATGCGTTGCTGTCCTCCGCCGTCGAAAACCCTGCATACTGCCGGATCGTCCAAGGTTGCAAAGCGTACATTGCCGGATACGGCCCGCGCAAAAACGGCGCAACTCCCGGCATCGTCTCGAGAAAATCCAAACCCGCCGTATCGGCCGCCGTATAAACCGGCTTTACCGCGATCCCCTCCGGCGTCACCCAGCTCTCGGCAGGCTTGGCCGATGCCGCCGCCGCAGTTGCCGCCTGCACGCCAGAAGCCAGAGTGATCTTCGTAAAATCGGGGATCGTTGTCATGAATGTCGCCTGATTGAAGTGGTCTGTTGTTTCAGTTTGAAAACTTCACTTATCCCTCCCCCTTGCGGGGATCGTTGTCATGAATGTCGCCTGATTGAAGTGGACCGTTGTTTCAGTTTGAAAACTTCACTTATCCCCTCCCCCTTGCGGGGAGGGTTAGGGTGGGGGTCACTCCAAACCAACGCGTGCGGGAGACGGCCGTTCATACGTCCCCACGGGAGCAAGGGGAAGCCTGGCTGGCTTGGTCCAAACTGGAACGCTGCCAAACGAATAGACCATTTTTCGCCCCAACCGCCCCATCCGTCCAGCCCTTTATGCGTCGCAGGGTAACGCCTCATTCCAAGGGATGACGCGGCCTCCCCCCTTTCGTCATGGCCGAGAAGGCGGCCACCCACGACAAACATCAGCAGAACTTCGTTATCGCTTGCCCGTAACGGATGCCTCGATCACGTCTTCCCGCTCCGAAATTAATCGATCCAGCCGTTGCAACCGCTCAAACCGCGTCCGCACTCCATGCCGGTTCCACCTTCCCCATGACGCAAGGCCCAGAATCTCCACCGGCAAATAGATCAAGGCGATTGCAATTGTCCCAAGTTCAAACCGCGTAGGCTTCCGGTAAGCCGCTCGAAACGATTCCAGCGCTCCACGATCACGAAACGCCACCAGCCGCGCCAACTCCCGCCAGGCCCGCTCGACCGTCAACGGTTGTCCAGAACCACTCATCCCAGCAGATGCGTCCCCGCATAAACCTCAGCCATCGACAACTCGCATCTCATCGAAGCAAGAATAATAGTCCCGCCCCCACCCACAACGACAGGATCGCGCGGCCACGCCCCGTCAGCGGCCCGGCTGTAAACGTCGGCGTGAACCGCCGTCGATTGAACAATCAAAATCTCTTTGAGCGAGACAAGTCCCGCAAGCGCATGAATACTTTCCCACGTCTCCGCCTCATTGCTCGGAGACAGAACTTCGACGATCAGCACCGGATCTTCAAAAACCGGACTATCCGAAACCGGCGCGCACGTAACGGCAATGTCGGGCGCTCGCGCATTAATCCGCCGTGCCATCGGCGGAATGATCGGCGCTTCGGTGCCCACTCGGCACGGGCCGCCTCTCAAATGCGCTTTGATCGCCGCAGCGATGTTGAGCTGAATGATGCTGTGCGTCGCGCTTGCTGGGGCCATCGCGCGAACCACGCCATCGACCAATTCAAGCTTCCCCACATGCCCTCCACCGTCCCAGACGAAAAATTCGTCCAGGGTCATCGGGGCTTCAGGCAACTTACGCTGTGCGGTCATATGTTACCTTCGATCAAATGCGTCCCCGCATAAACCTCAGCCAGATCAACTTGATACGCGATACTCACCAGCGGCACCAGTCCGCCATCAATCTCCGCCGGGTTCATTGGCCAATCGCCCTTGGCATCCCGCGTCCATAACTCCGCCCGCACCCGCGTCGAATGCACAATCAAAATATCCCGCACACTCGGCAGCGTCGCGTAACACCGCACCGCCTCATACGTCTCCTGCACATTCCCCGGCGACAACACCTCGATCAGCAATACCGGATCAGGAATCATAATCTGCCCAGCCCGATCAGCCGAGCACGTGACTCCCAAATCCGGGACCCGAAAATTCCACTCCGCTCGCACACGCGGCTGAATACCAGGAGCCGTCAACATCCGGCACCGCGACTGGCCCCTTAGATGCAGACCTATCGCCACCGTCAAATTCGATTGAATCGCCGCATGCGTCCCACTGGCTGGAGCCATCGCCCGCAATTCGCCGTCAATCAGCTCGAACCGCGTGCCCAAACCATCCCCTGGCCAATCGATAAAATCGGCGACGGTCATCATCGGCGGCAGTTTACGCTGTGCGGTCATGGCGAATGTTCCAATCCAAGCGGCCAACCTATACCACAAACGCAACCTGACGACATTAGGATGAAATGACCACTAACCTCCCCTTCGTGCGCCGCTCAATCCCCCTCGGCACCCGCTCCTGGCTCATCGACACCGTCGACGACGAATTAGCCCTCCTCTCCCATGCCGAAACCAGCGCCCAGTTCCCCTTCGGCCTCATGCTGTGGGAATCAGCCATTGCCCTCGCCCAGCTCCTGACCGCAAACCCCACCCTCGCCGCCAACAAATCCGTCTTAGAACTCGGCGCAGGCCTCGGCCTGACCGGAGTCGTCGCCGCCTCACTCGGCGCAACCGTCACCCAAACCGACCACGACGAAGCAGCCCTCGCCTCCTGCGCCCGCACCGCCGCCCTCAACGGCATCACCACCATTACCCGCCATCCCGGCGACTGGCACACCTGGACAGACCCCAACCGCTACGACCTCATCCTCGGCGCCGACATCACCTACGACGGCGACGACCACACAGCCCTGCTCACAGTCTTCGACCGCGCCCTCGCCCCCACCGGCACCATCCTGCTCGCCGATCCTTGCCGCGAAAATCTCAGCCCTTTCATCGCCCTCGCACGAACCGCCAACTGGACCATCACCCAGACAAAAGCCACCGTCGCCGACCTGAAAATTCCAGCCAAAGTCCGCCCCATCACCCTCCTGAACCTTCAGCGGCTTACTTAATCAGCACAAAGCTGAACTTTCTTCTCCCCCTGGGGAGAAGATGCCCGTCGATGCCCCGCATCGCCAGCGATGACGGGCAGATGAGGGGTAACTTCACACCGGTCGCGGAACCCAATCCAACGCACCGCGCAGCGCTCCCTGATCCCGGTCAATTGCAATTTTCGCCCAATTTCGCTATGGCGGCACCTTCACTTTCAAGAGCCGCCCCATGACCTACACCGTCGCCGCCCTCTATCAATTCGTCACCATCGCCGATCCGCCGGCCTTGCGTGAGCGGCTGCTTGCGGCCACGATTGAACACGGCATTATCGGCTCGCTGCTCGTCGCTCCCGAAGGGCTCAACGGCACCATCGCTGGCAGCCAAGACGGCATCGGCGCGATGCTCGCCGTCATCCGCGCCGAACTCGACGCCGCCGCAGCCGGACACCCGCCCCAGCAATCCCGCTCCAATACGCCCCGCTGCACCGGCCTCAGCGTCAAGTTCTCCACCGCCACCAACAAACCCTTCAAGCGCATGAAGGTCCGCCTCAAGCGCGAAATCGTCACCCTCGGCGTCCCCGAAGCCAACCCCGCCATCCGCGTCGGCACCTACGTCGCCCCTCACGAATGGAACGCCATCATTTCCGACCCCGACGTGGTCCTCATCGACACCCGCAACGACTATGAGGTCGACGTCGGCACCTTCCGCGGCGCGCTCGACCCCAAGACCGCGAGCTTCGGCCAGTTCCCCGCCTACGTGAAAGCCAACTTCGACCCCACCAAGCACAAGAAAGTCGCCATGTTCTGCACCGGCGGCATCCGCTGCGAAAAGGCGTCCGCCCTCATGCTCCACATGGGCTTCGATCAGGTCTACCACCTCGACGGCGGCATCCTGAAGTACCTCGAAACCGTCGCGCCCGAACAAAGCCTGTGGCAAGGCGAATGCTTCGTGTTCGACGAACGCATCGCCGTCAAACATGGCCTGGAAGAAGGCATCACCCGCCTCTGCCCCGTCTGCGACGACGCCATGCTCGACGGCCACCACTGCCCCCGCTGCACATCATCCAAATCCGCAGACCCTCACCCGGCGGCCAACCCGGACCCCTAAAATCCCGCCGCGCGCCCATCGCTGCGGGGATCGCTGGCACCCTCGATGGTGCCGACTTTTGCGCCCGACGCATGCCCCACCAGCGCACCGGCATGCCCCATCGCTTCTTCGAACGGCCCAACAACTTCGACGTCGTGACCCGCAGCCTTGAGCGCCGCAATCACGTCCGGCGCAAACCGGCTCTCGATTCGCAAGTTCGTCGTCTCCGACCCCCAGGTCCGCCCCAGCAGCCAGCGCGGTGCCGTCACCGCCGCCTGCAAATCCTGCCCATAATCGGCGTATCGCGTATAAACCGCCGCTTGCGTCTGCGGCTGTCCCTCGCCGCCCATCGTGCCATAGGGCATGACGCGGCCGTCCGCGAAAAACGCCATCGCTGGCTGGATCGTATGGAATGGCCGCCGCAACGGTAGCAGCGCATTGGTATGCGCCGGATCGAGCCCGAACGACGTCCCCCGGTTCTGCCACACAATCCCCGTCGACGGCAGCACGACGCCCGACCCGAACTCCCAGTATATGCTTTGAATGAAACTGACCGCCGTCCCGTCCTTGTCGATCGCGCCCAGCCACACCGTATCGCCCTTCTTGGCCAAATGCGGCCAAGCCATCGTCTGCTTCAAATCAATCGCCGCCGCCCGCGCATCCAAATCCTCAGCCGTCAGAAAAGTGCGCCGGTCGACCGTCATATACGCTGGATCGGTAACGTACCGGTCGCGCACGATGAACGCCCGCTTCGTCGCCTCCACCAGCGCATGCACGTACGCAAAACCATCCGCCGCGTCCGGCTTGATTCGGTCGAACAATCCCAGGATCATCATCGACGCCAGCCCCTGCGTCGGCGGTGGCAGACCGTATGCCTCCCCCTGCGAAAGCGCCACCCGCAACGGCTCGACGAACAATGCCTGATGCCGCGTAAAATCCGCCAGCCTCAGCGGACTACCCGCCGCCTCCAGCTCGCTAGCCATCGAGGCCGCCAGATCGCCCCGGTAAAAATCATCGAGCCCCGCCGCCGCCAAGCGATCCAACGTCGCCGCCAGCTCCCGGTTGTGAAACAAACTCCCCGTCACCGGCGGCCCGCCCGACGGCATGAACTTCGCCGAAAACCCCGGCACCGTTTCCAGTTCGGCCCGCTTACCTACGTTGTTCTTTGATTGCGTCCCCGATACCGCAAAACCGTGCCGCGCATAGTGCGCCGCCTCTTGGAGCAACCGCGAAACCGGCAATTTTCCGCCAAACGACCGCGCAACCTCCAGCGCTGCCTGCCACCCCGATACCGCACCTGCCATCGTCAGCGCACTCAGTGGCCCGCGCGACGGCAGCGCCGTCCGGCACCCCCGTTCTGCATAAAACTGAACCGACGCCAGCCCCGCCGCCGCCCCGCACGCATCGATGGCAACCGGCGGCTTCCCGCCGCGCGAAATCAGCCAGAAATTATCCCCGCCAAGCCCGTTCATGTGCGGATACACGACGGCAATCGTGCTCGCCGCCGCCACCATCGCCTCTATCGCGTTACCGCCATCACGCAACACCGAGAGCCCCGCCTCCGCCGCCAGATGATGCGGCGCGACAACCATGCCCCGTGTCGCGCAAGTCGTGTGGAGCATGGTGCAATCCCTTTAAACGTCTGCCGCCGGCGGCTCCTGCTTTCGCGAGCGCCCCGCCGTCAGTTCATCACCCGCGTCTGCCGGCAACCGAACCATCTGGATAATAGACAATGAAGCAATCGCCGCCACGACATAAATCGCAACCGAGAAATCTCCTGCCATCGGCTTTACATTATGTTGGAACGCCTGCGACAACTCCAGCGCCAGCGCCCCGATCGCCACCCCCATGCTCAGCGACACCTGCTGGGCAACGCTTGAAATACTAGTCGCCGCCCCGGCATCCTTCGGCGTCACGTCGGCATACGACAGCGCATGCATACTCGTGAACTGCAGCGACCGGAACACGCCGCCCGTCAGTACGACCGCTGCAATCACCGCGTGAGGGGTCTGCGCCGAAAACAAGCCCATCGCCCCCATCGCGAGCACCGCAAACACTGCGTTGACGATAAGCACCCGGCGGAATCCGAATCGGTTGAGAATAGCCCCGCCGCTGACTTTCATCAAAAGCGCGCCCACCGAACTCACAAACGTCAGCATCCCCGACGTCAGCGGATCGAGCCCAAACCCGATCTGCAGCATCAGTGGCAGCAGGAACGCCGACGCCCCGACCCCAACGCGAAACAGCGACCCGCCCCAGATCCCCGCACTGAACGTCGGGAGCTGGAACAGCCGAAGATCCAGCAGCGGATGCGCTGCGCTCCGCGCATGCCGCACATAAGCGAACGCCGCCATCGCCCCAATCGCAAACGACGTCGCAATGGCCCAGTCCGGCGCCACATGACGGCCCAGCGCAGTCGCCCCCAGGATCAACCCCAACAGTGCAACCGCGCACAGCAGAAATCCCCTTACGTCGAGCGGCGTCGCCGGTGGTCGCTCATCGGTAAAGTACAGCGTCGCCATAATGATCCCGACAATGCCAATCGGAATATTGACCAGAAAGATCCACCGCCAATCGGTGTATGTCACGATAATCCCGCCGATCAGCGGCCCCATCATCGGCCCGATCAACGCCGGGATCGTCAGCGTCGCCAGCGCTGAAACCAGCTCCGTCTTCGGCACGCTTCGCACGATCACCATCCGCCCAACCGGCGTCATCATCGCCCCGCCCACCCCCTGGATGAACCGCCAGAGCACAAAGCCAGACAGCGACGATGAAAACGCGCACCCAATCGACGCCGCGAGAAAAATGACGAGCGCGCACCGAAATGTCGTCCGCGCTCCCAACCGGTCCGCCACCCATCCCGACACCGGGATAAAGACGGCAAGCCCGACGAGATACGACGTGATCGCCAACTTCAGCGAAATCGGATCGACATTGAGATCGCGCGCAATCGTCGGCAGTGCCGTCGCCAGAATGGTCGAATCCATGTTCTCCATGAACAAGGCCGTCGCAACCACCAGCGGAATGATACGGAGTTTCATAATGAGCGGTATGGGATGCCCGCATCCCCACCGTCAATGCGGCGGCTTTGAAACCTTTGGCGGTCAAGGCTGGCAGGCGCTATGAACGGGGCGAGCAGGCCGCAGTCCTTGCCCGGCCGAGAGTGGCCAGAGGTGCCCGGATGTCAAGTTCACTTTTGAGATCAACGCCGTAAGCCTCATACAGAACCGATAACATCATACGCGCCAAGACCGGCAAATTGGCCTCGCCCTTGACTCCGACGATCTGCCTGAAATTTCCCTTTGAATCATCATCGGAAAATCCAAACGCCTTGATTTTCTCACGGCCGGCTTGATCCAGTGAAAAACGGCGCGGCTGGCCGGCCTTCGCCGAAAAATATCCCGACGCTACTTCACACAACACGCTGCTGTTGTCGTCTTCGAAGAGACACTGAACATACCTATCCAAATGCGTTTTTGCGTTTATCGAGATGAAGCGATCCCGTGGCTCTGTTGATTTGTCCTTGCCGTACAGGATCTGCAAACGGGCGGTGACTTCGCAATGATACCGGTCGACGAAATCTTGAAGCGTCCCAGGTCCGGCTACCGCAGGATAGAGGCCACACCAAAAACATGCGGCAACGATGAGCCAGCGCATCCGTCCTCCAAATCGTCACGTGTACCCTCGGCGTCACTGTTGACGGGCGGCTTAAGTATCACCATGTCGAGGAAATTAGTCTACGGGCAGTCCATCTCACCCAGGAGACCCGCCATGCAGATCAAACCTCTGTTCACCGCGACAGCCACCGCCAACGGCGGCCGCAACGGTCATTCCCAGGCATCAGACAATTCCGTCTCGGTCGATCTTTCCGTACCCAAGGAAATGGGCGGCCCCGGCAAGCCCAACACCACGACACCCGAGCACCTGTTCGCTTGCGGGTACGCGGCCTGCTTTGGCGGCGCGCTCGATTTCGTCGCCTCTCAGCAAAAGAAAAACGCCAAGAATGCCTCCGTCACCTGCGCCGTCACCATAGGTCAACGAGAAGGCGGCGGCTTTGGCCTCGCCGTCAAAATGAATGTGACCGATGAGAGCATCCCCCAGGCCGAACTCGAAGCCTTTGTGAAAGAAGCCCACGCAAAGATCTGCCCCTACTCCCACGCCACACGCAACAACGTCGACGTCGCCTTCACCGTAAAA
Source organism: Hyphomicrobiaceae bacterium (assembly GCA_040080145.1). Classification (GTDB taxonomy): domain Bacteria; phylum Pseudomonadota; class Alphaproteobacteria; order Rhizobiales; family Hyphomicrobiaceae; genus JANXVY01. Next base: position 31,456 of record JBEBJA010000128.1, read on the forward strand.
GGCGGCTGACCGCCCCCATTGCTCCGCAGAACAAGGCATCAGCTACACTTCTCCCTCTCCCCCTGGGGAGAGGGCCGGGGTGAGCATCTGTGATGCTGGTCAAGTAGAAAGTGGCTTGGCAATGGGGAGTTCGCTGGACCACTTGCGATCTTCCTTGAGCAGCGTGTTCGCCAG
>JBEBJA010000018.1:0-7510 GCA_040080145.1 Hyphomicrobiaceae bacterium
GAGGAGGGGGTTGGCGGCGGCGGCGGCGTGGTAGAGTTGGGCGCGGGCGGCTGAGGCTTGGCGGTAGCGGGGGATGTTGCGGGCCATGGAGAGGATGGCGGCGGCGAAGGCTGTGTCGTCAGGGGCTGCGATGGAGTGGGTTTCATCGAGCTGACCGCCGAAGCTCAGGCCGGTTGAGGTGATGACGGCTTTGCCCATGGAGAGGGCTTCGCAGACGATGCCGGAGCCGCTCAAGGCATAGCGGGTTCCGGTGTAAGGCAGCAGGGCGACGTCGATTTCATCGAAGCGGGTCTGGTAGTCGCGACCGCTGAGCGGGCCGGCGATGAAGTCTATTTTCAGGAGCGGGCCTGTGAGGGCCGCGAAGGCTTGGCGGAGGTCGTCTGCACGGGCGCCGCGAGCGTCGCTGGCGTGGATGATAAAGGCGAGCGGCGGATCGGACGGGGTGCGGGTCGTGGCGGCCTTGGCGATGATGGGGAGCAGGCGGTCAAAGCCCTTTTCGTTGCGCATGCCGCCAAAGTAACCGAATACAGTCGCTGGGCCGCGCGGCTTGGTTTCGAAGGGCTTGGTTTCGAAGGGCTTGGTTTCAAAGGGCTTGGTTTCAAAGGGCTTGGGGACGAACGGGGCGGGGGCGAGCAGATAGGGGTATACGTCACTGCTCAGGCCATAGGTGGCTGCGATGTGTTCGCCCATGGCAGGGGTCTCGACGTAGAGGTGGACGTTGTCCATCCGCTTTGCCATCAGCGCGCGATAGACAGGCGTCGCGTCAGGACTTGCGCGCAACAGTTCGATGGAGGGCGTCAAGGTGATGAGGCGAGCGTGGATCTGCGCGTGGGCAAGGTTTGGAATTTGGCTGCGCAAGGTGGCAAGTCCGCAGATCAGTTCAACGTCGGCTGAGGGGACGACGAGGTGGTCGACTGGGGTTTTCGCGACAAGAGCGAGGGCTGATTCCAGTTCCGGCCACTTGGTGCGCCAGGAGGACCAGCCAAAATCCTGGGCACGGATGCTGGCTCGTTCCGACGTGGACGCCCGGGCATTGGCTAAGGCGCGGCGTGAGGTGGTGCTGGCGTTGACGAGCGTGCGGCGCAGTTTCCAGAGGCGGCGGGCGAAGCGTCCATTGGGACGGGGGCCGATGCCGGGTTCGTCGTAGACGGTGGTGGTGAAGACGCGGTGGACGGGCGTCGTGACCGGAAAGGCGTTGCCCGGCAGAGCTGCGTTGACGAGAAAGGTTGCGGGCTGGGGCGCGACGGCAGCTGCCAGGTCAATCAGCGAATTGAGGTGGTGGCCGTGGGCTGCCGCGCAGGAGGGATCGAGGACGACGACTTTGGCCACAGATGCGCTTCTTTCTTTTTTTAATTCAAGACGTTAGACTAAAAGCATGGCTAGGTTGGCATGTCTGGTGTCTGATAGCTCGTCACTCGCGAACCCGGCAGCAGCGCCACCTCCGGCACGTCTGCCGGACGGGGTCCTGACCGGATTGTCAGTGTCAAAACATCTGTTTTGAAGAAGATCAAATGTTTTGATTCCGGCATCGCGAGTCTGGTCGCGGGCGAACCTTCGCGGGGGAGCTTACCCCTTTTCGGCAATCGCCTTCAAATTCCCCAGGCCTTCATCAAAATCTTTGCCAACCATCTTATCGCAGTCGATGATGAGGGTCATGATCTTGGCCATGAGGGGCTGCTGGCCGCTCATGGCCCAGGTAACGGCGGTCACGGGACCTTCGGGCTTAAGGGTGAAATCGACCCGGTTGTCGGCCTTGAAGGGCTTGGTCATGAACAGGCGCATGGCAACGCTCGAGACCGGTTTTGCGTCCAGAATTTCGATATGTCCGGTACCCGATTTGCGGCCAGCGAACTCATATTTGGCGCCTGGTCCGCTGGCGGGTTCGCTGTACCTGCCGGGGCCGGATTTTTCGCGCAAGGCATATGGGTTCCAGGTGTTCATCTGGCGCAGGTCGGCGATGAGCGGAAACAATTGCTCGGGCGTCGCGGCGATGCGCGCGGTTCGCGCATAGCGGAAGCTATCTGGACGCCTGGACGCCATGGAAATGAGGGCTCCGGCCAGGATGGCGAGCAGAAGGGCGATGTAGGCAATGATCTCTAGCATGACGTGCTCCTTGTATTGGATGTCGTAGGGCTACACGGGCTGGCTCGCGGGGGGGCAGGGGCCAAGACTCATAAGCGCTAAATGAGTCGCGCAACCGGGGTTTGCGCGAAGCGCAAACCCCGCAACAACCGTCATGGCCGCGAAGGCGGCCATGACGAAAGTGGGAGTACGTGATGATCCACGTTATCTGCCTTATGTAAGCGCCTCTTGGACCGGTCTCCTGGCCTTCACTCTCACTGCTGCTCTGGGCAATTTTGTCCGTGCTTCGACATCGCATCGGCGGCTGCGGCGCGCAATTCGGCTTCGGTCATGTCGCGCTGATGGGTGGCGATGGACCAGTTGTGGCCGAATGGGTCTTGAAGCAGGCCATAGCGGTCACCCCAGAACATGTCGGCGACAGGCATTTTAACGGTCGCTCCGGCTTCAACCGCGCGGGCAAAAAACGTGTCCACGTCGGAGACGTCCAAGTGGATGGTTACGGGAGTTCCTTTGAGGGCTTTGGGCGACAGCGAGCCCCATGCCGGCTCTTCGTCGGTAAGCATGACGGCAAGTCCGCCGATCTCAATCGCGGCATGAATGAGCTTGCCGTTGGGTCCAGGAATGCGCAGCTTTTCGACCGCACCGAACGCTTTGATGTAATAAGCGATGGCATCGGCGGCCCCGGCAACCACGAGATGAGGCGCAATGGAAAGGACGGTTGCTTTGCGGGCCGTCCTGGGTCTTTTAGCTGGCACTTTGGTCATGATATTTCCTCCAGTTTACTGGGCGTGGTGAAAAGCAGAACGATGTAGCGGCGCAAGTGCTGGATGCTTTGCGCCGCAAGCTCTGGACCGCCAGTGGCCTTGGCGAGAATGAAGGCGCCCTGCAGAACCGCCTGGGTGTGCAGGGCAAGGCTTGCCGCGCTCCAATCGGCAACGATGCCGTAGTGTTCCATGGCCTCGGCGATATCGGTTTCGATCTTGGCAGCATGGCCGGTGATGGACAGCGCGCAGGCATCGCGGATCGCTGGGTGCGAATCATACGTCTCTTGCACCATGGTGCCGGCGAGGCAGGTGAATGCGGGCAGTGCGCCTTGCAAAATGGCGGCACGAAAATCAAGGTAGCCGAGCACGCGGTCGAGCGGATCGGCATGGGAATGATAGGGAGCGGCGGCAAAAAGGCCGCCGGTCAGTTCCGACCAGTGTTGGGCTGCGGCAACCGCCAGATCTTCCTTGCTCTTGAAGTGATGGAAAAACGCCCCTTTGGTTACAGCGGCGACGAAACACAAATCATCGACGCTGGTCGCGGCGTACCCCTGGGTTCGGATGACCGACAAAGCGGCATCCAAAATTTTGATCCGTGCAGAGATTTTTTTGGCGGCCTTAACCATCGAGTCCTCCACGCCGAATTTATACCGACTGGTCGGTTTGTTGTAAAGTGCTTGTTTGGAGGACGAACCGGAACACGGCTGGAAGAAGAAATGAAGGCGTCCGAACATGTCTTGGAAGACCTCCGAACAAGACCTTGGAAGACCTCCGAACAAGACCTCGGAAGACCTCCGAACAAGACCTCGGAAGACCTCCGAACAAGACCTCGGAAGACCTCCGAACAAGACCTCGGAAGACCTCCGAACAAGACCTCGGAAGACCTCCGAACAAGACCTCGGAAGAGGCCAGAAAGGTCTCCGAACACCGACATGAGGTGCTGTTTACTGTAACGGCTTTACGCTTGCGTCGACTGCGGCGGCGAAGCCCTTGCCGGGCACGGCAACAACCACAGGCTGCGGAGCGCCACCCTTCAGAGCGCCCGCCAGCGACGACACGCCAGGTGCTGGCGTCGTATACCGCAACTGCAATCCGCTGCCGGCACTCAGCGCCGCGATCTGATCGGCCGGCAGTGTCCACACCATCTGACAAACTAAGCCCGTGCACGCCGCCGGATACACCTTGGTGACCGCTGGCGCCTTAGATTTTCCTTTCGCCGCAGCTTTCGTAACACCGGCTGCACCGGCCGCCGCCCCTGCGCCCTCCGCGACGACTGAGACCTCTATTCCCGCCTCGTTGAAGCTCGCCGCCGCCATCTTGAGCAACGCCGCTGGCCGCCCATCCTCACCCGTCGAAACCGTCAACGCCGCGACCACGCGCCCCGACCCATCCTTCACCGCCGTGCGCAACGAGCAGAACCGCTTCTTCATCTTCGCGACCTCGTCGCACACGTAATTCCACGCCTCATGGGTCCCCGAAAACCGCTTGATGGCACCCTCGCGAAACAGGGACGGATCTATCGCCACCGACGTCAAGCCATCGCCGCCAGGGGCCTGCGCCAAGGCGGCCAGCGGCCCCAGAAATGCCGCCAGCAACAGTGCAGCAAACAGCATTTTGATCGTCGGCATCGGGCGGTCTCCAAAGTGCGAATCACTTGTCACGTCTTGTTCACGAGCTAAGACTGCCTGAGGACAATTAGCAATCTAAGATTGCAATCTTAAGCGAACAGATGTTGCCCTGTGGAAACCTCAATGGAGACCCGCATGACCGCGCTTTCGACACCAGACACCTCCGCTCGCGCCATCGCCGCCGCCTACGATGAAGTGCCCTATGAATCGCGTCCGTTCCCGCAGACCCATCCGGCCCGATCGGCAGCGCTCGCCCGTGTGTTCGGACTGACCCCTCCTGACGTCGAGAACGCCCGTATTCTGGAGCTTGGTTGCGCCTCAGGCGGCAACATCATCCCGCTCGCGAGCGCCTTCCCGCGTGCCACATTCGTCGGCGTGGACCTCTCGCCCAATCAGGTCGAAGCCGGCCGCGCGCGCATCGCTCAGGCGGGCCTCACGAATATCACCTTGCGCCAACAGTCGATCTTGGACCTGTCGCGCGGACATGGCACCTTCGACTACATCATCTGTCACGGCGTCTATAGCTGGGTTCCACAACCTGTGCGCGATGCGATCCTGCGCGTGGCGCACGAGAATCTCAGCGAAAACGGCGTCGCCTACATCAGTTACAACGTCCATCCCGGCTGGCGGCTGCGCGGCGTTCTGCGCGAGGCGATGCTGTTCCATGCCGGGGGCGAATCAAACCCCGCAGCGCGCGCCGGGAAGGCCCGCGCGTTCCTCAATCAGCTCGCGGAAATCGCCGACGGCGCGACGCCCTACGGCCAGCTGCTGCGCCAGGAGGCCAAGGCCATGGCCGGTCACGAAGATTACTACATCCTCCACGATCACCTCGAGCACACCAACGACCCGTGTTACGTCGGCGAGTTCCTCGCCAAGGCGAAAAACGCCGGGCTCGCGTATCTGACGGAAGCCAATTTTAACATCACGATTGCGGAAAGTTTTGGTGCCGAAAAGGGTCGCGCGCTACGCGAATTGTCGGAGAACAATCTCGACCGGATGGAGCAATACATCGACTTTTTGACCGGCCGCACGTTCCGGCAGACGCTTCTGGTGCAAGGCACGCAAGCGGCAAAAATCGTCCGCAGCCTGTCGCCGTCGTGCCTTGAAGGTTTGAATGTGCAGGCCCGCGTCAGCCTTGTCCAGGACGCATCGGGACCGTCCACCACCGCCGAGTCTGACAGCCCGGTCTATGCGCTGCGCGACGCAGCGGGCCGCACGCTAACCACTGGCAGCGCCTACGTTCGCGATTGCCTCGTCAACCTAGGCGCGCATTACCCCCGCACCCTGACCCCCACCCAAGTCGCCTCCTCCGGCCTTTCTTTGCCCCATGGTCCGGCCCATCCCGGACATCGAGCAAATCTTCTTCCGAACACTTCTTCCGATGATCTTCCGATTCTTCCTCCGGCTTCTTCCACGTCTTCCTCCGCGGCTCCTCACCCCACATTGGACCCCGCTGTTAACCACTCCGGTACTGCCGGACATCAAATCCAATCTGTTCCGAACACCTCTTCTGAAAATCATCGGGTTGTTCCTCATTCGCCTTCCGCTTCTTCGTCGCCCACGCCTGAAATCATCCCGGCCTCGCCCGCCCCGGTCTTCCCCGCCGTCACCGAGGCTCAGCACACCCTCATCCTCGACGCCCTCTTCAAAATGCTGCTGATCGGCATGGCTGACGTCACGACGGTCCCGTTCGCTCCGCAGATGACGCTGGACGAACGTCCCCGCGCCCTCGACATCGCCCGCGCCGACGCCAGTGCCGGACGCGCCTGGACCACCAACGCGCGCCACGAAAACGTCACCCTCAATATCGTCCAGCTAGCGGTCCTCCCCCTGCTCGATGGCACCAACGATACCGACGCCCTCGTCGAAGTGCTGCGCGCCAAAGCCCGCGAAGGCCGCATCGTGTTCCAGCACGCCGGAACGCCTCTCACGGATGACGACGCCATCCACGCTGCCGCCCGCGAACACCTCACCGCCGCCCTGACGACCCTCACATCCCAAGCCGTGATGGTAGCTGCTTAACGGCCGCGACCTGCTTGAGCCAGCGCTCCCCCCCTCGCTCCATAGCCGGGCCCCTCCATTGTCATCGCCGGACTTGTTCCGGCGACCCATGCATTAACGAACGCGAAGCTCAACCCAAGTGCCCGCTGCCCCATCAACGTCATGGCCGCGAAGGCGGCCACCCACGACAACTCAATGCAGGGGCGATGTCAGCGAGCGAGTTGAGGCGATGCATTGATAGCCAGTTGCACCGCTTTCTAGTGCGTTATCCCCAGTTCTTAGTCTTACATCTTGAATTCGTCCGTGCTCCATGGAAACAGTGAGGGCATGGAGACGCTCATGAACCAGACCCGCAACCCGTTCACAGATCTTACTGAGCTCAGCACGCGACTAACCGTATGTGAAAATTCGGAAGAACTTGAGTTGAGGGCTGAGCTGAGAATTAATCAAAGCCCAATTATTGCCGAGGACTTGCAATTTCAAGTTTCTCTAAAGCGAGTATATATTAGCGTCGAGCCTATGGGCTTTAGTGAGGTTCCGGGGACGCGGATGAACGATGATGTTCAAAGAAGCGTCACTTCACCGCAAAGCAATAAAACCCAAAATATGACTTCCGAAACTAAGGCGGGAGTCAAGGTCAAGCTTGGGCTGGGAACATCCCCTAAGGATAATAAGGCATCAGTGGATGTGGAACTTGAAAAGAAAATGAAGCTAACCGAAAAAGACACGACCAAGGTAGCTCGTTCACGAAAAGAAAAAATTGTAACAGCCGTGGCGGGTAGTAAATGGCAAGTTCAGTTGCCGGACGGAAAACCACTGACTGCGAAATACCTTGCTGATGAAGATGTGCTCTGTCGATACATTCGGGCGTTAAAGGCTAAGAGTCTGTCCGGAAAGTTTCTTCATGATTTCAATGGTTCCTTTTTGTCATCCGCGGCGTCGAACCCCTTGTCCGTAGCGAAGGCTACGGCCTTCGGGCTTCTTCTGGCGGGCTGACGAAAAATCAACTCATTGAAATCGCAAAGCTCTTTTCCG
>JBEBJA010000220.1:0-1520 GCA_040080145.1 Hyphomicrobiaceae bacterium
TTCCAATCCGTCACCGCCCGCAATGTTGGCCGCACGTCAAAGATCAAATCCGAGCGCCGATCCGTGCCGCGCAAGGCGTTGTTGGTCGCCGAAAAGCCGCTCTCGATTTCCGGAAAAATAACCCAACTTCCCGCGCGCACACCTTTGGGTGTGTAAGGCTCGAAACGCGCCAATCGTGCAGGCCGTCGATCTGTCGCCGGATCAAGTTCGATCTGAAAGGCGAGCGCGTCATAGCCCGCTGCCGGCGTCTCAAATGCAGCGCGGTCCTCAGCCGAGCGATGATCTCCCGCCACCGACTCCGTGCCCTCAGCCGCAGCCACTGGCGCGGACACGTTGATGTCGCCGTCAGCTTCTGCGCCCGGCGCCATCAGCGGCTCGGGATCGCCGTCCTGGCGTTCGCGGGCCTGTGCAACCCGTGTCGGGTCTTCGCCGTCCTCGGGCAGCACATCACGGTCGCCATCACCACGCCGCGTCGGCACGGCAGCTGCAACACTGGGTGCCGCCTCAGCGGGCTCTGCAACTTGTGGCACAGTGCGCACGATCCGCGACACATCCTGCCCGCGCGAGGTCTGCACCCGCTGATTGACCTTGGGTATCGTGGTCTCTGACACCCCCTGCGCATTGGCCGGGCTCGCCCGCAGCACCACGCCCGCGATGGTCGCGAGCGCAAAACCAGAAATGAAGTAGCTGAGATCTTTGCCGCGCACGGAATTGCCCATTTCGGCCACGCAGGATCATCCCCCCGGCCGCTCGACGCACACGCAAGTCCCCAAACCCTACCGAGCGTCGGGTTAAAGAAGCGTTGAGTGGGGGGAGGGAGGCATCCAAGATGCGGCGGCGGACAGTACGCTTCTCATCGAGACGCCGCTCTAACCCCTCCCCCAACGTGGGGAGGGGCAAGGGGTGGGGGGCTGTTCACGGCAAGATCACCACCACCTCACACGCGCCCAGCCCTCTCAACCATTATCGCCGCAAGCAAACGCCTCGCACGCGACCCGGGTCGCTTCATCAAGTGCAAAATAGCTCTCGATCCGCATTTCCTCGACCGTCACATTTTGCGGCGCTGAGAAAGCCGTAATCGTCGTTAGAAACTGCATCGTAAGGGTACCACGCTCAAGAATGAGCGGACACGTCGCCTCGCACATGTTGGCAAATTCCGGTTGCCGCCACGCTTGCGGCACATTTGGATAGGCCAGGACGCGTTCAAGCAACGTCCACAGCCGAGCGTCGCTGCCGCGCAGCAATGCGTCGCGATGCAGTCGCGCCACCATCCGTCGCCCGAGCGTATCCCAGTTTTTGATAAACGGCCGTCCCAAACGCGGATCAAAAACGTGATCGAACAGATTGACGCGCGCAGTGCTGAGACCGGTATCCGATGTAAAATGTTTGAAAACTGAGACCGCCGCCCGATTGCCGCGCACAATATCATAATCGGTCGTCATCACCGTTAGCGGCAATGGTTCCTGCTGCTGCATCATCCGTGTGATCGCCAACTCGATCGATGGGTCGATATCAGTCAT
>JBEBJA010000212.1:0-31286 GCA_040080145.1 Hyphomicrobiaceae bacterium
GCCTTCACTCGGCTGGCTTTGCAGAAGAGCCCCCTCACCCCAACCCTCTCCCCAGGGGGAGAGGGGGCCACCGTTTCGCTATGTTGGCGCCTATGCGCGAAGGCGGCCACCCACGACATGTATCAACTGGGGCAGGCTTTACATGCTTGCTTATACCAACCCGCAAAAGTACTGACATCTGCGGTTTGGTATCCGCGCGTGGGGTTGGTGGGGCGGCCACCCGCAAAGTATAGAGAATACCAGCCCGCAGGCTGTCAAACGAAGAGCCAAAACGGTACTTTCTCCGTTTGAAATATTGGGCCAAACCTCTCCCTCCCCCCTGTGGGGAGGGAACAAGTGAGGATTTCAAACTGAGACACTGCCGCCAAAACTTCTGCGGGCTGGTCTTCATGGTTTTGCGAGCGTTCAGTTTCTTCGACTTAGACGTTAATGTGGGTTGTCGTGGGTGGCCGCCGTTGCGGCGATGACGGAATGAGTGGCTCATTCTCGGCAAAAAAAAAGGCTCCCGCGCGGGAGCCTTTTTCAGTTTTGGAGTGACCGGCTTTAGCCGACGATTTCGTGCAGAGCGAAGTTCATGGCGATTTCGCGGACGGCAGCTTCGGCGCTGTCGGAACCATGCGACGAATTCTCGCCCTTTGAAACTGCGAACAGCTTGCGGATCGTGCCGTCCTTAGCTTCCTTGGGGTCGGTCGCACCCATGACTTCGCGATATTTGGCAATCGCGCCTTCGCCTTCCAGAACCTGAACCACAATCGGGCCCGAGGTCATGAAATCCACCAGCTCGCCGTAGAATGGACGGGCGGCGTGTTCGGCATAGAACGCCTGGGCCTGGGCCTTGGTCCAGCGAACGCGCTTCTGGGCGACGATCCGCAGGCCAGCCTTTTCGATGACGGCATTCACCGATCCGGTGAGATTGCGTGCGGTGGCGTCAGGCTTTATGATGGAAAAAGTGCGTTCGATCGACATGGCTCTCTCTTGCGTTGCATTAATTTGGTTTGCGGCGCGATATAGCGCGACGAAGCGGCCCCCAGCAAGCGCACCGTTGTCTCAACGCACCGGGTAAGGTGCTGTACGATAATTATTCGTTGTGCGTAGGATTTGCCGTGCAATAGCCGGGTTTGTACTCTTTTGGTATCAAAGGCTGAGAAGCATGACAGACGCGAGTGTGGGGTTGGTATGACGGTACAAGACGCGAGCCAGTGGTATATCGCGCGCGACGGCAAGCAGACCGGCCCCATTTCCGACGCCGAAATCAACGCCATCGCTCAGCACGGTTACTTTCGTACTTCGGATTTGGTTTGGAAGCCGGGATTTGCCGAGTGGCGCCCGGCCCTCAGCGTGTTCATGCCCGCCGCTCCAGAAGCCGCGCCGCCCAAACCGGCGGCAGCAGCACCCGCACCACCACCGTCGCAGCCTGCACAGCAGCAGCAGCCCGCACAGCAAAGCGCGCCAGCTTCGCGCCCTATCGGACCGTCTCCGGCTGCTGCCGTTCCAGCCCCCCGCGAGCCTGCCGTAAACCGTGACGCTCCGGCGCGATCATCGGTGCAGGGCCAGCCCGGCAGCTATGATGGTGCCGCGTTCGACCACCGGCCTTCTCAACCAGTTGCGCGCGAACCGGCGGCGCAGACCTTTGGCGCGGCACCTCAAGCGCCTGCGCCTGCGCCTGCACCTGCCCCCGCCCGGCAGCCCGCCTCGCAGCCTGCACCAAACCAATTGGGTCCTGCGCCGTTTTCTGCTCGTGCGCCGCAGCAAGAAAGCAAACTGCCCGTCGCGCCGCCATACCGGACCGAGCCCACACAGCGGCCGGTTACGGCTCAACCGGCCGCGCAATCGGGCAACGGCGAGCGCCTTGGTGCGCAACGCGAGCAGACCCAACGGCCGGCACCGCGGGAGACGACGCAGCCCAATCGCCGCGTCGCCATGACCCCCGTCGACACCCGGCCAGAAGCAGAACCCGGCCAGCCCCCCCGATCTCACAAGGGTGCGATCGCGGCCCTTTCAATCGTGGGCCTTGCGGTTGTGGGCGGCGTTTGGGTGGCAGCCAATCCCGGCGCAATCCAGGGATTACCAGACCTTAAAGCCGTGACAGCCAACTTGACGACGCGTGCGAACAAAACGGCATCTCTTGAAGCCCGTTGGCAGCAGACTGCCCATTGGCCCGTGATCAAGCGTGAGTTCCCAGATTGGTACGGCGAACGCCTGCGTGAGGCGGCGCAACTCGCCAGCGAGAACAAGCCTGAAGACGAAATCAACAAGGTCCTGGTCGATCAATTGATTTCGTTGCGGCGTCAGAATGCCAGTGCGGCGCTGGCTGCAAGCACGCCTAAACTTCGCGCGCTGGCGTCGGCCTTTCTTGAGAACCTGCGCCAGCTTAAGGCACAGAGCACAACGGTATGCTTCAACTTCATCTCCCAGGGTGAAGGCACTCCCGGCGTCATAGATCAGTTCCAGAACGCCAATGGCGTGAAATCGCCGATGCAGCTTCAGGTCGCCGCCATCTTCGATGCCATCGGGGAAGGACGCAAGTCTCCGATCACGCACGAAAAGCCGATCAAGACCGATTATGACGCCCTGATGGAACAGTTGTCGAAACTGGGATGGTCACAGACCGACGTTGCCACTTTCGCCGACCCCAATGCGCTGGCACGCGCCGAACCGGCGCGCGTCTGCCAGATGGTTCAGGATTGGTTCGTTGCCCACATCTCCATCACCGACGAGGGCACCCAGGAACGCTTGCTCGGCGAAACCCTCCGGCCAGTTGTCAGCGGTTAGCACGAGCCGAATCCCATGCTGCAAACACTCATCAAGGTCGCATTGACGAGCATACTGGTCGTCGCGATTGCGGAGGCCGGGAAGCGAAGCGTGCTGCTGGCGTCGATCCTCGCGTCGTTGCCGCTCACGTCCGTGCTGGCGTTCGTCTGGCTCTATGCGGACACGGGCGACACCGAGAAAGTCGCGGCCCTGTCGACGGGCATTTTCTGGCTGGTGCTGCCGTCGCTCATTTTGTTCGTCGCCCTGCCGTTACTGCTTCGCGGCGGGCTTGGGTTTGTGCCGTCTCTGGCCGTTTCAATTGCCCTAACAGCTGGCGGGTATGCCCTGATGCTCGCGGTTCTCGGCCGCTTCGGGATCGAGATTTGAGACAAAACCGGGAACCCACTCTTACCTGCAACCCTCTTTTCCGGCTGCCGCGACCCTGGCACCCGTGACAAGGGGCACCGCACCCGTTATCCCCTCGCGTCATGCTGCAATTGAACGACATCACCTATCGCATCGAGGGGCGGCCGATCCTGGACGGGGCGACCGCCGTTATTCCCGCTGGCCATAAGGCCGGACTCGTGGGCCGCAACGGGGCTGGCAAGACCACCCTCTTGCGCCTCATCATGGGGGAGATTGTGCCCGATACCGGGACCGTCCAGTATCCGCGCCAGAAGCGGCTGGGCCATGTCGCGCAGGAAGCGCCGGGCGGCGACGCCACGCTCATCGAATGGGTGCTGGCTGCCGATACCGAGCGCGCGGGCCTGCTCAGCGAGGCCGAGACCGCGACCGACCCGCACCGCATTGCCGACATTCATCTGCGGCTCAACGATATGGGCGCACATTCAGCGCCGTCGCGGGCGGCGCAGATTTTATCCGGTCTGGGCTTTGACGAAGATGCGCAGCGGCGGCCCTGCTCGTCGTTTTCGGGCGGCTGGCGGATGCGCGTGGCGCTGGCGTCTGTGCTGTTTCTCGAGCCTGAAATTCTTCTCCTCGACGAGCCGACCAACTACCTCGACCTTGAAGGCACGATGTGGCTTGAGAGCTATCTCAAGGCTTATCCCTACACCGTGCTCATCGTCAGCCACGACCGCGACCTGCTGAACCGCGCCGTCTCCTCGATCCTGCATCTGGATCGGGGAAAGCTCACGCTTTATGCCGGCGGGTACGACGATTTCGAGGACATGCGCGCCGAGAAGATGAGCCAGGATCTGCGGCTCAAGAAGAAGCAAGACGACGAGCGCAAGCGAATCCAGGCGTTCATCGACCGGTTCAAGGCCAAGGCCACCAAAGCCAGTCAGGCCCAGAGCCGCGTCAAGCTGCTCGCTAAAATGAAGCCAATCAACGCGCAGATCGAGGATCGTGTGATCCCTTTCTCGCTGCCCAATCCGCCCAAGATGCTCGCCTCGCCACTGATACGGATGGAGGACGCCGTTGCAGGTTACTCGCCTGATGCGCCGATCCTGCGCCGGCTCAATCTGCGCATCGACCAGGACGACCGCATCGCGCTGCTGGGCCAGAACGGCAATGGCAAGTCCACCTTTGCCAAGCTGATCGCGGGACGGCTTGCGCCGTTGTCGGGTAAGGTGTGGGGGGTGCAGAAGGTCGAGGTCGGGTATTTCGCCCAGCATCAACTCGACGACCTCAACGAAGACGCGACGCCATACGACTATATTGTCAAGCTGATGCCGGACGCGACCGAAGCGCAAAAGCGCGCCAAGCTTGGGACATTCGGGTTCTCCATCGACAAGGCCGATACCAAGTGCTCGAAGTTGTCGGGTGGCGAGAAAGCCCGCCTATTGCTCGCGCTAACAGCCTTCCATGCGCCGCACCTTTTGATCCTCGACGAGCCGACCAACCACTTGGACGTCGATAGCCGCGAGGCCTTGATCCAGGCGCTGGCCGAATACCAGGGTGCGGTGATCCTGATCTCGCATGACCGGCATCTCGTGGAAGCGTCCGCCGACAGGTTGTGGATCGTCAAGGACGGCAGCGTACGCAATTACGACGGCAACATGGACGATTACCGCACCGAACTGCTCGCCGAACGCAGCAACAAGACGAAGGCGCAAACGGCGGAGTCCGCCGTCGACACGCGCGCCGCGCAACGCCAAATGGCCGCCTTGCGGCGGGCTGAACTCGCTCCGCTCAAGAAGACCATGCAAGCAGCGGAAAAGGTGGTCGAGAAATTGACCGCCGAAGTCGCCAAGCTCGATGCGGCTCTGGGTGATGCCGCGCTCTACACCAAAGATCCCGCCAAGGCGAAGCAGCTCTCTATGGATCGCGGGCTTTTGGCGAAGAAGTTGTCGGAAGCCGAGGATGTGTGGCTCACCGCAACGGACGCATACGAGACCGCCGCGAGTGAGAGCGAGATGGCTTAGGGGATGCTTGAATTCCTGAAAACAATCCAGTTGGCGATTGAGAGATCGCACGGTCTGATCTTACTTATGATTCCGATCATCGTTGGAATACTCCTTTCTGGAGCACATAGCTCTAAAATTTGGGAAGAAGCTAAGCGGCAATCGCAGGACAAGAGCGCTCTTGGAATTCGACGGACATATCAAAGAATAGTTCTTTTAAAGCTTAAGGCCGGTGACATCCGCACGATTCTGGATTTTGCATTTTGCTTCCTATTCGCGACTACACTTATTTCGTTGCCCCATCTGCTCTGATCGGTACGCCTCTGAAGAAGATAAGCTTCGCCCCCTTTCGTCATGGCCGCGAAGGCGGCCACCCACGGCAAGCATCAACGGGCATTGTTTGCGTTATGGAATTCCGGCCAATCCACTTCTTGCCTGTGAGGGAGCGCATGACCGATTGGCGAACGAAAATTCCCTGCGTCTACCTGATAGCAAGCAAGCGCGATGGCGTTCTTTATATCGGCGTAACGAGCGATCTAGTTGTGCGCGTTTCAGTCCATAAACAGGATCTTTTCGAGGGCTTCACGAAGAAATACGGCGTCCACATGCTCGTTTACTACGAGATGCACGAAACGATGGAATTGGCGATCCAGCGGGAGTCGCAACTTAAGAAATGGAAGCGCGCCTGGAAGGTGCGCTTGATCCAGGAAATGAATCCGGAATGGGTAGATTTGTATGACGTGGATTCGAGAGAAATCCTGGAAGGACCGGTGGACGTCTTGAGGTCGAGATTAGGTTGAGAGGTTACTTCCGGGGATAGCTGTCGTGGGTGGCCGCCTTCGCGGCCATGACGAAAGGGGGAGAGGCCGTCGGCAAAGAACGGGCGGCGCAGGTCTGGGCGCGATGGTTTCACATTCGTCTTCTCGATAACGTCATGGCCGCGAAGGCGGCCACCCACGGCAAGCATCATCGGGCATTGTTTGCGTTATGGAATTCAGCTTCGAGGACATGACGTATTTGGGTGTCTCGTTGACGTTCAACTACTTCAACGGCACGCTCAGCTGGAACCGGCTTTTGTAATTTGCTGGTTCTGCCGCGCCCAGGTTTTCGGCGTCGGCGGTGACGGACATGGTGTAGCTGCCGGGTTTGGCGAGGGTCACGCCCGTTCCAGCCGTTACCGTGCGTTTGGTGCCGTCGATCATGTCTGCGGTGGTGCCGGAGATCAGTTCATCCTTGACGGTCACGAACGGCTCCAGGGTCTGGCCGCTGCCAATTGCGAATGGATATTTCAGTTTCGGCGCGATACTCACTGAGCTGTTGTCGATCTTGCTCGCGCCCGCCGCGCCCGTCGCGCGCACCGTTTTGGCGTCGATCGACACAAACGAGAACGGCTGAACGGTCATATGCGCGGCAAGTTTGTCGTCTTGCGATCCAAGTGCTGCGACGGGCTTAGCGTCGGCGTGTTCGGCCGACACGCCGACCACCGTCGTCTTGGTCAGCTTGTAATTGGCACCGACACCGGTTTTGACAGTGTTATCGGTCGCGTGCGCAAGGCCCTGAAGATCAACCGTCGTCCACAACTCGAATGGCGAGGGCAGGACGACCGGCGCTTTGGGCTGCGGCAGAGTTGGCTTCATCGCCTTTGCCGCGTCAATGCGCTTGGCCAGCACCTGCTGATTGAAATCGCGCCATTGGCCGAGGCTCGTTTTCATCGTCGCGCCGGTATCGCCCGGCTTGACCTCCAGCGGCGGCGGCACGCCCGCCTGCGCGATCCACGGCACGTCGTCGCTCAGGAACTGAGTGCGCGGTGGCGAAATCTGCAGTGCGGTGAGTGCATCGACGTTAAGCGTGTAACCTTGGACACAGGTCTTTGCGTTCGGGTCGCCTGATACCGGCGCACAGGATTCCGCGTGCACCGCCGTCGTGGCATTCGTTGTAAAAAACAGCAAGCAGATCAGGGCAGTACGCATCACAATTCACACAACTCACTTGAACGCAGCCCCCACGTTGTACCTAGCCTCTAACCTTGCCCATGATGTGGCAGCTTCTCTTATTGCGGTGCGGCAGCGCGTAGGCTACTTGCCATGGTCTCTTTGCTGGCGCGCGGCCGCGTCGTGCTGAAAGAACGCCTTGCGGCGTGGCAACCCCGCGCGCAATCGATGCCCACGAAAGGCCACCATGAAAACTGTTTGCGGCATCGACTTCGGCACGTCTAATTCCACCATCGCCATCGTGCGGGGCGGTGAGACCGTCCTCGTGCCGGTCGAGGACGATCACACGACAATCCCGAGCGCCATCTTCTATCCCGCCGACGGCGACACGCCCGTTTATGGCCGCGCCGCCATCCGCGCTTACACCAACAGCGAGCCGGGCCGCCTCATGCGCTCGCTGAAATCGATTCTGGGATCCGACCTCATCACCGAAAAGACCGCCGTGGGCGGGCGCTACGTCACGTTCGAGGACATCCTTGTGGGTTTCCTGCGCCACATCAAAGCCAAGGCCGAAGCCTTCGCTGGAACGCCCATCGACGAGGTTGTCATGGGCCGCCCGGTCCACTTCGTCGACGACAACGATGCGGTCGATTTGCGCGCACAAGCCAAGCTGGGCGACATCGCGCGCCAAGCCGGATTTACCGCAATCGCGTTCCAGTTCGAGCCGATCGCTGCCGCACTGTCATTCGAGCATGCACTCGATCAACGCGAACTCGTGTTCATCGCCGACATCGGCGGCGGCACCGCCGACTTCTCCATCGTCGAGGTCGGCCCCGACCGCCGCGCCAAATCCGACCGCTCGTCCGACATTCTCGCCAACGACGGCATCCGCGTCGGCGGCACCAATCTCGACATGCGCCTCTCCATGTCCGCGATCATGCCCCACTTCGGCTCGCGCGCATTGACCAAGAAGGGCCGTCTGCTGCCGCGCTGGCCGTTCGTCGATCTCGCCACCTGGCACCGCATTCACGCCATCGCCACGCCTGCCAACATGATCACCTTGAAGCAGATCCTGGCCGACTGCGAAGACCCCGAATTCTTTGGCCGCTACATCGACGTCATCACGCGCCACCGTGGCCACCTCATCGCCGCCGCCGTCGAGCAGGCCAAGATCGACCTCTCCGCGCGGGCCGATGTGGACATTGATCTGCGCGCCGTCGTGCCGCGTTTGTGCGTTCACACCGACGCGGCGGCTTTCGAGCACTCGATTGCGGACGAACTTGAGCGTCTTGCCGCAACCGTGCTCGCCACCCTCAAAGCCTCTGGTCGCCGTGACACCGCCATCACCACGATCTTCTTGACCGGGGGCACCTCCGCCGTGCCCGCCGTCAAGCGCGTCATGACTTCACTCCTGCCGCGCGCGCACGCGCAAGAGGGCGATCTGTTCAACTCGGTCGGGTTCGGCCTCGCGCTCGAAGCCAAACGGCGCTTCGCACCTGTGGCTGCCGAGTAATTCACCCAACAACGTCATGGCCGCGAAGGCGGCCATGACGAAAATGGGGATGGTACCGTGCTGCTGCGTGCTGATTTCCGTTTGTGAACCTGCTATCTCTCGCGCGCCGATCAACGCTTGCGAGACCTCTCCCATGATGCGCCTCTATTCCGCTCCCGCGTCGCCGTTCGGGCGCAAGGTCAAGATCACGGCCATCGTCAAGGGGCTCAAGGATCACGTCGACACCGTGCATGGCGATACGCGCAGCGGGCAGAATGCCGAACTCGCCGCCGCCAATCCGCTGCAGAAAATCCCGGCACTCATCCTCGAAGACGGCACGCACCTGTTCGACAGCAAAGTTATCTGCGAGTACCTCGACAGCCTCGTGCCCATCCCGGTGCTGTTTCCGCCCGCGGGTATCCCGCGCTTTCGCTGCCTGACGCGCGGAGCGCTCGCCGACGGCATCATGGAAGCCGCCCTGCTGATCGTCTACGAGGAGCGCTACCGCCCCGCCGACAAGCGCGTGCCCGAGTGGATCGCCCGGCAGCAGGCCAAGGTCGATGGCGGGTTGGCGGCGCTCGAAGCCGGTCCGCCCGCATGGTCCAGCTTCCCCGACTACAGCCACATCGCGCTCGCCTGCGCGCTCGGGTATCTCGACCTGCGGTTTGACGGCAAATGGCGCGCCGCAAACCCTAAACTCGTGGCGTGGCTCAAATCGTTTGCTGCCGCTGTCCCCGCCTTTGATGCAACGACGCCGGTGGGGTGAAGGTCACGGCACCTGCCCAAGGACCAATCAACAAGAGCCAGATCTCACCGGTGCCGATGACAAACTCATCGTAATTCACCGCTTGGCGAGCGGCGTCGGTTGAACTTGTGTACTTTGCCAGTACACTTGATTGTCAGTCCATATGACCAAGGGTTCCTCTTGCGCGGACTTCGATGTAGGTCTAACGTGTTCGGAGTATTTTGACCGACTGTCGGCGATGATTTTAGGCGCATTTGGTAAATGCTACTGTCGAAATAGATTTCAAGCTTTGATTTCCGAATGGGAGGGCCAGCCGTGTCCTACAAATTCGACAAAGACTGTTTCGTGGTTATGCCTTTCGGTTCTAAATACGTGACCGAAATAAAGGAACAAACGCAGGAACCGAACGCGCCTCCAGTCGAGCCTAAGATCACGCTCAGTATCGTTGATTTCGATAAGATCTATCGCACGATCATAAAGCCTGCCGCAGAGGCGGCCGAACTTAACTGCGTGCGCTCCGACGAAATCAGCGAAGCTGGTAACATCCAGCGCGAGATGATTGCGCGAATTATCAGAGCGGACGTCGTTATCGTCGACATCACGAGCCAGAATGCCAATGTCTTCTATGAGCTAGGCATACGCCACAGTTTCCGCCGCACAACGACCGTGGTCGTGGGGCGCGCCGGCACTCATATCCCCTTCAACATCAACGGTATGCGATCCGTAGAATACAACGACCGCACGGAAGCGGAGCAATCGGCTTCGCAAGACCGTGTCACCCGGGCCATTCGTTCCAGCTTCCAAGGCAAAGACGTCGACAGCCTCATTTATACTCTGTTTAGCGATATCAACGTGTCGAGGTATTCCGAGCCGATCATGGAACGGCGCAAGGAAACTTGGCGTATTGAAGGGGTTAGCCGCGAGCGCAATATCGGCTATATCACCGGCAGTATTCACAATATCACGGATATCGACGCGTGGGTTAACGCCGAGAATACACAACTCGAATTAGGACGGTCCCATGAGGATAGCGTCTCCGCGATGATACGGTATTACGGGGCGAAGCGAAATTCGGCTGGATATATCGAAGAGGATCTTATCGGGAATGCTCTGAGGGCAAGGAAAGGCGACTTCTGGAGTGTCGAACCGGGCATGGTCATTTCCACGACGCCTGGCGAACTTGGGCGCTGCAACAATGTAAAGGCCGTCCTGCATGTTGCTGCACTCAACGGTGAACCGGGACGTGGCTATCTTCCGATTCGCGATCACTCCGGTTGCGTGACCAGAGCGCTGCAGGAAGTCGACACTCTCAACGCAATCGGGCTTGAACAATTAGTACCGGCGGAAGGCAATCGCCGACGTAGCTGGTTCCTGCGCAGAGGGGGGCAACTCCAAGAGCCCCGCCGTTTTCCGGTCAGCATCAAGTCCATTCTCATCCCGCTTTTTGGCACACGCAGCGCCAATCTTTATCCTCAAGATGTCGCCGACCGGTTGTTTCGCGCAGCGGTGGTCTTTTTTGAATCGCACCCCGACTCTGCTTTAGAAAGCATCTATTTCCTGGCATCGACTGCCGACGACCGGCTTATCTGCGAATCCGCAATCGGCAGCCTCATCAGAGTCAACAAGCAGCTTGTCAAGGCAAGCTCGATCAAATCGCCCGCGCCTGTGGTGCAGGCGACACCGGTCGCCACTCCCCCTCTCAACGGGGCGCTGGTCCCAATGCAGCCGCAGTAAATCCGAAAGCCTCCCCCTTACCCACGGCTGTCCGGTTTAATGTCATGCCGCCTCCACTGTTTCCCCGGACGGCCCCTGCCTTGGCCGATCCGGGGCCTTTACCTGCATCAGAGTGGTAAAGGTCCCGGATCAGCGTGCGCAAGAGGGCGCACTTGTCCGGGAAAACAGTGGAAGGGAATTGCGTATCCCGGCCGCGCGCCACGGCTGAAATTACGTGCCAACCCAGCGTAGTACAGCCAAGAGTGAATTGGGGAACCGGACAGCCGCGCCCCTCACCCCACCAGCTCAATCCACTCGTCTTCGGTGAGGACTGTCACTCCCAACTCGCGGGCTTTGTCGAGTTTACTGCCGGCGTCGGAGCCGGCGATGACGTAGTCGGTTTTTTTGGAGACGGAGCTACCGACCTTCGCACCGAGGCGTTCGGCCTTGGCTTTGGCTTCGTTGCGGGAGAGTTTTTCCAGCGTGCCGGTGAACACGACGGTCTTGCCGGTGACGGGCGAGGCGACGGTTGCGATGGGCTCATAGGGCGTCACCGTGAGGTGCTTCACCAGTTCATGCACGGCGTTTGCGTTGTGGTCTTCGGCGAAGAAAGCGGCGAGCGCGTTGGCGGACGCTTCGCCGACGCCAGGGGTTGCGACCAGTTCGAGATAGGCTTCACTTGGTGCCTGGCCCGCGGCGCGTTTGGCGGTTTCGATCAGTGCTTTATCATCGCCGCTAAATGCGTCCGCGATGGCCTTAGCGGGTTTGGCGGTGGCGATGCCAAGGCCCGCCAAGCGTACGTCCAACGGCTCGTCGAACAGGCCACCGCTTTCGAGCTTATCGGCCTTGGCAACGAGTTTGGCGAGGGCTGCTTGCGCGGTCTTCTGGCCGAGGCCGGGGATAGTTGTGAAACGCAGCCAATCGCGGCCCGGGCGGCCGGGGATCGCGCGCATGACCGCCTGCTCGACCGCCTCCCAGGTTCGGAACGCGGCTGATAAATCGCGCGAGGTGGTTTCGCCGACGTGGCGGATGCCGAGCGCGAACAGGAACCGTGGCAGCGTGATTGTGCGGCGCGCGTTGATCGAGGCGAACAGGTTGTCGACCGACTTCTGACCGAAGCCTTTACGGTCCGCGAGGCGGTTTTCGCTGGCGGCGTCGCGGGCTTGGAGGGTGAAGATGCCGGCGGGCTGGGTCAAAAGGCCCTCGTCGAAGAACAGTTCAATGCGTTCATCCCCCAACCCTTCGATGTCGAAGGCGTTGCGGGAGACGAAGTGCTTCAGGCGTTCCTTGGCCTGCGCGGGGCAGATGAGGCCGCCGGTGCAGCGGCGGACGACATCGGCTTCGCCGGTCTTCTCGTCGATCTCGCGTTCGGCGTGGCTTTGGCAGACCGGGCACGTTCTGGGGAAGGCATACGGCACCGAGCCCGCCGGGCGCTTTTCGATGAGCACACGCACGACCTGAGGGATCACGTCGCCCGCCCGCTGGACGACGACGGTATCGCCGACGCGGATGTCTTTCCGCGCAATTTCGTCCTCGTTATGCAGCGTGGCGTTCGACACCACGACGCCGCCGACCGTCACCGGCTTGAGCTTGGCAACGGGCGTGAGAGCGCCCGTGCGTCCGACCTGGATGTCGATTGATTCCAGGACGGTCGTCGCCTGTTCGGCGGGGAACTTGTGGGCGATGGCCCAGCGGGGCGAGCGCGAGACGAAGCCCAACCGCTCCTGCATCGACAGGTCGTTGACCTTGTAGACCACGCCGTCGATGTCGTACCCCAAGTTCGCGCGCTCCTCGCCGATCCGGCGATAGAAGGCGAGCATGTCGTCTGCGGATTGACAGAGCGTTGTCAGCGGGTTCACCGGCAGGCCCCACAGGCGATATGCGTCCATCATTTCGAACTGGGTTGGGGCTGGCACGCTCGATGCCTCGCCCCAGGTGTAGGCGAAAAAGCGCAACGGGCGGGAGGCGGTGATCTTTGAATCCAACTGGCGCAGCGAGCCGGCCGCCGCATTTCGCGGGTTGGCGAACACCTTGTCGCCGTTGGCTGCCTGCGCCGCGTTCAGCGCCGAAAAGTCCGCGTGTCCTAAATAGATTTCGCCGCGCACGCCGATCACGTCTGGGATGTTTTTGCCCTTCAATGTGTGGGGGATTTCGCGGATCGTCATGACATTCGCAGTGACGTTCTCGCCCTCCGCACCGTCTCCGCGCGTGGCAGCTTGCACCAGTTTGCCGTGCTCGTAGCGGAGAGCAATGGATAGTCCGTCGATCTTAGGTTCGGCGGTGAAGGCGACTTTCCCACCACCCAGAAACTTTTGCACGCGTGCGACGAACTCGGTGACGTCCTCGTCGGCGAATGCGTTGCCCAGCGACAGCATCGGCACCGCGTGGCGGATTTTGCCGAAGCCCTCAGCGGGGGCGGCGCCCACCCGCTGCGTCGGGCTATCGGCTGTGACCAAATCGGGGAAACGGGTTTCGATGGCCAGCACGCGGGCGCGAAGAGCATCGTAATCGGCGTCGGCAATTTCGGGCGCGTCTTGGGTGTAATACAGCGAGTCGTGATGCGCGATCTCAGCCGTCAAGCGTGCGAGTTCAGCCTGCGCCTGTGATGCGCTCAGGTCTTCGACGGGTTTCGAGGACGTACCGGGGGATTTTGATTTGTGCGCCATGGGCGCGATTTAGCGAGGGCGCGGGGGGCGGCGCAAGGGGAGAGATGCTCGCTGCGCGATAAGGGCTGCCGCCCTTAACCCGCTTGGCGGGACACCCGCCAAACCACCCGTCTTTTTGGTACATCTTTGTAGGGTGCAATAGCCTTTTGGCGTATTGCGCCGCCGCGCCGACGGTAAAGCGGTGCAATACGCTACGCTATTGCACCCTACCAAGCAGACAACCTTAAAGCCCGCTGGCGCCAAGGCTGAATTTGGGGATTTTGCTCCAGGTCTTCGAGAGCCATGAGCCTTCCTGTTCGCGCGGGGCGAGGCCGTCGGAGGCGAGCAGCGCGTAGGCCTGCTTGTACCACTTCGACTCGGGGAAGTTGTGGCCCAGGACGGCGGCCATGTTCTGCGCTTCCGGCTTGATGCCGAGCGCCATGTAGGCTTCCGTCAGGCGCATCAGCGCTTCCTCGACGTGGGCCGTAGTCTGGTAGTCGGTCACGACCGACTTGAAGCGGTTGATCGCGCCGGTAAACTGGCGCTTCTTCATGTAGTAGCGGCCGACTTCCATTTCAGCCGCCGCGAGATTGTCCTCGCAGATGCGGATCTTATTGTCGGCATCTCTGGCGTACTGGCTTTCCGGGTAGCGCGTCTTCAAAGTTTTGAGCGCGAGCAACGCCTTCTTGGTTTCGCCCTGGTCGCGATTGGGACCCTTTATGTCGTCATAGTGGGCCGACGCGATGATGTGCTGGGCGAGGGCTGCTTCCTTCGTTCCGGAATGCAGCGTCGTGTAGCGCTCAGCACCTGCGATGGCTTCAGGAACCTTGCCGGCTTTGTAGTTGGCGAAGGCGCCCATCACCATCGCGCGCCGGGCTTCGGGCGCATACGGGTGGTCGCGGTCGATGTCTTCGAACTTTTTGGCTGCGTCTTCAAACCGGCCCTTGCTCAGCAACGAGTCGGCGTCGGCGAACATCTTTTCGGGCGGATCTGGGTTGAGCGCTTTACTGAGATCGGTGCTGGACGCGCATCCGGCGAGCACAATCACAGCCGAGGCCGCTGCAAATCGTGTCCAACGCCATGTGGCCGTCAATTTTCCGGTCAATTTCACGTCATTCCCCGATATGGTCACTGCGTTCCGGTCTTAACGTGATCCGAAATCAGATTCTTTGCCAACAGGAATAGCCGGACTAAACCCCGCCGTCGACCGATTCCTCACAGGTTTATCAAGGCGGCCAAGTGTGGCCAAAGTATAGCTTTTTAAGCGGTGGGATGCATTATCCTGGGTGCAACTTACAAACTTATCGCCCTGAGTATCGGGGGGCCTTATTCGCCTGCTGCGAGTGCGGGCATACCCATGCCGAACGAGATGTGCTCGCGGACGCGGGGAGCTTGGACGACGGCCCAGGCGCTCGAATCGGCAAACAGGGCTTTCAGAACATTAGCATTGAGGCGATGGCCGCCGCGAACCGACTTGAAGGCACCCAGCAACGGCAAACCCGAAAGCGAAAGATCGCCGACAGCGTCGAGCATTTTGTGGCGGACGAATTCGTCGGGGTGGCGGAGGCCTTCGCGGTTAATCACGCGATCGTCGCCGATGGCGACAGTGTTCGAAAGATTGGCACCAAGGGCCAGACCGGCTTTCCAAAGGCGTTCAACGTCGCTCATGAAGCCGAAAGTACGGGCGCGGGACAATTCGTGGCGGAATACGCCGGGGCTCATTTCGTGGACAATACGTTGGCGGCCAATGAGCGGGGTATCAAAGTTAATTTCTACGTCGAGATTGAAGCCGGAATGGGGTGCGATTTCGCCCCAGCAGTTGCCATCTTCTACGCGGATCGGTTTCAAGACCTTGATGAACCGGCGGGGCGCATTCAGTTCGCGGATGCCTGCTTCGTCAATGGCGTCTACAAACTGTGCCGAGCTGCCATCCATGATGGGCATCTCTTTGCTGTCGACTTCGATATAGCAGTTGTCGATGGAGAGGCCGCGGAGTGCTGCCAGAAGGTGCTCGACTGTCGAAATGGTCACGCCATCATCGTTGCCGATTACCGTGCAAAGGGTGAGGTTCTTGACGTTGTCGACGTGGGCGGCAATTTCGGCGATCAAACGTCCGCGCTTTGTAACAACGAATTTGAAACCCGTATCGGCTTCCGCCGGATGGAGTATCAAAGCAACGGGAGCGCCACTATGGACGCCGGTCCCCGTCAATTCGATCTCACGGGCAATCGTCGTTTGTCGCGCGCCGATAAATCTGTTCGACATTCTGCGCTTCCCTCGGTGCGAATTTTTGATGCATGCCCGGTGTCCCGAGCTTGTACCATCCCCAGCGATCAGTGCCCCGCGGCAGTCACCTATGGTAAGCCCTCTTACCTAAAACGACCTCTGACTTAAGAGGCTCGGGGCTCAATCCTGTGGTGCACGACTGTTATCGCCAACCGTTGATGCGCAAACGATACGCGGCGGAAGTTATCGGCGACAAATCACGGTTCCTTACACTCTGTTACCATTCCAACACACGGTCATGATTCGGTCCATATATTGACTTTCTCAGCTCACTAGACTTTTCGATCTCTCGAAAAAAACTCTGGAAATTCAACACGTTGATCTGTCCTGTCGGCAGAGTCAGTCGACACCCATCCATTGGACGCAGACGGACGGGGACGAGCCGGCGGTTGAGAATTTGTTCGCGATTGTTGCAGCTGAGGAGGTTGTGCGTGAGCGGAACCCTGCGAATCATCTGCACGCCGGGTCCGGCCGGCCAACCGCTCAAACAATCCGGGGCGCTTTCCCGGCACTGATTCGGCGGGATCGGCGTCGACCGCCCGATTGCGGTATTCCCGCTGAACCGGAGCTGGAAACTCCTCCAGCTCTGGCATGCGGCGTGGCGGGCGGCGCACTTCAGTCGGCAATTCGGGGGCGAACAGCTCGGGTGGCGCGAACTGCTGTTGCGGAGCATGCTCCTGCGAACGCTGCACTGCGGGAGCGGGCGTGAACATGACTGGCGGCGCTTCCTCGATCATGACGCTACCCGGCGCCTGCCACATTTCGCGCTGCGGAACGGCGGGGGGAGTTGGCGGCGGTGTTTGACCTGCCGGACGATCGCTCCAGCGGGCATCGGCGAATTGCTCGTCGGAATCGGACTGGAGCGCTGCAGTCAGGCGGCGCTGAACCTCTTCGACATCGACCTGCGGGGGAGCCGGCCGCTGCTGCTGGGGCGCAGGTTGAGGCTGGAGCTGCGGGGCGGGAGCTGCCTGCCGCGGCGAATCAACCGGACGGGCCATTTGTGGAGGCGGAGGCGTTTGCACGGGAGGAGCAACCGGTGTTGGCACGGCTGCCGAAAGGGAACGTGCGTTCGGCTCCTGGCGCATCATTCCGGATGCCACAATCGACACGCGGACGCGATCACCGAGGCTTTCGTCGAAGGTTGCGCCAACGATGATATTGGCGTCGGGGTCGACTTCCTCACGGACGCGGGAGGCGGCCTCGTCGACTTCGTAGAGCGTCAAATCACGGCCACCGCTGATCGAGAGCAGCAATCCGCGTGCGCCGCGCAGCGACACGTCATCAAGTAACGGGTTGGCGATTGCTTCTTCGGCGGCGAGGATCGCGCGGCGTTCGCCGGAGGCTTCACCGGTGCCCATCATTGCCGTGCCCATGCCGCTCATGACGGTGCGGACGTCGGCGAAGTCGAGGTTGATGAGGCCTTCCTTAATAATCAAGTCGACGATGCACGCAACGCCCGAATATAGCACCTGATCGGCGAGCACGAAGGCTTCGGCGAACGTGGTCTTCTCGTTGGCGACGCGGAACAGGTTCTGGTTGGGAATGACGATCAGTGTATCGACGTATTTCTTCAGTTCCGCGATGCCGATGTCGGCGATCCGCATGCGGCGGGTGCCTTCAAAGAAGAACGGCTTGGTGACGATGCCGACGGTGAGGATGCCCATTTCCTTGGCGACGCGCGCGATCACGGCCGCAGCGCCCGTACCGGTGCCGCCGCCCATGCCGCTGGCGATGAACACCATGTGGGAGCCGACGATCTGCGTGCGAAGATCTTCGATTGCCTCTTCCGCTGCGGCCTCGCCGATTTCGGGCTTGGAGCCGGCCCCCAGACCTTCGGTCAGCTCAACGCCCAGCTGAACGCGATGCTCCGCGCTTGAGGCTGCAAGGGCCTGCGCGTCAGTATTGGCGACGACGAAGTCAACGCCGGTCAGGCCTGCCGCGATCATGTTGTTGATGGCATTACAGCCCGCGCCACCGACGCCGATGACGGTCAGCCGCGGCCGCAGGTCTGTCAGTTTGGGCAGTTGCAGCTTGATGCTCATGGCGTGATCCGTTCTTCGAGGTCTTGCGCCAATGGAGACCTCAAATGAGGCTCAATCACCGCAGTCGAACGCACACGCTCTTTTCGTGCAAAGCCTTCGACCGAAGGGGTCGAAGGCTTTGAGTCCGGCGCTCGCGCCGGCGGCTCTTCGCCGCTTGGCCAGCGCCAGTACCGTCCCAGCTTCTCAGGCCTTTTCGCTGGCCCTTGAAGTTCGTGCAAAGCCTTCGACCGAAGGGGTCGAAGACTTTGAGTCCGGCGCTCGCGCCGGCGGCTCTTCGCCGCTTGGCCAGCGCCAGTACCGTCCCAGCTTCTCAGGCCTTTTCGCTGGCCTTAGAAGGACGCCTAAAAGCTACTCCCAATCCACCGGCCCACCCGGCTCAGATACCCACCCGGCGACCCGTGACTGCCATCCAGCGCATCAGGAGCACTGTCAGGCGCGACAAAACCTAGCCCCACGACGGTCGCGAACGCGGGACTATCGGCACCCGTGGCTAAGCCCGGCAGCGCTTGCGGCCTGCCCAACCGGACCGAACCGCCGAAAAAGTGCGCCGCGTACGCTGCGAGCCCTACCAGCTGGCTCGCACCACCCGTCAGAACCACTTCACTTCCGCCGTAACCTAAGGCGTGCAGCTTGGTTGCAATGGTTTGCAGCAAACCGTCAATCCTCGGCCGCACGACTTCGCACAGGCTGGCGCGCGTCATTTGATGAAATCCGCTCTCGCTGCTTGGCGAGGGCGAATAACTGAACCTGTCGCTAACGTCCGACTTTGCGTTGACCATACTAGCGTAAAGCGCCTTGATTCGCTCCGCCTCCGCAAGGGAACATCGCAGATTTTGTGCAATATCAAAGGTTAAGTGGTGCCCACCGGTTGCTAAAACCTCACAATTGGCAAATTGACCCTCGTGGAAGACGGCCCAGGTTGTAGTGCCCCCTCCCATATCAATTACGGTGACGCCATACCGGCGCTCATCTTCGGTCGTTACGGCCAGCGCGCTGGCGTAGGGGGCGGCGACCAATCCGTCGACGGTCAGATGACAGCGTTCAACCACATGCATCAGGTTGCGGAACGCGCCGACGTCGGCGGTTACGGCGTGCATGTCGGCGGTCAATTTCGATGCGGCGAGCCCGCGCGGATCGTCGCCGCCTGCGGTGCCGTCGAGGCGGAAGGCTTTGCGGTTCATGTGGACCAGCGTGCGCTCGCCGCGCTCGGCGTAGGCGCGTGCGCCTTCGAAAACGCGAGCGATGTCGGCGTCGCGGACGAAGCCGGTAATCTGGGCGTGGGCTGAAAACGACAAGGAACTCAGGCGGCCGCAGGAGATGGCGGCATAAACGCTCTGGAGGGTGACGTTTGCTGTGCGTTCAGCTTGGTCGACGGCCAAGCGGATGGCCGTTTCCGCCTCGACAACATTGGTGATGACGCCCGACTTGAGGCCGGCCGAGCGCTGGTGGCCGACACCGAGGATGCGGGGCGCCAGCACATGCCCGGCGCGATTGATGGGCTGTTCAAAGATCAAGCACGCGACTTTATTGGAGCCGACGTCGAGCGCGCCGATGATTTCGCCGTTCTGCCGTGACCGCATCTCACGGCACTCCTGTCGGGGGGGCCGATTCGGTAACAGCAAAGCGCGCGGCGATGCGGGTCGGGGAACGTAGATCAATACCGGTGTTGGGCGTATCGAGCCACGAGGACGCGCTCTTGTTGGCGAGCAGGCTGGCCAGTGCGGTAGCCTCGCCTTCCGGCGGCAACTCGAGGCGGACGCCGTTCGTCAACTGCAATTGCCAGCGGCGGCCCGTGATCCGGGTTGCAACTTGCACGCGCGGTCCGATTTCAGGCACATTTGCGATCATCTGGAACAGCGCGCTTGCGGCTTCCGGCGCGCCTGCGCCTTGGATGCGCGGCAGGTTTGGCCAATCGGTGTCGCGTACCGCCGACAATTGACGGCCCGTTGCATCAACAAGGACCGTGGTGCTGCCGTTTTTCCAGGCGGCGAAGGGAGTGCGTTCCGTTACGGCGACAGCGATGCGGCCGGGGAAGACGCGGGTGATGCTGGCTGTTTCAATCCAGGGTAACTTGCGTAAGCGCGCTTGAACCTGGCCACTTTGCAGCGCCGCCATGGTCGTAACATTGGGCAGGTCGAGGGTGTCGAAAATATCGCTGTCGGCGGTAAAGCGGTGGCCGCTGACGGTGACTTCGCCGATGCCGAAGCCTGCGGCGTCGAGCACTTGGTCAAACCGGCTCGGGCCTTCGCCGGAGGCTGCCAGTTTGCCAGTGGCGATGATTGCGGCTCCCGTCACGACTGCAACGGAGGCGAAGACCGCAAAGTATTTCCAAACGTGAGATGTTGATTTCCGGCGGCGGCGGGTGTGAGCGTGGCGCGCTTTTCTTGACGTCGCGAATTTTGTCGTGGCGGGTTTTGTCGTGGCGGGTTTTGTCGTGGCGGGTTTTGAAGTCACCGGTTTAGGCGCAGCGGGGCGGCCAGCAGTTGCTGGACCACTTCCCGACATGGTGCCTATCTGCTGCAACTCGCGTCCTCGACAATCCACGCCACCAGCGAGCCGAAGCTGCGCCCACCATATGCTGCCAGTTCGGGCACCAGCGACGTTGCCGTCATGCCCGGCTGCGTGTTCACTTCCAGGCACACCAACTCGCCCGTTCCGCCCGGCGTATCGTCGTAACGGAAGTCCGCCCGCGACACGCCACGGCAGCCGAGCGCCTCATGCGCCGCCACAGCGTATTTCCGTACAATAGTGTAAACATCCGGTAAAAGTTCCGCGGGCAGAACGTGTTTTGATCCGCCGGGAGCGTATTTTGCCTCGTAATCGTAGAAGGTCAGTCCTTTCAGTGGGACGATCTCGGTCACATCGGTTGCTCTGCCATCAATGACGCCGCAGGTCAGTTCGCGACCCGCCACGAAGCGTTCGACCATGACGATCTCGTCGGCTGGGCCTGCTTCGCTGATTTTGGACGGAGGTGCGTTGAGGTGAGGGCCAACGATAATGACGCCGACGCTGGAGCCTTCCGCGATGGGTTTGACGACGTAGGGCGGGGGCATGACATGGGCCGCTTGGGCTTGCGCACGGGTGACGAGCAGCGCGTTAGCAACCGGGACGCCGGCGGCCTTCATCGCGTCCTTGGCGCGTTCTTTGTGCATGGCGAGCGCGGACGCCAGCACGCCCGAGTGGGTATACGGGATCTGCAGCGTCTCAAGGATGCCCTGCATGCAGCCGTCTTCGCCGTACTTGCCGTGCAGCGCGTTGAAGCAGGCGTCGGGTTTCAGGGTGGTGAGCACGGTGGCGATGTCGCGACCGACGTCGACCTCGGTGACGGTATAGCCCTCGCCGCGCAGCGCCTCCGCCACTGCCGCCCCCGACCGCAGCGAAACGTCCCGCTCAGCGGATAATCCGCCTTTCAGGACTGCGATGTGGGTGAATTTGCGTGCAGTCATCTCAAGTGTCCCTTACCAGACCCAACGTCATGGCCGCGAAGGCGGCCACCCACGACAACCATCAACGCGACAGGGCAAGCTTAACGAGGGCGGTGTACAGGATCGCGGACGGGAAGTGAAGGCCAGGGGACTCGTCCCCTGGACCCCGGACTATTTGATGTGCGTGGGCGCCCCCAACGTCATGGCCGCGAAGGCGACCACCCACGACAACTATCAACGGGCACAATCCCTCAACTCAATCTCGATCGTCCAAGATCCACCTGCCCGTCGAGGACCGCCCCCGAAGTTTCATCAAACAAATCCAGCCATTCTGAGTTCATCTCTTGGATCAATCGCACTTTCCAAGCGCGCTTCCACTTCTTGAGTCGCGATTCCCGCTGGATCGCGCGTTCCATTGTTTCATGCATCTCGTAATAGACGAGCGTGTGAACGCGAGACTTCTTCGTGAAGCCTTCGAATAGATCTTGCTTGTGAACCGATACCCGATCAGCGAGCGAACTCGTCACGCCAATATAGAGAACACCGTCGCGTTTGCTCGCCATAATGTAAACGCACGGCGATTTCGTCCGCCAATCGGCCATGCGATTCCCTCGTCGCAAGTTAGCAGGTTCGTCAAAGTGCGATAATCAAAACAGAGCGCGTCTCAGCTTGTCGTGGGTGGCCGCCTTCGCGGCCATGACGAAAACGGGGGCATAGCCGTTGGCATCATCGCAGGCCGGTAGCGAATTTTCACAGGCCAAGCTTTGCAAACGCCGCTGCGACCTCGGCGTCGCTAGCCAGTTCGCCACGGCGTGCGGCGGCAAGTTCAAGTTCCAGTTCGGCACGCTCTTGTGGAGAAAGCTTCGTGCCCGGCGCTGCGAGCGTCGACGCGCGATCTGCGATCTCAAGCGCGATCAAATCCTGCTGGTCAGGCGGTAGCTTTGCAACCGCCGCCAATGCTGCTTCGAGGGGCTTGGACACCTGGGGCATGAGTGGACTCCACTTTCTGCGACTATTTCACGACATGCGACCTGGAGCAGGGGGCCGAACGGAGACAACGTGGCGGCTGCAGAATTGGGGCCGAGGGGAAACTGCGGTCTCAGTGAAGCAAAAGCCAGGCGGGCGGACCCCTGGACCCCAGACTTCGTGAAGGTGGCTTTTGGGCTGCCAGCACTCATCAATTGTTGAAATACGATTCGAGGAAGCCGATTTGTTCGTTGTAGCGCTTGCGGATGCAGGCAACTTCGGTGCCACAGAGGTTACGGCGGCCGAGCCAGCGGGTTTGCTCGTGGTTGATTTCTTTGAGCTTTTTGGGGCTGTCGAACTGGGCGCGCTTCAGGGCCGTCTTCATGACGCTGTCCAAAGTGGACAGCTCTTTGTTTTTACAGATAGTGCCCGGCGTTGGCTCGGGCGAACACCGCACCGACTTTGCCGATGCAGTTTCAACGAGGCTTATCGAAAGCAATACCGCAATCACGGCGCACTTCATGGGATGCAACATAGATGGCTCCAGTCAATAGGTTGCAACTTGTTGGGTTGGCACGGCAAATGCCAGTTCAGTTTGGGCTTGCGTGCTGCCCGCGCGCAACTCCTTAGAAGTTCTTTACGGAGAAATCCAACAGCTTCCGGCGACGTTGGCAAGTCGCTGGGTTACGTCGCACGTGGGCGACTAACCCAACCTACGAAGTTTGCGCCAACGCTTCCCCTGTCGCCCGGCCCGGCTGCGGTTCGCCCAAGCGGATGATTTCCCAGTGAAGCGAGATGCCGCTCTTGGCGAGGACCCGCGCGCAGACGGTTTCGCCTAGGGTTTCGATGTCTTCGGCGGTGGCGTTATCGACGTTGATGAGGAAGTTGCAGTGCATTTCGCTGACCATTGCGCCGCCAACGCGAAGGCCGCGGCAGCCGGCTTCGTCGATCAGTTTCCAGGAGCTATGGCCGGGCGGATTCTTGAAGGTCGAACCGCCGGTCTTTTCGCGCACCGGCTGGTTTTTTTCGCGGTATTCGGCGACTTCGTCCATCTGCCGTTCGATTTCGGCGGGGTCGCCGGGGGTGCCTTGGAAGGTCGCTTGCGTGAAGATCCAGTCTTCGGGAATCGCGCAGTGGCGATAGGTGAAGCCCATGTCGGCATGGGAGAGGACGTGGATGGTGCCGTCGCGGTCGACGGCGCGGGCGGACACGAGGACGTTAGTGGTCTCGGTGCCGTGCGCGCCGGCGTTCATGCGCAATGCGCCGCCGATGGAGCCGGGAATGCCGCGATAGAAGGCGAGGCCTGCGATCCCGGCGGCGGCTGCCGCGCGGGCGACCTTGACATCGGGCACGGCGGTGCCTGCCGTGAGGCGGTGGCCGTTGAGGATTTCAACGTCGCCGAAGCCACGGCCCAACCGGATCACGACGCCTTTGAAGCCGCCGTCGCGGACCAGCAGGTTCGAGCCGAGGCCGACGACAAACAGGGGGAGGTCCTTGGGCCGGTTGCTGAGGAAATAGGCGAGGTCTGCTTCGTCGGCGGGCGAGAACAGCACCTGGGCTGGGCCGCCGACGCGGAACCAGGTGATGCCAGCCATCATCGCGTTGGCGGTCAGGCGACCGCGCAGGTCTGGCATCGCCGCGCGCAGGTCGGGGGTGATGTCGTCGAAGGCGGGTGCTGCCTTGATCGCTGCGGCGGCGTTGGCTTGCGTGGTCACGGGATGCTCGCTCTCAGTTCATTTGGACGAGCTTCATTTGGTTTGCTCGCAGTATTCTATTTTCCCCCAAACGCCATACAGAGAGCAGCGTCAACTCCCTCTCCCCCTGGGGAGAGGGTTGGGGTGAGGGGGCTTTATCGTGGCAGTGAAGTCACCCCTCATCTGCCCTTTCGGGCATCTTCTCCCCAGGGGGAGAAGAAAGCGAAGCATAGCGCGTAAGCCTCTTTCCCCTACTCAGCTGCCTCTGCGCTGAGCCAGTCGGCGAGGGCGTGGGCCCATTCAGTCGAGTTGCCAGCGCCTAAGAAGATCACGCTGTCGCCTGGGCGGCCATGGCGGCGCAGGAGCGGGACGATGTCGCGGGCGTTGTCGATGGCGACGACGGGCTTGCCGGTGGCGGCGATACCGCGTGCGAGCGAATGCTGGTCGATGCCGTCAATGGGCTGTTCGCCCGCCGTGTAGAGCGGGGCGACGATGACGCTGTCGGCGTCCTTGAAGCAGGCGGAGAAGTCGCCGAACAGGTCACGGACGCGGGTGTACCGGTGGGGTTCGACGATGGCGATGATGCGGCCCCGTGCGCCGCCGCGTGCCGCCTGGAGAACGGCTGCGATTTCGGCGGGGTGGTGGCCGTAGTCGTCGTAGATCGTCAGGCCGTTCCAGGTTCCAGCGACCTGATAGCGGCGTTTGACGCCGGAGAAGCCGGCGAGTGCTGCGCGGATCTTGTCGTCGGGAATACCGGCTTCAGCGGCAACCGCAATGGCGGCCAGGGCGTTGAGAGCATTGTGGTGGCCCGGCAACGGCAGGGTCCAGGCGCGCAACTGGCGTGCGCCACCGATAACGCGGGGACCAAGGTCGGCGTCAAACAGCATCTGGCCGCGATCAAAGGAGATGCCTTTGAGCACGAGGTCGCAGCCCTCAGTGGTTCCGTAGGTCAGCAGGCGGCGGCCATCATTGCGCAAGCCGAGGCGGTCGATCATTTCGCGCACGACCGGGTGATCGGTGCAGGTGACGGTGAGGCCGTAAAACGGGATGTTCTTGTAAAAGCCTTCGAACTCGCGGTGCATGTTCTCGACGGATTTGAAGTGGTCGAGGTGTTCGGGGTCGATGTTGGTCACAATGCCGATCTGGGTCGGCAGGCGGGTGAACGTGCCATCCGATTCGTCGGCTTCGACGATCATCCACGGGCCTTTGCCGAGGCGCGCGTTCGAGCCCCAGGCGTTGATGATGCCGCCGGTGATGACGGTCGGGTCGAGACCCGCTTCGGTGTAGATGTGGGAAATCAGCGAGGTTGTCGTCGTCTTGCCGTGGGTGCCGGTGATCGACACGGTCTGATAGAGCCGCATCAGTTCGGCGAGGATTTCGGCGCGGCGAACGATCTGCAGGCCTTTGGCGCGGGCGGCGTCGAGTTCGGGGTTGCCCTTCTTGACGGCGGTCGAGATCACGACCGTCTTGGCGCCGATCAGGTTGATGGCGTCATGGCCAATGAAGACGCGGACCCCTTTACTGCGCAGCCGTTTGACGTTGGCCGATTCCTTCTGGTCGCTGCCCTGGACCGAATAGCCCTTGGCGATCAGGATTTCGGCGATGGCGCTCATACCGATGCCGCCGATCCCGATGATGTGAAACGTGCCGACGTCGCGTGGCATCTGCATGTGTCGTTCGTCTCCCGTTTCGTCGCCCAGCGCGTCATCGTCACCAGGCAAAAATCGTTTCAGGCTTTCGCCTTTAGCATCAGGCTCTCAACCAAGTCTGCCAACCGTTCGACCGCATCGGGACGCCCCTGCGTCTTTGCCGCCGCCGCCGCCGTTGCCAGCATTCCAGGTCGCGCCATCAGCATCTCGATATCGTCGGCGAGACGCCGGGGCGTTAAATCTTTCTGCTCGATACACCAAGCCCCGCCTGATTCGGCAAGTCCGGCCGCATTATGCAGCTGATCGTTGTCAAGGGAATGCGGCAAGGGCACCAGGATCGACGGGCGGCCGATCACGGTCAATTCGGCAATAGTCGAGGCACCTGCCCGGCCGATCACCAGATGGCTAGCCCCAATGCGATTGGGCAAGTCCTTGAAGAAGGCGGCAACGTCAGCGTTGATACCGCTTTGTGCATAGGCAGCGCGGACCTGTGCGATATCCTCCTCACGGGCCTGCTGGGTGACGTTGAGGCGGGCGCGCGCACCGTTTGGTAGCAGCGCGAGTGCGGGCGGCACGCATTCGGAGAAGAACCGTGCGCCCTGGCTGCCGCCGAACACCAGCAGGTTGAATGGCTGGGTTGGTTCGGGACGCCAGTAGTGGCGGCTTGCTGCTTCGATGACGATGGAGCGGACCGGGTTGCCGGTGTGGCGTGTCTTGGCCAGCAGCGGGCCGTCGATCAGCTTGGTTTGTGCAAACGACGTTGCGATGGCGTCAACGCGGCTTGCCAGCATCTTGTTGGCGCGGCCGAGGATGGCATTTTGTTCATGCACAGCCGTCGGGATGCCGCGCAGTTTGGCAGCTAGCAGCGGCGGGAAGGTTGGATAACCGCCGAAACCGAGCACCGCTTTGGGACGCACTTCGCCCAGCAGCTTGTGGGCCGCCGCAACACCACGGCTCAGCTGGACTGCCGCCAATGCGGCTTTGATGGCGCTGCCGCCGGTTCCCGACGGCACCTGATAGACATTGCGGGCGGGAAAGCCGGTGCCGTAGCGGTCGCCGCGCGTATCCGTCACCAGATCAACGATGATGTTGCGGCGGCCCAGCGCCTCGGCCAGCGCAAATGCTGGAAAAAGATGGCCGCCGGTCCCTCCGGCCGCCAGCATTACAGATGCGTCGCCGCTCATTTAGGTCTCAACTCCTGGGACGTCTCATTCGTGTGCGCACGGCGGCCCCACCACCTGCGTGCGCGGGATTTGCCCATCTTAAGCGAAGCTATGGGGACTAAGCGCGGCTTTTTAAGGTTGGCAAGTTCCGTTCTTTTGCGCGTCAGCGCTAACAGCATTCCCAGTGTAATGGAAACTGCAATCGTCGACGATCCGCCAGCCGAAATGAACGGCAAGGTCATGCCTTTGGCAGGCAGCAGCCCTGCGTTCACGCCCATGTTGATGAGCGCTTGAATTGAAAACACCAAGGCAAGACCGATGGTCGCAAGCCGGTTCCCATGATCGGCGTCGTTGGCGGCGCGCAGGATGGCTTTGGCGGCGATGGCTCCAAACAACGCGAGCAGGAACAGGCAGGCGATGATGCCGTATTCCTCCGCGACGACGGCGAAGATGAAGTCGGTGTGGGCGTCGGGCAGCACGATCTTGATGGTGCCTTCGCCGGGGCCGCGGCCCCAGAATCCACCCTGCATGAAGGCCTGCATCGCGCGATCGACCTGGGAATGGTCGCCGGTTGTGCCTGCGAAATAGCGATCGACGCGGGCACGGAAGTAGGGGCGGAATTCGTAGGCCAAACGCCCGCCGGCCGCTGCCAGTGCACCCAGCCCCGCGACGCCAAGCCAGGGCTGGCCGGAGAGAACGTACAGCGCGCCCCAGACCGTGACGATCAGCGTCGTCTGGCCGATATCGGGTTCGACGACGATCAGCCCCGTAACGAGGGCAAAGGTTGCCCAGGCCATTGTGAGGGCTGGCATATCCGGGCGGTGTTTGGTTTGGGCGAACAGCCAC
The DNA here is from genome assembly GCA_040080145.1 of Hyphomicrobiaceae bacterium. Taxonomy (GTDB): domain Bacteria; phylum Pseudomonadota; class Alphaproteobacteria; order Rhizobiales; family Hyphomicrobiaceae; genus JANXVY01. The sequence goes on from JBEBJA010000212.1 coordinate 27,712, forward strand.
GCCGTCATGACGATGAAGCTTGGCTTCATGAATTCGGACGGCTGGATGGTTTGCCCGAGAATGGGCAGCCAGCGCCGCGCGCCATTGATCTCGGTGCCGATGGCGAGCACGGCGACAAGGCCTGCGAGGCTTGCAATGAACATCGCGAGCGCCAAGCGGCGGATATTGCCGGGCGACAGGAACGAGACCGCGAGCATAACGCTGACACCGATGCCTGCAAACACGAACTGGCGGATCACGAAATGGTAGGTCGGGAAGCCACGCTTCATCGCAATCGCCGGGCTCGCCGCCACCGACAACAACAGCCCGACGCCGACCAGGGTCAGGATCAGCACGAGCAGCTGGCGGTCCACCGTGAACCACCATTCCGCCAGCCGCGACCGGTCCGCCCGCGAGAAGCTCATGGGTTGGCACCAAGCGAGTCTATGCTTTCGCACCATCGACGATGGGACACCACCCGCATACCTCCGTCACCCCGGCGCAGGCCGGGGCCCAAGCGACCATCAGTTTTGGGGAAACCTCTCTCCCAGCGACTGTCATGCTTGGGTCCCGGCCTACGCCGGGATGACGTTTGCGGAGGGGTCATGCCTTGCCTCGCGGCGTGAAGCCGGGGAGGGCGGAGACGAGGGCGCGGAAGGCATCGCCGCGATGCTCGAACGATTTGAACTGGTCGTAGCTGGCGCAGGCGGGGGAGAGGAGGACGACGGGATTAGGCGTGCCGGACTTCTTGGCGTCGGCAACGGCTTTGGCAACGGCGATGTCGAGGACACCGCAGCGCGCATAAGGGACGTGGCCTTCCAGGGTTTGGGCGAACTCTTCGGTGGCGGCACCAATCAGGTAGGCCTTGGCGACGCGCGAGAAGAGCGGCACGAGGGGTTCGATGCCGCCTTCCTTGGGTTTGCCGCCCAAGATCCAATAGACGTCGTCGGGGAAAGACAGGAGCGCCTTTTCCGTGCTGTCGGCGTTGGTTGCCTTGCTGTCGTTGATGAGCAGCACGTTGCCGATGCGCCCGATCTCTTCTAAGCGGTGGGCTAGGCCGGGGTAGGTGCGGATGTGTTGGGCAATGGTGACGTCGTCGAGTCCGATCGCCGAGCACGCAGCAAACGCAGCGGCGGCGTTTTCAGCGTTATGAATGCCACGAAGGGTGGCCACGTCCGAGAAGTCCGCGATTACCTTGGGAGGCTGCCCCCTTTTTACTTGGCCGGCCTCATACTGGTACTCCCAATGCTTTGGGTGTTTGAACTGATAGACTTGCCGTGCAGGCCTTACAGTGCCGGTTGGATTGAATTGGAATACCCTCGCGACCAGCCCCATGGCGCGCGCGGGGTCTCCGCCGACTACCCGTTGGGTTGAGCGTGTAACCAAGCGCTCTTTCACGGCCGCGTAATTCTCCACCGTGCCATGCCGATCAATATGGTCCGGCGTGATGTTAAGGAGGACACCCACCGTCGGGTTGAGGCTGGGTGTCAGGTCGATCTGGAACGAGCTCATTTCGATGACGTAGATGCGGTCCGCTTTGTTTTGGCGCTCCGGGGTAGACCCCGACGCGCCTGCGGGCGGTTCCAGCGCAAGAATCGGCACGCCGATGTTGCCGCCCATCTGGACGTCCATGCCAGCATTGCGGAGAATATGGGCGATCAGCGAGGTCGTCGTCGATTTGCCGTTGGTGCCGGTGATGGCGATGAAGGGGGCGTCTGGGCAATGGGCATTCCGCTCGCGGCAGAACAGTTCGATGTCGCCGATGATTTCGATCTTGGCGGCGATGGCCTTGTGGACGGTCCAATGCGGCTCGGGGTGCGTGAGGGGTACGCCCGGCGCAAGCACGAGGGCTGCGAACGTCGTCCAGTCGGCGGCGGTTAGATCCACCAGCGGGATGCCGGCCTTTTCCGCTGCTGCGCGTCCGGCATCGCCATCGTCCCAGGCTGCCACTATCGCACCACCCGCGACCAGGGCACGTGCGGTTGCTATGCCCGATCCGCCGAGGCCGAATACCGCGACCGATTTGCCTGCGAATGTCGTAACGGGGATCATGTGCCGTGCCTTTGAAATGCGCTTCGCGCTCGGGCTGCCGCCCGAACCCGCTTGGGGGAACGTGTTCCCCCAAACCCCCTCCCTTTTTGGGACCAAGAAAGTGGTTTGAGGCGATCAACGTACCAGATTCGCTGCCTACCGCAGCTTGAGCGAGGCCAAGCCGATGAGGGCTAAGATCACCGAGATGATCCAGAAGCGGACGACGACGGTTGGTTCGGACCAGCCCTTCTGCTCGAAATGATGATGCAGCGGGGCCATTCGGAAGACACGCTTGCCCGTCGTTTTGAACGAGATCACCTGGATGATGACCGAGAGGGTTTCCAGCACGAACAGGCCGCCGACGATGGCCAGCACGATCTCGTGCTTCACCGCAACCGCCGTGGTGCCAAGCAATCCGCCGAGTGCAAGCGAGCCAGTGTCGCCCATGAAGATCATCGCGGGCGGGGCGTTGAACCAGAGAAAGCCCAGGCCTGCACCGATCATTGCGCCGCAGATGATGGCGATTTCGCCGGTTCCCGCGACGTAGTGAAGTTGCAGGTAGGTGGCGAACTTGGCGTTGCCGATGATGTAGGCGATCAGCGCGAACGAGGCGGCAGCGATCATCACCGGCACGATGGCGAGGCCGTCTAGGCCGTCGGTGAAGTTCACCGCGTTGCCTGCCCCCGTAATCACAAACGCGCCGAAGATGACGAAGAACGTGCCGAGGTGGAAGATCACGTTCTTGAAGAACGGTACCGTGAGCGCGTCGGCGAGGTTGGATTTGCCGAGCGACATGATCGCGTACGTCGCGATGCAGGCGACGATGATTTCGAGCAGCAGACGGAATTTACCGCCAAAGCCCGAGGTCGTGCGCTTGGTGACCTTCAGGTAGTCGTCGTAAAAACCGATGGCACCGTAGGCCATCGTGACGCCGAACACGATCCAGACGTAGGGGTTTTTGAGGTTGGCCCAAAATAGCGTGCCAACCGCGATTCCGGCTAAGATCATGAGGCCGCCCATGGTCGGCGTGCCGCGCTTGGCCAAGTGGGTCTTGGGGCCGTCTTCGCGGATCGGCTGGCCTTTGCCCTGTTTGATGCGCAGCAGATCTATGATGCCGGGGCCAAACAACATGACGAACAGCAGCGATGTGAAGATCGCGCCGCCGGTGCGAAATGTCTGATACTTGAAGACATTCAGCGCGCTAATCTGGTCGCTGAATTGGATTAATTCATAAAGCATACCGTCCCCGTTTCCCTCGAGCTCTTTTGTCGTTCGCTTCTCTATCCACTCGATTGTGCCGGAATATGGCGCGCAAGCAGGGCACTCACGAGCGGCGCCATGCGCGAACCGTTCGAGCCCTTGATCATCACCACATCGCCCCCCCGGACGCACTCCAGCAGATCAATTGTCAGCTCGCTGGATGTTGGCGCCCATGTGGCACGTTTTTTAGGCGGAAGTGCATCATACAAGTGTCTCATGTTGGGCCCGCAGGCGAACACGAGATCGACGCCGTTGGCGAGGATACTTTCAGCCAACCCCGCGTGGAGGGCGGCGCTGTCGGGGCC
>JBEBJA010000012.1:0-31256 GCA_040080145.1 Hyphomicrobiaceae bacterium
GTTCCGAGCAACCCCCTCCCCTGCCCTCCCCACAAGGGGGAGGGGGAAGCAGGCCCTCGCATCGTGCTTACCGCTTCAACGCTGCCGCCAGCGTCGTGCCCAGGCTCGCGGGCGAATCGGCGATGTGAATCCCAGCCTTGCGCATAGCTTCGAACTTATCGCTCGCCGCACCCTTGCCGCCCGAAATGATCGCACCCGCATGACCCATGCGGCGGCCCGGAGGGGCGGTGGAACCGGCGATGAAGCCAGCCATAGGCTTCGAGCGGCCCTTTTTGGCCTGATGGATCAGGTATTCACAGGCTTCTTCTTCAGCCGATCCGCCGATTTCGCCGATCATGATGATCGACGTCGTTTCCGGGTCGTTGAGGAACAGGTCGAGCACGTCGATGAACTCGGTGCCCTTCACAGGGTCGCCGCCGATGCCGACCGCCGTCGTCTGGCCAAGGCCCGCATCCGTCGTCTGCTTGACCGCTTCATACGTCAGCGTACCCGAGCGCGACACGACGCCGACGCTGCCCTTCATGAAGATGTTGCCCGGCATGATGCCGATCTTGCACTGGTTGGGCGTCAGCACCCCGGGGCAGTTCGGCCCGATCAGTCGCGACTTCGAACCCGTCAGCGCACGCTTGACCTTGATCATGTCCATCACCGGAATACCTTCCGTGATGCAGATGATCAGAGGAATTTCCGCGTCGATGGCTTCCAGGATCGCGTCCGCCGCAAACGGAGGCGGGACGTAGATCGCACTGGCATTCGCGCCGGTCTTGGCCTTTGCTTCGCCCACCGTATTGAACAGCGGCTGATCGGCGAGTTCCGGATCGGGGTGCATTGCGCCTCCCTTACCCGGCGTCACGCCGCCGACGCACTGCGTCCCGTACGCTTTCGCGCCCTTGGTGTGAAACGTGCCCTGCGCACCTGTGATGCCCTGGCAGATAACCTTCGTATTCTTGTCGATAAGAACGGCCATGTTGAGCCCCTTGAGTTGTGAACGTGATTGCTAAAGCGAGGAAAGTTTGAATGGATTGATGGCCTTAACCCGGCCATACATCTGTCCGTGATTGAGATCTTCGGTATACAAAATCGAGGCCCCAAGAGCCTCGGCTGCCGAAATCACCGCGGCGTCCCAATAGGAAATCTGCCACGCTTGCGCCCTGACGATCGCAGACTTCAGCAACACAGCGTCCGTTGGCACGAAAGCCATCCGCGTCAACCGGTCGACCCAGCGCGCAGCAGCCGTGGGTGACAATGGACGGGAAAGTTTTCGGGTCACGGTGACGTAAAACTCTTGAACGACCTGCGCCGACGTACCGAACCCGTCGCAACGAATGATCTCCCGTGCCCGCGCACGCTTTTCGTCCAGTGATGGTTCAGTATCGACCGCATAGACGAGCACATTTGTATCGAGAAACACCTCAACGCTCACGAGACGCTTCCTTCGTGGGACGCGCATGCAGGTCGTCCCTGCTCCAGGTCGCGCCTCCAGACCGGGCGCCTGCCTGATCCGCCACCTCGAACAGTTCGTCCCACTCGCTCTTTTGCCGGTTCGACCGCTCGGCGATACCTTCAAGCACGCCGCGAACGATTGCGTTCACCGTCGTGCTGTGCTCGACAGCATAACGGCGCACAGCATTGAGAACGTCCTCATCAACCGCCAGAGTGATGTTTTTCATGTCCACAGTCTATGTGTGGCTGCGTATCACGTCAATATCGCTTTAGCCCAAGAGCCAGATGGCTCCCAAACCAATGCACGCCAAGAGAAGCAGCGCGATTGCATGCAGCCACGGCGCACCCGAAGGAGCAACAACTGCAAGGCTTACAGTGTTCGACCGTTCCATCGCCATCAACGGATGGACGACGCTAAACCACCAATAGCCACAGGCAACAACCACTCCGGCCAGCATCGCGAGCGAAGCACAAAAAACCATTCAAGGCGGAGCCGCGTACGACCGGCACCGCCTCGATTAAAAGTACGACGGCTGAGATAAGCCAGACAACGCTCACCACCAGCCTCGATCGCTCAAAACAACTTCACGCCACCGGCCTCGGCCTTGCGGACCTCGTCGGTGATCTTCTTGGCCGCATCCGCAAGGTTGTCTGCGGGCACGATGGCCAATCCCGATTCAGCCATCATCTTCTTACCAAGCTCGACATTGGTGCCTTCCAGGCGCACGACGAGCGGCACGGTGATCGCCATCTCGCGCGCAGCCGCAATCACGCCGTCCGCAATGATATCGCAACGCATGATGCCGCCGAAGATGTTGACCAGGATGCCCTTCACGGCCTTGTCGGCCAGGATCAGCTTGAACGCCGCCTGCACCTTTTCCTTGCTGGCGCCACCGCCGACGTCGAGGAAGTTGGCCGGCTCCATGCCGTACAGCTTGATGATGTCCATCGTCGCCATGGCGAGACCCGCGCCGTTCACGAGGCAGCCGATGGTGCCATCGAGCTTGATGAACGCGAGGTCGTCCTTGGACGCTTCGAGTTCCATCGGATCTTCTTCATCGAGATCGCGATAGGCCACGATTTCAGGATGGCGATAGAGTGCGTTCGAGTCGAAATCCATCTTGCCGTCGAGGCAGATCAGCTTGCCGTCCTTGGTGACGACGAGCGGGTTGATTTCGAGCAGACTCATGTCCTTCTCGACGACCATCCGGTACAGGTTTTCGACCAGCTTGGTGCATTCGCTAACCTGCTTGCCAGTCAACCCGAGGGCAAACGCGACCTTGCGGCCGTGATGCGGCATGAAACCGGTCGCCGGGTCGATCGACATCGTCATGATCTTTTCGGGCGTGTTGTGCGCCACATCTTCGATGTTCATGCCGCCTTCTTGGCTGACGATGAACGCCACCCGCGACGTCGCACGGTCAACGAGCGCCGACAGGTACAGCTCGCGCTCGATCGCCGAACCATCTTCGACATACAAACGGTTGACCTTGCGGCCTGCGTCGCCCGTCTGGATCGTCACCAGCGTGTTACCGAGCATCTGCTGAGCGAATTCCTGAACCTCAGCGACCGACTTTGCGATCCGCACACCACCCTTACCGCCAGCGGCAGCTTCCTTAAACGACCCCTTGCCGCGACCACCCGCATGGATCTGCGCCTTCACGACATAAACCGGACCCGGCAGCTTACCGGCGGCAGCGACAGCTTCGTCGACACTGAACGCGGGATACCCCATGCCGGTCGGCACGCCATACTGGCGGTACAATTCCTTGGCCTGATATTCATGGATGTTCATGGATGCGCTTTCCTGGCGGGTGGGCGGATGTACTTTTCAATTCAGATAACTCAGCACCCGTCACATCAGCGAACAGGCGCGCGATGGTATGCCGCAGACCAATACGACTTTAGTATTGGATAGAGGGTAATGGGGCACTGCACAAATGCAGTCCCCCATCGCAGAACTTAGGCACCGAGGTTCGGAGCGATCACTTCGCAAGCAGCAACGAGGCCCTGCACGCTTTCGATTGACTTCATGAACATAGCCCGTTCGGAACTGTTGAGGTCGATTTCAACGATGCGCTCGACGCCCGTCGAACCGATGATCACCGGCACGCCAACGTAAAGACCCTTGATGCCGTATTCGCCAGAAAGATAAGCCGCGCACGGCAGGATGCGCTTCTGGTCCTTGAGATAGCTCTCCGCCATCTGGATGGCCGACGACGCAGGCGCGTAGAATGCCGAACCGGTCTTGAGCAGCGCGACGATCTCGCCGCCGCCCTTACGGGTGCGGTCCACGATCTGATCGAGCTTTTCCTGCTTGATCCAACCCATCTTGACGAGATCCGGCAACGGCACGCCACCCACCGACGAATATCGCGCCAACGGCACCATGTCATCGCCATGGCCGCCGAGCACGAACGCCGAAACGTCGTTGACCGACACGCCCATTTCGTCAGCCAGGAAGTGGCGGAAACGCGCGGTATCGAGAACGCCGGCCATGCCGACCACTTTCTCGCGCGGCAGACCGGAAGCCTTCTGCAACGCCCAGACCATCGCATCGAGCGGATTGGTGACGACGATGACGAACGCATCTGGGGCATACTTCTTGATGCCGGCGCCAACCTGCTCCATCACTTTGAGATTGATGCCGATGAGGTCGTCGCGGCTCATACCCGGCTTGCGCGGCACGCCAGCCGTCACGATGCAGACACTGGCACCTGCGATATCGGCATACGAGTTCGTGCCCTTGAGATTGCAGTTGAAGCCTTCGACTGCGCCCGACTGTGCAAGGTCGAGCGACTTGCCTTGCGGCGTGCCTTCCGAGATATCGAACAAGATGACGTCGCCGAGTTCCTTAAGCGCGACGAGGTGGGCAAGCGTGCCACCGATCATGCCAGCGCCGATCAGTGCGATTTTTGTACGCGCCATAGTTTGGGTACTCCTCGTTGGGTTGGCTGCATCGCTGGTCTACTGCATAGCAGCATAAATGTCGCGGCCACGGCGTATCGCGAAAGCGCACCCGGCTCAAGCACAACCAAAGCACTGCGATACGAAAGTTGGCAAGGCCCACGCCCTTTCGGGTATACCAGAGCACTTACCTGATAGGTTCGGTTGAGCCCTTGCAAAAACCCACTGCACGCGCTGCCGTCGACCCATCACAGCGCTAGGCCCGTTCTGCCCGTGCCCGTCCGGTCAAGAACGCATCGCTGCGCATTTCCATCAACCGTGACGCCGTTCGCAAGAAATGATCGGCTCCTGCCCCGGTAGGATACAGCGCATCCGGCTCCGCTTCCGCCGTCGCGATGAGGCAAACATGATTATCATACAAAGTATCAATCAGCGTAATGAACCGCCGTGCCACGTCTCGTTTGGCCGGCCCCAGCACGGGAATGTCATCAACAAAGATCGTATGAAAATCCCGCGCCAGCGCCAGATAATCGCGCGGTCCCATCGGCTTGTCACACAAATCGCCAAACGGAAACCGTGCCGCCCCCATCGCGGCCTCAGGCACGTCGATGGTCCGCCCCTTCACGTCCACTTCCGAATGATGCCCCTTCGGCAATCCCGTGATCCGTTTCCAATGTAAATTCAGCTCTGCCCGCGCCGCAGCCGTGTTCGGACTGAAGTAAAGCTGATGCCCGGAGAGCTTTTCAAGCCGGAAATCCCGTGCCGACGCGAGTTCAATGACATCAAGGCGATCCTCGATCTCGTCGATGAACGGCAAAAACAACTGCCGGTTCAAACCATTGCGATAAAGATCGCTGGGTAGCGCATTCGACGTCGCCACCACGACAACACCAAGCCCGAACAGCGCCCGGAACAACCGCCCCAGCACCATGGCGTCCGCGATGTCGGTGACGAACAGCTCGTCAAAGCACAGCAAGCGCGCCTTGGCCGCAATGCCGGCCGCCACCACCGGGATCGGATCGCCGTTGATGGTCTTGCGCGCCTCGCCGATCCGGTCATGCGCTTCGGCCATGAACGCATGAAAGTGGATCCGCCGCTTAAGTGGTTCGGCCACCACCTCGAAGAACAGGTCCATCAGCATCGACTTGCCGCGACCAACTCCGCCATGAATGTAGAGCCCGCGCGGCACCTTGTCTTTGGACCGCATGAGCCGCCCGAACAGCGACGCCCTCTGCTTCGCCTGCCGCGACAGCAGATCAGCCAGATGTTCGAGACGGACCGCGCACGCACGCTGTGCGATATCGGCGGCCAGCACACCGCTATCGACACGCTCCTGGTAGTGCTGCAGCACCCCGCCCGTCATTTAGATGCCCATCGTGGTTGAACGATCCGTTCTCTTGCACGGCCATGAGCCATTGCGAAGAGGCACTAACGAAAGTCGAGCACGGCAAAGCCAGATTGCCTAGCCTCGAGCTGCCTGCCCTCGATGCAACCTTTGACTAAGGCCAACTACCGGGAACGCCCGTGAACGTCAGCGGCAGAGTGAACAATATCGCAATGCAACATGCAACAGCGGCGGATTGTCATTGACCTCAAGATGAACAAAAGATAAATATGCAATTTCAATGAGTTAGCTAGTTGCTATGCAGATCGTGCATGGCTGAACCGCCATCCATGCTTGTTGTGCGCCGCAATATTAGTCCCAGCTTAGGGTAGTCATGACACCGTTGAAGCCGGGTCAATATTCGACGCAGGCATCCAGAAAGGAAGACTCCCGATGAACAACGACCACGTCTGGGGAGGTACGATTCGCAAGTTATGGCCGATGGAAGCCGACAAGTTCCGCGACCATTTGCTGAGACTGGACACCACAAGCCGCCGCATGCGCTTCGCACATGCCGTCTCGGATAGCTTCGTCATCGACTACGCACGCCGCATGTCTGAGAATGGCGCGATCGTCTACGCCTACGTTGAAGGCGACAAGGTCGGTGCCGTCGCAGAATTGCGCAAGGTCGGCGATACATGGGGACATCAAGCAGAAGCCGCATTCTCTGTGGAACCCGAATTCCAACACAAGGGTATCGCCACCGAACTTCTCGGCCGCGTCATCCGCTCGGCCCGCAATCGCGGTGTCAACAATCTCATCATGAGCTGCCTCTCCGACAACTCGAAAATGCAGGCCGTCGCGCGTCACCACGATGCCTCGCTGCATTTCGAACAAGGTGAAGTGATCGGCGAAATCGCACCCCACAGCGCTAACCCGCTGTCGATGTTCGCCGAAGCCGTAGAAGACCGCATGGGCTACCTGCTCGCCATCTTCGACTTGAAGAAGCCGCGCCCCGAGCCACAGGCCCTGCCGTCCAAGGCCGCCTGATAGACCTGCACTATCCAAAGCCGCCCCGCTTCCCCGCTCCTTAGCGAGCGAGAAGCGGGGCGGCTTTTCTTTGCGCTTCTCCATAACCCGCACGGTTCGAAATCGCGCACGGCCTCGCCGGTAATCGGCAAAATAGACAAGCAAAAAACATGAACGGAACCTGCCTCGTACTTGATTCAGCTACAACCATGAATCCGGAAACGACGCTAAAATCATGAAAAGAGGGATAAAATGAGGATTTTGCGCAACAGAGGGGTGTAATTAACGGGCTGAATGCGGATCAAATTAGGTTTTTTCTCAACAAAAACAACAAATCTAGACATGCTTAATCAAGTTCGAACTGATTCGAACCGATAATTGGAGAGAACGCTAATGGCAAAGACGTCTGCGAAAGCAAAAACCCCCGTGAAAGCAGCCCCTGTGAAAGCCGCTGCTGCCGCTGCTAAGGCCCCCGCCAAAGCCGCCGTGAAGGCACCCGTGAAAGCCGCTGCAAAGGCCCCTGCCAAGAAGACCTCGGCTCGCAAGCCCGTTGCCAAGGCTGCTGCCCCCAAGGCTCCGGTCAAGGCCCCCGCGAAGAAGCCTTCCAAAAAGGCTGCCTAATCAACCACCTACCGGGTGGCCGGCGTTATCGGGTCGGCCCCCGGTCTAAGCGTGTGTCGGGGTCAGGAGTGCGAGCTTTTTGGCCCGTTACAATTACCCGCAATATCACGAAGGCGGCGGTTATTCTTTCGCCGCTGGAATAACCAAATAAAGCACGTATCGAATCAAGACCGCCAGCTGGCAAGCTGGCGGTCTTCCGCTTTTCTGGATTCGAATATTGCCAGCGGCGAATCAGACAAAAAGAATCCAAGCCAACACAATTCGGCAACGTCCGGCCACAACGGCACCCGCCATTGAGTCCAAACGCAAAAGGGGCCAACCTCGCCGAGGTCAGCCCCTGTGCTTCAGATGCAAGATCGCGCTAGACCCGACGCTCGACCATGAGCTTCTTGAGTTCCGCGATCGCCTTAGCGGGGCTTAAACCCTTTGGGCAAGCCTTGGCGCAATTCATGATCGTGTGGCAGCGGTACAACCGGAATGGATCCTCAAGATTATCGAGCCGCTCGCCGGTCGCCTCGTCACGGCTGTCGATCACCCAGCGGTAGGCTTGCAGCAGCACCGCAGGCCCGAGATAGCGATCCTGGTTCCACCAGTAGCTCGGGCACGAGGTCGAGCAGCAGGCGCACAGAATACACTCATACAGCCCGTCGAGCTTTTCGCGGTCGCCACGCGACTGGGCCCACTCCTTGGGTGGTGCGGGCGTATCCGTCTTGAGCCACGGCTCAATCGAGGCGTGCTGAGCGTAGAAGTTGCTCATATCCGGCACAAGGTCCTTTACGACCTTCATATGCGGCAAGGGATAGATTTTAACCGGCCCACTGACGTCGTCGATCCCTTTGAGGCAGGCCAGCGTGTTGGTCCCGTCGATGTTCATCGCGCACGACCCGCAGATGCCTTCGCGGCATGAGCGGCGGAACGTCAGCGTCGGGTCGATCTCGTTCTTGATCTTCAACAGCGCGTCGAGAACCATTGGCCCGCAGTCCGCACGATCAACATAATAGGTGTCAATCCGCGGGTTTTCGCGATCATCAGGGTTCCAGCGATAAATGCGGAACTCCTTGAACTGGCCGCCGCGTTCGGCAGCGTTCCAGGTCTTACCCTTCTTGACCGTCGAATTCTTGGGAAGCGTCAGCTGAACCATGGGGCCAAATGTTCCTGTTTCGTGAACGAAGATGAGCACAGCCGGATCAACCCGGCACGCGCGTTTGGATACAAAAATATCAGATTACTGGTGTTGCACACGGGCCGTCCCTGTCAACACTACGAAAGCCGCTGCCCATTGGGTTTCTTGGTGCAAATCCGCCTACTCACAAGGACCGGCCTACTCCAGCCTGAACGTCTTCAATTGCCGCACCAGCTGGCACAACTTATCAGCAATCTCGGCCCCGGCATCGACCGCCACCCGTAGCGTCGCCCGCTGGGAAATGAGCTGATTGAGCCGCTCCTGCTGCTCACCGAATCCGAAGTACAACTCCTCGGGTGCCACGATTTCCCCGTCCTCGACAGCCGACATCACGTCGAATGCGTTTTGCGACGCAAGCACCAGCATCGACGCCACGTCGTTCATGATCTGCTGATAAAGCTTCGCGGCATCCGCCCCGACGCGCGTCCCATGCACACCAAACTTCAACGGCGACGTCGGCGCACCCTCACCGCAAAACAGCTTCGGATTCCGCTGAAACCGGCGAAAGATCTCACCCAACCCCATGCAGCACGTTTCAAGATCGCGCAACGCCACTCCGGCCTTCCGCTTGGCCTTGGCCCGGTCCGGGGTCTTGTCATGCGCCGACCAATTGATCGCCGCAATCGACGCCACCGCCCCAAGCGCCGCAAGTGCTGGCAGCACGGCTGCGAACGGATCCGGCGGCACGCGCGTGTCGCCATCGCTTTCAACTGGCTTGTCTGGGCTCGGTTGCTTCACCATCGCTGCCACGCCCTCTCAGGTGTGTGAATCTCAAGAGCCCTTGGCTACCATAAACACGCGGCCAATTGCACTGCACCACGGCCAATAAACGGAACTCTCTCCCGCTCAAACGAAAAAGCGGCACCCGATCAAACGGGCACCGCCTCTAAAACGCGACACGAACGTCTCAAATGATCAATACACGCGGGCTTTTGGCTCGATGTACTTGATCTCATCCGTCAGCGTGTTCGTGTGAACTGGCCGCACGCCTAGCGCGACCTTGCATGTCGAATCGTCGGCAAACGCCAGCGTGTGGACCATGCAGTTGACGTCATCACGCTTGGAATAATCCTCACGGGCATGCGCCCCGCGGCTTTCCTTGCGATTCTCGGCGCTGACGAGCGTCACGACAGCCTGCGAAATCAGGTTGTCGTATTCCATCGTCTCCATCAGATCCGAGTTCCAGATCAGCGAGCGGTCCGTCGTCTTGATGTCGGCGCTTTCCGTCCAGATCTGGCTGATCTTGGCAACGCCTTCCTGCAGCACCGGCCCATCGCGATACACCGCGCAATTGTTCTGCATCACACGCTGCATCCGGGCCCGCAGCGACGCCGTCGACGTGCTGCCCTTGGCATTACGGAACCTGTCGAGACGCGACAATGCAAGATCGGTCGCGCTCGGTGGCACCGGCGGCAAAGCCGTCCGCGTCTTGACAGTCGCCGCGCACTGCAGCCCAGCAGCTCGCCCAAAGACCACGAGGTCGATCAGCGAGTTGGACCCCAGACGGTTAGCCCCGTGAACCGAGACGCACGCCGCTTCGCCGATCGCCATCAGACCGGGCACAACCGTATCTGGGTTGCCGTTCTTGAGCGTCAGAACTTCGCCGTGATAGTTCGTGGGAATACCGCCCATGTTGTAATGGACCGTCGGAATGACCGGAATCGGCTGGCGGCGAACGTCGACACCGGCAAAGACCTTGGCGCTTTCCGTGATGCCCGGCAGACGCTCGTGCAGGATCTTGGGATCCAAATGATCCAGATGCAGGAAGATGTGGTCGGCTTCCTTGCCGACGCCACGGCCTTCGCGGATTTCCATCGTCATCGAACGCGAAACCACGTCACGCGACGCGAGGTCCTTGGCGTGCGGCGCATAGCGTTCCATGAACCGCTCGCCAGCGCTGTTGGTCAGATACCCGCCTTCGCCGCGCGACCCTTCCGTAATCAGCACGCCCGCACCGTAAATACCCGTCGGATGGAACTGCACGAATTCCATGTCCTGCAGCGGCAGCCCGGCACGCAGCACCATCGCATTGCCGTCACCCGTGCAGGTATGCGCGGACGTACAGGAGAAATAGGCGCGACCATAGCCGCCGGTCGCCAAAATTGTCTTTTGCGCCCGGAACGTATGGATCGTGCCATCTTCCATGCACAACGCCACCACGCCAAGGCACGCGCCATTGCCGTCCATAATCAGGTCGATTGCAAAATACTCGATAAAGAACTCGGTCGAGCGTCGCACTGCCTGGCCATACAGGGTGTGCAGCATGGCGTGACCCGTCCGGTCGGCGGCCGCGCACGTCCGCTGCGCTGGCGGGCCTTCACCGTACTCGGTGGTCATTCCGCCGAACGGCCGCTGATAGATTTTGCCGTCCTCGGTCCGGCTGAACGGCACGCCGTAGTGCTCCAGTTCATAGACCGCCGCCGGTGCGTTGCGGCAGAGATATTCGATGGCATCCTGGTCGCCCAGCCAGTCGGCACCCTTGACGGTGTCGAACATGTGCCATTTCCAGCTATCCGGCCCCATGTTGCCGAGCGAAGCCGCAACCCCGCCCTGCGCCGCAACCGTGTGCGAGCGTGTCGGGAAAACCTTGGTTATGCACGCCGTGCGCAACCCCGCCTCAGACGCGCCGAGCGCGGCACGAAGCCCTGCTCCGCCCGCTCCGACCACAACCACGTCGTATTCATGATCGGTCACCGGATAGGCGGCGCCGTTCGTCTTCGCTGCCATTGTGTCAGGCTCCAAAGCTGAGTTTCAGAATGGCGAATACGCTCGCAACCCCAACCAGGATCGCGAAAAATGTATTGAGGGCCAGCGCAGCGAGCTTGGCACCTTCGCCATGAATATAATCTTCGATAATCGTCTGCATCCCAAGCCGCATATGGATCATGCCGGATAGGATCAGCAGCAGCAGACCCAGCGCCACCAAAGGATTACGCAGCAGCGCTTTGGCAGCCGCATAGTCCGCGCCTGCCAGCTTAGCCACGAGCCATACGAGAAAGATCCCGAGGACGACATTGGCGACCGCGGTCAAGCGCTGCAGAATAAAGTGGTCCGCGCCTTCATGCGCCGAGCCAAGATGGCGGACATTCTTGAGAGGTGTTCTCATTTTCATCGTACCAATGCTCCCAGACCGCCCGGCATTTGAGTGAACCAGATCGCGCCCGTCAGCAGCACGGAAAGGATGATGGATCCCCACGACAACCGGTCGATCATCTTGAGATCATAGCCGCGCCCGGTGTCCCAAAGCAGATGCCGCAGACCACCGATCATGTGGTGCAGCAGCGCCCAGGTATAGCCGATCAGCACAACACGGCCCAAAAGCGAGCCAAAAATGTCGCTGACGTAGTTGAAGTACGCCGGTCCCGTCGCCGCAGCCGTCAGCCACCAGGCCAACAGGATCGTTCCGAAATACAAGGCCGCGCCGGTCATGCGGTGGATGATCGACATCGTCATGTTGATGAGCGGTCGATAAACCTGCAGATGCGGCGACAACGGCCGCTCTATTCGTAGGTTTCGTTCAGATTTTGCTTCGGCCATCCCGCGTCCTCGATTGATCGTATCAGCGCGCGGGGTTGGTGGGGCGGCCGCGCGCAAAGCAAAGAAATTTCCGAACCGGCACTGTCAAGACCCAGAACCTGTGAAGACCCAGAACCTGTAGATTGCAAGGACGAACCTTGCGCCGGTGCGGTCAGGCGTAACGTGATGCTGGCTGCGGCGCAAGTTCGCCTAATGGCGCAATCCGATTTTGATGCAACGTCCCCAGACCACCGGGACAGCGCCAAATCTTTGCTAGGGAGCATGACCGTGACGAAAACGCCAAAGCGCAGAGCGGCGCAAACAATAGCTAAAACGCATCGACGATCGAGCGCCCAAGCAGATAGCCGCTTTCGTAGGCGTGCTCGGTTAGCCGCCCCAGGCACCAGTCTCCAGCGACCCCAACCATATGTTTCCTTGAAAACAGGAAGGTTTCTCCCAGCGATTGGTCGACGAGACCATGCCGCCATAGATAGGCCGACATGAATGCCGGTTGGACGTTGGGCAGCGACAACGCACGCCGAACCTCTTCCCAGAGCTCGGCGGCGATCACGTCCGGCTCGACATCCTCTGCTTCCCGGCTGAATCCGGGCGAAGCATGAACGACAATGCTTTCGCCATTCCGCGAGCGGCCTTGCTTACTGCTATTGCGCGCTATCCACCGGATGACCTCCGACATATCGGAAAACACGTCCTGATTGGGCAGCACAGCCTGATCGAAATGCACCATCAGCGCCCAGCACGGCATCATGCGCGCGCGCGACAGCGGGGCCGCCAGGTCTTCTAGTTTGCCCAGCAGCAATCGCGCACGCGGAGCCGGCACTGCGATGGCGACCGCATGAAATGGTCCTGCCGTCGTTTGATCGTCAAACCAGATCGTCCAACCGCTATTGGCTTTTGTATCGCCGCGCGAAATCGTATGAGCGCGCCGCCCCGTATGAATACGCACGCCTTCCGCCAGCGGCCGCACAATCGACGCCATTCCCGGAGTACCAACGTACCACGGCAACATTTGCACGCCGTTCTCGCCGCTTTCATTGGTTCGCGGCGTCCAACGCGCCGCGTAGCCCGTTCCCGCAACCTCGTCCAGGTATTTGCCGAAATTCACACCGCGGGCAGTCACATACTGCGCACCGTGATCGAACGAATGCGACCCTTGCCGCAGCGTCGCAATCCGGCCGCCGATCACCCGTTCCTGCTCGAAGACCTCAACATAGCAGCCGGCGCGGCGCATGGCTTGCGCACAAGCAAGGCCCGCCAGTCCAGCGCCGATCACTGCAGTCTGTTGCGTCAACTTATGTCACCTGAAACGGCTTCTATGCTGCCCGTCCTGGGAGGGCCAATCCTGGGAGGGAAAGGGCGCACCCGGCATCATCCGTGCTCGTTCACACTGATTCGAGTATTAATAACCAACGATGTTGAGAATACATCAACAACTCAAGCTGTTTTTGCGCAAACAGGCATTGATCAAACACAAGAATCGCTGTTAGCCGCACTCTCAAACTGAGCACTTCAAACCAATCGAATGAAATGATTTAAGAAAAACAAAATTGGCAATTCTGATGCCCACTTTCGTGTACCGTTACTTAACCGGTGAAATTGCACCACACGCAATCCGTGCCCCTGCGTTACCTTCACTCTCGGAAATATAATCGTCCGCCTTTTCGAAAAGGACAAGCGCCGTTCCGTCGGCATCAAAGATCGACTCTTCGGCTTCGCGATTGAGGGTCACAAACGGACTGACCAATTCGACCTCGACCTCTCCCGATGCCGCGACGAAAATATTCGGCAGGTCCCCCACCATCGGACCCTCGTCGTTCAGATACCCGTGCTTGGCCCCCAGAGGGTTATAGATCGGTCCCGCGCTGGAGAAGTCGCCCTCGCACTTGCCGAAAGAATGGACATGCAGTCCATGCGGCCCGGGTGTGAGCCCCTTGAGCTTGATGCGCAGCAACACGCCGGCCGTCGTTTCGATCATCTTGATCGACCCGATATCGCGACCATCCAAGCCCTTCAGCTCGGCCTGTGCCTTCTCGCCCACGGCGTGAGCGGCCCCATGAAGCGCGAACACCCCGAGCATCAACGCTGCAGTCCCGACTCGAAAACGCATAGCAAACCCCGGTAAATGCCCCCGCACCGCCCTCTATCGTTAGTCTGCCACAGCGTGTATGCCAAGCGCGCTTTACGTCTATCGGGGCAACAAAACCCACAGATCGAGATCAAGAACGACCCCTTCCGCATAGTCGCCCGTCGCAGTCTTCAGTGGGAACGCCGCGCAATTGGCGTTCTTCGCCGCAATCATGCGGATCCGCAGCGCGCCAACGTCGCTCCGTCCCGGCAGCTCAGCCTTTTCCAACACCTCAGACCATGCATAAACCGTATCGCCACCGAAGCAGGGTGCCACATGCCGCCCGCCGTTGATGGCCGCGATATGGAACGCATTGCCAAGCCCGTTGAACGAAAGCGCGCGCGCGAGCGATATCACCACCCCGCCGTACACCAGCCGCCGGCCAAACCGGCCCTGACCCTCGGTATGCTGGTTGAAATGCACCTTCGCGGTGTTCTGATACAGCCGCGTCGCCATCTGGTGTTCAGCTTCTTCGATCGTCATCCCGTCGACATGATCTATCTTCTCGCCAACGCCATAGTCAGCCCACCTATGCGGCGAACCTGACAGCGCGGTATCAAACTTTGTTACATCGAGAGGAGGCACAGCCGTTCCCAGCTCGCTTGGATCAACCCGATCCGGCAGGGCGGGAACAATCGCCTCAGGCGGCGGCGATCCCTTCTCGCGCTTACGCACCATCACCCAGCGCGTATATTCAAGGACGACCTCGCCGTGTTGATTGCGCCCCGTCGACCGCACATAGACGGTCCCCGTCTCCTTGTTGGAATTCTCTTTGAGACCAATGACTTCGGAAACCGTAGACAGCGTATCTCCCGGAAACACCGGCTTCAGGAACCGGCAGTCGGCATAGCCCAGATTGGCAACTGCGTTCAACGATACGTCCGGCACCGTCTTGCCGAACACAACGTGAAACACGAGCATATCATCGAGCGGACTTTCGCTGTACCCGAGGCCTTGCGCAAAAGCCCGTGACGACTGAACGGCAAACCGCGGACCGTAAAGCGCCATATACAGCGCGCCGTCTCCGGCAAACACCGTGCGCGGCGTCGCATGCCGGATAACCTGACCGAACCGGAAATCCTCAAAGAAATTTCCCGGATTCGTTTTGATGACCGTCATGAGCCTGTTCACCTGAGCCGCGCTGAAAATGATGCCGTCTTTGTCGGCTGACCGCTGCCGTCTCGCAATTGTCGGCGGCGTCGCAGGCACGATGTTGCTCAATCCGCGTCCGTCAACGCTCCTGCACGCCCGCCACAGAGGCCATCAGCGCCCGCAAAGCTGCGCGCGCGCCAAACACAGCGTGAGCCCAAGCCCCAAGGGATATGGAGTGCAAACAAGGTGTGGTGCGCCAGCGCGAACAGCACGATAGCCGTCTTTAAGCATGAAGCCCTTCAGGTCCTGCGCTTGATATGTGAGACTGGTCTGCGCCAACAGCCGCGCACTGGCTTTACCCGGCGCAACGCCCTGCCCCACGGCCTCTTCGCAGCCAGCCCTTAGTGGCAATCCGCTCTGGGGCGTGCCCCCGCTACAGCCGGCAAAACCAAGCACCGGCAACGACAACACAGCAATCCGCATATACAGCATCGAGGGGGTCCAACTATCACGCAACCCCAGCACCATGAACCTTGGCGATTAGCCAAGGCTTAACGCCCCGCCCAGACTGGTACGGATCGTTCGTGGCCGCTTCGTGATGAGAATGCGGCCCGGCAATGGCTAACGGACCCCCTACCACGTTGTCCAGGGGCCGCTCCGAGTGTCCCGGATCTAACATTTGGTGCCCGCTCCACACCGCAACAAGCGTCATGGCCGCGAAGGCGGCCACCCACGACAAGTTTCAGAAAAGGCAAGATTAAAAGCTACCAACGCATTGAAATACTGATAATTTCCAACGCCGATTTCGTCGATAGTTGCCGGAGGTGACCGCCGGAGTTTACCCCGGACACGCGATCCGGGGCGGCCATGACGGAAATGGAAATCATCCGTCGGGTGCAGAACACTAGCTCCGTCCTTCCGCCGCTTCCGTAAGTCCCATCTCGGCGATCGCTTCGGCGATCACCACGGTCCGCTGCGCCATCACAAGATGCAGCCGCTCGACCATGCGCCCCTCGACGGTGATGACGCCCTTACGGTCGTTGCCCGGCTGCTGGAACGCTGCGATGATCTTGCGCGACCACTCGACTTCCTCTTCCGTCGGCGAGAAAATATCGTTGCACGGCCCGACTTGCGAGGGATGGATCAGCGTCTTGCCGTCCATGCCCAGCGTCCGCCCGTGCTCGCACTCGGCCCGGAACCCAACATCGTCGCGGAATTCGTTGTAAACGCCGTCAACCACATCGAGCCCATAGGCGCGCGCAGCCACAATCGTCATGGCCAGCCACGGCACCACCGCGAACCGGTCATGCGACATGCGCGCCCGGCTTTCCTTGAGCAAATCGTTGGTACCGAGCACGAGGCAGGCCATCCGGTTTTCGGGATCAATCCCGGTCGCCGCAATCTCCTTGGCGTTCACGATCGCCATCGGCGTCTCGATCATCGCCCACAGCTTGACTTTCTCAGACGCGCCAGCCGCCTTCAACACCTTGGCCGCGCTCACAATATCGCCTGGATGGGACACCTTAGGCACCAAAATCGCATCAGGCTCTGCGGCAGCGGCCGCAAACAGGTCGGCGCTCCCCCACGGGGTCTCTAGCGCATTGACGCGGATCACCAGTTCGCGCGACCCGTATTCATGCGAACGTACCGCAGCGCACACGTTTTCGCGCGCCTGCGGCTTACTATCGGGCGCCACCGAATCTTCCAGATCCAGAATGAGCGTATCCGCCGGGATCGTCCGTGCCTTTTCAAGTGCGCGCAAATTCGCACCCGGCATATAAAGCACGCTCCGCCGTGGCCGGATGTTCATGATGCTCGTTCCCCTGATTTGACCGCTACCTAAAACGCGGAAAACACCATACTGCACTGCAAAATGCCTGCAAGCCTTGCTAACGCAGACCAACACCAATGTACTATCGGAGAGGCACGCCCGCATGGCCCGCATTCTCGCCATTTCTTCGCAAGTCGCGCGCGGCCACGTTGGCCTGTCGATCATCGTTCCAGCATTGCAAGCCCTCGGCCACGAGGTCATCGCCCTGCCGTCGGTCATCCTCTCCAACCACCCCGGCCACCCCCATTGCGCTGGCGCGCGCATCTCGCTCGACCATTTATCCGCGATGTTGGACGCGCTCGATAACAACGGCTGGCTCGCAAACATAGACGCCGTCCTGACGGGTTACCTTCCAAGCCCCCAGCATGTCGCATTCGCCCGCAAGGCCGTCGCGCGCGTAACCGCTGCCCGCAATGGCCAGCCCCTGATCTACCTCTGCGATCCCGTCCTCGGTGACGACCCCAAGGGCCTCTACATCGACGAAGCCGCCGCAACTGCCATCCGCGACACTCTCATTCCCATCGCCAGTATCGCCACCCCGAACCGGTTCGAGTTATCCTTCCTGACCGGCACCAGTATCCTCACAGCCGCCAGCGTTTTCGCCCATCCCCTAACCGGTCCCATCACCGTTGCAACCTCAATCCCATCCAACGATCGAGGCGAAACACTCAACACCTTGATCTCCAGCACCGCCAAAGCCGTAACGCGCGTCCCTCTGCGTGCCAACGTCCCCCACGGCACCGGCGACTTGTTTTCGGCCTTGCTCCTCGCCGCCCGTCTGGATGGCAAATCCTTGGCCGAAGCCCTTGCGTTCGCAACCGCAGGAGTGGATCAGACCCTTGCAAAATCAAGAGGCGCTGACGAACTTCTCATCACCGCACTGCCAACCCGTGTAGAATTCCCCCTGTCCTGGCCCATCGAACAGCATGCAACCCCGGAATAAAAATCGAGAGACACCCCCCATGTCACGCTTCCCCGACCACCTGACGGACCGCTTCCAACGCTTCAAATTCCGCCACTTTGACCAAAACCGCGACCACTACGAGGAACTCGCCAACTTTGGCCAAAGCCCGGACGTGATGATCGTCTCGTGCTGCGATAGCCGCTGCGATCCCGAAACAATTTTCTCCGCCATGCCGGGCGAGCTTTTCGTCGTCCGCAACGTCGCAAACCTCATTCCGCCCTATGAAACCGGCGGTAAATTTCACGGCGTATCTGCAGCACTCGAATTCGCCGTGCTCAACTTGCGTGTCAAACACATCGTCGTCATGGGTCATTCCGGCTGCGGCGGCATCAAAGCAGCTCTTGAGCAGAGCAGCGCCAAACAAACCGAATCGATGTTCATCTCGCGCTGGATGTCGATGCTCGACGACTGCCGCCTCAGCGTGCTGAGCAGTCACCAGACGTCGTCGCGCAAGGAGATGCAGATTGCCCTTGAGCATGAAGGCATCAAGGTCTCGATTGCCAACCTGCGCACATTCCCATGCGTACAAATACTTGAAAACAGAGGTAAAATCGAACTCCACGGTGCCTATTTCGATATAGCCACAGGGAACCTGGAAGTCCTCAACCAGCAAAACGGCCAATACCACGTGCTCTAAACGAAAAAACCCTCTCCCTGGGGTGAGGGAGAGGGCTTACCCCGGAACATACAAGTTCCGGAGAACGGGGTAAAATCGAACGGTCCAAGGCAGGGCCGCACCGTGCGGGGGAGCAGCGAGAGCGCCCTGACAACCCTCAAACTGCCGCGCGATCCCGCCCCGATCTAAATGACATTCGTGCCAATACGCCGTCCTTGAGCAGGTAATGATGTCCAAGAGCTGCAACCGCATGCACACCAGCCAGCAGCAGGATGCCGACCCCCAGCGCCTCGTGAATTTCGCGCGCCGACTTCGCGACACCGCCAAACACGGCCTTCAACGGTACGGCCAGCGTATAAAGCCCGAAGAAGTCGACGCTCTTGTCGCTGCCGAACACATAGACGAGGCCAGCGAGCGGCAGTGCGATCATCACGGCATACAGCAAGACATGAACTGCGCTCGCCGCCAAGCCAGCCAGCCTGCCACCCTGCGCGCCACCTGGCACCTTCGCCAGCATCAAACGCCACGTAACGCGCACCAGGATCAGCCCGAACAGGATCGTCCCCAGCGGCTGATGGATCGACTTCAAACCCTCGCGAATGAAATGACCCTTGGGAAACTCATGCCGCAACAATTCAGTCCCAGCGAGCAGAATGATGCCCAGCCCGACCACCCAATGTAGAACTACGCTCATTCGGTCATACGTCGATTGGTTCGCAATCATGGCCTGCTCCTCGATCCAGCAACTTCATCGAGGTCACACCTATCCCAACCCTCACCACGCGAAACTGACGCCCCCCGTCAGGTTTCTGTAAGGTTCGCCGTCCAACAAAAAAGGGCGGAAGCCACAGCCCCCGCCCTCAATTTCTAAGCTGTAGGTTGGGTCAAGCACTTGCGCGACCCAACAATTTACCAACCACTTGAGCCGCTTACGCAACCGCCGCCAAATTCCGCAACACGTAGTGCAGAATGCCCCCGTTGCGGAAATACTCGATCTCGTCGAGCGTATCGATCCGGCAGATGATCGGCACCTGCTTCGTCGCCCCGTCTTTCGACGTGATTTCAGCAACCATCTTCTGGCGCGGCTTCACGGTGGCCAGACCGAGAATCGACACCGTTTCGGAACCGTCAAGTCCCAGCGTCTGCGCATTGGTGCCCTCTTCGAACACGAACGGCACGACGCCCATGCCCACAAGGTTCGAGCGATGGATGCGCTCATAGGACTGCGCGATCACCGCCTTGACGCCGAGCAGGTTGGTGCCCTTCGCGGCCCAGTCACGTGACGACCCATTGCCGTACTCGATCCCGGCAAACACCACGAGCGGCACGCCTTCCGCCTCGTACTTCATCGCTGCATCATAAATCGGCAACGTGGCACCGTCTGGATAATGCTTGGTCCAGCCGCCTTCCTTCACGTTGCCGTTCTCATCCTTCATCATGTTGTTCTTGATGCGGATGTTGGCGAACGTACCGCGCATCATCACTTCATGATTGCCGCGCCGCGTGCCGTATTGATTGAAGTCGGCGGGCGTCACGTTGTTGCTCAAGAGGTAAGCGCCGGCCGGGCTGTCCTTCTTGATCGAACCAGCTGGAGAAATATGGTCGGTCGTGATCTTATCGCCGAACAGGCCCAGGATGCGCGCACCCTTGATGTCGCCAATCGCCACCGGCGTCTTCGTGAGATGGGTGAAATACGGCGGGTTCTGCACGTAGGTCGACTTGCCGTCCCAGGCATAGGTCTGGCCCTGGACCGTGTCGACGCCCTGCCAGTTCGTGTCGCCCTTGAACACATCGGCATAACGCGACTTGAACATTTCGCGCGTGATGTTATCGGCGATGAACTTCTGGATTTCCTGCGACGTCGGCCAGATGTCCTTGAGGAACACGGGACGCATGTCGCTGCCCAGACCGATTGGCTCGGTCGTCAAGTCCTTCTGCACCGTACCGGCAAGCGCATAAGCGACCACCAGCGGCGGCGAGGCGAGATAGTTCGCCTGCACGTCCGGCGATACGCGGCCTTCGAAGTTGCGGTTACCCGAAATCACAGCGGCAGCGACCACACCGTTCTCGTTGATCGCCTTGGAGATATCGGACTGTAGCGGACCGGAGTTTCCAATGCACGTCGTGCAGCCAAAACCGACGAGATTAAAGCCCAGCGCATCAAGCGGCTTTTGCAAGCCAGCCGACTCGAGATAGGCAGCAACGACCTGCGACCCGGGCGCAAGCGATGTCTTGACCCACGGCGCAACCTTGAGGCCCTTGGCGACGGCGTTACGCGCCAACAGCCCTGCAGCAATCAAGACACTTGGGTTCGACGTGTTCGTGCAGCTCGTGATCGCAGCGATCACCACATCGCCATGACCCAGATCGAACGGCTTACCGGCGACGGGCACGCGCTTGGCAAGCTCGCCAACCTTCTTGTACTCGGTTTCCAGCGATGCCGCGAAACCAGACTTGATGCCCGTGAGCGCAATCCGCCCTTCGGGACGCTTTGGACCAGCCATGGCCGGCACAACCTCACCAAGATCGAGTTCGATCGTATCGGTGAACACCGGGTCCGCGCTGCCAGCCTCGCGCCACAGGCCCTGGGCCTTGGAATATGCCTCGACCAACGCCAGCCGCTCGTCTTCGCGGCCCGAAACCGTCAGATACGACATCGTCTCGCCGTCAACCGGGAAGAACCCGCAGGTTGCACCATATTCAGGCGCCATGTTGGCAATCGTCGCGCGGTCCGCCAGCGTCATGGAATCGAGGCCGGGGCCGTAGAATTCAACGAACTTGGACACGACGCCCTTCTTGCGCAGCATCTGCGTGACCATCAGCACGAGGTCGGTCGCGGTGACGCCTTCGTTGAGCTTGCCAGTGACCTTGAAGCCGATCACTTCCGGGATCAGCATCGACTGGGCCTGACCAAGCATCGCGGCTTCGGCTTCGATGCCGCCCACGCCCCAGCCGAGAACGGCCAGACCGTTGACCATCGTCGTGTGGCTGTCAGTGCCGACAACCGTATCAGGATAAGCAATAATTTCGCCGGAGGGCGTTTTCGCGCTCCAGACCGTCTGGGCGAGATACTCGAGGTTCACCTGATGGCAGATACCGGTGCCCGGCGGCACGACGCGGAAATTGGCGAACGCACCCTGGCCCCACTTGAGGAACTTGTAACGCTCCAGATTGCGCTCATATTCGAGCGCGACGTTATCGGCGAGTGCCTTGGGCGTACCAAATTCATCGACGATGACCGAGTGGTCGATCACAAGATCGACGGGAACCAACGGGTTGATCTTGTTGGGGTTTCCACCGAGTTTGTTCATCCCGTCGCGCATCGCGGCCAGATCGACGACAGCCGGAACGCCGGTGAAATCCTGCATCAGCACGCGGGCCGGGCGGAACCCGATTTCAGCGCCGGCCTTGCCCTTGTCGTTGAGCCAGCCGACCATCGCCTCGATATCGGTCTTGGTCACCGTGCGGCCGTCTTCATGGCGCAACAGGTTTTCAAGCAAAACCTTCATCGAGAACGGCAATTTCGAGATCCCGGCAAGGCCGTTCTTTTCAGCTTCCGGCAGCGAGTAATAGACATACGTCTTACTGCCAGCGGTCAGCGTGCGCTTGCATTTGAAGCTGTCAAGGGAAGCGGGGGTCGTCGAAATCGTTTCGGCGCTCATGGGCAAATCTCCGATTTGGATGTTGCGGGGGGCAGGCAGAGCAAGACGAAAGCGCAAGACATGCAGTACATGCAGAATGCGCCGATCAGGCTCGCCGCGCCGCCGGAGTGCCGGCGGAGGATTGGGAATCCAACCCTGTTTTTTGCGCTAGCATCGTGAAGTGCGGCAGATATACATCGGTCCAAAAATGAATTCCACATCAACTTCTGTCGGGAGTCGTCACCCCCAAAACAATCCTATCCATAAACGTCATCCCGGCGTAGGCCGGGACCCAAGCCGCCACCAAGCTGGAATACCGCTCTTCCAGCAACCGCCCCGGGGTCGTTTTGAAACTCGTCGTTGAAAATCTCCGCCTCGAACGCGGCGCACGCGCCATCGTTGCAGACCTTACGTTCGCGGTCGCGTCCGGCGAAGCATTGCTGCTGACCGGTGCGAACGGCGCAGGCAAATCAACCTTGCTGCGCGCGCTGGCCGGATTATTCACCCCCGCCAGCGGCACGATCCGCCTCGACGGCCTCTATTCCGAAGCAACCGTCACAGAAAACTGCCATTTCATCGGCCACCACAACGGCCTCAAATCGTCTCTGACAGCGACCGAAAACCTGAGCTTCTGGTCAAACTATCTAGGCACCACCGGCGCAAGTCGCGTCGCCACGGCCCTCGATCGGATGCAGCTCGCTTCGCTTGAAGCAATCCCCGCCGCGTACATGTCCGCCGGCCAGAAACGCCGCTTGGGACTGGCCCGCCTTCTTGTCGCCGAACGCCCTGTCTGGCTGCTCGACGAACCGACCGTTTCGCTGGACCAGGCCTCCGCCCGCCTGCTCGGCGATCTGGTCAACGCCCACGTCGCATCCGGCGGCATTGCGATCGCCGCAACCCACCTGCCGCTGGGCCTCACCAACGCCCGCGAATTGCGCCTGACCGCGCCATTACGCACCAGCGAGGCCGCACCATGATGCAATCGTTCTTGGCCCTTGTCCGCCGCGACCTCGGCCTCGCCGTCCGCGAAGGCGGTGCAGTCGGCACAGCCCTTGGCTTTTATCTCATCGTCGTGACCATGCTCCCGTTGGGCCTCGGCCCGGACCTCAAACAGTTGGGCCGCATAGCCCCCGGCATGCTCTGGATCGCGCTCCTGCTGGCGGCACTCCTGTCGCTCGCCCGCATCTTCGAATCCGACGACGAAGATGGCTCGCTCGATGTCTTAGCCACCGGTTCCCTCCCGCTCGAAGCCGTCGCCGCCGCCAAATCGCTCGCCCACTGGATCTCGACTGGCATCCCGCTCACGCTGCTCGCTCCCCTGCTGGGACTGTTGCTCAACCTCGACCTCGACGCCTATCTCCCGCTCGTCGCGACCATGCTCGTAGGCACGCCGGCCATCAGTTTCCTGGGTGCGGTCGGTGCAGCCCTCACCCTCAAGGCCCGGCGCGGAGGCCTGCTGATCGCCCTCCTCGTCCTCCCCCTGTTCATCCCCACCTTGATCTTCGGCATATCCGCCGTCACATCAATCATGCTGGATACTGGCGGATCGAGGGCCGCTTTCCTCATTCTCTCGGCCATCAGCCTGGGGTCGCTCGTCATCGGCCCTATTGCCTCCGCCGCCGCCCTTAGATTGCAATTGCAATAAGCCGCACCGGGCCCACCCTGGACCCAGCCATCGCAAAACCGTAAACGTAGACCATGCAAACCCAAACGATTACCCAAAAGCTGGCCAACCCGACGTTCTTCATGAACCTGTCGGCC
This sequence comes from Hyphomicrobiaceae bacterium, assembly GCA_040080145.1. Taxonomy (GTDB): domain Bacteria; phylum Pseudomonadota; class Alphaproteobacteria; order Rhizobiales; family Hyphomicrobiaceae; genus JANXVY01. The sequence goes on from JBEBJA010000012.1 coordinate 24,075, forward strand.
AAGATCTTGCCCTGGCTGTCGAGCTTCGCGGCAATCCTCATTATCTATGGCCTGACGCTCGGCTTCGCGACCCCGCCAGACTACCAGCAGGGCCAGACCGTCAAGATCATGTTCATCCACGTCCCCGCCGCGTGGCTCTCCATGATGGCATACGGCCTGATCGCGGTTTCAAGCTTTGGCCTGCTTGTGTTCCGCCACCCGCTCGCCGACGTCTCCGCCAAAGCGGCCGCCCCCATCGGCGCCGTCTTCACGCTGATCGCGCTCGTCACCGGCTCGCTGTGGGGCAAACCGACCTGGGGCACCTATTGGCAGTGGGACGCCCGCATGACCTCGGTGCTGATCCTGTTCTTCCTCTACCTCGGCCTGATGGCACTGCGCTCCTCTATCGAAGAGGAATCCCTCGCCAGCAAACTGACCGCCGTCTTGGCCCTCACCGGCATTGTCATCCTGCCCGTCATCAAGTTCTCGGTGAACTGGTGGAACACCCTCCACCAGCCTGCAGGTGTCTTGAAGGGTGGCCTTGACCCGGTCTTTCTCAAGCCGCTTCTCTTCTCCGCTGTCGGCTTCTCGCTGTTGTTCTTTGCCCTTCACATGAAGGGCATGCGCAACGAAATCATCCGCCGCCGCGTCAAAGCCCGGCAACTCAAAGAAGTCGACCGCGCCGCCCGCGCGCACGGAGTCGAAGCATGATCCCCGACATGGGCCCCCACGCCGCCTTCATCTGGATGAGCTATGCCATCATGACCGGCGTCCTCGCCGCACTGATCGCCTGGCTGATCCTCGACGGCCGCAAACAATCCCGCCTCCTCGCCGCTCTCGAAGCCCGCAGCGCCAAACGCAGCGATAAATGATCCCCTACCACCCCATCGCGACGGCTCCACTTTTCTTCTCCCCCTGGGGAGAAGGTGCCCGAAGGGCGGATGAGGGGGCTTCTCGGCCAGCAGTGGGCGAACTTGAGATCGGAAAATCATTCGCATGACCCATGACGAACAACCCAAACCCCGCACCATCGGCTGGGTCGCCTTGCCTGTGGCGCTGTTCGCGACCATCGCCATCCTGTTCGCCGTCGCCTTGAAACCTGGCGGCGACCCGTCGCGCCTGCCGTCCGTTTTCATCGGCAAACCGGCCCCCGCCTACACCTTCGCTACCATCCCTGACCTCGGCACCATTTCAACCGGCCCCAACGGCTTCGACCAATCAGCCCTTGCCAAAGGTAGCGTCACGGTCCTCAACTTCTTCGCCTCCTGGTGCGCCCCCTGCGTTGACGAACACCCCCAGCTCGTAACGCTGAGCAAGCGGCCCGGCGTGACCCTCACCGGCGTCAATGTCAAAGACGAACCAACCAACGCCCGCCAGTTCCTCAGCCGCTACGGCAACCCTTATGCAACGCTCGGCGCCGACCGCAACGGTCGCGGCTCCATCGAATGGGGCGTTTACGGCACACCCGAAACCTTCATCCTCAACGGACGCGGCCAGATTACCTTCAAACACGTCGGCCCCATCGGCCCCGCAGACCTGGAATCCAAAATCTACCCCGCCATCGAAGCCGCCAAGAAGTAATGATCGCCGGTCGACGCCCGTACTCACTGTTATCGCAAACCATCGGGACCAGTCGAGATGACGTCACCAAACCTCACCCGAATGTGTCTGGCGAAGCCAAACCCGCTGCCCGATAGTGCGCCCATGAAACAATCCGCCCGCCCGTCTGCCCACCCCATAGCGGCAATCCTCGTGTGCATGGCCGCAATCCTCGCGCCGATCCCCTCCGCCCGCGCGCAGACCGAACAACAAGATGGCCTCTCTAGAATCGTCAACGTCATCGAATTGTTCACCAGCCAAGGCTGCTCGTCGTGCCCGCCCGCCGATGCGCTGATGAAAACCTACGCCACCTTGCCCGGAGTACTGGTCCTGTCGCTGCCGGTTGATTACTGGGACTACCTGGGCTGGAAGGATACCCTCGGCAACTCAAAGAACACCGATCGTCAGAAGAACTACGCCAAAGCCCGTGGCGACGGCCAAATCTACACGCCACAAGCGGTCATCAACGGTGTCGCCCACGTCAACGGCGCGTCCCGCAAGGAAATTGACCAAGCAATCACCGACAGTGAAAAGCACATCACGGCCAACCGTGTCCCGCTCCGGTCCTGGACTGAACGCGGCAATATTCTGATCGAAACCGGCCCGGCCGCCGAACATGCGACCATGAAAGAAGCCACCATCTGGCTCGCCGTGATCCAAAAGTCTGCCGAAGTCACCATCCCCAGCGGCGAAAATCGCGGCAAGACGCTGACCTACACCAACGTCGTGCGCGAATTGACCGCCGTTGGAACCTGGACCGGCCAGCCGATGCGCATCCAGCTCGCCCGCGCCGCCCTCATGCGCCCCCAGATGGAAAGCGTCGCCATCCTCATCCAGGAAGGCAAAGCCGGCCCCATCATCGGCGCCGCGCTGACGGGGTTGTGGTGAACTTCACGTTACCGCGCCGCCCTCTCCTTTGTCATCCTCGGGCTTGTCCCACGGCTGTCCGGTTCCCGATTTTGCTCGTCGCCGGACGATGTTTGTAGCTTCGGGAACTTCCGGTTTGAATGGCTGGCCTGGATACGGATTCCCCTCCCACTGTTTTCCCGGACAAGTGCGCCCTTAAGCGCACGCAGATCCGGGATCTTTACCACTCCCATGCAGGTAAAGACCCCGGATCGGCCAAGTGCAGGGGCCGTCCGGGGAAACAGTAAAGGTGGCAACAATTTAAACCGGACAGCCGTGGGCTTGTCCCGAGGACCCATTTCCCGGCGGGGGAAGCTGATAAATTCAAACGCAATCTCCGCATCAAAAGTCGCAATTTCGACAGATACTGAAACCCTCAAATAAACCCGCGCTTCTTGAGCAATCCCTCAACCTCGGGCGCGCGGCCACGAAACGCGATGTAGGCCTCCGCCGGATCGCGCACATTGCCCGCAGCGTAGATGTGCTCGCGCAACTTCTTGGCGACCTTCTGCGAGAAAATATTGCCCGCTTCCTCAAACGCGGCGAACGCATCGGCATCCATCACTTCCGACCACATGTAGCTGTAATACCCAGCCGCATACCCGCCCATCACATGGTTGAAGTGCGGCAGCCGGTGGCGCATCGAAATTTCGCGCGGCATACCGATCCGCTTCAATGACTTAGCTTCAAACTTACCGGCATCGAATCCGTCAGCCGACTTGATCGAATGCAGGTCCATATCGACGATGGCCGATGCCGTGTACTCGACCGTCGAAAAACCCATGTTGAAATTGCGCGCGGCCTTTAGCTTTTCAAGCATCGCCTCGCTCATTGGCTTGCCGGTCTTGGCGTGCTTGGCATAGCGCTTCAAAACCTGCGGCTGCGATAACCAGTGCTCATAAAGCTGCGACGGTAACTCGACGAAATCGCGCGACACCGCTGTCCCCGCGAGCGAGGGATACGTCACATCCGACAACATGCCGTGCAACCCGTGCCCGAACTCATGAAACAGCGTGCGTGCATCATCAAACGACAGCAGCGTCGGCTGCCCCTCGCCGCCACGGGCAAAATTCAACACGTTGACAACGATTGGCCGGATGTCGCCCTTCAGCTTCTGTTGCGAACGGTAAGCGCTCATCCACGCGCCGGACCGCTTAGAAGGCCGCGCAAAATAATCGCCCAGGAACAGCGCAACATGCTTCCCCTCGGCATCCGTCACATCCCAGGCGCGAACATCGGGATGATAGAGTTTCAGGTCCGTTCGCTCGTTGAACCGCAACCCGAACAGCCGTGACGCCGTATCGAACGAGGCCGCAATCATCGCCTGCAATTCGAAGTGCTGGCGAACCTCCGCCTCATCGAGATCGAACCGCTGAGCGCGCTCCTTCTCGGCGTAATACCGCCAATCCCACGCGGCGATCTCGAAGTTCTTCCCCTCGGCGGTCACCAGTTTTTGCAACGCCGTGCGCTCCTCGCCAGCTTTCGCCAGCGCTGCAGGCCACACCCGGCCCAACAGATCGCGCACCGTCTCGGGCGTCTTCGCCATCGTGTCGGCCAGCGAATAATCGGCGAAGTTCGCATACCCCATGATCTGCGCAAATTCGAGCCGCAGCGCCGCAATCTCGCCGATCAGTGCGCGGTTATCGGTCTCGGGCTTCATTTCACCGCGCTTGATCCACGCCTTGAACGCCTCCTCACGCAAATCGCGTCGCGTCGCCGATTGCAGGAACCCCTCGACGCTCGACCGCGCCAGCGTAATGACGAACTTGCCCGGCAGCTTGGCATCTTCCGCCGCGCGCGCAGCAGCCTGCTTCTGCGCCTCAGACAATCCGTCGAGATCGCTCTCGTGATCGAGCACCATCTGCCACGACTGCTCATCCGCCAGCACATTCTGCGAAAACTGCGTCGTCACTTCCGCAAGCCGGTTGTTGATCGCCGCCACCCGCTTCTTGTCTGCTGGCTTGAGCTTCGCCCCCGACCGCACAAACCAGGTGTGCATCCGCTCCAGCAACCGCGCCTGCTCCGTATCGAGGCTCAGCTCATCACGGCGCGCATAGAGGTCGTCAATGCGCTTGAAGAGCTTTGCGTTGAGAAACATTGCACTGTTGTGCGCCGACAGCTTGGGAGCCATACCCCGCTCGATCTTCTGCAGCGCATCGTTGGTGTCGGCACTCGTCAGATTGAAAAACACCTCACAGACCCGGCTCAGCGACTGCCCCGCCTTCTCCAGCGCACCGATCGTATTGTTGAACGTCGGCTTGGCGGAGTTCTCGGCAATACCCTTGATCTCGGCCTTATGCTCAGCCAGCGCCGCCTTGAACGCCGGCACATAATCGCTCGTCTTAATCTTGGCGAACGGCGCCAGCCCAAACGGCCCCGACCAACGGCCAAGCAGCGGGTTCGTCGGCGTGGTCGTGGTCATGAGGTTCTCCGGAATGTCGTTCTTCTCCCGGAACGGGAGACGGTGCCCCACAGGGGCGGATGAGGGACGCGAAGGGCTACCGAACTCAAATCCCCCGCAGCATGAGCTTGTTCATGATCTCTGCAAAGCGCGCCGCGTCGGGCAGCGTCTCACCATCGAGAATCTTGGCCTGGTCAAACAGCAACCGCGCGACATCGCCGACATCGGCTCCCTCGCGCTTGGTCAGCGCCGCAATTAGCGGATGCTCGGCATTGATCTCAAGCACCGGCTTGGTGCCAAAACCACGATCCTGCCGCGCCAGCAACTTATCAAGGCTGAGATCTGGCCCGCCGCCAGGTGCCACTAGGCAGACTGCACTTGTCACAAGCCGCTTGGACACCCGCACGTCGCTCACGTCAGCGCCCAGCGCCTCCTTGAACTTTACCGCCAGCGCAGCAGCATCCCCGCCAGCGTCCACCGGTGGTGGCGTTGCCGAATCCACCAGTGGGATCAACGACAAATCCACATCGCCCTGCGTCAACGATTTGAACGGCTTACCCTTATAGTCGGCACCCGCCGCCACCCAGAAAGCGTCAATCGGGTCCGTCATCAACAGTACTTCAACGCCACGCGCCCGCGCCGCTTCAAGCTGCGGGCTTGCCTTTAGCCGCTCCAGGCTATCGCCCGTGAGGTAATAAATCTCAGTCTGGTTCTCGCGCAGCGACTCGACATATTGCCCAATCGAACGCCAGCCTTCGCCGGTGGACGACCGGAACCGCGCCAGCCCCAGCAACTGCTCACGGCGCTCGAAGTCCTCGTAAAGCCCTTCCTTGATGACCGACCCAAACGCATCCCAAAGTGCCTCGAACCCTTCCGCATCTTTCGTCGCAAAGCTCTCCATCTCACTGAGCACGCGCGTCGTCACCGCCTTGCGGATCTGGCTGACCAGCGGATTGTTCTGCAGCATCTCGCGCGAGATATTGAGCGGCACGTCTTCGCTATCGACCACACCACGCACGAACCGCAGATACGACGGCAGCAGCCCCGCATCATCGGTGATGAACACGCGGCGGACGTAGAGTTTCACCCGCCCCTTGCGCGACGGATCGTAGAGATCGAACGGCTTACGTTCAGGCACAAACAGCAGCACCGCATACGATTGACGGCCCTCGGTCTTGTAATGGATTGTCAGACGCGGCGCGTCATAGCTGCCCGAAACCGTCTGATAAACCTCCTTATACTGCTCCGGCGTGACCTCGGACTTCGACCGCTGCCACAGCGCACCCGCCGTATTGATCTGGTGCGTCTCGCCCTCGGCCGGAACAAGTTCCACGGGAAACAATATGTGGTCCGAGTAGGTGCGCACAATCCGCTCGATCGTGTCGTCTTCAAGAAATTGCCTACAGTCGCTCTTGAGCGTCAACCGGATCTGCGTCCCCCGGGGAAGCGCGTCGAGTTGTTCAGGTGTTGCAGCCGTTACCGTGAACCCGCTTTCACCGTCCGAATGCCAGACATGCCCCTCGCTCGAACCAACCTTCCGCGAGATCACGTCGATGTGATCGGCGACCATGAACGCCGAATAAAACCCGACGCCGAACTGACCGATCAGCGCCGCACCCTTGCCCTCAGCATTGGCGTCCTGCGCCTCTTTGAGCTTATCGAGAAACGCCCGCGTCCCCGACCGTGCAATGGTGCCGAGGTTGTCGGTCAGCTCGGATGCATCCATGCCGATGCCGTTGTCGGAAATGACCAGCACGCCGGTCTCAAGCTCCGGCTTGATGGAAATCGCAAGCCGCTCGTCAGGCCCCAGCAGCGCCGCGTTGCCAATCGCCTCGTAGCGGAGCTTGTCACACGCATCCGATGCATTCGAGATCAGCTCGCGCAGAAAGATTTCTTTGTCGGTATAGACCGAGTGCACCATGAGGTGCAGCAGACGGCCAACTTCGGCCTGGAATGAATGTTTGGTTTCAGCAGCCGTCACGGAAAATCATCCCTCTTCGTCAGCAACACATGGACGACGAAGTAATGCGCTCAGGCCCAGGGATCAAGCGTCACCTGCGTCGGCTTGCCGCCACTTGTCCAACGCACTTGGCCGCTCTGCACTTGGCGGCATGGCCGCAAGGCAGCAAAAGAGCAAAAAAGGACCGGCTAGGGGGAGCCGGTCCTCAATTCGCACTCATCATTCAGGAGAGAATGGGCGTTGCCAAAATGACCCGATTTCGTCGGAGTTACCCCAGGGGGCTGGGGGGCTGAGAGTTCCAGGGTGTCTCTTCTGAAACCGGGCCAAGTGGCAACAA
>JBEBJA010000197.1:0-7428 GCA_040080145.1 Hyphomicrobiaceae bacterium
TGGCTTTGCAGAAGAGCCCCCTCACCCCAACCCTCTCCCCAGGGGGAGAGGGGGCCACCGTTTCGCTATGTTAGCGCCTATGCGCGAAGGCGGGGGTGAGGGGCGGCAACATAAAAAGGGCTTGTAGCTTGTAGCCTTGTTGGGTTAGCCGCACCTTTGCGGCGTAACCCAACGACTTGATCCGGGCATGCCTCGCGTGTCCTCCCTGTGCATGTTGTGGAGCGCCGCGCAAAATGAAAGCCGCCATCTGCACCGCCTACGGCGACCCGAGCGTCGTCCAAATCCGCGACATCCCTGCCCCCGTTGCCAAACCCAACGAAGTCCTGATCCGCATCCATGCAGCGACCGTCTCGTCCGCCGACGCCCGCATTCGCGGTGCGCGTTTCCCGTCAGGCTTCGCGCTCCCGGCCCGTCTAGCTCTTGGTCTGGCCAAACCCCGCAATCCCATCCTCGGCACCGAATTCTCGGGCGTCATCGAGGCAACCGGAAACGCCGTAACTCGCTTTTCTCCCGGCGATCCCGTGTTCGGGTTCAAGGGCGCTCGCATGGGGTGCCACGCTGAACTCATCACCCTTGCGCAAGACGGCCCGCTCGCCCCCATCCCTACTGGCTTCACCTTCGAAGAAGCCGCCGCAATCTCCTTTGGCGGCACCACCGCGCTCTACTTCTTGCGCGATGTCGCGCGCGTCAAACCCGGCGAGCGCGTGCTTGTCAACGGTGCATCCGGCGCGGTCGGCACCGCCGCCGTTCAACTCGCCCGCCACTTCGGCGCGCACGTCACCGGCGTCAGTTCGTCCGCCAACGCCAACCTCGTCCTATCCCTCGGCGCAAACGACGTCATCGACTACACCGCCACCGATTTCGCCACCTCCGGCGCACGCTGGGACGTCATCCTCGACACCGTCGGCAACGTCTCCTTCGCCCGCGCCCGCAACGCCCTCTACCCAAACGGCCGTCTGCTCCTGATCGTCGCCGGCCTCGGCGAACTTCTGAAAGCCCCGATCCAATCCATGACCAGCGGCCTGAAAGTCTCCGGTGGCCCCGCCCCAGACCGCGCCCACGACATCGCCGACCTCAAGACCCTCTGCGATCAGAGCGCATACAAACCCGTGCTCGACGCCTGCTATCCGTTCGATCAAATCGCCAAAGCGCACGCCCGCGCCGATAGCTGCCGCAAAACCGGAAGCGTCGTCCTGACCTTCCCCGCATCCCGCTGATCCAAACTTATCCCCGCCCCCTGCTGCAGGCCGCATAGTGGAGGGTTGAGGTATGACCTCAGGTTAAAGCATTGAAAAATAACACAAAAACGCAAACAATCCTTTGACACCGAACCGGTCCTGACGTATAAAAAGATATAACCCGGAACGTACGCCAACAGCCCAGCGGTCCACCTCTCCCTCTCCCTCTCCCTCTCCCTCTCCCTCTCCCTCTACGGGGAGAGGGTTGGGAGCCTGCCCCCGCGAAGGCGGGGGTGTGGGGCGGCTACGAGCAATGTCCCTCCAATTGTTCGTCATCCCGGCGAAGGCCCATAGGCGCTAACATAGCGAAACGGTGGCCCCCTCTCCCCCTGGGGAGAGGGTTGGGGTGAGGGGGCTCTTCTGCAAAGCCAGCCGAGTGAAGGCACCCCTCATCTGCCCTTCGGGCATCTTCTCCCCAGGGGGAGAAGAAAGTAAGGGCTTATTTTAGCGCGTATGCGCGAAGGCCGGGACCCAGTCAAATCAGTGTTTCGCGCCTGTCGTGAAGCTTGCACCGCTGAAAATGTCGCTTCCCCTTTCGTCACAAAAACGGGTGGGTCTGGGAGGCTGCGCCTCCCAGCGGGGTGTGGGGCTGGCCCCACTCGCAGCACCGCTGCGAACTGATCCCGCTCCGCCGCTCATTACCCCACACACCACGAGGTCCCATGCCCATTGACGACGCCACCTGGGAACAGGTGCGCGCGGCCTATGCCGACCCAAAAGACACGGTCGTTGAAATCTGCAACCGGTTCAACATCCGCCACCAGGACCTTTACGCCCGTCGCAGCGCGGAAAACTGGCCGCTGCGCGACAAGGGAAAATCCGACCGCCTACGCCGCGTTCCGGCCAGCGCGTGTGACAAGTCGAGCGACGCGACCACCGCCAAATCCCACGCCGCCTCCTCGCGCGCTGCCCGTGCCGCGCTCATCCTGCGCCTCTACAACGCGATCGACCTCAAACTGACCCAGATGGAGCAACGCATGTCCGACCCCGAAGCGACCCGGCAAACCTCATCCGCCGATCATGAACGCGAAGCCCGCACGCTGACCGGTCTCGTCCGCAATTTCGAACGTGTTACGGAGATGGACGCTGACCTCACCAAACCCGCCGGAAAATCCGCCGCCGCCAAATCCAGTCGCCCCGGAACCGCTGCCGCAACTGACGGCACCAGCGCCTGCGGACCAGCCCCCCTCACCACCGCCGCAGCTCTCGCCGCCGACCCCGCCCGCGCGATGCTGCTCCGGCGCGATATTGCGCAACGCCTTGAACGCATCATGGCAAAAGGGAACCCTCCCGGAGATGTTGGCTGAACTCACGGAGGCCGACCTCGAAACGCTCGCCACCGACTGGCACATATGGGCGAGAGACGACCAGCTCCCGCCGCATCAAAATCCAGACGACCCCTGGCGCGTCTGGCTCGTCCTTGGCGGACGCGGGGCCGGCAAAACCCGCGCCGGCGCCGAATGGATTCGTGCCAAGGCCTTAGGCCTCGCCCCCTTCGCCAGCGCCCCTGCCTCCCGCATCGCCCTTGTCGGCGAAACCTTGGGCGACGTCCGCCACGTCATGATCGAAGGCGTCTCCGGCCTTCTCGCCATCCACGGCAACGATGAACGCCCCCGCTTCGAGCCCTCCAAGATGCAGCTCATCTGGCCCAACGGCGCCATCGCGCAAGCCTTCGGCGGCGACAACCCCGAGTCCTTGCGCGGCCCCCAGTTCGACACCGCCTGGGTCGACGAACTCGCCAAATGGCGCGAACCGGAACACGGCTGGGACATGCTGCAGTTCGGGCTGCGTCTCGGCGACCCGCCCCAGATGGTCGTTACCACCACGCCCAAGGCGCTACCCCTGTTGACCAAGATCATGGCCGACCCGTCCACCGTCGTCACGAGATCGAAAACCTATGACAACGCCGCCAATCTCGCACCCGCCTTCATCAAGGAAATCTCCCGCCGCTACGTCGGCACAGCCCTTGCCCGCCAGGAACTCGACGGCGAGATCGTCGATATGCGCGCCGGCAGTCTATGGCGCCGCGACTGGATCAATGCCCACCGCGTCAACGCGATCCCGGAGCTGAAATCCATCGTCGTCGCCGTCGATCCGCCCGTCACAGCAACCGCCTCGTCCGACGCCTGCGGGATCATCGTGGTCGGCCTCGGCCCCGACAATCGCGCCTACGTCATCTCCGACCGCACCGTCCAAGGCCGCGAACCCCACATCTGGGCCCGCGCAGCTGTCGCCGCCTACCAGGAGTTCGAGGCCGACCGCATCGTCGCCGAAATCAACCAGGGCGGCGACCTCGTGGTCTCCGTCCTGCGCCAGATCGACCCCGGCGTCGCGGTCCAGAAAGTCCGCGCCACCCGTGGCAAGTGGCTGCGTGCCGAACCGGTCGCCGCCCTCTACGCCGAAGGCCGCGTCTCCCACGTCGGCACCTACCCCCAACTTGAAGACCAGATGTGCGCGTTCGGCGCCGATGGCCTAGCCTCCGGCCGCTCCCCCGACCGCCTCGACGCCCTCGTCTGGGCCCTCACCAGCCTCCTCCTCGGCACCTCAAGAGACCCCACCATCCGCTCGCTCTAATCCGCTCCCGGTGCCGTTCTTCGCGTGCCGCTCAGGCACCTCCGCGAGGGCGGCGCTCGCGCCGGGTCGCTTGCTCCCCTACGCTTCGCGTCAGTAAGGGCACCTTCACTTCCCCTCTCCCCGTCCTTTGCGGGGAGAGGGTTGGGAGCCTGCCCCCGCGAAGGCGGGGGGGCGGCATCAAGCGTGAACTGCGGCAACAAACTCCGCCACCCTCCCCCATTTCGTCATCCAGGCGTTGGCCGGGACCCAAGCATGCCAGCGTAATCCGAGCGCTCTCCACAAACGCCGTTCAAATCGTCGGGAGTTTCCAAAGGCCTCAGGCCTTTGGCGGGGCATGGGGCAGAGCCCCATCCGTCCCAAGCAACGACCCGCGCCCTCTCTCCCAGGAAACACCCCATGCCGCTGATCCCGGACTCTTTGGCGCGCCTGCTGCCTCACTTCTCCATCCCCGCCCATCGCGCAGCGATGCCAAGCATCGACCCGGGGAGGGCCGGGGTGGGGGTCGCTCCAGCCCTCGTTGCTGACGCCGAAGCCAAGGCCTCCCGCACCGGCCCGCTCATCTCCTACGAGTCCCTCGGCGCGCCCGTCTGGTCCGCGCGCGACTACTCAGCCTTCTCGCGCGAAGGCTTCATGCAGAACGCGATCGTCTACCGCTGCGTCCGCATGATTGCGGAAGCCGCAGCCTCCATCCCCCTGCTGCTCTACGAAGGCGCAAACGAACGCGACGACCACCCGCTCCTCACGCTGCTGGCAAGCCCGAGCCCCCACCAGACCGGCACCGACTTCCTAGAGACCTTCATCGGCTACCTCCTGGTCTCCGGTAACTCCTACGTCGAGGCCGTCGCCCTCAACGGCGAACTGCGTGAACTCTACGCTCTCCGCCCCGACCGCATGACCGTCCTCCCCGGCCTCTCAGGCTGGCCCGAAGGCTACGAATATACCGCAGCCGGCGGCACGGCCCGCTTCACATCGGACGTCGTCCCCGGCGTCCGCCCCATCCTTCACATGCGCCTGTTCCACCCCCTCGACGACCATTACGGCTTATCCCCCATCGAGGCCGCCGCCACGGCAATCGACATCCACAACCAGGCGTCGAAGTGGAACAAGGCGCTGCTCGACAACGCCGCCCGTCCCTCCGGCGCGCTCGTCTACGCCGCCCGCGAAGGCCGCCTGTCGCCAGAACAATTCGAGCGCCTCAAAAACGAACTGCAGGAAGGCTTCCAGGGCGCAAAAAACGCCGGCCGCCCCCTCCTCCTCGAAGGCGGCCTCGACTGGAAACCGCTCTCGCTGACGCCTGCCGAACTCGACTTCATCAACACCAAACACGCAGCCGCCCGCGAAATCGCCTTGGCCCTCGGCGTCCCCCCGATGCTGCTGGGCATCCCCGGCGACGCCACCTTCTCCAACTACCAGGAAGCCAACCGCACCTTCTGGCGCAACACCGTCATCCCCCTCATGCAGCGTTCGGCTTCAGCAATTTCCAGTTGGCTGGGCGCTGCGTATGGTGGCAGTCTGACATTGAAGCTTGATCTTGATCAGGTTCAAGCGCTTGCCCCGGAGCGGGAAGCCCTATGGAGCTTGCTTGAGAAGACGACATTTCTGACAGCTGCAGAAAAGCGGCTCGTCGTGGGCTATCCCGCCGAGACCGAGCCCGGTAAGATCCTGAAGTTCAATCCTGGTCAACCGCGTAATCCTGCTGGATCTTCCAACGGCGGAAGGTGGGTCGGGTCGAACGGCACCGCGACTCTGATCGCAGCGCGAAAAAAAGGCGGGATTCCGAAGGTCGTGTATGACTGGGCCGTACGAAAGTTTGTTTCTTCGTATTGCAAAAAAAGTATTACAGAAGTTCTGCCTAGTCAGTTTAATGAAATGAAAATAGGAGATATGCTGGATTTAGCGAAGGGTGGAAACAAAGCCGCTAGGACTTGTAAAAAGTTACTTGAGCAACCTAGGTTTAGAAAATAAGGATACGATATGTCAACAAGTGGACTAGCACGTCTCTTGCAATTTTTGAGTGTGCTGCAGGATAGTTCTGTTGAATACAAGGTGGATCACCAAACGCCTGATGGAATTTTGGTCACTGCCGCTTTTCCTGGCAAAAGGCTTGAAGTCGAATTCTTCGAAGACGAGCTGCAATATAGCGTTTTTGTTGGTGATGAAGCGGTCGAAAGTGACGAGCAGGCCTTATATGCGCTGGTAAAGAAGTGGTCTGCTTAAGGGTGTGGTCCGCCTACGATACCGCCCTCACCCTGCGCCCCGACCTCGACCAGATCGAAGCCCTAGCCCCCGAACGCGAAGCGTCCTGCCGGAGGCAGGCCAGTAAGCGAGCGGACCTGCCTCGAAAAAGCATCCTTCCTCACCAACGACGAAAAACGCGCCGCCGCCGGCTACGGCCCATCGCCCACACCACCGCTGAAACTCAACCCCTACCACGACGACGCCGGCCGCTTCGACTTCTCCCCCGACGGCGGTGAAGATGGCGGCGATAACTTACTGATCCCCGTCGCCTATCGCCCCCGCCCCCCTCAACCTCCCAAACCACCGGCACCACCTCCAGCGCCTGCTCCGGTTCCCAAGCCAACCGTTCCTCGCACTGATCCTGGCGCTACACCAAAAGGCCGACGCTTCAGTGAACATGGTCGAGATGAGGCCACAAAGCGCGGCTTTGCCGAAGATCGAATCGATGCCATCGTTGACAACAACAAGCGCGTATCCAACGGTGTCGACGAACTGGGCCGCAAGACTTGGCGGCACACGGATAATCGTGGAAATACAGTGATCCTGAATGACGATGGCGGAATCGTTACTGTGTTTTCACCAGTGCCGGGCGGTTTCTGTATTCCAAAGCCATGAGGAGAGAAAATTGAAAATGATTATGACAGATGATACTGCTCAAGGTATCTACTGGGAACTCAACTACGTTTTGAAACCAGAATGGACGATCACAAGGCAAGAAAACGGCTTTCGTGTTGGGCCACCGAATACTGTTGACGCAATTGAGAATCTCGAAACTGAGCTGTTTGGTGAGGTCTGGAGAATATCTAGTTTTCTAGCGTACCGGAATTTTTCAAGTATCGCTCAGACTGCGACTGGATACGTGTTGGAGTCGACGCGAGAACATGGGACGGGATTTCGTATCGTATTTGATCTAGCGCCAAACGGTTTGCCTAACCACAGACCAAAACCATCAATGGATTGACCTCCCCGGCGATGCCACCTTCTCCAACTACCAGGAAGCCAACCGCACACCAGTCGCAACACCGTCATCCCGCTGGCCACTCGCTCCGCCCGCGCCCTCGCCGACTAGCTAAGCCCCGCCTACGATACCGCCCTCACCTTGCGCCCCGACCTCGACCAGATCGAAGCCCTAGCCCCCGAACGCGAAGCGTCCTGCCGGAGGCAGGCCAGTAAGCGAGCGGACCCGCCTCGAAAAAGCATCCTTCCTCACCAACGACGAAAAACGCTCCGCCGCCGGCTACGGCCCATCGCCCACACCACCGCTGAAACTCAACCCCTACCACGACGACGCCGGCCGCTTCGACTTCTCCCCCGACGGCGGAGGCGACCCCGCCCCTCGACATAATCCGGGACCGTTACATTTTCCCCGCCTCCTCCA
>JBEBJA010000133.1:0-7385 GCA_040080145.1 Hyphomicrobiaceae bacterium
GACGTGACCGGGGGTGTTGCGACCGGCGTGGGAGAAGGGGGGGACTCATGTGGTTTGGGGTCTGTGTTTGGCTTGGGAAGTGTAGGGCTTGTGATGACCGTGGGGATAAATTCGCTGGGGGAGGTGCGGCTTGCGCGCTGCCAGACCAGGACTGCGATTGACATGGCAATGACGCCTGCGACGAGTGACAGGATCAGCGCGCGCGGGATTTCGGGCTTGCGGGTTTGGTCGGGAACGGCGGGTTCGACGGCAAAGGGTTGGGCTGCCTCGCCAATGTCTGCAAGGAAGACGTGAACCGGTTTGGCGATGTTTTTGACCGAATGCCAACCGGCGTCGCGGAACTCCAGTTGGATTTTTCCGCCGATCTGTTCGTGGACCCAGTGGGAAATGCTGAGGCCGCCGGGGCTTGCCAGCGTCTGCAGCCGCGCTGCAATGTTGACGCCGTCGCCCAGCAGGTCGTTTTCGTGTTCGATCACGTCGCCGATGCTTACGCCGATGCGGAACAGGAGCTGGCGGTTTTTGGGCTGGGCCTGATTGAGGTCGCGAACTCGGGCTTGGATGGTGGCGGCGCACCGGACGGCTTCGACGGGACTTGGGAATTCGGCGAGGATGGCGTCGCCGGCGGTATTGAAGATGCGGCCGTAGTGATCCTGGACGAGCGATTTGAATACCTGAGACGCAGCGATAAACCGGCGAAGCGTATCTTCCTCGTTTTCCTCAACGAGGCGGCTGTAGCCGGCAACGTCGGCGGCAATGATGGCAGCAATTTTTCGCTTCATTGGTGGGCCGCACTGCGTATGTCAGGGTCGCCGATATGTTGACCTCCCACTATCATAGCCGGTCCACGTTGTAAGTTACACATGAGGACCAGATGGCCGGCGTGTCTACCGGCCATCTGGTCTGGCGTTGCTCTTCAGCATTTGCCCAGGGATTTGAACTCGACGCGGCGGTCGAGGGCGTCGCGGGCATCGTCGCTGCCGATACCGATGAGGGGCTCCTTGGAGCCGACACCGTGTGAAATCAGGCGTTTAGAGAGGCCTGAGACGCTACTTTCGAGCCGGTCCTTGATGTACTCGGCGCGGAGGGCCGATAGCCGTAAGTTGATCGGTTCGGGGCCGGTCGAACTGGAGTGGCCGACGATTTCCAGGCAGGCATTTCGGGCGGCTGCCTTTTCAGCAATGGTTTTCAGCCACATGGTGTAGGGCGTCTTGGTTTTGGAGTCGCTCCAGAGCTGATTTGAGCCCGGCTTGAACAGGAACTTCACGGCCAGTTTTTCATTGGCGAGGCCGTAGTCGATGACCTTGGCAAAGGCTTCGGCGGCTGGTTGTTTGCGCTTTAACTTCAAGTTGGCCAAGTACATGCCGTTGTAGGCGCGGAGCTGGTCGCCGCCTGGCGTTGTGAGGGCGGTCTTGTAGAGTTCCAGGGATTCGCCGTAGCGCTTATCCTCGTAGGCGTTGATTGCGTCGGACAAGAACGCAGCGGACAGGACGCGGTCTGCGTAGGCCTGGCTGATGGGGTCGCCGGCTTTCGTGCCCTGACATGATTTGATGTAGGCAACCGTGGCCGGGTCGTTGGTCCAAACCGGGCTGTCGTTGAAGTAGGCAACCGGGGTGTGGTCGATGCCTTCCATGGTCGCGCGGGCAAAGCCTTTTGAGACGATTTTCCCGGACTTGAGGTCGAGCAGTGCCAAGCAGACACGGAAGGCGTCGCGCGGGCCATCGGTTTTGAGGCTGATGGGTGTGAACGTGCCAACGAGTACGACAGGCGATTTTGCAACGGCGGCCGTCGTGAATGGCTGGACGCTGAAGTTGGTGTAGGACTTTTTCACAATGTCGATGATGCGGCGTTCCATCGACCGTGTGGCGACGGATTGGATGCCGGTCATGCCGTCGATCAAGGGGTCGATGACGAGTTGAGAGGGCATCGGCGCGCCATCGGGCATTTTCACCTTGGTGAACAGGTCGGTGGCGGCGTTGAGCAAGGCCTGTTCAAACGGGGCAGGTGGCGGCAAGGCGGGCGCTGGAGCTAACGGTGCCGCTGGGGACGGCGTGTTTTGCGGGCTAGCGGATTTGGTGTCGGGGGCGGGCGAAGGCGGGGCGATCTGTGCGTTGGCTGTGGCTCCGGCGGAGACTGCGATCAAGCTCGCGACCGCGAACGGCATAAGTAGTCTGGTTAGAAGCATGCTGCACCTCTGGCGATTGAAAACTATTGGAGTATCACCCGTTTCCAGCGACCCGGGTTTCGTCAGTCAGGCATCGACTGCAATCATGTTCTTTGAATAGCTTACCCGTCGCACGGGGGCTGTTCTGCTACGGGCACTATCGTAGTCAAGACTGTGGCTGTGTCGATGGTATCGTTTTCAGTGCGAATTGAGGATTGCGCTGTTCCGCCGGGAACTAGTGGCCCGTCGCGCCAAAATCGCATCATGGCCCGAGCCTCGTCCGATTTTGGCGCGACATAAGGGCCACTAGCAACATCATCGGCTTAGTGTGGCGTTTGTCGCGCCATAGTTGACACCAGCCGTGCCGCACCATTGGTCAACTATGGCGCGACGCCACACTAGGTCTGGTGCGCCTGAGGCGACGTTTACGGTGGTGTTGTAACTGGAGGAACAGCCGGCGTCGCACGGCGGGTGCATTGTGCCGTTCAGCCCAAAACTGTTTGCGGGCGTTGATCTTGATGCAAAGGAACACCGATATGACAGCTCGCGGTTGGACGAGGGCAGGAGCGCTTCCCATCCTGATGCTCGCGGTGACGGGCTTTGCAAACTCTGTGGCGGCTGACGGTGCGCACAATTGCAGGCACTATGTTCCAGGCGCCGGTGTCACGATTGCCGTCGACTGCGGGCAGCCGGTGGCTGCGGTGACCGTTGCCCGTGCGCCGCTGAAGTGCCGCCGTTATATCCCCGGTGCGGGCATGGCGATGGAGGTGGATTGTCAGGATGACGCTGCGCCGGCGTTGGAGACGCCCGTCAGTGCCGCTCCGGCTTCTGTTGCTGGGGTGCGGGCATCCGAAAAGGCAAAGCTGCCGGTCGAGGCCGTCAAAGGGAGCGCTGGGAAAGCCGTCAAGCCTGAGCGCAACGCGAGAGCCGATGCCGTCGTTGAT
Source organism: Hyphomicrobiaceae bacterium (assembly GCA_040080145.1). Taxonomy (GTDB): domain Bacteria; phylum Pseudomonadota; class Alphaproteobacteria; order Rhizobiales; family Hyphomicrobiaceae; genus JANXVY01. The sequence goes on from JBEBJA010000133.1 coordinate 3,106, forward strand.
GCCGGTAAGGCTGCAACGGGGAGCTGCGACGGGGCACTTGATCGTGTTCAGTTGGGCATTGAGTCCGATCGGGATTTGAAGGCGTTGCGCGCCGGGTGTTCTTCGGGCGGCTAGGGTCTGGCTGGCTTTGATGGAATCAAAGACGGACCTAAAGTCTCGGTTTGGTCGTGCTTCTTATCGGAAAACCGGTTCCCACCCCGCCTTCGCGCATAGGCGCTAAGATAATATTGGCACCGGGGTTTGCGCGACGCGCAATCCCCGCAACAACCGTCCTGGCCGCGTAGGCGGCCATGACGAAAATAAGAGCATGATCGTTTTCGTAGAAGAGGTGCTTCCCCCAATCTTTGCGCCTATGCGCCTTCGCGGGGGGGATGCATTTTCTGGAAGCACTCTAATGCAGCCTCTACAACCTATGGGATCGTTTCATGCGTTAGGTCAAGGTCGAGGGGCGGAGCAGCGCGTCAAGCGCGCGGGTATTCCGTAGTTGGGGAGTGAGCACTTGTGGCGCTGCTCCTTGCAAAGATTTTTGGCCTACCCGCAGCGTTTAACACGCGTTGACCTGGGAGTTGCACCCAGGCGGGTGCGGCGAGCCTCAGGATCGTCTCCTGCGTGGAGCACCCCTGACTTGCATCCCGTTGCCACCAATTGGACCGCCTCCGGATCGGCGCCCCTCGCTGCAACGAGACATCGCCAGAATAGATTGTCGCTCAAGCGGCGGGGATAAGTTTTTCAAAGAGCGCTCGAAGCTGGGGATGCTGTTGGTGCCAAGTCAAGCCCCACATAACGGCAGGCGGCGGCAATGCCGCACCCTCCTGGTAGCTCTTCGATCGCGAATTCCTTGGCGAGGTCGCCGGCATACTGGCGCCAGCTTGGCAGACTGGCGGCTGGCACTGCAATCAGGACTGGAATGTTGCGGCTCAGGGCTTCGCTGATGAGGGGACGGAAGCCACCGCCGTCGACTTCGGTCTTGCCGAATTTGTTGACCACCAGAAGATCGCATGGATTGGCAAGCGCGCGCGCGGCGCGTTCCAGTGCGACCATCAGTTGCGGGACGTCCAGCATGCAGCCGCGCGCTTCCGGTCCGCGATATTCGGATATTTCAACACGTTCGCCGCTGCCGAGGTCTTCCAGCAGCATATCGCAGTGCGAGCGGCCGGGGCGCATCGTGTTGATCTGAACCATGCCTGCAAGGGTTGCCCCTTGCGCGATCAAGTGTCCGCAGATGTCGCGTAGCAAGGCGTTGATGTGACTGCCGGCGGCGTAGGTCAAGACGGTGATCGGCGCTGCAGTCGATAGACGGGACATCAGATGTTCCTGGGTTCAAGCTGCTTGAGGTTAGGTCTGCAGACCTCATGCGGCAAGGTGCTCGCCTTGTGTCACGTTGGTATGTATGGTCGCAAAGTCCGGCCCGAGCTTACTGCACTTGCTGTGGGGGCATTCAAGACGATCTGCAACCTGAGCGGATGGATTTTCGCAAGCGGGCTGTTCGGCTACAGGATGGGCAACGACAAGTCCTCTACAGGATGTGAGGGAAGATCGCCGGAATGGACTTAATGCAGGCTGCAAGACCGGTTGCCGTGGTGCGGCGGCACGACCTTGACCGGTTACGGGTGGCAGCGTGTCTGTTGCTGTTCCCGTTTCACACCCTCGAGGTCTTCGACCAGCAGCCGGCCTATCACATCAAGAGCGCTTCGCAGTTTGTCAGCCTCGAGTTCATTTCGCGCATGATCGCTGCGTGGCACATGCCGTTATTTTTCCTGCTCGCCGGGATGGCGGCGATGTTTGTACTTGAGCGCCAGCCGTCGTTGGCGGCTTTCGTCGGCGGGCGGATACGCCGTCTCTTGACGCCGCTGATATTGGGGTTGGTCACCATTGCGCCGGCTATCAAGTATCTTGAGTTGCGCGGCGGGCGGGACATGAGCCATTCGGGTGTCGAACTGGTCCCGGGCTGGACACCGCCGCCGGTGTTTGATTTCTATGTTTCGTTTTTCAGCGGGTTAGAGGTGTTCTCCTGGAGCCATCTATGGTTTTTGGTCTATCTCATTGTCCTCACCACCTCGCTTGCGCCGGTCTTTGCTGCCCTGCACCGGCTGGCTCCCGAGGTTTGTCCAGCCCGCGCGCTGTGGCTGATCTGGCTTCCGCTGCCGCTTCTGGTTGCCATTGAGGTTGTCCTGCGGCCTGTCTGGGGTGATTTGCACAATCTATCGGACGACTGGGCTAACATCTCAATTTATGTGGTCATGATGATTGCGGGGGCCGCCATGATCCGCTGGCCGGTGCTGGAGGCGCAGGTCGAGCGCCAGTGGCGGATTTTCGCGGTGATTGCTGTTGGCGGACTTGCTCTGATGCTGGGAGCGTGGGACGGCGTTTATGCCGGGATTGGACGTGCCATGGCCAATTGGGGCGTGATTGGCGTCTTAATCGGTGCGCAACCGCTGCGCTGGATCGCGTCTTTGCCGGGTGAACCCTACCTCGTTCGTTCCCAGTTGTCCGTGTATGTGCTGCATCACCTGCCGCTGGTGGCCCTTGCCTATTGGTTGTGCGATGCGCCGTGGCCTGTCGCACTTCGCTTTGCTGCGATCATGCTTGGATCAATCGGGATCACGTTCGCCGTGTATCATGTGGCAATCAGGCCGTTTGTGGCGCCACGGCGGGTGACTACGGCGGGTGCTCCCGCGATAACGGGCGTTCGCAGTTAGGCTTTGCCGATTTTGTGGGCATGTCAAGCGCGGTTCAGTTGTGCTACGTGCCACTCCAACGCTTCATCCTCCAAGTCCGGTTTTTGCCCTATGACCTTTCAAATTGCCGTTGTCATCCCGGCCCTCAACGAAGCCGGCAATATCGGACGATTAATCGCCGAAACCTATTTATCGGTGGCCGCCGATGTGCTGGCCGAAGTGATTGTCGTCGACGATGCCAGCACGGATGGCACGGCGGGTGAAATCAAGGATCTGATCGCGTCGAAGCGTTATCCGGGTTTGAAATATCTGCGGCACGCGACACGATCGGGCCAGAGCACTGCGGTGCGCACCGGTATTCTGGCGGCTCAGGCGCCGGTGATCGCCACGCTCGATGGTGATGGTCAGAACGATCCCCACGATATTCCAAATCTACTTGCAAAGCTCGGCCCGTCTCACGGCACCGGCCCGGCGCTCGTTGGCGGTGTTCGTATCAACCGTCAAGCCGAAGGTTCGAAACGGTGGGCGAGCAAGGCCGCCAACAAGATCCGGGACTGGGCGCTGTCTGATGGTTGCCCCGATACCGGCTGCGGCATCAAGGTCTATTGGCGCGACGCCTTCCTTCAGATGCCGTACTTCGCTCACATGCACCGCTACATGCCCGCCCTATTCCAATCCTATGGCTATGAGGTTGCCTATGTGCCGGTGAACGATCGCGCCCGGCAGGCAGGCGTTTCGAAATATAATAATCTCAATCGTGCCCTGGTCGGTCTCTATGATCTGGTTGGCGTGTCCTGGCTTCGCCGCCGGACCATTGTCGCTAAAATTTCCGACCGGGCCTGATGAGCGGTGTTCTACGCGAACATTTGACGCAAACGCCGTGGCGGCCGGACTGATAGAAGCCACGTCAGCGGTCACAGATCCGCGGAAGCGAACAGGGTAACGGTTGCATGGATATTTTTGCGCCTATCGCCGCCAAGCTGGCACTGTGGTGGGCAAATACACCGACGCACAAAGCCGTTTCGATTATTGGCATTGCAGGGCAGTTGATGTTCTCGCTGCGGTGGCTCCAGCAATGGCTGGCCAGTGAACGCGAGGGGACGCCGACCGTGCCCGCCGCGTTTTGGTATTACAGTCTCCTCGGCGGATTGATGGTGCTGTCGTATGGCATCTATTTCATGGACCCCGTGGTGATCCTGGCCCAGTTCGGCGTGTTTGTTTATGCCCGCAACGTCTACCTGCTGCACGCTGGACCCAAGGCCAAACGCGCCGCGGAATCGGCCGCCAAAGTTGAACCCAAGAGCCTGCGTCAAAAAAAGACGTGAAGAGTTGCAAGTTGGGGTTCACAGGCCGCGAATACGTGCTATACGAACGTCATCGAAGCCGCCCGTGCCGATGGGCGGCTTTGTCGTTCCAGAAGACCTATCGGGCCGCACCTTGCATCAGCAAATGCGGACGGTTTTGCTGGTCGCGGCAACTTGAGGCGTAACGATCGTTACGCCCATGGCGATGTCCCCAATGGTGACGCGGGGTGGAGCAGCCCGGTAGCTCGTCAGGCTCATAACCTGAAGGTCGTAGGTTCAAATCCTGCCCCCGCAACCA
>JBEBJA010000213.1:0-7372 GCA_040080145.1 Hyphomicrobiaceae bacterium
CTTTGCCGATCCCTACCCCGAGCTGTCGGTTGCGGCATTTGCCGGGCAACCTGGACTTTTGGTGCTGCGCTCGTTTGGCAAGTTTTACGGCTTGGCGGGGGTGCGGCTCGGGTTTGTGTTTGGCTGCGAGGACGACGTTGCTGCTTTGCGTGTGCAAACCGGACCTTGGCCGGTCAGCGGTGCCGCGATCCAAATCGGGCGTACAGCGTTGCTGGATCGGGAATGGGCGGTCGAGACCACGTTGCGTCTCAACGACGACGCGCGCCGCCTGGACGCCTTGGCCTTGGCTGCCGGTTGGACGCTTGCGGGCGGGACGAACCTGTTCCGGCTATATGAAACCGGCAACGCGCGCGCGGCGCAAGACCGGTTGGCGCGGGCGCACATCTGGACGCGGGCATTCCCTTGGTCGGAAGGGTGGTTCCGGCTCGGGATGCCGGGCTGTGAGGTCGAATGGGATCGGCTCGCCACCGCCTTGCAGGTTCCCTAGTCAGCGCGCGATTGCGAGCAACCCCGCGACATCCAAATGCTGTTCGCAGTGGTCTGCGAGGGCATCAAGGGCGTCGTCGACTTTGCTGTCGTAGCTCTGCCCTGAAACCGCAATATTGAGGTTCGCAAGGAAAGCGCTGCGGAACGCATCGGACGTGAATAACCCGTGAAGATAGCTGCCCATGACCCTTCCGTTCGCCGAACGGGCACCTTCGGGCGATTGACCGATGGTGGCGAACGGGCGTCCGCAGCAAGCGCCCTCGGTACGGCCGATGTGGATCTCGTAACCCTCGACCGCGAGGCCGGTCGCGGCATGAACCGCGCTCACCCGGGACAGTCGCTTGTCCGTCGTCATCTGGGTCGTCACATCGAGCAACCCCAGCCCCGGCGTTTCGCCGGCGGAGCCCTCGACGCCGAGGGGATCCATGATCCGGGTTCCCAGCATCTGATAGCCCCCGCAGATGCCGAGGACGTGACCGCCTCGGCGGCAGTGGGCGGCAAGATCGATGTCCCAGCCTTGCTGGCGCAGGAAGTCGAGATCGCCACGGGTCGACTTCGTGCCGGGAATGATCACAAGGGCTGCGTCGCCGGGAATGGCGTCGCCCGCATGGACCATCACAAGGTCGACATTAGATTCGAGCTTCAGCGGATCGAGGTCGTCGAAGTTCGCGATCCGCGACAACGCCAGGAACGCGATTTTTGTGCGCCCGTCCCGACGCAGGCCTGAGAGGTCTAGCGCATCTTCGGCGGGGAGTTCGCGAGCACGCTTGTAGTGAGGCACGACGCCAAATCCACGCCAGCCGGTCAGCGAGGCGATCAAGTGGTATCCATCGTCAAACAGCGTTGGGTCGCCGCGAAACTTGTTGACAATGAAGCCCTTAATCATCGCGGCGTCGGCGGGGTCCAATACGGCTTTGGTGCCAACGAGCTGCGCGATGACGCCGCCACGGTCGATATCGCCAATCAGAATGACGGGCACACCGGCGGCATGCGCGAATCCCATATTGGCGATGTCGCGGGCCCGCAGATTGACCTCGGCAGGGCTGCCTGCGCCTTCTACGAGGACAAGATCGTAGCGGCCTTTCAGCCGCTCGAAGCTGTCGAGGACAGGGGCCATGAGGCTGGCTTTCATGGCCGAATATTCGCGTGCCTTGACGGTTGCGACGCGCCGCCCTTGAACGATCACTTGTGATCCGACGTCGGTTTCAGGTTTCAGCAACACCGGGTTCATATCGGTGTGCGGCTCGATGCCTGCTGCGCGGGCCTGAAGCGCCTGGGCACGACCGATTTCGCCACCGTCGATAGTCACGGCGGCGTTGTTGGACATGTTCTGCGGTTTGAACGGGGCGACGGCAATTCCGCGGCGACGGGCGGCACGCGCCAAGCCGGCGACGAGCAACGATTTGCCCACGTTGGAGCCGGTGCCCTGGATCATTAACGCCCGCGCCATACCGACTAGAACTCCACGCCGGGTTGGCCTTTGATGCCAGAGCGGAAGGGATGCTTGACGAGCGTCATCTCGGTCACGAGATCGGCGATGTCGATCAGCTCCTGCTTGGCGTTCCGGCCGGTCAGGACGACGTGAGTCAATGGCGGCTTTTCGTTCTGCAGGAACCCGACGACCTCGGCAATGTCGAGATAGTCGTAGCGCAGCGCGATATTGATTTCATCAAGGACGACCATGCGGATGGCCGGATCGCCGATCAGTTCCTTGGCCTTTGCCCAGCCGGCCTCGGCGGCCGCAACGTCTCGGGCGCGATCCTGGGTCTCCCAGGTAAAGCCTTCGCCCATCGAATGGAACTGGCAAAGGTCGCCGAAGTGGCCGGTCAGCAGGCGGCGCTCGCCGGTGTCCCACGCCCCTTTGATGAATTGCACGATAGCACATGGGAACCCGTGCGCGATGCAGCGTACGACCATCCCGAACGCGGACGACGACTTGCCTTTGCCCGCGCCGGTGTGGACGATGATGAGTCCTTTTTCGCCGCTCTTTCCGGCCATCATCTTGTCGCGCGCGGCTTTCTTCTTGGCCATCTTAACGGCATGGCGGGCATCGTCGGCGCCAACAGGCAGGCCGATAGCCGCTGTTGCGGTGTCCTCATCCGAACTCATGCCGGGTGGTCCTTTCGCTTGACAAGTCTGTGACGAGGGCAAAGGGTGCAACCGCGCCGGTTCCTGTCCTACGACAGGCTAAGAGGGAATGCGATAGGGCTTGAGACCGATGGTTTCAACCCGAAACGCAGCCGCCCCCGCGACCGTGAACGGAGAGATCTCCATTGCCACTGGCTTTGACGCCGGGAAGGCGGAGATCGAGGGGGCAACCCCACTCTGCGAGCCGGGAGACCTGCCAGCGCAGATGTTGAGACCGGCGGACGGGGTGTTTTCCGCGACGGGCACGCGAGCCTTGTACAAGGCTCGTTCGCTCATCGCCCCTCCGATTTTCGATTCCGAGGGTGACCATTGTCCGTCAAGCTTCACGTCTGCGTAACCTGCCGCGCCAATCAGCCCGTCGCCGATGGCGAGGCCACTCCCGGCGCGCGTCTTCATGCAGCCCTAATTGGCCTTGGAGCACCAGACGGAATAACAATCGTCCCCGTCGAGTGTCTCTCGGCGTGCAACCAGGGCTGCGCAGTTTCGCTGTCTTCGACGGGCCGCTGGTCCTACGTTTACGGGCGGTTGTCTGAAGCCGATGCCCCGCTCATCCTCACTGGGGCGGCTTCATATGCGGCGACGCCAGATGGTCTGGTTCCCTGGCGTGAGCGTCCCGAAATCTTCCGCAAGCAATCCCTTGCCCGGCTTCCGCCTATGACTGCCACCGCCAAAATCGACAGCAAGGAAACCGCCGCGTGACCAATCTCGCCAAGATTCCCGTTACGATCATCACTGGCTTTCTCGGCTCGGGGAAAACCACGCTCATCCGGCATCTCATGGCCAATCCGAACGGCAAGCGGCTCGCCGTGCTCGTCAACGAGTTCGGCACCGCCGGCGTCGATGGCGATATCTTGAAATCGTGTGCCGATGCCAATTGTCCTGAAGAAAACATTGTCGAACTCGCCAACGGCTGCATCTGCTGTACCGTTGCCGATGACTTCATTCCGACCATGGAAGCGCTGCTGGCGCGACCGGTCCGTCCCGACCACATTCTGATCGAAACGTCAGGTCTCGCGCTGCCCAAGCCGTTGCTCAAGGCCTTCGACTGGCCCGCGATCCGCTCGCGCATCACGGTCGACGGCGTGATTGCGCTGGCCGACGCGGAGGCTGTGGCCGCCGGGCGGTTTGCGCCCGATCCGTCCGCTGTGGCGGCACAACGGGCGAGCGATCAAAACCTCGATCATGATACGCCGCTGGGCGAGGTGTTTGAGGATCAGATCGCGTGCGCGGACATTGTTCTGCTGACGAAGGCCGATCTGGCGGGCGAGGCCGGACTGGCCACCGCCCGTGCCGCCATACGTGCCGAAGCGCCACGCGCCGTGCCGATGCTTGCCGTCACCGACGGCGTGATCGATCCGATGGTCATCCTCGGCATCCAGGCTGCGGCGGAGGATGATCTGGCCGCGCGTCCCTCCCACCATGACGGCGAGGACGGCCACGAGCACGACGATTTTGCCTCGGTGGTGATCGAGTTTGGCGACATTGCCGATCCCGAAGCGCTTGCAGAAGCGATCCAGCGGTTAGCCCGCGAACAAAATGTGCTGCGCGCCAAGGGGTTCATCGCAGTCGCCGCAAAGCCCATGCGGTTGCTGATCCAGGCGGCCGGCGAACGGGTCCGCTTCCAGTACGACCGGGCGTGGGGCGATGCGCCGCGCCGCTCTCAGTTGGTGGTGATCGGCGAACGCGGCGATATCGATGAAGCGGCGATCCGCGCGGGACTTGGCGTCTGATGCATGTCGTCTACCGCGAGAGCCGTGGTCTGGAGGAAGCCGGGATCCCGATGGATCTCGGGCAAGACCCTGCGGAACTCGTTGTGCTGTCTTTTTCCGATAGCGATCTTGGCGCGTTCGCCGCCGGGTGGCGACGGGGACGCGAGAGCCTTCCACGTCTCCGGCTGGCGAACCTGATCGCGCTGCGTCATCCGTTGTCGGTTGATACCTACATCGAGCGGACGCTGACTGGCGCACGCGGGATTTTGGTCCGCGTGATCGGTGGAGAGTCCTACTGGGCTTATGGCCTGGCGGCGCTGAGTGACTTGGCTCAATCCCGCTCGATCACGCTCGCCGTTTTGCCAGCGGATGGACGCGACGACGATCAGCTTGATGGCCTGTCGAATTTGCCCGTCCCTGAGCTACGCCGCCTGAAGTCGCTTTGCGATACCGGCGGTGCGGTCGCAGCCCATGCTGCGCTGGCGCTATTGGCGACCGCCTCCGGTCTTGATCCGGGTGAATTTGCCGGTGAAACGGCCATTGCGGACTTCGGGTTTTACCAGCCCCAGCAGGGCCCACAATCCGGGCCGCCCGCGACCGGTGCCCGGCCCAGGGCGCTGGTGGTTTTCTATCGCTCCTATCTGACGGCTTCCGATATCGGTCCGGTCGATGCGCTGATTGCGGCTTTAGACCGGGAGGGGTTTGACGCTTATGGCGCGTACGCGCCATCGTTGAAGGCACCCGGCGTCAGCAACTGGCTCAAAGAGCACTTGGAAGCGCTTCCACCTGCGATCATCGTCAACGCGACAGCGTTTTCGGCCAAGGACGAACACGGGATGACCCCGTTCGATGCAACCGGCTGCCCGGTGTTTCAGGTGGCGCTGTCGACGGCGCGGCGGCGCGACTGGGCGCAATCCTCGCGCGGGTTGTCGCCCGCCGACCTTGCGATGCACGTCGTGCTGCCCGAAGTCGATGGTCGTCTATTTGCCGGGGTCGTCAGCTTCAAGTCGCCGGGGCGGCGCGATCCGGATTTGCAGTTCTCGCACTTTGCCCATCGGCCAGATGAGGGCCGGGTCGCCGCTGCTGGGCGGCGCATGGCGGCCTGGCACCAGCTGGCTCGCGTGCATGCGGCAGACAAATGTCTCGCTCTGGTGCTTTCGAGTTATCCAGGGCGGCCGCACCAAATTGCGCATGCGGTGGGACTTGATGGGCTGGCGTCCGCCGAGGCGATGCTGGCCGATCTTGCAGACGCGGGCTATGCGGTCACGGTGAACAGCGGCTTGGGATTGGCGTTGAGCCATGAGCGCCTGTCATGGCCTTTGGCTGACTACCAGGAGCGGCTTGCGACTCTGCCCTTGTCGCTTCGCGCGGCCTTGGCCGAGGCCTGGGGCATGCCGGAGAATGATCCGTCGTGCCGTGATGGCGCGTTCCACTTTGCAGCCATCCGCCGCGATCAATGCCTGATCGCCGTGCAGCCCGAGCGGGGCGACGTGCGGACCCGGGACAATGACTATCACGACCTGTCGCGAACGCCGCGTCATGCGTATGTCGCGTTTTATCTTTGGCTCCAATCGATGGACCTACATGCCCTGATCCACATGGGCGCGCACGGGACGCTGGAATGGCTTCCGGGCAAATCGGTGGCGCTGTCGGACGAGTGCTGGCCCGAGGCTCTGATCGGCAGCGTGCCGGTGATCTACCCATTCATCGTCAACGATCCTGGCGAGGCGGCGCAGGCCAAGCGGCGGATCGGCGCGATGACGATCGGCCATCTGCCGCCGCCGTTGGCGAAAGCGGCTTTGCCAGACGGACTGGTTCGCCTCGAGCGGCTGCTGGACGAATACTCGATAGCGGACGGGCTGGATCCAGCGCGCCGACAGCGACTGATCGCTGCCATCCGCGCCGAGGCGCAGGTGGCGGGTGTGGAGGAAGACCTTGGGCTGCCGGCCTCGGCAACGCCTGCGGAGGCTATTCCGCGCATCGACCGCTTCGTTTGCGATCTGAAGGAAAGCCAATACGGCGAAGGTCTGCACGTCTTCGGCAGGGGCGCGTGTGGCCACCATGAGCGCGACGCGGTGTTGGCCGCACTGCGGGGAAACCGTGTGGCACCTGGCCCTGCCGGTTCGCCCTATCGCGGGCGGTCCGACGTGCTGCCGACTGGACGCAACCTTTATGCCGTCGATCCGCGCGCGGTGCCATCGCGCGCGGCGCATGCGCAGGGTATTAAACTGGCCGAGGAGCTGTTGCGGCGGCACCTGCAAGATCATGGCGACTGGCCCAAGGGACTGGTTATCGATCTGTGGGGATCGGCAAGTATGCGCACCGGGGGCGAAGATTTCGCCATGGCGCTGCATTTGGCGGGGCTCGCGCCGCAGTGGGATGAAGGGAGCGAGCGTGTCTGCGGCGTCGAGGTCGTGCCGCTCGAATTGCTCCAACGGCCGCGCATTGACCTGACGCTGCGCGTTTCGGGGCTGTTTCGCGATGTGTTTCCAAGCCTGGCGCAGCTGTTCGAGGCTGGGGCATCGCTGCTTGCCAAGCGGGACCTGGAAGGCACGGACAATCCTTACCGGTATCGGATCGCTCGCGTGTTTGGGCCACGTCCAGGGCAGTACGGGGCGGGGATGACAGGGTTGCTCGACGTGTTCACGCCCGAGGCTGTGGCGGCGGCGGGGGAGGCATGGCTTTCGACGTCGTCGTGGGCTATCGGGGTCGATGGGGCGAGCCTCCTCGACCGCTCGGCCATCGAGCAGCGGGTAAAGAGCGCCGATGCCTTCGTTCACATGCAGGATTTACCCGAAACCGATCTTCTGCTGGCCGCAGACTATGCCGTACACGAGGGCGGGTTTGCCGCCGCGTCTGTCCTGACCGGAGCAGCACCTCCCGTGCTCTATCATCTCGACGCGACGCGACCCGGATCACCGCAAGCGCGGACGTTGCCTGAAGAGCTCGCTCGCGTCGTTCGCGCCCGAGCGGCAAACCCCAAGTGGATTGCCGGCATGATGGAACATGGGTTTCGCGGCGCGGCCGAA
>JBEBJA010000173.1:0-7249 GCA_040080145.1 Hyphomicrobiaceae bacterium
CGGTGGGGGACGCGAAGAACGTCGCGGGGATTGCCGATCTCGGCGTGGTGTTTCTGCGGTTTCTGGTCGGACTGGAGCTGCCGTACGAGCGGCTGATGGCGATGCGGCGGCTGGTGTTCGGGCTCGGCGGGCTGCAGGTTTTGCTGACGACGATTGTGCTGACGGTGGTGATTTGGGCGCTGGGGCAGAAGGCATCGGTGGCGCTGCTGCTGGGGTCGCTACTGGCGCTGTCGTCGACCGCCATCGTGCTGGAGGTACTGTCGGCGCAGGGGCGGGTATCGACGAGCGCTGGGCGGGCAAGTTTGTCAGTCTTGCTGGCGCAGGATCTCGCGGTCATTCCGGTGCTGATGCTGGTGTCGATCCTGGGGGCGGACAAGGGCAGTTCGGTTTGGGAGACGGTCGGGCTTGCGCTGATCAACGCGGCCGGGGCGATTGCGTTCATCGTGCTGGTTGGGCGGGCGATGCTGCGGCCGCTGTTCCGGCTGGTGGCGCGGACGAATTCAAGCGAGCTTTTCATGGCCGCCATTCTGTTCGTCGTGGTGGCGACCGGTGTTATTGCGGCGGCGGCTAATCTGTCGATGGCGCTGGGGGCATTCGTGGCCGGGCTGCTGCTCGCGGAGACGGAGTATCGCAAGGCGATCGAGACGACGATCGAGCCGTTCAAGGGCCTGCTGCTTGGCGTGTTCTTTTTTACCGTCGGGATGAGCATCGACGTGCGGGTGCTCGCGCTGCAACCGCTGGCGCTGCTTGGGTGCGTGGTTGGGTTGATCGGGTTGAAAGCCATTATTCTGATGGCGCTGGGGCGGTGGTATAAGCTGACGGTTCCGGCGGCGGTCGAGACCGGGTTGCTGCTGGGGCCTGGGGGCGAATTTGCGTTCGTGGGGATTGGGCTTGCGGCGGTACTGGGTGTGGTGACTGCGCCGGTCGCGAGTTTTGTGCTGGCGGTGACGTCGCTGACGATGGCGCTGATTCCGATGCTGGCGCTGATCGCAATCAAGATTTCCGCTCGCTTGAAGGAGCCGCGAGAGCTCGATCCAGCGCTTGGCATTGCGCCGGAGCGGCAGACGAAGCACGCCATTGTCATCGGGCATGGCCGGGTGGGGAAAGTCGTCTGTTCCTTGTTGAAGGAACACGGCGTTGCCTACACGGCTGCGGATGACGATTCAGGCTTAGTGGCGGAGGATCGCGAGAATGGGCATGCGGTTTATTACGGCGATGCGACCAAGCCGGCGTTTTTGAATACCTGCGGGCTGATGGAAGCGTCGGGGGTGATTGTCACGATCCGGACGCAGGCCGCCGTCGATGGGATCGTACGTGCCGTGCGCGAGGCGCGGCCTGATATTGTGATTGTGTCGCGCGCACGCGATGCCGACCACGCGCGGCATCTCTATGGTATCGGCGTGACGGACGCGGTGCCGGAAACTATTGAGGCGAGCCTGCAGTTGTCGGAGGCGGCGCTGGTGGGATTGGGGGTTCCGACGGGGCCGGTGATCGCGTCGATCCACGAGAAGCGCGACGGGTTCCGCCATGTGCTGCAGGAAGCAGCCAAACAGGCTGGCATGACGGCTGGGCACAGCGTGCGGGCAAAGAAGAGCAAGGTGGTGAAGTAGGGGCAGTCAGCAGGCGGCAGGCATCCTGATATCAATCCAGCCCGCAGAAGTTTTGACTCGTCGTTTCAAAGCCTGCGGACCGGTATTCTCTTTGCTTTGCGCGTGGCCGCCCCACCACCCCCACGCGCGGATTCCAACCCCCATAAGTCATTACTTATGCGGGTTGGTATAACCCCTCCCCGCAAAGGGGAGTCTGCCTGTCAACCTTCTATGAAGGAGGGGCTGGTGAAGCGGCGGGTGGGGTTGCCGCGTTCGAGGGAGTCGTGGGTGGCATGGGTTTCGTGGCGGTCGCCTTTCTGTGTGAGATCGGCGGCGGAAGCAAGCAGGGCCGTGAGGCGTTCCAAGGCGACGGACTTGTTGCGATGCTGAGAGCGGGCGTCGCGGGAGACGACGGCGAGGCCGGTGGGTACATGGATTGCGCGGACGGCGCTCTCGGTTTTGTTTTGGTGCTGGCCGCCTGGGCCGCCCGCCCGGAAGGTTTCGTAGCGGATGTCAGTTGGCTGGATCGTGGTGGCGCGTGCCTTGAGTGGTGGGAGTTCAAGGACGCCGACAAACCAGTTCTTGCGTTTGTGGTGCGGGCGGACGGGGCTTGGCGCGACCCATAGGATCGAGCCGAGCCAGCGGCGAGCGAAGGTTCTGGCGGCGTCGCCGCGGACGATGGCGATGGCCGACGCTGGGCCGTGGACATCGCCGCCGGGGCTGGTAACGATGTCGAGGTCGAGGCCGCAGGACGCGGCCTCGTTCGTCATGGTTTCAAGGACTTTGGCTAGGGCAATGCGGCATTCGGCGGGGCCGCGTCCGCTGGTGGCGAGGAGGCGGATGGTCATCGGAAGTCCTCCTGGTTGCGCTTGCTGGCGGTGCGTCTGTCGTGTGATTTGGCGCGGTTTTCCTTCTGGCTGTCTTTGGTGGATTTGAAGGTGACGAGAGGTTTGAAGGTTGCGACAACGGTGGCGAGCTTAAAGGCGACAAGATCGGCGATGACGTTCTCGATGGATTTGTAGGCTTCGGGTGCTTCCTCGATCAGGAGGTTTGAATCCTCGCAGATGACGACGCCGCCGAACGGGTTGCGGGCTAGGCGTTCGCGATCCGAGCGCTTGTGGCCAGCGCGACCGTGCATGGAGCCGCGTTCGTATTTGCGGCCCGCGCCGTGGGCGATGGAGGCGAGGGTTTCGGGGATGTCAGCCGCGAGCGGTTTGACGAGGTAGGAGCGTGCGCCGCGTGAGCCTGGTACCGGGACGAGGCCGCGATCAGAGGGTGCTGCGCCCTTGCGGTGGAGGATCCCGCGCGGGGTTTTCTCGGCGAGGTTGTGGCTTAGGTCGTTGATGCAGGTTTGGTCAGCGCGCAGCGCGGCGGCGGCGCGTTGGGCGATCGTCAGCCGGTTGAGCTTGGCCCAACGAACCGCGTGGTCGTGACCGGCGAGGTAGCACTGGCCACTTTCGCTGGCTGGGTCGAAGGCTACAAGGCCGTGCATCAAGACACTCTCCAGGATCGAGTAGCCGAGGCCGCGCGAGCCGGAGTGGACGAGCAGGACGGCAAGGTCTGGGTCGAGGCCTGCGTCTGCGGCCGCTTGCGCGTCAACGATCTGGTCGACCGCTTGCAGTTCGCAGAAGTGGTTGCCGCCGCCGATGGTGCCGAGTGAATGGTCGAATGCTGTGGCGGGGAGGTTCGCTTCGGCGATGGCGCGCGCGGGGGCGCCGTCCCAGGGGTCGCCAAGGATGCGGAGACGGTCAGCGGCTTTGTCTACGCGCAGTTTGCGTGATGGCAGGTCAAGTTGGAAAAGGCCCATGCCGCAGCCGATGTCGGCTCCAACGAGGCCGGGGTGGATCGCGTCCGCGAGGATGGCGCAGCCGACGGGGCCGTACTTGCCGGGGTGGAGGTCTGGCATGGCGGCAACGGCGGTGACGCCTTTCAGGCTCGCGGTTTGTTCGAGTTGCAGAGTTGCGTTGCCCTCGATCCAGGATTTGGACGAGGTGTAGTGGTGGATCGGCGCGCGGCCGCCCACGGACAGGGAATTGCCCATGTCAGATGGCTTTCGGATTTTTCTGTTCTTTAAACAGAATTAGGGACGATAGCCCGCTGCATCCGGTTGGGATGCGCAGGTCATGATCGGCCGAAGAGCACCGCGCGCGGTGAGCTTCAGGCTTGGCCCCTCATGGGGCGGCGAGACAGATGGGTCATCGAGCCTTCTCCCGTTTTGTGCGTGGCGCGATTGCCAGCAGATGGCGCGTTTAACAGCATTTCATTGTGGCGGCAAGATGGGCGGCACCGGTGCGGGGTCAGACGGTTGCTTGTTCGTCGTGTTGGTTGGCCGTGAGGATGTCCCAGGCGGTGTCGATCTGGCGGATGCGAAGTTCGCGGATGGCGCGGTCGGCGTCGTCGGTTGCGTGATCGGGGTGCCAGCTGTGGCGGAGGCCATCGACGATGCGTTTCATCGCCCGGTGGGGTGTTGTGGCGGTGACGCCCATGCCGAGGAGTTCGAGCGCGTCGTCGAGCGTTTGAGGTAGTTCGGGTGGCCAGTCGGCGGCACCGGACCAGTCTGATGGGGCTGCGGCTTCGGGCAGGATTGGGAGGAGGTGGGGGGGCTCTACTTCAGCGGGATCGGATGCTTCGGGCTTTGAGAGTCGCGGCTCGTCATGGGGTGGAATGTCCAGCGTGTGGCTTACATCCAGATTTTGGGTTGCCCAATCGTGGGCGGGATCTAGCTCGCTGAAAGATGGCTCGATGCGCGGGTGATCGTTGCCGCTGTCGTCGGGCTCTCCGGGCAGGACAGGGCCGAGCGGGTCGTCGAAGGCGGGCTCTATGTGCTGGCCGTAGGGGCCAAAGGCTGGTCCTAATGTATGAGCTGTGGCCGTGCGATGGAGGCCGTCGGCGGCCATCGGACCGCTGAGGTTTGGGACGGTGCGCTCGTCATCGCTAAATCCGGGGCTGAAGCCCGGTCCTGCGTGGACGCGAGGAAGGACTAGGAGTTCATCGTCGCTGTCGCGTTTGCGGCGCATCCAGACGACTGTGCCAAGTGCCGAGAGGGCGAGGCCCGCGCCGATCAGGATCGTTGTCAGCGAGGGGCCGGAGTTGGGCGGCGTCAGTTTTTGCGGACGGCTGGAGTAGGGCTCCTGCTTCGTCATGGTTTCGGCGACTTGAGTGGTTTGGGTGGACACGCTGGTCGCGGACGGTGCCGAGAGCACAGGGGGCGCGGTAGGCGCGGCGGATTGGGGGGGCAAGGCGATAGGGGCTGCAAGCGGCGCGGGTTCCGGCTGTGGCAGCGCTGCGACCTTGGCTTGGGGCTCGACCAGCTTGAAGGCTGGTGCTGGCGCTGGTGGCGCAACGGCGACCGGTGCTGGTGGCGGGGTAATTTCCGGGGCCAGTGCTGGGGCAACTGCTGGCTGTGTGACGGGCGGTTCGACGGCGGCGCGGCGTGGTGTGATGGGTTCGGAGCGAGGTTCGGCAACGGGGGCTGGGCGGACGCCAGTCAGCGGCGCTGGCCGGACATCGGGGAGTTGTGCTGCCCGTTCGGTTGGTGCTGGGCGCTCGTTGAGTGGTGCGCTGCGGGCTGGGGCGGACTGCTCTGCTGGGGGGAGGGCAGGCTTGAGCGTGGGTTCGATGCGGGCGGCGGATTTGGTTTCAGGCAGTTTTTTCTTGGGCAGCTGGGGCGGCTGATCTGGATCGAAGGGGACGCCGGCTTGGAGTGCGCCTGGCTGCGGAGGGGCGACGGGCGAGGCTTTCCAGGTCAAGCCGCCAGTGGGCGTCTTGGCGGTGAGGCCGGGCTCGGGACGGGAGGCGCTCGCTGCGGGCGACGGGTAGGCGGCGGGGCTGTTGCCCGTGTGGAACTTGACGTCGAGGCCAAGCGTCGGGGCGAAGCCTGCCGGCATTTCGACGGAGGAGGATTGGGACAGGTCGCGGCGGCTGGAGCAGTAGCGGTCGAGTTCTGGGTCCTTCTGGTCCATCTGGGCGCATGGATCGCTGGCGGGGAGGTTCCAGGCCGCCGGCATCGACAGGAGGAAGCGGCCGTTGTCGAGCCGGGCGCGGCCATCGCGGGCGGGCGGCGAGCCGGCGACGATGGCAGGCCATGGGACTTCCGCGCCGCCGCACGCCGTGGTGAAGCTGTGGACATTCCAGGCGCGGCAGCGGGTGGGGTCGGCCGGCGAGCAGAGCGTGACTTGGCGGGTTTCGCGGTGGCCGTTGATACGGTAGGTTTGCGGACTTGAGGCGACGAGCAGGGGGCGGCCGCTGACCATCTGGCAGCTGTAGGGCATGACAAGTTCATCTGCACGGGCGGTAGCGCTCAGCATCGGAAGCGCGAGCGTCACTGCCAGGAGCAGGGCGATCGGGGTTGGCTTTGAAGCGTGTGTCCGCATAAGTTTGGTTCGCGCACCGGTTTGATGGAGTCTTGCTGTGTGGTGGTCGGCCAGGACCGTGACCGCTTTGTGGCAAACGTGGTGGGAGGTCGCATCCGTCGCGGCGTTTGCGGGTGTATGCTGCATAAATGTGAGGGTAGGGGCAGGATATGTCGTTGAAGATCGCGCCGTTTTTGATCCTGGCGCTGGGTGTGGCGGTGATCGGGTATGGGTTGTGGAGGCGCGCGCAGGATCCGCCGCGGGTGGTTTCGACGGGTGTGTTCACGTTCAAGGACAGGCACGGGACGGTGTTGATGTTCCCCAAGCGGGTGGTGGCGGTGGCGGGGTTTGAGACCACCGAGGTTCAGTTGCCGGGCGGTACGTGGATTGATTGCCGGGGCGATTGCGCGGAGACGATCAAGGCTGAGCATACGGAGTTTTGGGAGACGCAGCAGAAGATCAGGGGGCGGTGAGGGGGGGAGTGCCTTCGCAGGCGCTCGACGCAAGGGCCGTGATGGCCCGGGATGCCGCAATTCATAATTCGGCAGAACTAAAGCCGGTATGGGAGGTAGGAAAGTCCGTTGGGGGCCACTTTCGACCGTCGGTAATGTCGCCAGCTTTGTCACGTGGTCCGGTAGCTGTTTGGTAGGTAAGCTGACAACATAGCGGGGCCGGAAGCATGAGTGTGCTCAAAGAATTTGCCCAGAAGTGGTGCCATCCTGACGACTTGCCCCAGCCTGTCGAACCTTCGACGATAGCGGATGCCGAACGCGCCCTGGGTGTTGTGTTTCCCGAAGACTACAAGTCGGCAGTCATTGAGGATGGGTTGCCGCACCCAACTGCGGCCTTGCTGGACAATCTCGAACAAGCTGGATCAGAGATCCACGACCTCTCTGACCTACTAAAGCCAGCCGAGATCGCAGCCACGACAAAAGATTGGCGAGCGGCTGGTCTGCCAAGCAACTTGGTCATATTCGGCAACGACTGCATGGGAAACTGCTTTTGCTTCGACGAGAACGACTTGCGCGCTGGACCGGTTCCGTCGTCACCGATCTATTTCTGGGATCACGATTTCGACGAAACCAAGCGGATTGCACCTTCATTCCGTGACTGGATTGGTAGCTACTTGGGTAGCTGGAGCACCGGGATCTCCTACAAGGATTTCTGATTACCGTCTCGCCGTTCGCAATGAGGGTCGCTCTTCCCAACACCAGACGCTCGCTGACAATGCAAACTCTGCCGACAGACTATGACTGCTCCGGGTCAGAAGCGGAAGTTCAGGTTGAGGCGTTGGGCGGTGCCAAGTTG
>JBEBJA010000239.1:0-7203 GCA_040080145.1 Hyphomicrobiaceae bacterium
GCCGAGTGAAGGCACCCCTCATCTGCCCTTCGGGCATCTTCTCCCCAGGGGGAGAAGAAAGTAAGGGCTTATTTTAGCGCGTATGCGCGAAGGCGGCCACCCACGACATCTTTGAAGGATGTGAATCGTTTCTGCGAATTCCGTCCGCGCTACCTGTGCTAGACTACGACGGTAGTATCCCGTGGAGCATCCAATGCGGCTAACAATCGAAACCGAACGCGAGGACGATGGCCGCTGGCTCGCCGAGGTCCCAGAACTCCCCGGCGTCCTCGCCAATGGCGCAACCAAAAATGAAGCCGCCGCCAAGGCCGACGCCCTCGCTCTCCGCGTCCTCGCCGACCGCCTCGACCACAACGAATCCAAACCCGTCGATGTGACAATCCGGGTCCAGGCGGCGTAGTAAAAAGTTCCCGACTTTGCCCCTGCTGTGTTGCTTTAGGCGCAAATACAAACTTGTGCGGCCAACGAAGGAGCACAAGTTGTTTCAAAGAACATTGACCAGACAATTGCCCGACCCAATTCAATTCGTGATTCCTGCGGTCATAGTCGAACAGCCCCTCACCTCGGTGCCGCAGCCCGCGCGAGCCGGTCATTGATCGCCTCGCCCAATCCCTCTGCCGGGACCGGCATTACCGCAATCGTCTGCGCCCCGCTCACGTCCAGCGCATGCAACGCCGCAAACAGGTTCTGCGCCGCCTCGACGAGATCCCCCGTCACGCTTAAATTAAACACCGGCCCCGCCGTCTCCGGCACGTCCGACCCGAACGCCAGCAAAGCCTCTCCCGGCTCGACGCTGCGAGCCCCCAATCGCACCCCAGCGCGCGGCGCATAGTGGCTCGCCAATTGCCCCGGCGCACTCGGTGCAGACTTGTCCACCGCCCGCCGCGCCAGCGCAAAGCCCGCCACACGCTCAATCTCATCCGCCGCAATCGCACCCGGCCGCAACAGTGCAACACCATCACCCGACACATCGACAATCGTCGACTCCAAGCCGTGCCCGCATGCCCCGCCGTCCAGGATCATGCCCAACCGGTCGCCGAAATCCGCCGCCACGTGCTGAGCCGTCGTCGGCGAGATCCGCCCCGACGTATTGGCCGACGGCGCCGCCAGTGGACACCCGCACGCAGCAAGCAACGCCTGCGCAACCCCATGTCCCGGCACCCGCACCGCGACCGTCTCAAGCCCCGCCGTCACCAGCGACGCAATCCCGTTCCCCGGGCGCGCCCGCGCCACCAGCGTCAACGGCCCCGGCCAGAACGCCGCCGCCAGCTGCTCGCCAGTCTCGCCCAAGTCTGCAACAGTCCGCGCCGCCGCAATCGTCCCCACATGCACGATCAGCGGATTGAACGACGGCCGCCCCTTCGCCGCATAGACCGACGCCACCGCCCGTCCGTTCGTCGCATCGCCCGCAAGCCCGTAGACCGTCTCCGTCGGCATGGCGACGATTCCGCCGCCCCGGATCACTCCGGCAGCACGTTCGATTGCGTCAGTTGTCGCTGCAAATATCGTCATCAGGTCCGGTCCGTGGTTATCAGCCCGGACACATACCACACCCGCCGCGCGTTGAGATTTGGTGCGACCTCAAGCCCTTAAAAGCCATCGTGCGCCCCGTGCCCGCCAAACCAAGGCGCATGCGCGCCCGGGTTGAACGCACTCCTGACCAACGGCTCCGTCACATCAATCAAAGCGGACGGCAGCATCGTGAACGCAGACGCCGGCGTATCCATCGCCATCACGTCCAGTACCTTTTGAACCGACGGCACGATCAACCCGCCAGTGCCCCCATTGGTCTTGAACACGTCGCCCACGGGATTCAACACCGAATAGCTCATATCGTAGATCGTCAGCGACACGGTGTCGGTCGGTTGAAAGTTGGACCCAATATCAGTGACCTGCGCCCCGAACGCCGCATTGATCCCGCCGTGCGCCGCGTCCTTTGGTACCTCAGACCCGGTAATCTGGAACAGCATCACCCCATTGATATAATACGTCAGACTTCCGTCCTGCCAATCCAGCGCGAACGTATTCTGCTGCGAAAGATCAACCGAAAACTTGATCGAATTGGCCATGTCCTCGCCATTCGGCCCTTTGAAGTGGACCGACATATACCCGGTTTGCCCCGTCGGATCGCTCCAGTTTTCCAAGATGTCGATCTCAGGACCCGGCCAGACATTGTTTGCCGGCCACAGCAGAATGGCAATTCCTGTCCCCTGCCCCACCGGAGCCGAAGCCGTAACCGAATAAAGGCCATACCCTTGCGATAACGTCGGCTCCCAATTGGCTTGCAGAAACCCGACATTGGCAAATCCATCCGCCCGGTATGACGACAAAGTGAGCCCGTTTGGCCCAAACGAGAACTGATCTGGATTGCCGTACACGATCGGAAAAATATCGGTATTGATCGCGCTCGACGCCGTAAAATCCTGCTCCCATACTTTCGAATACTTCGTAAGATCAAGCGTCCCCGAAACCTGCCCTACCGTCAGCGACGGAATGCCCGAAAACGTCGCGCTGTTTCCTGCCAGCGTCGTCGCAACCGCACTGAAGCTGTAGTTCCCCGGCGCGAGATCCAGCGTCGCCATATGCCACGTCGTCCCCGTGACCGTCGCCATTCCAATATCGACCCCATTGGCGAACACCTTAACCGTCGTCCCGGCCGCTCCGCTGACCGTGCCCCACAGGTCGACCGCGTTCGAACCAACCACCTGGCTCTCATACTTGTACGCAACCGTCGGCGCGCTCTTATCGACGACAATCGCAGGCTGATCCGCCGTCGCAACGCTGACCCCTGACTTCGTGGCCGCCACCGCGTGCAACGCATGCGTACCCGCCGGCAGCGTCGTCGAGAACGACCAGCCGCCCTTCGCATCAAGTTTAGCTGTACCCAAAAGCGTCGGTCCGTCGTAAATCTGAACCGTCGTCCCCGTTGGCCCCGACATCGTTCCTGCCAGCTTCACCGCCCCATTATTCGTGATCAAATCGGTTGCGCTGGCTCCCGTATCCGCCGTCAACTTCTGCGACGTGATCTTGACGGTTGGTTTCACCGCCGCAGCCTTGTTTCGAATCGCCATGTCGCCGCCCCCAGGTTTTACACCCAGTCAGCATACCTCAGAGCCGATTCCCCGCAGCCCCAATCCGTCTTGAAGGTAACTCGGACGTTAACAGAATACCTGCATCTTCAAACGGCTCACTGGGCCCCAGCGGCAATATACCAAACCCCACTTTCGCGCAGACCGCTATAACAGCGCCAAAATAAGTTCCAAGGCGCTAGGCACCCATGATCCGGCTCGACAACATCAGCAAGCAAAACGGCCACCAGATCGTCTTCATCGAAGCCTCTGCAGCGCTGAATAGGGGCGAAAAGATTGGCCTTGTCGGCCCCAA
This sequence comes from Hyphomicrobiaceae bacterium, assembly GCA_040080145.1. GTDB lineage: Bacteria > Pseudomonadota > Alphaproteobacteria > Rhizobiales > Hyphomicrobiaceae > JANXVY01. The sequence goes on from JBEBJA010000239.1 coordinate 3,385, forward strand.
TGGTGCCGGCAAAACCACCCTCTTCCGCCTCATCACCGGCCGTGAACCACCCGACGAAGGCCAGGTTAACACCGACCGCGGCATCACCATCGGTTACTTCAGCCAGGACGTCGGCGACATGGCCGGCCGCAGCGCCGTCGCCGAAGTCATGGACGGCGCAGGCCCCGTAAGCTCAGTCGCCGCAGAGCTGGCCGAACTCGAAGCTGCCATGGCCGACCCTGGGCGCGCTGACGAAATGGAAGACATCATCATCCGTTACGGCGAAGTCCAAGGTCGCTTCGAAGAGCTCGACGGTTACGCCCTCGACGGCCGCGCCCGCGAAGTTCTTGCCGGTCTCAGCTTCTCGCAGGAAATGATGGACGGTGATGTCGGCGCACTCTCGGGCGGCTGGAAAATGCGCGTCGCGCTTGCCCGCATCCTTCTCATGCGCCCCGACGTCATGCTGCTCGACGAACCGAGCAACCACTTGGACCTTGAAAGCCTGATCTGGCTTGAGCAGTTCCTCAACGGTTACGACGGCGCACTTCTGATGACCTCGCACGACCGCGAGTTCATGGACCGCATCGTCACCAAGATCATCGAGATCGACGGCGGCACTTTGACAACATACGGCGGCGGCTACGAGTTCTATGTCGAACAGCGCGCGCTCAGCGAAAAGCAGCAGCAAGCCCAGTTCGAACGCCAGCAAGCCATGCTCGCCAAGGAAATGAAGTTTATCGAGCGCTTCAAAGCCCGCGCCTCCCACGCAGCCCAAGTCCAAAGCCGCGTCAAGACGCTCGAAAAGATCGAGCGCGTCGAGCCGCCCAAGCGCCGCCAGACCATCGCCTTCGACTTCCCCCCCGCCCCCCGCTCTGGCGAAGACGTGGCCACGCTCAAGAACGTCCACAAAGCCTATGGCTCCCGCACCATCTACGACGGCCTCTCGTTCCAAGTCCGCCGCAAAGAGCGCTGGTGCATCATGGGTGTCAACGGCGCGGGCAAATCCACCCTCCTCAAGCTCATCGCCGGCTCGACCGAGCCCGACGACGGTACCGTCCAAATCGGCGCCAGCGTCAAGATGGGCTACTTCGCCCAGCACGCCATGGAAATCCTGGAGGGCGACCGCACCGTCTTCCAGTCCCTCGAAGACCAGTTCCCTCAAGCCGGTATTGGCTCGTTACGCGCGCTGCTGGGCTGCTTCGGCTTCTCCGGCGACGACGTCGAAAAGAAATGCCGCGTCCTCTCGGGCGGCGAAAAGGCCCGCCTCGTCATGGCCAAGATGCTCTACGACCCGCCCAACTTTCTGGTCCTCGACGAGCCAACCAATCACCTCGACCTGATGACCAAGGAAATGCTCATCACCGCCCTCGCAAACTTCGAGGGCGCCATGCTCTTCGTCTCTCACGACCGCCACTTCCTGGCCGAACTCTCAAACCGCGTCCTCGAACTCACCCCCGAAGGCATCCACCAGTACGGCGGCGGCTACACCGAATACGTCGCCCGCACCGGCCACGAAGCCCCGGGCCTGCGGAGCTAACGCCCTATCCCCGCCGCACGGTTCTGCCTAAACTGCGGCTTGCACCCGCCTCAAAGGTCAGCCATGCCGCGCACCCCCACGTCTACGTCACGCTCCGCCATGCGCCGCCCCATCCTGGCGCTCGCAGCCGCGCTTGCCTTGCTGACCGCTTCCTCCCCCACGGCCCACGCCGTCACGTGGCCCTCATGGCTGGCAGCCCCCTCCTGGCTCACCGGCCCGCAGCCCTACGCCGCCGCTGATCTGGCCTCCGCCGCAAGCACCCTGCGTGCGCTGCCCGGCAACGCCTCCACGCCCGCCATCGCCGCCCACGCAACCCCCGAAGGCCACTGGCTGTTCGCCAATGCAAGCGGCGAAGCCTTCACCGCCGGCACGCCCGCCGAACTGAAACGCGCGCCCACCATCCTTGCCCCCGAGGCGAAAGACGGCTTCGCCGGTGTCCGCCTCGTCCTCTCCCGCGACAGCCTGTTCGCTGGCCCCGCCGTCCTCAAAGACCTGCCCGCCACCGCCGCGCTCTACGTCGCCGCCGATGGCGTCATCCTCGAAGCCCGCCGCACCCCGCGCAACACGCTTCTCCTCATGATCCGCCCCGGCGTCAGCGTTGAAGCAACCGGCAAACCAGACTTCCTCGAAGCCCTGGCCCAGCTCCGCCGCCCGCTCGACGCCGCCCGCATGCGCATCCTTGCAGCCAGCCCAGGCGCACCCGCCTCGCTCCCCGCATCCCCGAAATTCGACACAAGCCAGGGCGGCGCATCGATCGACGCCGTAGACCCCGACCGCCTCGCCGAGGCCCTCGCCTCCATTCCGCGCCAGACCGCCATCATCACCGCCCGCCTCGATGGCGCAAACCTCGCAATCCTCCCCCCATCCGGCCCCGAACGAACAATTTCGCTCTCGGCCCTCAACGCTGCAGCCCTTGCCGCTGACGTCGACCTCCTGATTCTCCACGCCGACCCGCCGCGCCAGCCCGGCGGACGCAACTGGCTCTGGCAACGCATCCAGGTCTCAGGCCTCGAACACGCCACCAAGCGCGGCACGCTTGCCGACTTCCTCGACCAACTCGCTGGCGGCAACACCGTCTTCGCCATCACCGTCACAGCCGACGGCGACGCCCGCACCCGCCTGACCGCCCAGCCGATTCCGGCGTCCATCGCCACCACCGAAGGCGTCACCGGCTGGATCAAACAAGCCGCAGGCACCGTTTCCAACGCCGTTACCGGACAAGTCACCGGCGCCGTCCAGCCTGCCGCGATCCACGCCAGCCTGGTCTCGTCCACCCGCCGCAGCGAACTCTCCCATCGGCTGATCCCGGCGCTCCCAACGTCGGCCATCTCGCTCTACGTCCTTGCCTCCATTCTCGGCCTGACAGCCCTCCCCCAAGCCCTTCGCTGGTGGCGTCAACTCTGGCCCCACGAAGTCCGCGCCGATTACACCAACCCCCGCGGCTACACCCTCGCCCGCGCCTTCCGCGCCGTGGCTTTCCTCACAGTCTTTTTGCCGCTCGCAGCCATCCCCGCCCTCCTCACCCGCCTCCTATCCCTCGCCACCCGCAACAAACGCGCGCCGGTACGTTAAGCACCAAAGGAAGGGTAGGTTCAGGAGGTTCTCTTCCCGAGCGGGGCCAGGGCGGCAGGCCCGCACTCTTCAACCCAATCCTAATGTTTGCCCGTTACCCTGCCGGCATGGACGACAACGCGCGCGCCGCTGAGCCCTCTGCCGCGAGCCTCGCCATGGTCGCAGCGATCCTGACGCCCGTGGGCGCGGCCATGCTGCTTTATGGCCTTGACCTCGTCTCGCTCGACGTGATGCGCCCAAACCGGCATCTCCCCCGCGTACTGTTCACCCTAATCGGCATATTCACCCTGGCCGCCGCCGCCCTCGCCGCCCTGCGCGCCGTAAACGCGCCCAAGCCCGTCATCGACGGCCTCGGCTGGAGCACCGTCGGCCTGAGCTTCGTCATCCTGACCGCCATGGCCTTCGACACGACTGGCAGCGGATCATGCGCCATCGGCTCCCTACCCATCATCGGCGGCCTAGGCCAATCTGCATGCAGCCTTTGCTTCCAAGCCCTCGCAGTCCTGATCGATGCCGCAGCCGTTGCCCTCGCGGCAAGCTGGGCACACAAGTCCCTGCGCCAGTCGTTCCAGCCCTCCCCCCCCGCCGCGCCACACCCTTGACGACAATCATTTGCCCTTCCCGCGCCATCAGGTAACATTGTGCCTAAATCCTACCCCTGCGCCGGAACCCTCCCGAATGACCACACTTCTGCTAACCCACCCGAGCTTCGTCGCCCACGACACCGGGCC
>JBEBJA010000061.1:0-7111 GCA_040080145.1 Hyphomicrobiaceae bacterium
CCCCACCCTAACCCTCCCCACAGGGGGGAGGGGACAAGTGAGGATTTCAAACTGACCCACGACCGTCCGTTCCTGTCACTCGACATTACGCGCTGCGTATGCCAACCACGGCAGCTACCAGAAAGGTCGGATGCCGTGAGCCAGTATGTTGCGAGCCTGATTGTCGACGATAAAGATGCAGCCCACACGGTGGCCGCAGCGTTACAGGATTTGATCGAGCCCACGCCTGACGCACTGACGCTGTTCGAACACGGCCCGCCCATCGGCGATCCGGCAGCCCCCGCAGGCGTCGCCGACGTCAAGGCCATCATCCGCTGGAAAATCGACGCCTACTACGATCATGCTCCTGACGCGGCAGCGCTCCGCCAGAATCTCGCAAACGTCGCCGGCATGGACGTCCCCGAAGTCTCCGTCGACCCGGTACCCGACAACAATTGGGTCGCCATGTCCCAGGCAGCCCTGCCACCTGTGAACGCCGGCCGCTTCGTGATCCACGGCAGCCACGACAACGACCGCGTTCCCCAAGGCCCAAACGCGATCATGATCGACGCCGGCGAAGCCTTCGGCACCGCCCACCACGCCACGACGTCGGGCTGCCTTGCCGCCATCGACCGCGTAACCCGGACCCGCCGCTACCAGAATGTCCTCGACCTCGGCTGCGGCTCCGGCGTGCTTGCCATCGCCGTCGCCCGCGTCCTGCCCAAGGCGCGCATCCTGGCCAGCGACCTGGATGAACCCTCAGTCGCGGTCGCCGCCGAAAACATGCGCCTCAACGGCGTTGCAAGCCGCATCAACGTCTTCGCAGCGGTTGGCCTGGAACACCCTTTGATCCGCCAAGCTGGCCGCTTTGACCTGCTGATCGCCAACATTCTGGCAAACCCACTCATCATGCTGGCCAAGAGCATCGCCCAGGCCGTCGAACCCGGCGGCACGCTGCTGCTCTCGGGTCTGTTGATCCCGCAAGCCCCCCAGGTCATCGCCGCCTATCGCGCGTCGGGCTTCCAACTCGTCCGCCACGACCGCGTCTACGGCTGGTCGACGCTGGAACTGAAACGGCTGGGTTGATAACGGGTCGTCACGCGCGCAACTTAAGCAAAGGCCCATGGTTCATGTTCCAATCCTTTGATCCGCCCCAGGCCGCCCAGGCAACCGCGCCACGAGTTGCAGCTTTGCGTGCCCTCATGGCAAACCTCGGCCTGGATGCGGTCCTGATCCCCCGCGCCGACGAACACCAGAACGAATACGTCCCGCCATGCGCCGAACGCTTGGCATGGATGACCGGCTTCACTGGCTCGGCGGGCCTGGCCGTCGTTGCGGCAGAATCCGCCGCCGTGTTCGTTGATGGCCGCTACACGGTGCAGGCCCCGCAGGAAGTCGACACCGCCATTTTCGGTGTCAAAGGCATCCGCAATACCGATCTCCTGCCCTGGCTGACGCAAGCACTCCCCGTCAACGCCACCATCGGCTTCGACCCAAAACTCCACACGATTGCAGAAATTGAGCAACTGAAACAGCAGCTTGACGGTAAGGGTCTCACCCTCAAAGCCGTCTCGCGCAACCCCGTGGACCGCGTATGGGGCACCGGGCGTCCAGCCGATCCAGCAGGTCCCATCGTCGTCCAGCCGCTCGAACGCGCCGGCCGCCCCCCCGCCGATAAAATCGCGGACCTGCAGAAAGCCCTGAAAGCCGCGGGCCAGGACACTGCGATCCTCACCGCCCCCGACAGCATCTGCTGGCTGCTCAACATTCGCGGCAGCGACGTTGCCCACAACCCCATCGTGCTCGCTTATGCAATTGTCCCCTGCAGCGGTAAACCCGAACTTTTCGTCGCCCCCGCCAAGCTGAACCCGCTTGCCAAATCCCACCTTACACCGCTCGTGAAACTCCGCACGCCCGATGCCTTGGACGGAGCACTGGGCGCCTTGAAAGCCTCGCAGAAAACCATCCGTCTCGCTCCCGGCGCAAGTTGGTGGCTCTACAAGAAACTCGGTGGCGGTAAGCGGATCAGCAAGGCCGCCGATCCCTGCACCGAACCCAAAGCCATCAAAAACGCTGCCGAATTGGATGGCGCACGCGCAGCCCACATCCGCGACGGTGCCGCCGTGACCCGCTTTCTCGCATGGTTCGACAAAGCCATGGCGAAAGGCGGCCTCGACGAAATCACAGCCGTCAAAGCGCTCGAAGCCATGCGCCATGAAACCGGCGCGCTGAAGGAAATTTCGTTCCCCACCATTTCCGGCTCGGGTCCGCACGGCGCCATCGTCCACTACCGTGTCAACGAAGCGACCAATCGCACCGTCATCCCAGGCGAACTGTTCCTGCTCGATAGCGGCGGCCAGTACGCCGACGGCACCACCGACATTACCCGCACGCTGGCAACCGGCACGCCCACCAAGGAAATGCGCGAACGCTTCACCCTGGTGCTGAAAGGCATGATTGCGGTGACACTTGCGAAATTTCCGCGCGGCACCCGCGGCATCGACCTCGATCCCTTCGCCCGCCGTGCGCTCTGGGCCTCAGGCCTCAACTACGACCACGGCACTGGCCACGGCGTCGGTAGCTACCTGTCGGTCCACGAAGGCCCGCAGTCGATCTCCAAAGCGGGCATGGTTGAACTAAAACCCGGCATGATCTGCTCAAACGAACCCGGCTACTACAAGGCAGGCAGCTACGGCATCCGCATTGAAAACCTCGTCGCCGTCACCGAACCGCAAGACGTCGGTGGCGAATCCCCCGTCATGGGTTTTGAAACCCTGACCCTCGTCCCCATCGACCGCCGCCTGATCGTCGCCGACCTGCTCGATTTAGCCGAACGCACATGGCTCGACACCTACCACAAGCGCGTCGCCGAAACCCTCACCCCCCACCTCGACCCCGAAACCCGCCGCTGGCTCAAGGCATCAACAGCAAAACTCTGATGCCGTATGGGAGCCACGCTCCTTCTTCCTTCACGGCCACAGGCCGTAGGGAGCAACGGCGACCCGCGGCGAGCCGCGCCCCCCGGAGCGCTTCGGCGCGTGAGGCCGATCAGGCCACATTCAGCACATCATCCTCGATGGCCTCCATGTCGGCATCCGAGTAGCCGAAATGGTGTCCGATCTCGTGGATCAGCACATGCGTGATGATCTCACCCAGGCTGTCCTCGCCATTCGTCCACTCGTCCAAGATCGCGCGCCGGTACAGGAACACCATATCCGGCTCGCGCGGCGGATCGCCGGTGCTCTGCTGGTTGAGGCTCACGCCCTGATAGAGCCCCAGCAACTCGAACGGGCTCTCGATGTCGAGTTCATCGAGCACGTCGTCGTCGGCAAAATCGACGACCCGGATCACGAGATCGCCGCACATCTGCCGGAACTGCCCCGGCAACCGCTCCCACGCCGCCCCCGCAAGGCTTTGAAAAACCGCGAGGTCTGGAGCCATCGCGTCACGCCATTCATTCATCGACGCCATCAGGTCCTCCTATCAGTACGGCCACCGCAACCGCGCGCGAGCCGGAACCGAACAATGCCGAACTGGAACATGTAGCAGTCTTCCACGTTTTGACCAGACGCCCCAACCGGGCAGTCGGCTGATTAACCTTGTCCGATTGATTCCGAGTCGGCGGCATCTCTTGGCATATGCTGCACAGCAATAACGTAAGCCATAGCGAACAGTTAAGGCGATTAAATGATATCTAGATTGAGCTTCAGCCCACCGCTGATCCTTCAAACCCAGGGTAAAGAAACGGCCGGAAAATTTCCGCTCGACTTGAAGGTTTTTACGGCCGGCTCCGACCGGCGCGACGTCTATGCCCTGCGCTATCGCGCCTTCATCAAGGATGGCGTCATCACCCCCCGCGACGATAAATTATTCTCCGACGCCTACGACGATCTGGAAACCACCTGCACCCTCGCCGCCTATCAAGGCGCGGCCTGCGTCGGATCGTTCAGGTTGGCCTTCGGCGAGGGTCGCCCCGGCGAACAAACCATGCCGTGCCAGTCGATCTTCACCGAGATTGGAGGGCTGGAGGCCAAGGGCTACCGGCGCCTCGTCGAGTTTGGCCGCATGGTCGTCGAGCCATCGCTCACCAACACCAGCTTTCGCACCACACTATATGCAACTCTGGTCCGCGCGGGCTTGATCGTCGCCGAAGCCGGAAAAACCGATTTCGGCCTGATCTCGGTCCATCCAAAACTGGCGAAATTCTATGAATTGATGTGCGGATTCAAAATCATGGCGCGCGCGGAAACTTATCCCGGCATCAACGCGCCCGCCGTCTTGCTGGGCCGCAATTTCAAAGCGCTGGACCAGAAGCGAACCCGGCAAAACCCATTCTTCCGCTTCACACCGAACGAAGTCACCAACGCCCGAGCGCAACTCTTCAATGGGACTGGCCAGGTCGCCATTGCCTGAAGACATCAGCTCTTCGGCGCAGGCAACTTCTGCACCGTGTCCGCCAAGCTCTTCAACACCGGCTCTAGTTTTTGCCGGGCCTGCACGGTCTGTTCTACGCTGTCGGCAAGCGCCTTGGCGCTGCTGTCGATCCGCGCCTTGGCTTCAGCGGTTGGCGCAATCACCCGCAGTTCCGCAATGTACTTCTGAAAGTCCGCCATCGCCTTTTCGTTGGCCGACAGACGGTCATCCAGCTTCTTCACCGCATCGTTCGCCTGTCCAACAGCCTGGTTCGCCGTTACCAGCGTCAGCCCGCCACTCGGTGTGAGGCTTGCCGACGCGATCAGCGGCACGAACGAAAACAGCAACGCCGCGACGATCACAAATGCCCGGCTCCAAGCCATTTCGGTCGCCTGCGGCTTGATGAGGGCATAAAGTGAGATGGCAATACCAGCCGCCACCGGAACGAGCCATTTGAGTTCGAGCATGTAAATTCTCCGCCTGCGAGCTTTCCCCCGTCGTCGGATGAATCAGCAGCACGGTCAACGCCAATTGGCGCGATGTGCACAGCGGAGTTTACGCCACCGTGCAATAGCCCTCGGGCACCCCCTCCGCGCCATGGGCGGGCATGACCCGCCCATCCAGGGCCGCACGGGAAGACGTGCGATGATACCAACCCGCCGAAGTACTGACATGCGGGCTGGCATTTCGGCAATCGCACCTCGATTATAGCCGTTATGACCAAGTCCTGATATCGACGAAATGCCCTTCGATGGCCGCCGCCGCTGCCATGATCGGTGACACCAGATGGGTGCGGCCAAGGCGACCCTGACGGCCTTCGAAGTTGCGGTTTGACGTCGATGCAGAGCGCTGCCCCGGCTTCAACTGGTCGGGGTTCATGCCAAGGCACATGGAGCAGCCCGGTTCGCGCCATTCAAAACCGGCTGCCTTGAAGATGACATCGAGCCCTTCCGCCTCCGCCTGCTCTTTCACGAGTCCCGAGCCCGGAACGATCATCGCGTAAGCGAGCTTGTCTGACACCGTCCGGCCCTCGACGATCTTGGCGACCGCGCGCAAGTCCTCGATCCGGCCGTTGGTGCAAGACCCGATCCACACGACATCGACCGGAATGTCCGTCATCGGCGTGCCGGGTTTCAGTCCCATATAGTCAAGCGCCCGGATCATCGAGGCGCGCTTGTTTTCATCCGCAACCTTCGACGGATCGGGCACCGTGCCGGTGATCGCAACCGTATCTTCAGGGCTCGTACCCCACGTCAGCGTCGGCGGCAGCTTTGCCGCATCGAGCTTGAGTTCACGGTCGAAGTTCGCGCCCTCGTCGGTGTGGAGCGTCGCCCAATAGGCCATCGCGGCATCCCACGCGGCACCCTTTGGTGCCTTGGGACGGCCCTTGAGATACGCATAGGTCTTCTCGTCGGGGGCGATCAGTCCGGCGCGCGCGCCGCCTTCGATCGTCATGTTGCAGACCGTCATCCGGCCTTCCATGCTGAGCGCGCGGATCGCTTCACCGGCGTATTCGATGACGCTGCCGTTGCCGCCAGCGGTCCCGATCTCGCCGATGATGGCAAGCACGATATCCTTGGCCGTCACGTTAGCTGGCAAAACGCCATCGACGGTTACGCGCATGTTGCGCGCCTTGGACTGGATCAGCGTCTGCGTCGCGAGCACATGCTCGACTTCGCTGGTGCCGATGCCATGAGCCAACGCGCCGAATGCGCCATGCGTCGAAGTATGGCTGTCACCGCAAACAATCGTCGTGCCTGGCAGCGTGAAGCCCTGTTCGGGACCGATCACATGAACAATGCCCTGACGCTTGTCGAGTTCGTTGAAATATTCGATGCCGAAATCCGCGGCATTCTGCGCCAGTGTCTCAACTTGAATGCGGCTGTCGGTGTCGGCGATCCCGTGCGAGCGGTCGGTCGTCGGCACGTTATGATCGACGACGGCCAGCGTCTTGCCGGGAGCCCGCACCTTGCGGCCAGACATGCGCAACCCCTCGAACGCCTGCGGGCTCGTGACCTCATGCACCAGATGCCGGTCGATATAGAGCAGACAGGTGCCGTCGGGCTGACGGTCGACAACGTGGTCGTCGAAAATCTTGTCGTAAAGGGTCTTAGGCGCAGCGGTTGCGGACATGAGTGGCAGGATCTCCAAAGAATTTGACGCCTCTCATAGCGCCACAATGCCCTGTCGGCAAATCAACACCGCAAAATCGGCCACCTGTTCACGGCCGCAGGCCGTATCGGAGAAATGCGACAAGCGCCGTCCCCTAACTTCACGGCCGCAGGCCGTCAGGGAGCAATGCGACCCGGCGCAAGCGCCGCCCCGGCCGGAGCGCCATGGCGCGTGAGGCCCAAAAGAGCAAAAAAAAGCTGGACTGCGACAAGCGCGCGCCCAGCTTTCAAGTCAGAAGTGCCGTCCAAACGGTCCGGGAGCAGAGGGGTGATGGCAAACTAACCGTCCCCACCCCCGGGGTTGGGATGCCCTCTTATACGAAGGTGCGACACGCTGGACCAGGGGGTTCGTGTAAAATTTTTCACGCTCGCGTGATCTCTTTTTGACGCAAGCAGGGTTGACTTTGTCAGCGCATGCTGACCGGGCCATGAATTCGTTGCTCTAAGTCAATTCTGTGAGCTGCAGTAATGAATGCTGATTTATGTGGAGAAGGTGTCCGCCGGTCGGCGGGGATGTGAAAATTTCCCCACTCCCCACTCCCCACTCC
>JBEBJA010000009.1:0-30004 GCA_040080145.1 Hyphomicrobiaceae bacterium
CGTGAAAAACTGGCCGCTGTATTTGTTGGTGATGGATTCTTCTTCGTAGATGTGGCCGAGCGTGTCGGGGAAACTGCCGTTGAGGGTGCTTTCGGTTTGGCACACCTGCATCAACTCGCCGAGGGCTCGGGCGAAGTGGTCGGCGGGGTGGTCTTTCTCGCCCATGGGCGCTTTGCGCGGCCCGTAGCGGCGCATGATGTCCATATATTCGGTTTCCTGCTTGGCAAACGCGGTGACGGCGAGGGTCAGCCAATCGTCGTACAGTTTGAAAAAGCTATCGCCCGTCTGTGCGTGGATTTTGTAGAGGTGTTGGGCAATCGGATGCGGCACGGCGGGTCAGTAGCCAGCGTTTAACGGCCTTGGCGTTCCGTTTTGGACACCTTCGTGGCTTCTGGTGGCGGTGGCGCGACTCTCTTGACGGTATCGGCAGCATCCTTGGCTTTCGGCATGGGGAATTGCGTGGCACCGGTCAGGATAGGACGTTGGTAGCGGTCTTTGTCGAGCCAAGCTGAGACGCGCACCAAGGGCGTGCTGTCGCCGAAGTTGACGAAGCCGTAGTGTGTTGGGCGAGCTTTGTCGGCGGCTTCGGCCTTGGTCTTGTTGGTGAAGATCACGATCTGGTTCGGGGCGACTTTGAGTTCGCCACCGGCTTCGAGGTCGGTTTGCTGTTTGCGGGTGGCCATAAGGGCTTGCACTTGGTCGATGGCAGGCGCGTTGCGGTTCATGTTACCAACTGTGCCATTGAAGCCGGTGTGAACGACGCCTTCGGCGTCACGATATTCAAAGGCCCACAAAGTCACCGTGCGTTCGTCGTCGGCACCTGGCTTGCTGATTTTGCCATCCACAAACATAGGCAAGTTGTCGCCGTTTGTTTTGTTGCGGTTGAAGAAGGCGGCGAAGTTGCCAGTGGGTTGTTTGGGTTGGGCGTTGCTCATGGTTGGTGCTCCTTATGCGCATACATCGTGCGTGCAGAAGGGATGTGTGAGCAAGCGAGGTGCCTAACGGTTCGGCACTTGTTTTCGGGTACGTATTGATGGTGAAAAAAGATTGTGTAGGTATTGAGCATGCGCTGGAGTTGCCGAATATTGGTTCTGCATTCACCAATTGGCGTGGTGTTTTATCCGATGTAATTGTTGAGCAGATGGTGTTTTGAGATGGAGCCATTGAAGTATGCAATTTTTGAAGCGTTTGTTTGGTGGTGGCGGAAAAAGCCTTGGGCGACAGTTGGAAGTGCCTGCGTTTGATACCTATTACCCGTCGCCTAGCGGTATGAGTGGTAAACAGTTAGAGTTCTACGGCCGGATGTTAAAAGGCTGGGAAACAGGAAAGCCTATCCCGGTCGATGGTAAAATTTCTTACGTATTCGCTTTGTCCTACCACATCATAAATCAAGATAATAAAACGCTAGCAGCCGATGAGCTGGGCAAGCTTGTCGAAGTGTACGGTCATGAGCCGAAGATCGCAGAATATTGCAATGGGTGGCGGGCGGACTGCTTCGTGGCAATAGGGGAGTATGCAAAAGCACTATCTGTTTTCCCTGCAATCCCTGTAAATGGTCGTTCCAGTATGCAGACTGATAGATTGCTTTCGCTCAAAGCAAAGGTTGGCGCTCCATTGATGGGGCGAGATGTGCTGACGCTGTTTGGTCCAAAGGTAACGGCGTATGCCAAGAAACACGTTGAGCAAATCGCACAATACATTGATGTGCAGCTTGAGCAGAAGAACCAACGTGATGGTGATGTTTTGCAGTCATGGTGCCAGCGTTCTGCAACACGCAAAGGAACGATGGGTTTGTTCAGTGGTGTGCCAACACAGCACACAGACACTTCACAGATTGGATTCAATTTCAGCTTGAATCCAGAGGTCGAAGCTTTTTGTAAGGACGTGACACGCGAAGCAGAAAACACGTTGAGAGAAGATGAAGGTATGCCACGTGTAGGGGAGGGGTGGATTGAAGAAACTCGCCTACATTATGCCTTGCGGGATGCTTTGCATCATACGGAGGTGGTGCAGCACGCGCGATTGGAGTGGTTGGGCTATCAGCATCTTGACGTTTATATACCCAAATACAATGTGGGGCTCGAATTTCAGGGCGCGCAGCATGATGGGCCGGTTGAGTTTTTTGGTGGCGAAGAGGCATTTCGAAAAGTTAAAGAGAGAGACGCGCGCAAGCGCAAACTGTGCAGAAAGCATGGCATTTACTTGATTGAAGTGCGGGCGGGTTACGTACTTGAGCAAGTCTTGGCTGAGATCGAGTCCAACAAAACATGCCGATAATTGACGAAACGCATCAAATTCTAACACCGAGTGGTTCTGCCACGCTGTGGTGTGGCTCTTTTTGGTTTTCGGAATTTGTGTGGCCGCTTGGGCTTTGAGAGCTCGAGCGCGGTTGTGCGTTTCCAATAGTCTTTCAATTCCGCCATGAGTCGTTGCATGAGTGGCAAACGGGCGATGCGCGCGTTGCGAAGGGCTTTGCTTTGATTGATGGCTTCGCGCACGTCGGCGCGGGTGCCAATGGCACGGGCAATATCCACGGCATCAACTTCAAATATTGAGCGGCGTTTGTGTCTGCCCGTCGGTGGTTGGGCGCCAGACCGCCTGCGGCGACCCGTGCGTGCTTTTCCAGTTGGTTTCGAGGCAGGTGATAGCCCGAGCGCCGAAAGCTTCACATACGAGCTTCGGTTGCCTGCAACATATCCCTTGCCTTTCTTCTCCACGGTGAGGCCGTTTTCGGTGAGGGCTTCGACGACGTCGTCAAAGGTGCTTGCTTGGTCGAGACGTTCGGAAAGACGTTCAGCAAAGTGTTGGGACTGGCGGCGGCTCCATTGCAGGCGGTTCGTGTTGGCCCCGCGTTTGGCGGCGTAGGTCGAGCGAGAGTTCGGTTTCTTGGATAGGTCAGCCGTGAGGTCAGGGTTGTAAGTGTGAGCGGGGACGTATTGGAACCCATAGGACTCGGAGAGTTGTTGCATGATGGCGTCGAAGCGTTTGAAGTCGTGAGACGTTGACCAGGCTTTGCCGGTATCGAGCGACACGCGATTGATCATCATGTGCAGATGCCGGTGGGGGCGGTCGCCGTGGCCCATGACGAGGGCTTGGTGGTTGGCGAGGCCTGCAAGGTCGAGGGTCTTGTGGGCGATCTCCTGCATGATGTCTGGCGACGGGCGTTCGTGTTCCGCCCACGAAATGATGGTGTGATAGGCGGCATTTTTGCAGCGGCGTGACTTCTCGGCGGTGGCCTGCATGTAGGTGGCAGCGAGGAGGGGATCATCGGTTGGGAGATTGTGGGCGAATGTCCACGCTACACGGTCGGGAGAGCCTTTTCCGCTCTTGCCCAAGATCAGGTATCGCGCCAGTGCATGAAAATCATTGTGAGGCGGCATGACAGCGGCCAGCATCAGGCAAGGCGGGCTACCAAGGCGTTGATCCGCTCCAGCAGCGATCGGGCGTCGCGTTCCAGTGCGGGAAGTCGGGAGAGGTTGGCATGGTGAGCGATCTGGTTGAGGTTGTTGCCCTCACGGCAGAGTTCGCGAATGAGTTCGGCGTTGGTGGAGCGGCGGGGGAGTTCGGCGGGTGTGCTCTTCTGGTGGGCGGAGATCAGGCGCGCGAGAAGGGTGGAGATCGTGACGCCACGTTGGTCGGCTTCGATGTTGAGGCGTTCCAGTTGGTCGGTCGCGATGCGAGTGCGTGCATAGCAGGGGCGGGCTGGTTTTGCGTCAGAAATCCCTTTGCGATATCCACGGCGCGGCATGTGTCGATCAGTCGTTAGCCTCTCGGCGTTGAGAGCGTGGGTGCAACACCCACGAGGGTGCGGCGGTTGACCCATTTTGTGGTCAAACGCATACCTCGCCCGCTTCTTTTCTCACACTTCCCTCCCTACCACCTGAATACAAGTTGCCTGCCTCTTGTATGAGCACGAACGTGCATTGAAACAACATCTGAGATCTGTCGGCTTGGTTGAGGCATGTGTTTGTTTCTCATGACGTGGAATTTGGTGGGGGAAATGGAGCGCCTGCGGCGCGGCTTATCCTCGGGGCTCTGCCCCGAACCCCGGAGTATTTGGAGGAAATGATGTCGAAGAAGGTATACAAGCAGCATCGTCAATGACCGCCTACTTCCTAAACGGACGTTGCTCTTGAATGAGTTATCGACTGCTATGGTCCTACCGGCCGTTCCCTTTGAAGCGATCTGGGCTTTGCGGTTCGACAGCTGGTGGCTCGGATATCGGACATTTGTCGGTTCGCACCAACGATCGAGATTGACACGAGCGAGTACGGTATGCCGAATGATCTAAACTGGCTTGACGCGTCGATTGTGTTGATCGTTCTGGACTTGGGTCAGAAGCACCGCAGATCAATGCTGGACCTGCATTGGGTATTTCACAATTTGATGTTGAGGCAGATTGGATGCTATCGTACCCCACTCGAAATTCGGATGATCTGCTCTAACGATGCCTGTGCGATTAAATTTTTTGATTTTCATTGTTGGCCTATTCTTGGGCTCTCAGCCGACCGCAGGGCAGACGTCCGGTTGCCCAGAAATCCGCAGTCTTTGCACTTCGTCCACGCTTACATCAAGTGGTTCTGGGAATATTGGCAATCGCGGGGCGATCAATTCGCACGCGTATAGTAAGCTTGCATTCAAGCAGGTGATTTTCTATTCGCTTCGGCAGCCTAATCATCCGTTTAAGATGACTGAAGTCTTCGATGATATGTTCTCAGACGAACTGGCCCCTGGCTGGGTTGGTGGCGTACTAAGCATTGCTCTGCATCACAAGCGTTCTGTGGGTCAGTGGGCGTATAGCTTGATGGAGAGATACGCTGGCCAACCACCGCCACTGTACGTTTATGGAATGACTCCGTTTGAAGATGACGAGCATGCCGAACTTGTGACGCGCGAGTTGATGAATTCGTATGCATCAACCAAGGCACTGTTGTTTGCACACGGCTTTCGCACCTCATTCGAGGACGCAGCGCGCGCGATTGCCGTACTTCACGTTGACTCAAAATCAACTAGTGTTCCGGTTCTTGTGTCTTGGCCGAGCCGGCATTCGGTTGGACTAACGCAAGACGAATACAAAACCGCTCAGTTAAATGCAGGTCAGACGTCAAAATATTTCGCCGGGGTATGGCCGCACCTAACTGATGCAGGATTTTCGCGGGTCGATGTCGTTGCTCACAGCATGGGAGCAGACATGATGCTGGGATCGTTTGAAGCATTGGTCAACCATTACGGGCGACGACCTGACGCTCTTGGCCACATAATTTTCGCCGCTGGCGACGTCGAACACGGCCGAGCGAACCGAATGGTTCGCCAAAGTCTGACATCGCCAGACAATTTAGTCGTGTCATATTGCAGCACCTACGATGCGGTGCTGTTTCTGTCGCGACAAATTAATGGCGATCGGCGGCTTGGGGAGTGCTATGATAATGGACAGGGGGGCGCAGAAATAGTCAAGATTATCAGAGCTTACCGTCGGCAAGATACCCTGCGTCATTCCTACTTGTTTTATGAGCCCTTGATTCTGCGGGACATCGGCAGCATTCTTGCTAGCGGTAAGACAGCTGAACAGCGTGGATTGGCTGCTGACGGCAATTTGTGGCTATTGCGGTACAAGAAGTCGAACATGGTGGCCGGTAAAGAATGAAGGCTTGAACCACAGTGCGGAACCTTTGGGCTTTTGCCATAATTTGGGTACTGGCAATTGGTGGTCCGGCATGCTCAGCTGACGTTGACAGCTTGCTTGCGGAAAATCCTGGAGAAGCGCTCAGACAGCTTGCCGCTGAGCGGAAGGTAACGGCAGGTGATTGGGTTCTTCGCTGCGACACAGATGAAGCGCCTTCGCGGAATAATTGCACAATATCCGCCGAGTCGCGTGTTAGCGACAGCGAATGGGTTATCGCGATTTTTTCGAAAGACTACGCCGGACGTGACGAATGGAATATGAGGGCACTTCGCCCTTTAGGCTTTGGTGTTGGCGATGGAGTGCCTATTTCTGCCGACGCCAAACAGATCGCGTTGCTCAAGATCAACTCTTGCGTGGAACGGGTCGGTTGCCTCGCCGATCGGAAGATGTCCGAAAGCATGAAAGACAGAATTGCGGATGCACAACATATTGGTGTTTCTTATCGATTAAGTGAAACCGAAGCAGCTGTTTTTCGGTTCAATTTATCGGGTCTCAAAAGAGGCATGATCCTAATGGATCGACTATTCGCTGTGGCGTCGGAGCCAATTGAGACGGCGACCGATAAATTTAATTCGCAGCAGCCCGAGAAAACGTCGTTGGCGCCTACAGCATCGGCGGCTTCCACTTCGCCTTCGCCCCGTGTGGTGGTGGCGCCGGTCATCGGCGCGCCTGACACAGTCGCCGACATGATGCGCCAAGCAATGATCGGGGCGATCGGCCAGCAGAAAGTGATCGTGAGTGGTGTCGATGAGAAGGCGGACTTTGTGCTGAGGGGCTACGTCGTGGCTTTTAAGGCTAGCTCCGGTGTGAAGATATCCTACATTTGGGACGTAACAGGTTCGCAGGGGCTACGATTGAATCGCTTCGCCGATGAGGAAGCAACAAAGCCAGACCCGAATGTAAAAGATCCGTGGTCGGTAGTGACGCCGCAGATTGCAGAATTGATCGGGCAGAAGATTGCGCCTCTGTTTGGTGCTTGGTTGAAAATGGCGCCTCAGCAGAGTAAGTTCGTTTCTAGACAATCTTCGCCCAATTCTGTTCCTGCAACTGCTGCCCTATCAGATGCAGCACCTGCGGCCACAGCAGCCGTGGCGCCCCATTCCGCCGCCGACGGAGAGAAGACGCATGCTGGTAACGATGGCTCAGGGTTGCCTAATCTAGAGACACTCAAAAGGCATTCGCCAGTAAAGGTGAATAGTGTGTCAGGTCGGTGGCCCGATGATGCACTCAAAGGCACCATGATTTCTGAGTTAAGAAAATTAGGCGTCGAAGTATCTGAGGACGAATCCAAGCAAGGAGATTTTGTCATTGACTTAAATGTCAAACTCAAAAAGCCGGTGGATGGAATGCAAGATGTTGAGATTTCGTGGGAACTTCGGAATTCAGTTGTGGGCGAACTGGGAACTCTCATGCAAAAAAAGTCTGTGCGAGTTGGCTTGACGGCAGAGGAGTGGATTCAAGAGGCAACTGGCGCAGCGGCTGAGGGTGCGGAGAGCCTAGTAGGGCTCCTGCGTACTCATCTAGAAGGGCTCCTCACGGCGTCTCAAGTTGCAGAGGCGCGTCCAGCAATTGGGGTTCGGCTTGCTTCGGGGCCGTCCCGTGATTCAATGCGCTTAAGTTGGTCGGTTTTATCTAATAGTCATAGCGCACTCCAACTGTACCAGCCTCGGATAAAAGCGATGGCGTCTGGTAATGTTCATGAGCTCGTTGCAGGCCCGTTTAAGTCAAAGAGCGAAGCAGAGAAGCTTTGCTCTATTTTGAAAGCGCGTGGAGTAGCTTGTACGCTCGGTGAATTCTATGGCGATGCCCAGTAAAGTACTGTGTTGTCAGCTTCGAGTTATCGAAGTTCATATGGAACTGCTTTGCTTTTGGAGTTCCCAGAGTGACCACCGTATCTTCATTGCTTGGTGACCTGCATTCGTTCAGCTGCGCCGATAGCTTGATAAGTGGACGTTCGGTGGGTGCATAACTATGGCAAGGCCTTGTTCGCCTTCGAGTCGAAAAATTGGAAGTACAACCCGTTCGTCGGCTTGGTCGCCCATTGCAGACATTTTATCGGCGATGGCGAGCGTATGAAGTAGCCGTATCGTGAGCGGCCGGGCGGGTCATGTGCGGAGTGGTCGCTATGAAAGCAAAATCCTTATTCGGACGGCGAGATACAGGCATCCGTGTGTGTAAAAACGGATCGCCGATGTGAAGCGCGGTTATGGTTTCAAACGGTACAGAAGCAAGTTCTGCAGGGTGCACATTGAGGGCATCAGCCAATTGCATCAGGGTATGGGTAGCCCATGTGCGCTTGTCGGCGTCAGCGATAGGAAGGCCGCATGGTGTGTCATTGAGATGAAATGCCCACGCGATGCCATCTGAAGCTGGCTCTATCCAGCACTCCAAAGATGACTTTCCGCCCAGGTACACGCGAGCATGGCCTTGGGCGTTGGTGGTGTAGGTAATGATCATGCGACAGCTTGGAAACGCGAGCCGTGTTGACGCAAGCCATGTGCTGACCGTGTAGGCATTGAGTAGAAAGTTGATAGGTGGGTATGTAGTAACTGTGCAACCTTGGGCATGGCGGTGTTTCTTTCGGAGCCGAGCCGTCGCGGGGGCCATTCCTCCGGGCGCCGTTAGGCGCGGCCCCCGCGAGGGATCGGGGGAGAAAGATCAGGCCAGGGCAGTGTTTCTTTTGGTGAGAGTCAGAGCGCTTGGTTTGAAAGTTGGCGCGTGGAGAGGCAGTACCATGGCGTTGGTGGGTGATGTCGTTAGAATGGTTGTGCGGTTACGGCTGGAGAGCCCTATGGCCGTGGAAGTGATGGCGCTCGCAAGAGCGCTTTTTGTTTGCGACGTCGTCGTGTCAATTTCGAGCAAAAAGGCGAGATGTCTCACCGACGCGGTCTCCTGTGAAAGAACAACATCCACTTTTCATGTGTGTATTTAGTAACGTCAACGAGGAGCCAGGGAGTGCCGGCTAAAGCCGCCGCCATCCAATATTTTGGGGACATTTGAATGACGAGGAACGCTCCAAATGAGAGAGCGAGCAAAGAGCAGATGTAAATGAATGCGTCGAAACCACGCGATGGCTGACTGAGGCCGACGACTGAAAATATGGCGTGAGCCAGCAGTACCATGCAGTATGCGAGAAAGATCAGGGCAGCTGTTGTTTGCGTTGCAGTGAGGTGGTCAATCGGTGCGTTGCTTATCAATCGATGCTTAAGTGCGACTAAATTGTCGAATGCCATAGCGTGATAATGAACGGCCAGTAACTCGCGTCTCTCATTTGTTCCATAGACGGCTGTGTAGACTGGGTTGTGAAGCAGGTTCAGTTTTGGAGTATAAAAAACGGTCGCTCCTTGGATATTCTCCTTGTCCAAATCGGTGGCAATGCCATCGAGAAGATTACTGAGTTTAATGGTCGGATGGTAAGAATCAGGAATAGGATCAAGTTCAGGGAGCTGAAGGTGACTGAAGGTTGAATTCCAAGCCAGTCTGGCAAAACGCAACCATGGGGCGCTGACTTGGTGGCAGGTGGTGTCAGTTGTTGGGGCGCAATTGACGGCTGTTTTGCGAGCGCCCCACCAAACCTCAAATTGACTTATTCCGCTCAGCTTAGAACACTCATTGTTGGAGCGGCGTTGACAGTAATCCTTGTAGATTGCAAGTGCTGGTGCATCTAAACCGGCCTTATCTGGGTGCAAACTGTAATTTAAGTCGTAAGGTGTTGATCTCATATCTGCGGCCGACACCAAAGTGACAATACCCTCACGTGCTAAGGCAAGAAGCTCCGGTCTCAGCGATGGTGTTCCGGCGGTCGTCGCATCAGAAGTGAGAAAGAGCGATGTGCCATCAGCTTTGAGGCGTCGGAGTGCCCCAATCATGTCAGCTAGGCCTTTCGGATCGTCTGTCAGCTGTATGAATGTCACGTCAGTGAATAGCGCGGCTGGATTGTGTCGCCGCATCGCATCAAAAGCAGCGCTATGCCGACCGTAAGGCATTGGCCAAAAGCGGCTAGGCCCGAGGCTTTCTTCGTCAATGTAGACAACAGCACCTTTAGGGCTGTGAATTGACGGATAAAGCGTGGCGAAAGTCCGATAAAAGATATCGCGCGATGCGATGTCCAACCCCTCATTTTTATTCAAGAGTCCGCCGCGCGCCGCGACAAGGGCGAATCCAAAAAGTACGCAAAGTCGTAGAAGGTGCCATGACAAACTGCGTCGCGGTTGGATCTCTTCATTTAAACTCATGTGATTGGCCGTCAGGAAGGGTGTCAGGACGAGTTTCGTGGCGACACATAACAGGGAGAACCAACGAAAGACCAGCCTATGGATATCCTCGATTATGCCGCGTCACAGCTCAAGAAGCATGTATTTTGTAGTGAAGGCAGAGTGGCAAGCCTTCTATTTGCAGGCCCCGCAGCATTTGCAGGACTTGTCGGGGCGACGTTTGGTCTCAATGCGATTGTGGATGTTGCGCAATTTGCAGGGGTGAATGTGCCACCTGGGGCAATGCAAGGCATCCTCAATAATCTGATTGATCCAGCTCTGAAATACTTACCGGAACTGTGGGGTACCGGCGCGGGAATAGTTGCGACTGGTGTGGCGGTGGTCGGAATACAAAAATTGCGTTCATCCGTTCGGGGCGACAATAGCTCAGGCGGCGTCCCTAAGCCGGATCAAAAGGAAAAATCCGAAATACCGTCAACTCTCGATTTGGATCAAGACACATCGATGGTGTTGAGACCGCACTTGAGGCGAGCTCTTGTAGTTGAACTACCAAAAACTTTAGACCAAGAGCGCGACATCCTGCGGTAAATTCGTCACGCTCAGGTCTAGACAATGCCCACGAAAAACGTAAACTGATCTTATGAGGGAATTGCCGAAATACGCGGCCCCGCGCCGGATGAAATATTTTGTTCACGCAGTTGCGACAGTGTCACTCGGATTGGGCGGCTGTTCAACAAGTGGCGGAAGTGATGTTGCCTCACCGGATATGCAAGGAAGAGTTGAGTTTTCCAGAGAGCAAGCCAAGGATCAAGGATTGAGACCGTCGGTCTTGAGCCAATCAGAATCAACCTTGGAAACTAGAAGTGGCTCCGAAAAAATCGTTGCATCTAAACCGATTGCGAAAGCGACGTCACTCGGGCGCATCCGCTCCACAATAGTTTCACCGCAGCCCTCAGCAGCCAAATTTATCGCGAAAGTAGGGGCATTAAGACACTCTTCTCTTCTTTTGTTTGATACCGAAAAGGGGCAAGGAACCTTAGAAATTCCAGCTGATAAGGTAGTTTTACCATTTGAAGTGACGGCTGTGTCGCAAGATCAGTTGCGCTATCACGTTAGAGGTAGTTTCGGGGTGGGGTGGGTGAATCGCTTCGACGTTCAAACAGACAGGGAACTAATTCCAAGGTCAGTTGTTGATCGCCAACCCGATGGCAAGGAAAATAAAATTGGCGTGCGTTCGATAGCCAAGTAACCGCTGAGTTTGTGAAGGGATGTGCGGTGGAGAGGCGGTTCAAATTTTGTTTTGCTGCCTTGAGCTTTGTGACTTTGGCTCTGCTAGGTTGTGGTGCTTCGTCACCGCAGATAACGCCCGAGAGTAATGTTTCAGCAGCGGTAGCTACAAATAGAAGATTTACCGACAGTGTTCTGTTGAATAAAAAACGCCTCGCTTCGCTTGGCCAATCTGCTGCTGCATCACCCGTTATCAAAGCTGGGTACGCGCAATCAATATTGGACAAGCTGGTAGTTTCGACGAGGTTGCCAGCGGGAAAATTGGGGGCCTTAATCTCTGATTGCCCCGCGCTTGGCGACCATGCTCGCAACGATGGTTCAATTGTGCTTTGCCGTGCCACATTAAAAATCCTTACGTCTGAAAGCGAAGTTGCATTCCTAATTGCTCACGAAGCGAGCCACCTCATTCTGCGCCACGGCCGGAATGATGAAGCGAGATCGAAGGAAGATCTGGATGGCAGGATGGAGGCCTTGAAGTGGCTTGGTTGGACTGGTTGGGAAATCGCAAAAGCAAGAGCTTTAGACAAAAGGACAGGTTTTCAGCGAATTGACGAACGTGAGGCAGACCTCCTCGCCATCGATTTGATAGTGGCGGGTGGTTATAATCCGCTTGGGGCGGATGGTATGTTCGATCTGCTGAGTCGATCAAATTTGGGGCGACGCTCCTATGCTGAGGAAGAATCCGAGAGGCGAGTGCGAGACTTAAGGAAAGAGCTTGATAAACCCCACCCAGACGGCGCTCAGGCAACTTTTAGGTTGCTAAAATCCATAGAGCATAAGGCCATCGCGAACTCGGTCGACAGTCGCGAGCACGACGACGCCCAAGAGCGTCGGAGTCGTACTGCAATTTACATTCGAACTTTTTACGTCAAGGAGACGGCTAGACCGGTCGGCACTTTGCCTTGGTTAGAGCCGATGGGCGGTTTACGGGCCAACTTCGACTGGAGTAGCATCTAGAGGAACCAATGATTTTCGGTAAAAATCAATCGCGGAAGACCTTGAAACTTCTCACCCTAACAACAGTGACATTGATTGCTGTTGCGTGTGGCTCACTCCCCCCGGTTGAGCAGGGAGGCAGTGGTAAACCAATAGAGTTATCCGAAGGTGGAGGAAGGACAGTGAAGGCGTGCCTTTCTCCCGTAGGTCAAAAGGCATGGCTAGACCGATCTAAATCGCAAAGAGCCGACGAGGAGACACTGCAATTGAGAGCTGCTGAGGTCGCAGCACGTGAAGTAGGATTGCCTATCACGGCGCGTTCAAACTTCTTGACATCGACTGCTAGAGGGTTCGGCCAGATCTTTGGCGCGGCTGATCCAATCTGCGGAAATTGGTGCGGTGCAGGTCGTCGATACGGGCAAAACATGAGCATTCTCGTCGTCGACGAATTGGATGCTGCCTGCAAGCGTCATGAAGAATGTACTGTCAATCACGGACTGGGCGTATCAAAAAAAGGTGCATCCTGCTCGTGTGATCAAAAGCTGGCTGACGAAATTCTAAAAGGGCGCAATCTTGTGTCGCTAAGCGAAACAGAGAAGTCGGTTGTGATGTATCTGCAGGGATTGCCGTGTGGCGGTGGATGCAAACGAATCGAAAATGTTCAGTTGTGTGGCAGCTAAGCCATCTAAACTCAGGCATGGGCCAATGAACGGATGGGCAAAGCGCGATCGATGCAATTCTCAAAAGTCTCAGTGGTTCTCTGTGTGTTGTTCGCCATTTCCTTGCAATATTGGCATTCGTCGAATGCTTTAGCGCAATCAAGTCCGTCGCAGCGCACTGCAGAACAACCGCGCATCAAAGAAGTTGTCAGACGCGTCGCGGAAATGTCTGCTTTGCCAAAGCCAGCGTCTTCCGAATTTCCGACTAGAAGTACGATGGGTGTGCCACCCATTGTGAACAATTATGTGAATGGGCTGTTAGGTCAACTCTTAACGTCGAGTCAAATCGGTGATCCACGCTTAAAAGTCAGTGTTTTGCCTTGTCCGGCATTCTCGGATTACTCGACGTCTTCAGGTTCGATCGTTCTGTGCGTTGAAACAGTACGTAGGCTTAATACGGTCGGACAACTCGCTTTTTTGATCGGCCACGAAGCGGGTCATATCCTGTCGCGACATCGGCCACTCAAACGGTCGGTGGCGAACCTCTCGGTACTCTCGGTTCCGATTGTGAATTCGATTTATGGCGCAGTCCTGGCCAACGAAGGTAAGCTCCAGCATCGTAATGAAGAACAAGAAGCAGATCAGATTGCGATCGATTTACTTGTGGCTGCACGTTTTAATCCAGGTGAAGGCGTCTCGTTTTTTGAGGTATTGAGTAAGGCGCTACCGGAGAAACAGAAAACAAATACGGTTCTCGGGAACATCCGTGGAGGTGCCTCGGGACCTCTTGCTCTCAATGACGTCCTTGGCATGATGATTAACTTGCTGCACGCCCCTTTAATTGGACTGGATTATGGGGTGCGCCAGCTTGGAGACGAGAGAACCCATCCAGCATTTATGGAACGCGTCAGCGGCATCCAGGCTTACGTAGCTAAATTCTATCCTGAGGCAAAAGGCCTCCCAATGTCGAGAATGTTAGACCAAGTGATGCCTTCAACCTCAAAGCAATGGTTCGCGGATCTCAGGCTACTAGACAAATTCACTGCTGAATTGGCGCAGAAACAGAGGTCGAGTAGCGATCAACAATTAGAGACCGCTATCCGCGGTTTGCTTAAGCAGAGTCTTGGGAATTGGCCGCAAGCAAGAATTCTGGCGTCTCTTTTGGCGACGCGACGAAGGGATTACGCGAATGTCAAAAATGATCTGCATGTGTTGGAACAGCAGTCTGGATCTGGCTTTGACATCTATTTCACGTGGGGGGTGATGTTCGATGAAATGCTTCCCGGTGACGACCCGCTATGGCGCGGGTTGGAGAAATGGAAAGGCACATCTGCCGCGGAAATATATAACGATATTGCCATCGTCTACGGGTTGCGCGGTAACGAGGAGAAACGCAAGAAGGCCATAGAATTGTGTAAGATACCAGCACGCCGTTTGGTTCGAGACGAAAGTGCACGTCGCGGATATGACGTGGGACCACAAGTCGAGGCCGATGTGGTCGGGATTGTTTGTAGTGGAACCAAATACCTGAAGGATATCCAGAAACAATGGGATGTACTTTTGAGAAAGTACTCGTTCGCAAAATAGTCGGAAGTTTTTAAGCCGACAGTTAGCAATACTGTACCAGCTTAAGTTTTCATTTGGGGTTATAGTTTCAGATGCAGTCTTGGACACTCCACAACTTCAGTGTGCGGTTACGGCTGGAGAGCCCTATGGCCGTGGAAGTGATGGCGCTCGCAAGGGCGCTTTTAGCTGGGTATATCGTTAGGTGAGCTTGGCCAGTGCGCGTTCTACTTCCGCCAAGGTCACCATCAGTTTGAGAGGCAGGGCGGTCGAACTTCGGAACCCGTATTTCTCATAGAATGCGCGAGCATCGTCATCCAGGGCGTCTACGAGAATGCCACGAATACCCAGCAATGCGGCGGCTTGCATGGTGCGCAGCATGGCGTCTTGCAGCAATCCAGCACCAATCCCAAAGCCATGGGCAGACTGGTCGACCGCAAGGCGGCCGAGAAGAGCCATGGGCACGGGATCGGGCATGTTGCGCCGGACTTTGCCGGTGGCCTGGGTGTGCACGACGGAACCGGCAGCTAGAGCATAATAGCCAACAACGCGTTTGCCGGTGCAGACCACGACCGTGCGGGCGGCACCGGCTTCCTGATTGATCAAGGCGTGGCGAGTGAGCCAGATGTTGAGGGCAGGCTTACCGCAATCGAACGTCGACGTGTCGTGATCGGCAGTGAGCAAGGCTGGCGTCGTAAAGCTCATTTCTGCCAGGGAGTCTTACGGGCGAAGAGGGCAGCGAGTTTGGGATTGTCGCGAGGCGCTTTGTCCAGTTCGCGCATAAACGTCTTCCAGGCGGTGGCATCGAGATGGAACACGCGTTGATCGCGCAGGATCTCTTCCGCTCCCCGGCGTGCGGTATCCAGCACGAACTCAGATCGTGTTTTGCCGCTTGCTTCAGCGGCGCGATCAATCAAATCGCGGTCAGCCGCGTGGGCGCGGATGTGGATGTTCGTCTCTCGGTTTCCAGTACGGGTCGTCATGGCAGGTATCCTCTCACCCTTACAGTATGGGGCTTTGTGCGCACATTGTCAACACATTCGGAATCATGATGCTTTGGCTAGGTTTACCGAGACTTAGCGGCGCGTTGTTGGCCAGCTTTGACGATGCGGGCCACGTTGAAGGGGCGGGCTTTGTTGATTTGCTTCGTCCCGGCCGCAACGTCAGCCTTGAGGGCGTGAAGTTCCAGAGCTCGACGGGCTTCCGCCATCTCGAAGTCCCGGATGGCTTGGCGTAAAACTTCACTGTCGGTGGCGTAATTGCCAGACTCTACGGCGGTATTAACGGCAGCAAGCTGCTCCGGGGTGATGGTGACACGTTCCATGATAGGGTTCCTTCGTCAGCTTATGGAAAGCAACACAAAATCATACTGGTGTGGATCAATTTTCTTGCAGGATGCAACGCTAATCAGTAAGCTGATGAGTGTGTTAGACGTGAAATGCAGGACAACACGACCGCAGCTTTGACTTTCATTCAGTTGCGGTAAGTGCCTGCTACAAGCGGATGACAGGGTGGGCGCTCGATGTGCAAATCGGCGCCTTTTTTTGTAGGCAAACGCTCCCGTTATCAAGTGAAGGATGGCGTAGTGTAGCGATTGTCGGCTTGCACGCTGACGCCCTGCATCGGGAAGATGTAACGAATGAAAGACGCAACGATGTTGCAACCACACACAGAAGCACGGGCTTCAATTTCGGACGTATGCACGAAGTCCAGACAAGCACGAATTCGCTTGTTCAACGACATGTTCAGAACGCGAAGCGACAAAGTATCACTGGTCATGGGGCATGTCATTGTCACGCGAGGTATTGCCGAACTGCCTGCGGTATTTTTTACGGCGATTATGGAGGCGGTGAGAAGATTTGATGACTTTACCGAGCACAACGACCCGCACGGCGAGCATGATTTTGGCGCGCTGACAGTATCTGGGGAGCGTATTTTCTGGAAAATTGACTACTACAAGCGCGGTACGGAAGAAGGCAGTCCCGATCCGTCCAACATGGTGCTGACCGAGCGCGTCCTGACCGTCATGCTAGCCGAGGAATACTAGCATGGATGCTGTCACATTCCTTGCCGTGAGCGGGTTTGTGGTGTGGTGTTGGATCGGATGGCACATTGCAAGCAGAAGCACAGCGGTTTTGCAACGGTTGAGATGGGCCATTGTTGGCCCAAGACGACCGCGAATAAAACATCAACGATACCCTTGATACCGGCCCCTTGCCGTTGCATGGCGCAGTGTGGTCAGCCCTTGAATCGCACCACATGCGCCAGCGTGGCAGGGGCCTTGCTACATTTTAGGCAATGTACTTTCGGCACATCTGTGGAAGGGGCCGCGCCCTTTGGTCGTCGTCTCGCTCGGCCCTGCGGGCCTCTCTCGTCGCCGCCCTTCGGTCACGTCCCGTCCCTCTGATTTTTGTAATTATATTTATATATCTTGTTATCAAGTGAAGGCTTCGCGGCGCTTGGGGTGATTTTGTGGTTGTCACTCTTGCCACACAATCCGTGTGGGCGGTGGCTTGGGCTTCGATGGGGTAACGGATGCCACATTGCTCCCACGAGGA
This sequence comes from Hyphomicrobiaceae bacterium, assembly GCA_040080145.1. Taxonomy (GTDB): domain Bacteria; phylum Pseudomonadota; class Alphaproteobacteria; order Rhizobiales; family Hyphomicrobiaceae; genus JANXVY01. Next base: position 16,901 of record JBEBJA010000009.1, read on the forward strand.
TCACTCGTGGTTGCGTTTTGATGTCTTGGGGCAGGGTCGGTTGTTACTTTATCCAAAAACGATTCTGGCGCGCTTCTAGGGGCTTCAGGACGAGGGGCGCGGTGTAGAGCGTAGAACCCAATGCTGGCGACCAGTTCGGCGAGAATGGCAGGCCATGCCGTGACGATCAGCGTCAACGCTGGAAGGGCGAGGCCGGTCACGGCTACGAGAACGCTGAGTTCTGGGTTTGGGTCACGGACGCCTTGGTCGTTGAGGCGGGCGTCCAATTCGGCAAGGCGTGTTGTGATGTTGCCGACATTCTCACAAAAGGCTTGTTGGGGTTTCTTGGGGGCGGTGCAGGCAGCGGACGCAGTCCACAGCGGTGAGGATTGCGCAGTCGTGAGATCGGCGGTCAGGCGTTTCTTTGCGTCGGTGATGCGCGTGCGGGCGTCGGCGGAGTGCTGATCGGTGGCGACGGCCTGGGCTCGGTTGGTGGTGAGTGAGGCGTAACCACAGAATGTGGAATATGCGATGGCAGGAAACCACAAAACCACGAGGGCTGTGGCTGCGAGTCGTGCCTGATGATGCCAGCAGTGAGATGCAGCAGCCAGAAAGCCTGATTTGCAGAGATCGACGGCAAGGGCGAGGGCGACGAGGCCGATGCGCTCGGGGATTTCTACGGCTTTGCCCCAGGCATAGGAGCCGTTGAACCACAATGTGACGATCAGGGCGGTGTAAACGCCGAGGCGGGCGGTCAGCGTGGGGAACGTCATGGGATCACCGGAAATTGCACGTGGTTGAGGGTGCCGGTTTGTCCGTCGCGAATCAGGGCTTGGCCGCGTGTGAGTTTGCGGGGATCGGTGGGCAAGCTATCCAGTTGGCCAAACATATCGGTGGCATGTTGGCTCAGGCCGAGGCGGAAACTAATCACCGTTTGGCAATTGGCGCGGAGCGCGGAGGGGATTTGGCTCTCGTTTGGCTCCTGCACAGAAAAGAAAAAGCGAAACCCAGTGGAGCGACCACGGCGCACGAGGGCAATCAACTCGTCGAGGAACTGCGCGTGCGCTTTGTTCGCTTCACTCTTGGCATTGAGGGAAGGTTTGGCGGTGTAGGTCGCCATCTCATCGACGATAACGGCAATATAATCATCGGTCGCGTTGTCCCGCCCCGCATGACGCTGCTGAGCGTTACGGGTTCGCATAATGTCGAGAAGGTGGGGGGTGAGCTTCCAAAAATCGCCTTCCTCCCACAGCACGGTGAGTTTGGGGGTGAGGTCGCGATAGCGGTTGAAGGCCACGCCGTCCTTTCCGTCGATGGCATAGATGTGTTGGAAGTTGCCGTGATTGGCGAGCAGGGATCGCATCAAAATATGGATGGCGTTGCTCTTGCCGCTGCCAGCAACGCCAGCGACGAGGGTGCCCGAAGTCATGGCGGCGAAGGGAATGTGGTGTGGCGTGCGGGTGGTCGTGTCGATGCCTGCGTACAGCGCATCCCGTTTGAGCATGGTACGGGCGTAGGGAATCGCGGCGGGCAACTTGGGTTGCGCAGTGAGCGTGAGTGAGGTGGCCGTGTGTCCGGTGATGGCCCAGGTTTTGGAGGTATCACCAGCATTGAGCCAAGCGTTGATGTCGGGGAGTTTGGAACGCCACAGGATCACGTCCACGGGGCCTCCGTGTTGCACGATGACGATGCGGCCTTCGGTGGGGCGCGAAAGAGTTAGATCCACTTCAGGCAGGCGATCAGCTTGGTGGATGTTGAGGTAAGCCCCAAGCAGGTAGGGTCGTGCGGCGGGATGAAGGGCGGCGAAGTCGACGCGCCTTGGTTGATTGTAACCCCCGGGCAAAGGTGGCGGCGCGTGCATGACCATCAGAAGAAATCGATAAGCTATCTGTACGCGGCTATGATTTTGCGGGTGTTGCCGTTGAAAAAACTCGGCAAGCCCTGCGAGCTTGTCGATGTAGAGTTTGAAGTCGAGGCGTTCGGCGAAGGCTTTGTTGGTGACATCGTCTTTACCGCCGAGTGTCGCGAGCGTGGCGTTGGCACTACGGATGGCGTTGTTTGTTCGGAAAATATGTGAACTCCAAAAACGCGCTCTATCAAGTTGCGTCTGAGTGAGATCGGGGGGGAAGCTCATGGGATGAAACCTCGCATCTCGATGGGTTTTGTGAGGGGCTTGATGGCTTCGGCGTGTTTGGCGCGAAGTTCATTGTGCTTTTTGATGAGGTGTTCGATGAAGCCGTCCCACGTTGGAGACGCGGTTTGCTCACAATACTTGTCCCAAAAGTATTCGACGGCACTGTCGATGGCATTGCGGTTGAGAGCGGGCTTTTGAGACATGAGAGGAACGGTTTGAATGACTAGCGGCGGGGATGGCGCGACCAGTTGTGGCGGTGTGGGCTTGGATCGTTTTCCAAAGAGATTGCGCCATCTCATGACGGTGATCCTTTAGGTACGGCGAAGCGATTGAATGGTGAAGGTGAAGTCGGGATCTTTGGCGGGTTTGATCTCAGCGACCGTGACGCGTGTGTGGTTGGGCGGCACAGGGGGCGGCGCGGTATAGGTGTGAATGGTTTGCGGATACCGCACGGGTACGGGTTGCGGGCGCGGTGCAGGCGGCACGCACCATCCGGGCGCTGGGAGCGGCGGTGCTGGAGGCAAGGGAGGCAACACCGGTTCCGTGAGGTTGAGGGTACGGGCCGCTTCGCTAACGAGGCTGGGATTGGCTTTGGCCTTCGGCGACCATTCCACTTCAAAGCGGGGTGTAAGTTTCAGAAGTTGGATTTGCTGACTGGCAAACTGGATGGCGGCGGCGATGCTGACATCGAGCATTTCCGAATAACTTTTGCCTGGCTCGACGATGAGGTCGATGCTGTCGGCGTTGGAAAAGGGCGGGAAGCCCATGGTGTAGGTTTCCTCCCGGCCTTGGGCGTCGCGCAGGCGCACAATGAGTTTGGAGATGAGGCCATCGGCAACGATTTTCTGCAGGGCCTCGATTTGGCGTTGATCCTTCATGCCCGTGTTTTTCACGAGTTCGGACGCGACTTGCGAATAGACGATGGTTTTGAGCACAGGCGTGAGTTTGAGAGCGACTTTGGGCGCGGCGAGGGTGGTCATGTCGGGGGTCTCATGAGAGGGGTTCAGGCGCGGAAGAAGCGGCGAGCCTTGTTGAGGTAATTGCGGACGTGATTGACGCGGAGGTCGCGCACGGCTTGCCACACGATGTCAGGATCAAGAGGCATCCGGTCTTGGTAGGTCACATCGATAGTGGCCTTGTCAGGCATCCCGTGGCCAATGATGGGTCGGCGATGGAGGGCACGGATGCGATGCACCAGCGCCGTCCAGAAGGCGACAGACTTGTGTTTGTTCTTATGCACGACTTCGGCAACCAACTCCCGTTCGGCGGTTGTTTTTGGCTGAAGTAGCGCCCAAGCGATGTTGGCGCGATCTTCTTGCGTAGGCTTGTGCGTGTAGTGGGTTGCGCGACCATCACGAAGGAGACTTTCACGCATGCCCGAGGCGTTGTTGGCGGTGACAAAGATTGGGATGTTGGCACCAGAGGTATTCCGGTAGAGGTGCCGATTGTCGCACAGTGCCATGATGTGATTGACGAGCAGGTCGGAGTTGACCGTCTTGCCCATATCGTCGCTGGCGTTGGCGATGCCGAGGTCGAGATCATCGAGCAAGATGGCGTAATTGGTATGAGTAACACTGGACATCAGCACGAGTTCAGCGAGGATGGCGTTGAGAAATTCAATGGGCGCGCCTTCCTCCTTTCCCGCTAAATGGGCGCTTGGCACGATGGCGAGATTCCACCCTGCGTTAGTGACGGCATGCAGGATACCGACGGTTTTGCCTTCACCGGGGCGTCCATGTGCCCAAAATGCGCGTGCGGCTTTGTTTTTGGTTTTCTCGCCCATTTGCTCGGCGAGGTGCTGACGCACGGCGAGAGAGAGGTTCTCGAACTCGACGAGGTTGGTCAGCGTTGGATCACCTGGGCGGCGAATGTACTGCGCGTACATCCAGCGATAGGCGCCAGTAGTGGCATGGACAGGCCGTTGGGCCTGCGGTTGCGCTGGTTCCGTTGCGTTTGATGATGGCGGCGGAGTTGCGCTGTTGGTGATGTTTGGGACTTTGGTGGTGGTCATGGCGAAGCTCCTAGAGGATGGCGTTAAATGATGCCTTTGGCGAAGGCGTCGGGGGCGAGGCTGGTAACGATGGTGTCGGGGTCTTTGTGCTCATTGATGAGAGCCAAAAACTCTCGATAGGCGACAACGTGGGCATCGTGATCGAGCGGTTCGGATGAGGCGGCGGGGATCTTGTCGTCAGGCTGCTCGTCAAATGTTGGGATCACGCCGCTTGCCAATGCATTTTCGAATGAGACAGGCGGCGCAGATGGCGTCGTGATCATAGGCGTCGATGTTTCGGCTTCAGGCGGGTTCAAAAGTTCGTCGAGAAAGGGCGAAAAACGCTCGGTGTTGGTGGTCATCGTGTTGCTCCATAGGATGTGGTGGCGCGACCGAAGCCGCGCCGGTTAAAATTAGATGTCGGTTTCAAGATGCGGTGCTGCAAAGGGCTCGGCATCGTCGCGGGCCAAGAAGGACGTTTTTGCGCCTTGCTTGTAAGGTTCGCGGTGGATCACCGGGAAACCGTAAACCTGACCTTCTTGCAGGTTGGCAAAGTCCACGTCTTTCGGCAGGTTAATGAAAAGACTGTCCTGCTTTTTGTTCGTGAACTTCACGTTCAGCACGTACATGCGAGACTTATACGGCTGGCCTGCTTTTGAGATGCGATCCATCTCGATGGCGCGTTCAAACATGCCAAAGATGATCATTCCTGTAAGTTGTCGTCGAGCCATTGTGGTTCTCCTTTTGGGTTGCAGACATGGGCAGGCTTCACGCGATGGCTAGTCGCGAGAATAGTGGAGCCGCTGTGCTGGTTCTGGCGGCGGCGTTGATGTGGGTTCGTCGTCAAGCGCGAGGTCGAGCGCGCGGATAACTTTGCGGGATTTGAGAAAGCAACCGCCGCGTCGGTGTAGGTGCTTGTGTTTCAGCGCGAGGGCGAGTTCGGCGATGAGCGCGGCATCAACCGTCGCTGTGCCATCGTGATGATGGACAAAGGCCGATGGCTTTACGAAATACTTGATGAGGTCGCGGGCGGCGGCTTCGCTTGCAGCAACGGGGTCGTCGACGCCTGTCGCTTGAGCAATGCGAACATCTGTAACGGGGTTGTAATTGAGGTGACGCGCGCGCCGGAATAGGGCGACCCAATCGGTTTGATGAATGTAATCCCGCGTCCAGTAACTTGGCGGCACCATCACCAGATGATGAGAATGCACCCCGAACGTAGGGACACCGGCATCATCGCTGCGCGGGGCAATTTCAACGGCGGAGTAGTGACCAAGGATCGTGCTGGCGACGCGAGGTAACGCAAACAAGGTTTTAACGGCGGTAATGTGGGCCGGTAGTACTCGGGCGAGTGTACCTTGGGCGGCACTCCTTTCCGTTGTCGTGAGAAAGAGTGCGCGTACATCTGGGTATGTTTGATGGATGTAACGGATTTCCGCGCGAACCAGCCTCAGCAGGGCTTTGGTTCGGCAAGCTTCACATTGCTCACATAGCCGGGAATGGCAGGCCCGCTTGTTGGAGGCGATGGGCACCAATCGGCCAAGGTGGTCGCGGTAGGTTTGAACATAATGGGCCAGCACGCAGCGTTCGATGCGTCGGCCAAGAGCGGTGAGTTGACGTTTGTGCCTGGCGAATAGGGCGGGTGGGTTGAGCAACGCATCAGCAACAGCGCTGCTGCTGCGCTTTCGAAGTTTGTGCCGTTCAATCTGACGGAGGGCGAATGTGGACATGATCAGCGTCCGTATTCGCTGGTGCTGTTGAAGGCTTTTCCGAGAAAAATCGTCAACGCGCTATGCGTATATAAAACTTTCGCGCGCTTTCCTGGGCCGCATTTGTGATAGCTCGGCCCTGTTCCAGAAAGGCGGTGACGTTCAAGCGTGGACACAGAGCAGTGCAGGAATTGCGCCGCAGCCTTTGTGTCGTAAAGTGGGTCGTCTGTAGGCAAAGCTCGGGTGTTCACGGAAATGCTCCCATGTAGACAGGATCGGAAATCACATTTGCTGAGGCTGCGGTGTGCGATTAATCAGGTCATTTGCATCGAGTAAGCGGCCCCTTTGCTCAAACAAAATGGCCGGTCAACTTGATCGAAGAAAGAGACAGATGTTGAGCAACTTGTCCCTTGACATCAAAGATTAGAGCCAGAGGAGTGAACCCAAAATGGCAAATGCCGCTGCGGCGCATACCGACGGCCGAGAGGGATTCGTACTATTTCTCAAAGATGTGCTTGCTCCTGTAGCCCAAAAATACGGAGTTGGTATTGCAGCATATCTAGACTCATGCATGCCCGGCCTGGGTGACCGCTGGAAGAAAATGAAGCGAGGGGTCACACGAGATACATTCGAAAATATTGTACGGTGGGGACTGGTCGGAAAGGTTGATCAAAAAACGATCCAAACACTAGAAATCCAATTCCAAAGCTATGCTGACCTTACCGAAAGTGAAGACGGTCGAAAGAACAAAGTACGCGGAGATAGCAGCACGAAAGCTGCAACGAACGCGAAGCGCTTTGAGAAATTGATTGCTTCTTCAAATGCCAGTCAGTCGGATTTTTCCGATCCTGGATACTTTCTACATTGGTCGACGGATCTGCTGTTCTCGCTATCCAAGCAAAATAGGAACAAGGACAGCATAAATTCGGCGCGAGCGATCTTGGATGAAGTGAGTAAAGGCAGTAAGTCCAGGTTTGAATTTCGCGACGAGAAGCAAAAATCTGCTGCGATGTGTGCTTTCTTGGGAGCGGCGTGCATGTTGTCGACGGAAAGCGTCGACTACGCCAATGCAAACATGTTTTTCAAACGCCTTACTGCAGAAGCGAAGATCGCTGGTGATCCGACTTCGAGGGCAATTGCATCAGTGTGTGCCGCGTCAATTGTTCGTAATTTCAAGCTGCCGTTCAGCGGCGATCAAGCAGAGGCAGATCAGTATTGGAGGGTTTTCGGATTTGAAGCCTATGCTGCGGCGAATGATGAAGCACCCTCAGTTTTCAAAATTGATGGATTGGCTTCCGTTGCAGCAATTGAGTTGGGTCGAGATCATCGCTTTGCAAAGCAAGGTCGGCATCAGTTTACGGGCGAGGGATCGCGCATGGACTATGTGGATGCATTGCTGGGACACCTTGAGGATGAAGAGTCAAAGGACTTGAATGGGGCGGCCATATCAAGACATGTTGCACTGTGTTTAACGCTGTCGCACGGCTTCTTGGCGTCTGAGCATGATGCGAAGCGCAATCACGCAATGGTATTGCTGTCTTTGTCGAAGAGTCGAATGCTTGAGAAGCGTTTCAACAAACATATTGCATGGATCGACTGGTACACGTGCTGTGCTGCCGCGATGAAGCTTTCCGGGAGAGTTGCTGGATACGCCACAGCACTGCAGCGTGCACAGGAATTGGCGAGGGCACTGAACGCAAACATGACAGAACGCTCAATCAGTCAACACCTTCATGCTGTTCTGATCAGCGAGAACCCCATCAATAGTTTAGCGCCCCGGCTTGCTGCAACAGACGATTTGCTTGAGTTTTTATCGTTGCAGCCTCCTTCGCTCAAAAGCTAAGCCACATCAAAACCGCTTCTTCGCCTCTTTGTGGAAATTTCAAACAGAGTTGTTCTGTAAATTCAGCGAAGTGTTCTGAAGAGAATGTTCTGCAGTGTTCTGTTCTATATATAGGGCGCCCCCGAATATGCGTAAAAGCGCCCCCGATTATGCGCAAGAGACCCACCGAAGCGCCCCCGATTATGCGTGAAGGTGCCCCCGATTATGCGTCGCACCTCAAAAATGGGCTGGATTTCTGCGGGTTGGAATTATCCACAGCGCCCCCGATTATGCGTAGGTCGTCACGATGCTTTGCGAGTGCGCAAATCGGGGATGGCAAGGACAGACGGGGACGATGGCAGGATCGTGAGGCCGTTTTCATCGAGGCCAAGAGCCAACTTTGGAAAAACTTCCTTCAAGTGCGCAAGATCGGCTGCAAGATCAGTTCGGAAACGCCGCTCACGACCAATATCCTGACCAAATTGCTCTTTGAGCGCATCCCAGCCGATATGCAGTGGTTTGTGAATGTGTTTGAGGCGATAGCCGAGCCAGAACAACAGGTCGAGTTTGCGTGGACTGTTGGCAAAGACGCGGACGGCGCGCGTGTTGGTTGGGAGGGCATGTTGTTTCAACGTGTCGAAGAAGGGTTGGCTAAACGTGATGGTCGACGGCCATAGAATCCGTTGGTCGGCGTTGGTTGGGAACCAAACATCTAAATTATCAAACGGCACCGTGCGGATGGTACGGGCGCGTTCGCCGTTCCAGACGCCAATCTTCATGGAGCAGGCTGCTAAGGCGTTGACCTGCGCCTTGAACGCACTCAGCGATCCATTCTTTCCGCCCGTGACCTCGTACCCCATCGAACGGATAAAGGCGGATAGGCTATCTTCGATGTCGATGGTTGGGCTGTTTTGGCGAATGGCTTCGGAGCATAAGTGCAAAAGGAGAAGACGTGCGCGTGAGCCGTAAGGGAGAAGTTGGGGAACCCAATCGCCTTGCGGGGACTGCAGTTCCCCAGCTTCCAAAACGAGGCTCATCCGGCCTTGTCGGCGCTCAAAGCGGCGGACATCAAGAGGCTGGCGCGAATACGGAAGCGAGCAGATTGCAAGGACGGAGTGGATGTGCCTCAAATCTTCGGCTGTTGGCAGGGTGTCATCAAATGACTTCTTCACCATTGCGCGGCGGCGTGTATCGCGCGGCATGGCTTTTAGGATATCGCGTTGCCTTTGCTTATCGGCCAGGGCGCGTGCGGTGAACTCGTAAGTAAACCCGCCGCGTGCAGCTTCAAGTTCTGCCTGAAGATCGGGATCGAGCGGGACGGTTTCTACAACCATTACGCAATCGCGCTGACATTGTATTTGCGGAACAGGTCGTTCAGGGCTTCGTCTAATAGGTTTTGGTGGGAGCGATCCAGTTCGACCGCCAAACGACGCAGTTGTTTTTGAACGGTGGGATCGACGTGCCCCGAGATGCTACGCTTACCCACACGGGACGCCGCTACAGTGAGATTTGAAACCTGCGAGCTGGCTAGTGTCGGGGAAGCAATAGAAACGATGCTGAGCGGCTTTGGTGCGTCCGCTTGTTGGATGCCCATCATGGCCTCGCGGAGTTGGTTTGGTTTTGTAGACATGTCTACATGTCTCCTTTCTTGGTTGCGTACTTGTAGAATGCGCTGATCTCTTTGGCGGACGGGCCATTGGGCTCGTACTCCACGACCCCTAGACCCTTTGTCAGAGACTTGATGAAGGCCACACGACTGCCGATGCGCACGGTCGCTATAGGGAGCCGATAGTCGGCCAATGCTTCGGCAGCCATATCTGCCAACGAACTGCCAGCCTTGCAGCCGTTGAGAACGAAGACCGCAGGCTTTCCAGCGAGATTGGCGATGTTGACCGTATCAGCCACCGCGTCGAGATCCAGGCTGGAGGGTTGGCACGGAATGATTATGAGATCGGCAAGTTTTGCGGCCACAAGAGAGGCGTTCTCGGATTTAGGCGCTGTGTCGATGACGACGAGATCGGCTCCGCCAGAGCGTGCCTTCTCGATGAGATCCGGCAGGTTTGGCGCGTGGCCACTGATGATGAAGGGGTTCTCTTCTTTCCGCAGGCGCGCCCAGCGAGTAGCGCTTTGTTGGGGATCAAGATCAATAAGGACAACTTGTTTCCCGGCGCGGCTTGCAGCGATAGCTAAGTTTAGTGAGAGCGTGGTTTTACCCGAGCCGCCCTTCTGTGAAATCAATGCAAACGTCTTCATGCAGGCAAGCTGACACACTGACATGGATACGCCAATGCATGTGCACAAGCTTACAGCACTGCACTGTGACAAGTCTGCACGTGTCTAAGTATGGACGTAGGGATGTGGACACTTATCCATGACGACATGTTGGCATGAAGCTGTGCGTGGATGTGTGTTCTTGCGTGTGTAGACATGTAGACAATAATACGTGTTTGAATATCAGCGACGAGGAACGGGCTTGCGTTTCAAAGCCAGCGCCAAAACTTGGCCTGTTGCTTGAGTAAGTTTGCGCACGGGGTCGTCTGCGAGATGGGCGTAGCGCTGAGTAGTTTGCGGCTGACTGTGCCCAAGTTGGCGACCGAGAATGGGCAAGGAGCCGCCTGTAGCAATCGCCACACTGGCGAACGTGTGTCGAAGATCGTGAATGCGCAACGTATCGAGTTCCGCCAACGCCCTCACGATTTGCCACGGTTTGTTGAGATTAACGAGATGCGCGCCGTGGCGTCCAACGATGACGTAGGGATTGTGTGCAAGTTTGGGGATGCCCTGAAGCACTTCGATGGCGGCGTCATTGAGGCTGAGCGGCTTCTTGCCAGTTTTGCTGTCGGGTAAAAACATCATGGAACGCTCAAAGTCGACGTGCGCCCATTCCAAGGTGAGGATTTCGTTGAGGCGGGCACCTGTGAAGATAAGAAGGCGCAGGGCGGCGAGTGCGTAGGGGCTGGCAAGATTTTGGGCGGCGGCATCGTCAAGTGCGGTGCCGAGGCGGGCGAGTTCATCGGCGGTGAGAAATCGTTCCCGTTTGTTTTCCTTGTAGCGTTGGATGCGTCGGCACGGATTGCTGTCCTCTGGCAAATAACCTTGATCTTCGGCCCAGGTCATGAATTTTGAAAGCACGGATAGGGCGTGGTTGGCAGCGCGTGGATTTGCGCTCCAGCTTGCGTGGGCGCTGCTGATGCTGGCGCGCGAGATGTCGCGGATGGGCTTCCTGGAAAAGGCTGGCAAAAGATAAAGGCGTTCCAGGCGGCGGTATTCTTCCAGCGTTCGAGATTTGAGTTTGGGGCCGTGGGACGCGAAGAACTGCTCGGAGGCCACGGCAAAGGTGATGACATCCTCCATGGCTGGCTTTTCGGCGCTGGCGGGATCAACCAAAATCTGGCGGGCCATTTTGCGCGCTGAGTCCGGCGTCCACGGGCTGCCATGACGACCAATGGTGTACCAGCGCTGTTTTCCGTTGATCCGGGTCTTGAGAAAATAGCTTACGGCATCCTTTTGGCGGCGGGCGCCAAAGCCCTTCACCAAGGTGTCGTGGATGACATCGCCTGGCTCTAAACCGTTGATGGAGGAGACGGTGACGGTGGCTGTGCGCCGTTGGGGCATCGTGGTAGCTACGGATGGGGCAAAAACTCTGGTGCTCATGTTTAGCTACCATATAGCTACCACGCGAGAGAAAACACATGGGGGTAGGTGATGGCAATTTCAGGTTGAAGAACGTTGAATATGAAGGATAATTTGTACTGTTAAATACAACTTCTGGTTATAAGTGTCAGACTACGAATCTGGGGGTCAGAGGTTCGAATCCTTTCGGGCGCGCCACTCCGGTACAAATGTGCGAACCCCAGGGGTCGCAACCATACCAGCTATAACACACTGTTCCAAAACATCTTTCCGCCCAAACATGCGAATTACCCCGTCATCGACCTCGATGCGGTCAATAATTGAGTTGATCCAAGCTTTGCGTACTGGTGTGTCGCCGTCCTGGATGCGTTTCCGCATCAATTCGCCAAACCGGGCGACTGCATCCTCGGTCACCTCCGACTTGACCTTGACGTTACTCTTTGCGCGGGACAGCGCCTCTCGCGACCGGTCTCGATCGTTTTTTAGCGTCGTGATCCGGTCTTTGAGCAAGTCGTCGATTTCGGTAACGCCATCTTCGATCAATTTGTAGAGGCGCTTGAGTTTGTCTTCGGCGTTGACCGCCTCACGTTCCAATGCCGCGAGCCTTGCATCGACCGATGCCGCCCGTTCGGCCCTTCGCGTCGCCAAAGTGGACAGCAGTTGCCAGATGCGGTCGCCCGTCAGCAGCTTGTCCATGAGATGCTGAGTTACGAGGTGATCGAGGCGATCCATCTGAACGGTGCGCCCCGGACAGGCTTTCTTGCCCTTCCGCGCACACGTCGAGCACGCGTAATACCGATGCACTTTGCCTGATGTCGACGTGCCGGTGCGCAGTGACATTGCGCCTTGGCAGAGGCTGCAGAAGGCGAGCCCCGTGAGCAAGATCGGCCCAGTGATCGAACGCGGTGCGACGACACGTGGATTGCGATCTTTCAATAGGTTCTGGACGTATTCGAATTGCTCTGGCGAGATGATGGCTGGTGCATCTGAAAAGATCTGCTCGGACTCTGCTTTTCGCTGTCGCGTGCGGCTGTCGACATAATTGAAACGCCAGCGCCCATTGTAAACCGGGTTCGTCAAAAGTTGATACAATGATCCGATGCTCCACATACCGCCGCGTCGCGTCCTGTATCCACGATCATTCAACCAAGTCGCAATGGCTTTCACCCCCATCGGCGCATGACCTTCATGACCGCCGACCAGCAACTTGACCATGAATTGCACGTGTTCTGCTTCGACGGGATCGATCTCCAATCGCTTTTTGATTTTTGCACCACGTCGTTCCGCTTCAATAGTCCGATAACCAAACGGCGCTGCCGCGCCATTCCAGAATCCTTGCCGTGCATTCTCCTTCATCGACCGCAAGACGTGCTTGGCGTTTTCCTTCGATTGATATTCGTCGAACAGAGCGATCACCTGACGCATCATGATCTGCGCCGGATCGTCGCCTAGCTCCTGGGTCATCGAGACCAGCTTGACACCATGCTTGGCCAGCTTCCGCACATAGAATTCGAGGCCGAAGGCGTCGCGGAAAAAACGCGAGTACGAATGCACGATGATCACGTCGAAGGCACCCTCGCCGTCGCAGGCCCGTTCGATCATGCGCTGGAATTCTGGACGCTTGTCGTCCATAGCCGACGCGCCAGGTTCCACGTATTCCGCAGCCAGTGTCCAGCCGCGCGCTGCAACCCATCCTGTCGTTTGCGCCCGCTGATCCGGAATGGACAGGTCGTGTTCAGCCTGCCGCCCCGTTGACACGCGCAGATAGACGGCGGCGCGCTTTGTCGCCTCGGGCGCGGTTCGGCCTTTAACCTGAGCGGATACACGCCCAGATCCT
>JBEBJA010000063.1:0-29971 GCA_040080145.1 Hyphomicrobiaceae bacterium
TCTCGTTTACACCGAGATGGTCGGGGGTTCGATCCCCTCACTGCCCACCATTCCTCGATATTTTGCGCAGCGCTGCCACAGGCTGGCCGCGATGTGGGCTGGCTGCTAGGCCGTGCGACATTTTTTGTGTCCAGGGCTTCACGCGGACCATTGGCAGTGATAGGGAGTGATAGTTCGCTAAGTCGGAACTATTGCTTGTTGCTGTGCTAATCCAGGAAGAACGCCCATGACCATTTCGATGTACCAAGCCAGCGTGCCCGTCTTCGTGCATATGTTGACGTCGCTGTCGGGCGTACTGGATAAGGCGGAAGCGCATTGCACGGCCAAGAAGATTGGCCCGACGGTTTTGCCAGGAACACGGCTTTGCCCGGATATGTTTGCGTTGTCGCGTCAAGTCCAGATTGCGTGTGATTTCGCCAAGGGAACTGCAGCGCGCCTGGCGGGCGTTGATGTTCCAAGTTTTGCCGACACGGAAACGACGTTCCCTGAATTGAGAGAGCGGATTGAGAAGACGATCGCCTTCCTTGCCACGTTCACGGCCTCGCAAATCGACGGTAGCGAAGATCGCGAAATCTCCATGAAGGTAGGTGCCCAAGAGATGCACTTCAAAGGCTTGCCTTACCTCACCGGGTTCTCCCTGCCGAACTTTTATTTTCATGTCACGATGGTCTACGCCATCGCTCGTGCAAGCGGCGTTGAGCTCGGAAAAATGGACTATTTGGGCATGCAGCGTCCGGCTGCGTGAGCTGGCTTGGGATGCAACGAGCGGCACGCGCGCATATTGTTTTCATAAAGCTGGCGTGTGCCGCTTGACTTCCCCTGCCCCAGCCCGTATCGAACGCGGGTGACCGCATCGCATTAAGCCTTGCGAACGTATTGGATTGCGGGAGTAGCTCAGTTGGTTAGAGCGCCGCCCTGTCACGGCGGAGGCCGCGGGTTCAAGTCCCGTCTCTCGCGCCAATCCAACTCTTATACCGCGTATCGAAGGATCGCCTCGACGGGGCCTCGAGCGGTTTTGGCAGACTGCAATTGTGACATTGATGCTGTGACCTTCTGCTTTTTGGGTGTGTCCGCCTGAGGTAGTCGTTGCGTGGTCGCGTGGGCTGCGTTACCACGCTGCATCAGCCAACGCTGCGTTGCCGAGGAGACCATGGCGAACCTGTTTACCGACTATTTGCCGCTGGCGATTTTTCTCGTCGTAGCACTGGCGTTTGCTGCCGTGCTGCTCGTGGTTCCGTTCCTAATTGCGGTGCGCAATCCTGATTCCGAAAAGGTTTCGGCCTACGAGTGCGGTTTCGCGGCGTTCGACGACAGCCGCATGCGATTCGATGTCCGGTTCTATCTGGTCTCGATCCTCTTCATCATATTCGATCTTGAGATCGCGTTCCTCTTTCCCTGGGCATCGGCGTTCAAGGAGATCGGGCTGTTCGGGTTCTGGTCGATGATGATCTTCTTGGCCGTGTTGACTATCGGCTTTATCTACGAATGGAAGAAAGGCGCGCTTGAATGGGATTGATCCTTCGCCCCGACGGAAGCCCCGCGCTGTCTGACCCGATTTTGTGGGACAAGATGCGCGAAGGCGCCGGTGCTGGCGGTCCGGGAACCGTTGCCAGGGCACCGGATCCGTTTCTCGCTGACGTCAATAATCAGCTGGCCGACAAGGGCTTCCTCGTTACCACGACGGACGACCTCATTAATTGGGCGCGCACCGGTTCGCTTATGTGGATGACGTTCGGGTTGGCGTGTTGCGCGGTTGAAATGATGCAGGCGTCGATGCCGCGTTATGACCTCGAACGCTTCGGTTTTGCGCCGCGCGCCTCGCCGCGCCAGTCCGACGTGATGATTGTCGCCGGTACGCTGACCAACAAGATGGCTCCTGCCTTGCGCAAGGTCTACGACCAGATGCCGGAGCCGCGTTATGTGATCTCGATGGGATCGTGCGCGAATGGCGGCGGGTATTATCACTACTCGTATGCAGTGGTGCGCGGTTGCGACCGGATCGTGCCCGTGGACATTTATGTGCCGGGCTGTCCGCCGACCGCAGAAGCGCTGCTCTACGGGGTGCTGCTGCTCCAGCGTAAGATTCGCCGGACAGGGACAATTGCGCGGTGAGGGGCTGAGGGTGTCGAAGGCGTCATGGGTCCGGCTGGTCGTCGGTATGGCAGGAGGGGTTCTGGCGCTTGCGTCGTGGTTCCTGATCGCGAACAAAACCGTGGCGCTCTTGGTGGCGGGATTGATCTATCTTGCAGCCTCTTATGCCGCCGAACGTCGCTATCGCCGTCTTGCTCCTCTCAGTGAAGTTCGCGCCGATCTTGAAGTCCGCGTCCGTAATCTGCCAGCTTAGGAATGAAGGTTATGTACTATCTATCATCTGCGGTTGCTGGCGAAGTTCTAGGTTCGTTGGTGGGCGCGTCGAGCGAAGCCTTTGGCGAGACGACGGTCACCGTTGATGCCGATAAGATTCTGGACGTGCTGCGTATGCTGCGCGACGACAAACGGGGCCAGTTTGAGATTTTGATCGATTTATGCGGGGTCGACTATCCGCACCGGGCCCAAAGGTTCGATGTCGTCTATCACCTTCTGTCGCCGAGACTCAATCTGCGGCTGCGTGTAAAAATTACGGCCAGCGAAGATACCCAGGTGCCGAGTGCCATTCCGGTATTTCCGAACGCTGATTGGTATGAGCGCGAAGCCTATGACATGTATGGCATTTTGTTTGCCGGGCATCCCGACCTGCGCCGTCTGCTGACCGATTACGGGTTCCAGGGACATCCGTTGCGTAAGGACTTCCCGCTGACCGGGTATGTGGAAGTGCGTTACGACGATGAGAAGAAGCGCGTCGTGTATGAGCCGGTCAAGCTGACGCAGGACTTCCGGACCTTCGATTTCGAAAGTCCCTGGGAAGGCACGACCTATAATCTGCCGGGCGACGAAAAAGCGAGCGGCCAGCCGCCGAAGTGAGGACGAAGTGACGTGCGCTTCGCTCGGACCAGGGGCTCGCCCCTGGACCCGTGCCTTAGAGTATTTTCGGTTTAGATTGAATCACCCAAATCACTCCATGGTCGCCCTTGAGGCGATCAATCAGGGCGGCGATGCGAGGCCTTTCCGTGTGACTCCTGGATGGCCGGGTCAAGCCCGGCCATGGAGTGGGTAAGGGCTTGATTCGATCTGAGCCGGAAGGACCCAAAGTGTTTTGCTGCATAAGACCGGGGTTCCGAGGGACGATGTTCTTGGCGTAGCTTTGGAGCGTCGATGCTGAGCATCTCAGAGCGATAGCGCTTCCATGAACGGCTTGCACGATATTCTCAGTGCATCATCCAAAGCTATATTGAGGGTCCAACCGTGTGCCCTGGGATGGCCGGGTCAAGCCTACGGCTGTCCGGTTCCTTATTTCACTCTTGGCTGTACGGCATTGGGTTGGCACGAAAATTCAGCCGTGGCGCGCGGACAGGACACCCACGTCCCTCCCGCTGTACTCCCGGACAAGTGCGCCCTTAAGCGCACGCAGATCCGGGAACTTTACCACTCCCATGCAGGTTAAGACCCCGGATCGGCCAAGTGCAGGGGCCGTCCGGGCAAACAGTGGAGGTGGCATCAATTAAACCGGACAGCCGTAGGTTAAGCCCGGCCATGGAGTGGATGGGCGCTATATTCAGTACCGGCGGATCAGGCCGACAAGTCGGCCTTGGATGTCGACCTGGTCGGGGCCGAAGATGCGGGTCTTGAATTCAGGATTGGCCGCCTCAAGCGCGATGGTGCTGCCCTTCTTGCGCAACCGCTTCAGGGTTGCTTCTTCCTTTTCGACGAGCGCCACGACGATGTCGCCGTTTTCGGCCTGCTCGCAGCGGCGGATGATGACGGTGTCGCCATCGTGGATGCCGGCCTCGATCATCGAGTCGCCGCGCACTTCCAACGCAAAGTGTTCGCCGTTGCCGAGGAGGTCGGGCGGGCAGGGGATGTCGTGAGTGTGGGTCTGAATGGCGCTGATTGGGGTGCCGGCTGCGATGCGGCCCATCATCGGGACAGACACCGTGCGGCTATCCAGGTTGATCGACGGTGGCGTTTGAAAGTCGGGAGTTTTCGGCTTGCTGCCCTCTATGACGCTGGGTTGGAAACCCGTGCGCTTGGGTGCGGCGAGTGCTTCTGAGCTGCTTTCCGGGAGCTTGATCACTTCGATGGCGCGGGCGCGGTTTGGCAGACGGCGGATGAAGCCGCGTTCGACGAGTGCCATGATGAGGCGGTGGATGCCCGATTTGGATTTGAGATCGAGCGCGTCCTTCATCTCGTCAAAGGAGGGCGGTACGCCACCGTCCTGCATCCGGTCGTGAATGAACAGCAGTAGATCTTTTTGCTTCTGTGTGAGCATGACGCCCTCCGCGGGTAAATCCGATTTCGAGTCGGCACAAAACATGAATGTTGGCTACGCGTTCCGTGTGTGTTCTGCAAGCGAAAAATGAGACGCGGTTAAAAATCGATGCGGATTATGTCAACTGATGCGCCTTTGCCGACGGTAGGGGCGCGTGGAGCGCGAACGATGAGGGCATTTGCCTTCGCAAGGGGGACCAAAAGCGAGCTGTCCTGATTGGGGACGGCGGTCACTTTGCCATCGGTGTCGTGGACGGCGCGCATGTAATGCTGGCGCGGCCCGTTGGCCTCCAAGGGGTGTGCAAGGATGGCAGTTGCGGTGTCCAGGTCCGTGGCGGGTTTGCCGAGGAGTGCGCCGATCAACGGGCATACGAAGATGCGGGCGCATAGCAAGGCTGAGACCGGATTGCCGGGGACGCCGATGACGCGCAATTGGCCTAGGCGGCCAAACAGCACTGGGTTGCCGGGACGCATGGCGAGCTTCCAGAAGTCGAGCTTTACGCCGAGGGATTCAAGAGCGGGGCGGACCAGATCATGATCGCCAACCGATGCGCCGCCGCTGGTCACGAGGATGTCGGCATTGCGCGCCATGTCAATGTTGGCGGTGATGGCTGCCAGATTGTCTGGAACAAGGGGGAGGAGAATCGGGTCGCCGCCGAAGGTTTTGATCAGGGCCGCGAGGCCGATTGGGTTTGATGAGACGATTTGGTCGGGTCCAGGGGTGGTGCCGGGCGGGACGAGTTCGCTACCGGTTGCGAGGATGGCGACGCGGGGTCGGCGGCGAACGGGGAGCGTGGCGTGGCCAGCTGCTGCGGCAAGCGTCAGGGCGCGGGCGTCGAGGGTGCGGCCGGCTTTCAGGAGGGGGTGGCCCTGCATGAAGTCGCCGCCGCGCGGGCGGATGTGGGCGGCGTCGGGCGTGCCTTCGCGGATGGTCAGGTTCGGGTGGGCGCGGTCGGTGTTTTCCTGGATGACGATGGCGTCGCACCCGTCAGGAACGGGTGCGCCGGTCAAGATGCGAACTGCCTCGCCGGGTTTGAGGGTGCCTGCGTAATGTGAACCGGCGGCGGCTTCGCCAACGACGGTCAATGTAGCTGGGAGCGTTGCGATGTCAGCGTTGCGGACAGCGTAGCCATCCATGGCGGAGGCGGCGAACGGCGGTTGGGTCAGGCGGGCGGCGACGTCGGCGGCGAGGACGCGGTTGTGGGCGTCAAGAAGGCCGACGGTTTCGGCCTCCAGCGGCGTGATGCCGGACAAGATGAGCGAAATTGCTTCGTCGACGGTCAGTGTGGTCATCGTCAGCGGTCCGGCTTGGTTTGCGCAGCGCGGTAGGTGCCCGAGCGGCCACCGGTCTTTTCGATAAGGCGGATGCCGGAAAAGCTCATGGCTTTGTCGACGGCTTTCAGCATGTCGTAGATGGTCAGGCAGGCGACGGAAACGGCGGTCAGGGCTTCCATCTCGACGCCGGTCTGGCCCGCGACGCGGACTTCGGCTGAGACATGCAACCCGGTGGGCGCGTGGGCAGGCGTGAAGTCGACGGTGACCTTGGTGATGGCGAGCGGGTGGCAGAGCGGAATCAGGTCGCTGGTTTTCTTGGCGGCCATGATGCCGGCGATGCGGGCGGTGGCGAGGACATCGCCCTTTTTCGCGGTGCCGGTTTCGATCAGGGCGAGCGTTGCCGGTTCCATCGCGACGAAGCCTTCGGCAATGGCGGTGCGGCTCGTCACGGACTTGTCCGAGACATCGACCATGTGGGCTTCGCCGCGCTCGTTAAGATGGGAGAGCTTGCTCATTTGGTGATGCCCAGCAGGGTTTTGGTGGCGGCGGTGACGTCTGTTTGGCGCATCAGGCTTTCGCCGACGAGGAAGGTGTTTACGTTCCCTTTTTGGAGGCGTGCGATGTCGGCGGGCGTGAAGATGCCGCTTTCACCGACGATGATCTTGTCCTTGGGGATGCGCGGAGCGAGGCGTTCGGTGGTGGCGAGTGTCACGTCAAATGTCTTGAGGTTGCGATTGTTGATGCCGACCAGCACGCTGTCGAGTTTGAGCGCGCGGTCGAGTTCGGCGTCGTCGTGGACCTCGATAAGCGAGTCCATGCCCCAGTCTTTGGCGGCACTGATGAGGCTTGCTGCGACCGCATCGTCGACCTGGGCGAGGATGACCAGGATGCAGTCCGCCCCCCACGCGCGGGCTTCGACGACCTGATAGGGGTCGAGCATGAAGTCCTTGCGCAGGACGGGCAACGAAACAGCGGCGCGGGCTTTGATGAGGTAATCGGATGCGCCTTGGAACGAGGGGGCGTCGGTCAGGATCGACAGGCAGCACGCGCCGCCGGCCTCGTAGGCTTTGGCGAGCGCGGGCGGATCAAAGTCTGCGCGGATCAGGCCTTTTGACGGCGAGGCCTTTTTGATCTCGGCGATGAGGGCTGGTTTGCCAGACTTTAGCTTGGCTGCGATTGCGTCTGCGAACGGGCGAACGCGCGGGGCCGAGCGGGCGTATTCGGCGATGACCCGCAGTGGGCGGCTCGCTTTGGCGGCTGCGATCTCGTCGCGCTTGTATCGGGTGATCTTGTCGAGGATGTCGGTCATGGGAGTGTTCTAATCGGGTTTGGGGCGCATGGATACACGCGGGTCCTGCCTAGCGCATCCTTGTCGTGGGTGGCCGCCTTCGCGGCCATGACATTGGTGGGGTCGTTGGATTCGTTAGAATGTTGGCCGGTTCATTTATGTGTTTGTGATCTTGATGAGAGAGTCGAGGGCTCGCTGGGCGGCGCCGGTGTCGATGGCGCGGGCGGCCATGGCAACGCCGTCTGGCAAGGTTTGGACGCGCTCTGCGATGATGAGGGCGGCGGCGGTGTTGAGTAGCACGATGTCGCGATAAGCGCCGGGCTTACCGGCCAGCACCTCGCGCAGGGCGGCGGCATTGGCGGCAGCGTCGGCTCCAGCGAGGTCTGACAGTTTGGCACGGGGGAGGCCCGCGTCCTCTGGGGTGACGTTGCGGGCACGGACCTGGCCATCCTTCAGTTCGGCGACGTAGGTGACGCCGGTGGTGGTCAACTCGTCCAATCCGTCGGAGCCATGGACGACCCAAGCGCGCTGTGATCCGAGGTTCTTCAGCGTGTTGGCGATGGGCGAGACCCAGACTTGGTCGAACACGCCCACGATCTGGCGCGTGACGCCGGCGGGATTGCAGATGGGGCCGAGCAGGTTGAAGATCGAGCGGAACCCGATATCGGCGCGGACCGGGGCCCAGGTTTTCATGAGCGGGTGATAGAGGGGGGCCCAGAGGAAGCCGACGCCCGCCCCGCTGATGGCGTGGGAGACGGTTTCGCGAGGGCTGTCGAGTTTGACGCCGAGAGCTGCGAGCACGTCGGATGCGCCGGATTTGGACGAGACGGCGCGGTTGCCGTGCTTGGCGACGTGGAGGCCGCAACCGGCGGCGACGATGGCGGCGCAAGTCGAGACGTTGTGGGTGCCGTGGCCGTCGCCGCCGGTGCCGACGATGTCGATGGCGTCATCGGGTGCGTCGACCCGAAGCATGGTTTCGCGCAAGAGGGTGGCGGCGCCCGTGATTTCGCCGACAGTTTCGCCGCGGCCTCGGAGCAGTGCGAGGAAGGCGGCTTGTTGCGCGGGTGTTGCGTCGGGCGTCGACAGCAGGGCGAGCGCGTCACGGAAAGCGGCTGAGTCCAGCGGCGTGCCACCGGCTAGTTTGCGCAGGAGGTCCTTGATGGCGGATTGGTTCATGTTGCGTGGGCTCGATTTCACGCTACGGCGCGGTTGCGGGAGGGGGCGGGCAGGCGTTTGGGTTTGAAACCTGCGAGCGTCAGGAAGTTAGCCAGCAGGGCATGGCCCTGTTCGGAGGCGATGCTTTCGGGGTGGAACTGAACGCCGTGGACCGGATGGGATTTGTGGGCGAGGCCCATGATGAGGCCATCGGCTGTTTCGGCGGTGATTTCCAGGCAATCAGGCAGGGATTTGCGCTCGACGATGAGTGAGTGATAGCGCGTGACCTGGAACGATTTGGGCAGACCTTTGAACACGCTGCGGTCGTCGGCGTGGGTGATGGTCGAGAGCTTGCCGTGCATGGGAGCGGGCGCGCGGATGACCTTGCCGCCGTAGGTCTGGCCGATGGCTTGATGGCCAAGGCACACGCCGAGCAGCGGGATTTTGGGACCGGCCTGCTTGATGAGGTCAAGACAGATACCGGCTTCGTTGGGGGTGCAGGGGCCGGGCGAGAGGACGATGGCCTTCGGCTTCAAGGCGATGGCCTGCGCGGTCGTCAGCTTGTCGTTGCGCACCACCTCGCACGCCACCCCCAGCTCGCCGATGTAGTGGACGAGATTGTAGGTGAAGCTATCGTAGTTATCGATGAGGAGGAGCATGGGCGGCGGACCTGTGGGCTGGCGTTTGTGGGAAGGTGATACGCGCGGCGGGGGGGAAGTCAACCGCGTCGCATCTTAGGAAACGGGCGGGGTCAAAGCAAAGTTACTGGGATTGGCATGCGATCACGGTAGTTTGGGATTGAGGGTATCGGGGCGGGAGTGGAGGCGCGTTATGAGTTGGCAGCCGGACAAGGATCCCATTTGCGGGGACGCGCAATCGTGTTCGCAGATTGAGCAGGTGATCGTGCCTCGGGCGCGGGATCTGGGCGGGTTTGAGGTGCGCCGCGCGTTGCCGGCGGCGGCCAGGCAGATGGTTGGGCCGTTCATTTTCTTTGATCAGATGGGGCCGGTCGAGTTTATCGCGGGCAAGGGCATCGACGTGCGGCCTCATCCCCATATCGGACTGGCGACGGTGACGTATCTGTTCCAGGGCGAGATGTATCATCGCGACAGTTTGGGTAACGCGCTGGCGATCCGGCCCGGTGAAGTCAATCTGATGACGGCCGGGCGGGGGATCGTTCATTCGGAGCGGGAGGCGCCCGAAGCGGCGTTGCACACGCGGAATATGTTTGGGATTCAGGCGTGGGTGGCGTTGCCGAAGGCGCATGAGGAATGTGCACCGGCGTTTGCTCATTTTGACAGGGAGGCGCTTCCCCGCATTACGGGGGAGGGCAAGCGGGTTCAGCTCATCATGGGGACGCTGTTTGGGCAGACATCGCCGGTCGCGTTTCCGCACGAGAGTTTGTATGCGGAAGCGGTTCTCGCGCCGGGGGCGATCCTGCCGTTTGATCCCGAGCACGAGGAGCGGGCAGTTTATGTCGCGAGCGGGGAGATCGACATTGCCGGGCAGCGGTTTGAGGCCGGGCGGCTGCTGGTGTTCAGGCCCGGCGACCGGATTTCGGTTATGGCGCTGTCGCAGTCGAGGCTGATGATGCTCGGTGGCGACAGTATGGATGGGCCGCGCCACATCTGGTGGAACTTCGTGTCGTCGTCGAAGGAGCGGATTGATCAGGCAAAGGCTGAATGGCGGACGGGGAAGTTCGATACCGTGCCGGGTGATGCGCAGGAGTTCATTCCGCTGCCTGAGTGAGGAACACGGGTTAGTTCGCTCTTTGAAGTATTGAGGGTGTTACGAAATGGGTGAGGTGGCCGGTGCGGGGGGCGATCTTGGCCCAGCTTGGCTTGTCGAAGGCTATGACGGCGAGGCCAGCCGTTGGGAACTTATGGGACAAAGCCGCCATTGTTTCAGGGTCGCCATCGCGGGGAAGCGACATCGCGAGTTCGTGGAGGCCCGGGTTATGGCCGATCATCATGACGGAGGACCAGCGCGCCGAGACGCTGCGGAGGCGGTTCAGGAGTTGTGATGCGGAGGCTAAGTAAAGGCTATCTTCGTAGACGAGCGCGGGAGGCGCTGGGTCAAAGAATGGCATGACGAGATCGAGCGTCGCGCGGGTGCGGACGGCCGCGGAGCAGATTATCAGGTCGGGCCGGAGATTGTTTTCGTAGAGGTACGCGCCCATCAGTGGCGCGGTTTTGAGGCCGCGCTCAGCCAGTGGACGCTCGAAATCTTCGACGTTGGCGATGTCCCAACTCGATTTAGCATGCCGCAAAAGAGACAGTGTCAACATAAGCGCACTTTGGCGTGCGCTCGCGTTCTGTCAAGCGGGCATGGATGTCTCAAAATGTAGGATCAAGGTGTTTCGGGCTCACTCGCCTTCGTCGAAGGCATGACCGATGATGAGTAGGCTGACGACGCTCATAACGGCAACCAAAAAATACAACATCATGACGCAGTACACCTTGCTTGTGCCGCACGGCCGATACGCAGCCGCTATTCCCCCAACACAAGGATTCGTATGCCCGAATAAGCGGCGGTTCGCCAGGGGAAAGTTTTCCCTTTGTTTACTATTTTAGTTGAATTTTCCGCCGTTGCCGGTGGTGTGATTGCGTTGCGAGGAACTGGTGGCAAAGCGGACCGCTTCTTCGGCTGCGCGGACTAACGCTTTGGCTTTGTTGATGCATTCCTGCTGTTCGTTTTCGGGGATGGAATCGTAAACAACGCCTGCGCCCGCTTGAATGTGCATCTGGCCACCTTTGACGAGGGCGGTTCGCAGCACGATTGCGGTGTCCATTTCGCCGTCTGCTGAGAAATATCCGACACAGCCAGCGTAGGGGCCGCGCTTGGAGCGTTCCAACTCGTCGATGACTTCCATGGCGCGGACTTTGGGTGCGCCTGAAACCGTGCCTGCGGGGAAACCTGCCATCAAGGCATCGACGGGGTCATGGGCCGGATCAAGGAGGCCTTCCACATTCGAGACGATATGCATGACGTGGCTGTAGCGCTCGATGACAAACTGGTCGGTGACGCAAATCGTGCCGGGCGTTGCGACGCGGCCGACGTCGTTGCGGCCAAGGTCGAGCAGCATGAGGTGTTCGGCGCGCTCCTTGGGATCGGCGAGAAGGGCTTGGGCTAGCGCCTTGTCCTCGGCTTCGTCTGCGCCGCGGCGCGCGGTGCCGGCGATCGGGCGGATAGTGACCGTGCCTTCACGGACGCGGACAAGGATTTCAGGACTAGAGCCAACAAGGGCGAAGGTGCCGAAATCGAGGTGGAACAGGAACGGCGAGGGGTTGGTCCGGCGTAGCGCGCGGTAAAGTGCGAACGGGGGCAACGAGAAGGGTGCGGAAAAGCGCTGGGACAGGACGACCTGGAAGATGTCGCCGGCGGCTATGTATTCCTTCGCCTTGGCAACCATTTCCAGGTACTGCGCGGGCGTCGTATTCGAAACAGGTTCGTGGGCTTCGAGATTGGGCGGCGCGGCTTTGGCAGCATTTGGAAGCGGCGTGTCGAGGGACATGACGACATCGCTCAGGCGTGCAAGCGCTGCGTCGTAAGCGGCCTGCGCGGTGAATTCGGGCGCTGGGCGCACGGGTGTCACGATGGTCATTTCATCTTTGACGGCGTCGAAAATGATCATGACCGTGGGGCGGACGAGGATGCCGTCGGGGACGCCGAGGTCGTCTGGATTGGGGTTGGGCAGGTGCTCGACGAGGCGGATGGTGTCGTAGCCCATGTAGCCGAACACGCCGGCTGCCATCGGCGGCAGGTGGGCGGGCAGGTCGATTTTGGATCGGGCTATCAGGTCGCGCAATGAGGCGAGTGCTGGAAGCGACTGGCGGGAGAAGGTGTCTGGTGCGGTTGCGGGCGAGGTGTTGATTTCGGCGACGGTGCCATTTGCCCGCCAGACCAGATCTGGATTTAGCCCGATCATGGAGTAGCGGCCGCGCACGGCACCGCTTTCAACCGACTCGAACAAAAAGCTCATGCGACCGTCGCGGGCGAGCTTGATGTAGGCGGAGACAGGGGTTTCCAGATCCGCGATGAGGCGGGTCCAGACGACTTGCGGCAAGCCTTCGTCGTAGGTTTTGGCGAAGGCGCTAAACTGCGGTTCGGCCTCGATGGCGTTAGCGTGACCGGCGGCTTGGACCGGCGTTGGCGCATTCTTCGAGCCGGCGGGCTTTCGTGCCACGGGGAAGCCTCACTGCGCCTGGGGCGAACCCGCCATCCGGCGGAGTTCGGCGTCGTTGATTGTAACGCCGGCGGCGTCTTGGAGGGCTGCGACGTAGCTGTCTAAGATATCGACCTGGATGGACTGGCCGACTTCCTGGGTCAGTTTGGCCGTGTCATCCTTGGTCGGCGCCTTCGCGGGGATGATTTCTAAGACGCGGAAGATCGTGCGGCTCGATTTGTCGTTGGTTTCTGCCGATCCGGCGCGGGCGAGCGGCAGGCCGAAGATTTGGGTCACGGCTTGCTCGGTCAAGCCTTGCGGCGTGGTCGTGCGGGTAATGACGGGGGTTTTGTCGGCTTTGCCGGCTGCGTCCGGCGCGAGTGCTTCAAAGGCTTCGCCCTTGTTGGCGCGTTCGACGAGCTTGCTGGCGAGGTCCTGCACGAGGCGCTTGCGTTCGCTGGTGAAGTAAAGCGCTTTGACGCCGGCTTCGACTTCTTCGAATGGCTTCTGGCGGGCGGGCGTGATGTTGGTCGACGTCACCCAGGCATAGCCGCCGTCGGCCAATTCCACGGGGTCGCGTTCGACGCCGGTTTTCGCGTCGAAACCCGACGCGATGAGGGCGCGGGCATCGGGGTGTTCGAACGCGGCCTTGCCGTCAGACGTCTTGTTGGTGGTGTCGGTTTGCTCGACTTCGACGATTTTCAGCTTCAATGCGTCAGCGATTTCCTTATCTGACTTAGCGGCGTTGCGCATGTCGTCGGCGGAATCGCGGAGCTTTTGGACTTCGTCTTTGGCTTTGGCGCGCGCGAGCTTATCTTTGATTTCGGCTTTCAGGTCGTCAAGTGTTGGCTGCTTGCCGGGCTTGATTTCGGGCACGCGCAGGAGGACGGTTGCAAAGGTTCCTTCGACGACATCGGAAACCTTGTCGCGCTCGATGGCAAAGGCGGCTTCGGCGATCTTTTTGTCGATCATAGATTTCTTGGTGATGAGGCCAAGGTCGAGGTCTTTTTCCTTTACGCCGGCGTCTTCGGCGACTTTCATGAAGTTCTTGCCACCAGCGATCTCGGCTTTGGCAGCCTCGGCTGCGGCTTTGTCCTTGAAGGGGATCTGTTGGATGCGGCGGACTTCGGGGGTGGAGTAGTTTTCCTTCGTCTGCTCATAGCTTGCGGCGACTTCGGCGTCCGGGACGTCCATTTGGGCTTTGAGCTCGTTCACGGACAGCAGAAGAATCTGGAGCTTGCGGAATTCCGGTGCCATGAACTGCGCTTTGTTGGCCTCGTAGGTCTCTTTGAGCTTGGTAGCGTCAGGGTCGGCGACGGTTACGGCCTTGCTCGCGTCGATCATGAGGAATTCGGCGACACGGGTTTCATCTTTCCAGGCGTGGACTGCGGCGACGATGGGCTTGGGTGTGACGATGGCCGAGAGCAATGTGCTGGTCAGTTGGGCGCGTTCTTCTTCCTTGCGGCGCTGGTCGAGGAAGGCGCGTTCGGTGATGCCGATGCTGCGCAGGAACTGTTGGAAGCCGTTGTGGTCGAATTTGCCGTCGATGCCTTTGAAGTTGAGGTCGTTGCGAAGGTTCTCTGCGACGGTTTCGTCGGAAAGGGCGAGACCCAGCGTGGCGACCTGGCTATCTAGAGCCGCAGAGCCGATGAGCCTGCTCATGACGCGGCGGTCGATGCCATAGGCGCGGGCTTCGTCGCTGGTCACCCGGCGTCCGGCACGCTGCGAGAGTTGCGCAATTTCGTTCTCGTAGGCGCGTTGAAAATCGTTCTGGGTGATGGTCGCTGAGCCGACGGTTGCGAGCGAACTCACTCCGGTACGGGTCGAGCGTGTATCGGCTCCCCAGTAGACGAAACTGACGGCGACCAGCCCCAGGAGAATTTTGGCGAGCCAGGAATTCGCGGAGTTGCGGAGTGTGTCGAGCATTCTAGACCAAAGCCTTAGCGTAACAGGAGCGACTCAGTACGGCCCAAGTTGGCGGAAAAACTCCGTCGTGGCGCGGGCTGAAGCGGGGTCCTGGCGAATTTCAAAGTTCTAATCCCGTTGGTGACGGGCGCGATCAGCGTGATATGAAGCGCAGGCTGCATCCGAAAGCAAGGCTTTGCGTTGGGATTGCCCAAAGGGTAGTGGTCTGCCCGTGATCAATGGACTGGCCGGACGGCGGGTCGGGCGAGGTGCCGGACGCTAATTATGTACGACGTAAATTGGGGGACACATGAGCCAAACTGCAAAGCCGCACTCCACTCAAATCCGTCCGATCGTGATCGGGAACTGGAAAATGAATGGCGTGAAGGCGTCGCTGGCTGAAGCGATCAAGGTCAAAGACGGTCTGGCGCTGGGTGGCGGAGCCGAAGTGATGATCTGTCCGCCGTCGACGCTGATCATGGTGTTGAGCGAAGTCTTGAAGGGGTCGGCGGTCGGCGTTGGTGGTCAGGATTGCCATGCGGCGGCGTCGGGCGCGTTTACCGGGGATATTTCGGCGGCCATGCTGCGCGACGGGGCCGCAACGGCTGTCATTTTGGGGCATTCGGAACGGCGTGCCATGCATGGCGAGCGGGACCGTGATGTAAGAGCGAAGGTTGCGGCAGCGCATGCGGCCGGGCTGATTGCCATCGTGTGCGTGGGGGAAACGGCGGGTGAACGTGCAGCTGGGTTGACGAAACATGTGGTGCGCCGGCAACTCGACGGGTCGCTGCCCGAGGGAATGACGGCTGCGAATACGATTGTGGCTTACGAGCCGGTGTGGGCCATCGGAACGGGGTTGACGCCGACGGTTGGGGACGTCGCTGATGTTCATGCCGATATCGTCGAGGCGCTGGGTGCCCGGCATGGGGCGCATGCGGATGGGATGCGGGTGTTGTATGGGGGATCGGTGAAGCCCAGCAACGCCAAGGAACTTTTGCACATTCCTCATGTTCATGGCGCATTGGTCGGCGGCGCGAGCCTTAAGGCCGCCGATTTCCTCGGCATTGTTGCGGCCTATGCGAAGACAGCCTGACTTCGAAAGATGCTGGTTCTTGGAAAGATGCCGTTTGGATGGATGATTGGTGCTGAGGAGCTGCACGTTGCGAATTTTGCTGGGTCTCGTTGCTGCGGGGATTGTTGGGGGTGTAACAGGGCTGAGTGGGGCTGTACGCGCAGCTCCGCTCGATCAGGCGGCCTGTGACGCTGCGACAAGTGAACAGAGCAAGCTCACCGACGTGCCGGCAATTCTCGAACGCGGTCCGGAATGGGCGAAGACCAATGCGCCGCCCAAAGCACTGCAGCGGGTGGCGCGCTGGATCGAATTGCAGGAGCAGTTGTCGTTCCGCTGCGGACGGGGGCGGGTGACGGCTGAGGCGCAACGGGCGGGAGCTGCGGCAGACCTGCTCGAAAATCCGCCACCGGCTCCGCCACCCGTGCCGGCGATTGGCGATAAGCCTGCGGCAGCTAAGGAGGCGGTTGCGCCTGCGGTTGCGGCACCTGTGGCACCAGCGGTTTCCGCGGACGAGGCTACAGCGGCGCAGCCTAAAGCGGCCAAGCCGAAGCTAAAATCTAAACCAAAGGCCGTGAATGATGCTGAGGCTGCCGCCGGGCAGGTCGCGCCGCACAATAATGCGGGTGACGTTGTCGCCGCGCCGCCAAAGCGGAAGCGGGTTGCTAAGCCGGATGCCGCGAAGACCCAGGATGGCTCACAACCTGCGGCCACTCAGACGAATTAAGTAAGCGCGCGGCTCGTACTCCTGCGTTCATGCGTGCTCTGGCGGGCCGGGAACAAGTGGTGTAGAAGCGGCGACCATTAGACCTCCCCGCATGTGCATTTCCGGCGTCTAAGACATGGAAAATGCACCGGCCACGCTCAGGATACTAGGCACTCATGCAATTGGTTTTGCTCGTAATTCATATGATGATCGCCGCCGCTTTGGTGGGCGTTGTGTTGCTGCAGAAGTCGGAAGGCGGCGCGCTTGGAATCGGTGGCGGCGGCAGCGGCGGGTTTCTGACGGGGCGCGGTCAGGCTAATCTGTTGACGCGGACGACGGCGTTTCTGGGTGCGGCATTTTTTATTTCGAGCTTGGGATTGACCCTGCTTGCGCAGCACTCGGCGCCGGTCGGGTCAGTTTTGGATCGGGCGGCGCCTGTGAGTGCGCCTGCCACATCGGGAGCTCCGGCAACGACGGATACCAAGCCGGCTGACCCGAAGGCAGGCGAAACCAAGCCGGCCGATGGTAAGCCTGCTGGCCGTGGCGGTATTCTCGATAAGCTTGAGCCGCAGTCTGCACCATTGCCGCGCTAATTCGAAACTTCGTGGCTGGCCGGGGGGGGGTGACGTATGCGCATTTCCGCTAAGAGTTTGCTCGTTCCAGCAATGGCAGCGTTGGTGTTGGGGGCATGCTCCGGCAACGCTCCCTCGCTTACGCCTGATGCCGCAACGGGGGGGAACGCTGGTGTGCTTTCACTGGCGTCCGTGACGTCCTATGGGGCTGCCAACGCGATCTTTACGACAGGGTATTCAGACAACGAGTTGGCGCCGGATCATTTTGAGGTTCGCGTCAAGGGCACGCTTGTGACGCCAGCGGTGCGGCTGGAAAAGATTGCTTTGGCACGCGCTGCCGAGATCGGTGTCGAGCAGAAGTTCGCGTTCTTCAAGGCTGGCCCCTTTACGCACGCTGTGCTGTGTAACGAGGCGAAAGACGCGACGCATAAGGGCGGGAAGGTTGCGGCAGACCGTGGGCCGGTCGTGGCCATTGATGTTCTCTATGCTAAGCACGCCGCTGACGCTTCGTATCTGCCCACAGCGGAAACATTCGAGCGGTTGCGCAGCGACCTGGCGGGGGAGGTAGTGGCCCCAGACGCCAAGTCGGCAAGCGCTGTTGCGGCGCGCGCCAAGTGCGGCAAATGATCGTTCACGCATAAATCCCGACAGGCGTGCGCTTTTTGCCCGTGGAAACAAAACAAAAAAGCTTCGAATCGGCGCGCGTTCGTGTCAGAACCAAATCCCATGCAACGCTATATCTTCATTACTGGCGGCGTGGTCTCCTCGCTTGGCAAGGGTCTCGCTTCAGCCGCACTCGGTGCGCTGTTACAGGCGCGCGGTTATTCGGTCCGGCTTAAGAAGCTCGATCCGTATCTCAACGTCGATCCGGGCACGATGAGCCCGTATCAACACGGGGAAGTTTTTGTCACCGACGATGGTGCCGAAACCGACCTGGATCTGGGCCATTACGAGCGCTTCACCGGTGTGCCGGCGAAGAAGTCGGATAATGTCACCACCGGTCGGATTTATCAGGATATTCTGACGCGCGAACGGCGTGGGGATTATCTCGGCGGGACCGTGCAGGTCATTCCGCACGTGACGGACGCGATCAAGTCGTTCGTGACGAGCGGGAACGAGGGCGTGGACTTCGTGCTGACCGAAATCGGCGGCACGGTCGGCGACATCGAGGGGTTGCCGTTCTTTGAAGCGATTCGACAGCTTGGCAACGATCTGCCACGCGGGAATTCGATCTACATCCATTTGACGCTGGTGCCGTTCATTCCAAGTGCTGGGGAACTCAAGACCAAGCCGACGCAGCATTCGGTCAAGGAATTGCGCTCGATCGGGATTCAGCCCGATATTCTGCTTTGCCGTGCGGATCGCGAGATCCCGGCAAGCGAGCGGCGCAAGATCGCGCTGTTTTGCAATGTCCGGGAAGAGGCGGTCATTCAGGCGCTGGACGTCGCGTCGATCTACGATGTGCCGCTCGCCTATCACCGCGAGGGGCTCGATACGGAGGTGCTGGCGGCGTTCGGGATCACCGGTGCGCCCAGCCCGGCGCTGACGCGCTGGAACTCGATATCGCACAACGTCGCCAATCCTGAAGGCGAAGTCACGATTGCAATCGTTGGCAAGTATACCGGGTTGAAGGACGCATATAAGTCGCTTAACGAGGCGCTGGTGCATGGCGGGATTGCCAACCGGGTCCGGGTCAATCTCGAGTGGATCGAGAGCGAGGTTTTCGAGCGCGAGGACCCAGCGACACATCTGCACGGCGTTGATGGAATTCTGGTGCCGGGCGGATTTGGCGAGCGCGGATCGGAAGGCAAGATCTTGGCGGCGCGGTTTGCACGGACCAAGGGCGTGCCGTATTTCGGTATTTGCTTTGGGATGCAGATGGCGACCATCGAGGTTGCGCGGGCGAGCGGGCTTGCGGCTGCGGGGTCGACGGAATTTGGAGCCTGTACCGAGCCGGTTGTTGGTTTGATGACCGAGTGGATGCGCGGGAACGAGCTTGAGAGCCGGCGGGCCAACGGTGATCTTGGCGGCACGATGCGGCTGGGGTCATTCCCAGCGGCGTTGCGTAAGGGCAGCCACGTGGCGCAGATTTATGGCCAGGCGACGATTGCGGAACGCCACCGGCACCGGTTCGAGGTCAACTTGCGCTATCGTGAACGGCTGGAACAAGCGGGATTGATATTCTCGGGGCTGTCACCGGATGGTTTGCTCCCTGAAATTGTCGAGTTCGCCGGGCACCCTTGGTTTATCGGCGTTCAATTCCATCCCGAGTTGAAGTCGCGGCCGTTCGAGCCCCATCCGTTGTTTGCGAGTTTTATCGCCGCAGCGATTGAGAAGAGCCGGTTGGTTTGAACCGATCGAACGTGCCCGTGTTAGATGCGTTGTTGGGCTGCGGGTGTGGCGATCACGACACTGGGTATTTGGTTGAATTAATGATATGCGCGCTCAATCGTTGCGCCTGTTGAGCGTTTATCTACACATTGCGCGGAGACTGACTGCGTGGCTGGCTGCGGGGAATTGCATTCGATGCGTGCTGAGGTTGTTGATCGGCTCGAATTTGTGAAAGCTCAAATTCGCGGGGTTGAATGCGCGTTCATGGGCGGTGGGTTCGTGCATGCGGTGCACGAAGAACTCGATAAGATGCAAATCTTTTTTTCGTCCCATCCAGCCGTTCTTACTGCTGTCAAAGACGTGCGGACGACGATGTCTGATTTCCTAACGACCAAGATCAACGGTCGCCTGGACGGCGAAGACGGAGATCATTATCCGGTCGCGGTCTGGCATTCCTACAATCGGATGGAACAGGCGATACGCGCGACTTCCACCGTTAAAGCGGATCTTCGCCGCACGGCTGCCGCCTGAGACGTATTCCCGCGCCCTGACGAATATTGCGGTAAAGCGGGTCTGGTTGCTTGGCTTGGGCGTGAAGCTTGGCTAAAAGCTCGTGGAATGAAAACATCTTCCCAGACGCCGTCACCTTCGGTTGAAGCGCTCAAGCCAAACCCGTCCGTGAGAATCGGACCGGTGACGTTCGCCAATTCCATGCCCATCGGGGTTTTTGCCGGTCCATGCCAGATGGAGAGCCGGGCGCACGCGCTGGAGATGGCGGCGGCGCTGAAGGAAATCGCGGGGCGGTTGGGCATCGGGCTTGTTTTCAAGAGTTCGTTTGACAAGGCGAACCGGACTTCTTTGTCGGGAAAGCGCGGAATCGGGCTCGATGCGGCGCTTGCTGTGTTTGCCGAGGTGCGGGAGACCTATGGGCTGCCGGTCGTGACGGACGTGCACGATGCGGCGCAGTGCGCGCTGCTTGCCAAGTATGTCGATGTGCTGCAGATCCCGGCGTTCCTGTGCCGGCAGACGGATTTGCTGGTGGCGGCGGCACAGACGGGCTGCGTCATCAAGATCAAGAAGGGGCAGTTTCTTGCGCCGTGGGACATGAAGAATGTCGTCGCGAAGGTAGTTCAGTCGGGCAATTCAAACGTGCTGCTGACCGAGCGGGGGGTTTCGTTTGGATACAATACGCTGGTGAGCGATATGCGGGCGTTGCCGATCATGTCGGAGACCGGGTGTCCGGTGATTTTTGATGCCACCCACTCGGTGCAGCAGCCGGGCGGGCAGGGAACAAGTTCAGGCGGGGACCGGCGGTTTGTGCCGGTGCTGGCGCGGGCAGCGGTTGCCGTCGGGGTTGCCGGACTGTTCATCGAGACGCATGAGAAGCCCGATACCGCACCGTCAGATGGGCCCAATATGGTGCCGCTCGATAAGTTCGAGGCGTTGATGGCGGATCTTATGGCGATTGATGCTGTCGTGAAGGCGCAGGCGCGGGCGGCGGGCTGACAAGGGGCTTGCGCGGACTCGGGGCTACCGCCCCGGACCCCGTTTGAGGGAGACCCTCAAACTCCCCCTCTTTTTGGGTCTTAAGTGGACTTTGAATCTGGTTTGGGTTCGTCGGCGGGCAGGGCGTTGACGATGCCGAAGTACATCCAATAGGGCAGGAGGCGGGTGAATTTGGCCATGAGTTTCATGCGCCAGGGGAACACGATTTCGAAGCTGCCGCGGATCAGGCCTTTGATGATGGCATCTGTTGCGACGTCCGTTGTGACCATGAAGGGCATGGGGAAAGAGTTTACTTTGGTCATAGGGGTGTCGACGAAGCCGGGATTGATTACGGTCATTTTGACGTTGTGGTCCATCAAGTCGGGATGGAGCGATTCTGCGAGGCTGATGAGAGCGGCTTTGGTTGGCGCGTAGGCAATGGCAACCGGTAGCCCGCGATAGCCCGCGACGGACGAGACGATGGCAATATGGCCGGATTTGCGGGCGATCATGGCCGGGATGAGCGGGCCAAGCGCGTTAGTGACGCCGCTATAGTTGACGGCCATGGCTCGAGTGATGCCGGCGGCGTCGTAACTTTCGGCGTCCATGGGCACCCACACGCCGGCGTTGAGGATGGCTAAATCGATGGGGCCGAGGTCGTTGGCGATGGCGGCGGCGGTTGCCGTGGTTGCGGCGAGATCGGTCACGTCGAGCAGGTAGGCTTTGATGTTGAGGGAGGCCGCTTCGAGTTCGGCAAGTTTTGCAGCGGAGCGCGCGGACACAGCGACTTTTGCGCCGCTGGCAGCTAGGCTCAAGGCCAATTCGCGGCCGATGCCACTGCTGGCACCGGTGATCCAGATCACTTTCCAGGCAGACGGCAGGCGATAGGGTGCGGCCATTCGGCGGTTGGTTCCAGAAGTTAGAGGCCTGTGAATGGCTGGACGATACGGGCCAGGAGGCTTTTAAAGCGAGCCTTTTCTTCGCTTGCGATCAGGCAGATGCAACCAGTTGTCTCGTCGGCAATGGGCTGGTGTTCGATTTCTTCGTCGAGGTCGGCAAGGTCACCTTTTGCGAAGCGCCCGACCTGGTCGGTGTAGCTGCCGTCGAGGACAAGGGTGAGTTCCGTGCTGCTGTGGCCGTGTTCGGGCATGACCTGACCGGGGGCGATTTTGATCAGGCGGAGGTCGCCTTTGGCGCCTGCAGACAACGGTAAGCGATGGTGCCAGACGCCGAGGCTGAGGCGCTTCCAGGCAATGGCGTTAAGGTCGCATCCGGTGAGCCGCGACAAGGGGAGGGGCAAGGTTTTTGCACCCGCTGCGGGTTTCGCTTCTTGCCCGCGCGCTGGACCGCCTGCTGGCTTTGCCGAGGCGTTTTCGAGGGTTGCGGGGCGCGGCGGCAGGGTGAGCATGGCGGCGTTGGGCAATGCAGACAGCATTAGGCCGCCCAGTTCATCCATTTGGGCAAGTTCGCTGCGGCACGAGGGGCATACGGCTATATGGCCCGCGACAACAGCGCTCAACGCTTCGCCAAGGGTTCCAGCGGAATAGCTCATCAAGGTCGCGTCGTCCGCGTGGTGCTTGATCGTCATTTATTTCAAGTCCTCGACCGCTTCGCGGATTTTTTGATAGGCCAGACGCATACGCGATTTTACCGTTCCCAGAGGCAAATCGAGCCGCCCGGCGATCTCGCTGTGCGACAAACCTTCGATGTAGGACAAGGACACGACTTCGTGCTGGTCAGACGGTAAAGACGCCAGAACTTCTTGTACGCGGGACCGCCGTTCGGCTTCGGAAACGGCTTCGTCCGGCAGTATATCGCTGGATGCAGTTTCGTCGTGGCCTTCGGGCAATTCCTGCCAGGGAAACTCTCTACGCAAGCGATCAATTCTCAGATTGCGCGCGATCGTAAAAATCCACGTCGTAGCGCTGCCTTTGTCACCCGAATAGAGCGCGGCCTTGCGCCAAACCGTCAGGAGCGTCTCCTGGGCCAGTTCTTCGGCGGTATTGGGGTCGGCACCTTGACGCATCATGTAGGACTTTATGCGCGGCGCGTAGGTCTGGAACAGCTGACGAAATGCGTCAACGTCGCGATGTTCGGCCACCTGCTGAAGGAGATCAGCCATCGGGAGGGCACTCATAGGGGTTGTGGGCGTGTGGCGTATGCGCGCCGCTGTCATGACGACAGCATAACTGAAGCACTCCAGCATTGTCAGCACCGTGTTTCCCGATTGGTGTTGGAGTTAGCATTTTAGGGGTTGGGGAGGTACGCAACCGGCATTACTTTGGTTTGATCCGATCTGCGCGTTGGTCTTTTCTCCGGCAGGATTTCCCGTGAACGATGTGACGTTGAATGAGGTTGCGGTGCTGCTTGCCGCGCTGGCTCTGGCTGCCCCTTTGGCGAAATGGCTGGGGATGGGGACGGTGCTTGGGTATCTGAGTGCTGGCGTTATTTTGGGTCCATTTGGCATTCAGCGCGTGTTTTCGGCAACCGAGGCCAAGGAGCTGTTGCATCTGGCCGAATTCGGCGTGGTGCTGCTGCTGTTTCTGATCGGCCTCGAACTGAAGCCGAAGCGGCTGTGGTCGATGCGGTCGTCGATCTTCGGGTTGGGCGGGGCGCAGGTTGCGTTGACGGCCGCCGTGCTGGCTTTGCTTGCAATGGCGTTCGGAATGGCGTGGCGCAGCGGGTTATTCGTTGGGCTGGTGCTGGCGCTGTCGTCGACGGCGTTTGCCTTGCAGGTGCTAGAAGAGAACGGTGAGCTTGGTGCGCGGCATGGGCGGCTGGCGTTCGCGGTGCTGCTGTTTCAGGATTTAGCGGCCATTCCTTTGATTGCGCTGGCGCCGTTGTTTGCTGTGGCTGCCGGGGCTGCGGCGTCGGGGATGGATTTGCTGGCGGCTGCTAAAGGATTGGCGACGATTGGCGGCGTGATCGTGGTGGGGCGGTTTGTCCTCGATCCGATTTTGCGGATCGTGGCGCGGGCCAAGGTGAAGGAGGCGATGACGGCGGCGGCGCTGCTGCTGGTCATTGTGGTCACGATTGTGATGCAGGCGGCGGGATTGTCGGCGGCGCTGGGTGCGTTTCTTGCCGGCGCGCTGCTGGCTGAAAGTTCTTACCGGCATGAACTGGAAGCAGATATTGCGCCGTTCGAGGGATTGTTGCTCGGGCTGTTCTTCACGGCCATCGGGATGTCGCTCAATCTTGCGTTGCTGGTGGCGCATCCGCTGCTGGTCGCAGGGCTGGTGCTGGGGCTTGTCGCGGTGAAGGCCAGTGTCTTGGCGGGGCTTGGCATGTGGCGGGAAGGGTTGGCGGCCCGGCCTGCACGGCGGATGGGGCTATCGTTGAGCCAGGGCGGCGAGTTCGCATTTCTTTTGTCGACGGTCGGGGCGGTGGTTGGCGTGCTGACGCGCGACCAGGGAGAGTTGCTGAATGTGGTAGTGACGCTGTCGATGGTCGCGACGCCGCCACTGCTGATCGCCGAGCGGTGGCTGGCGGGGAATGGTAAAAAGGTTGCCCCGCTGTATGACAAGCCGCCAGAGAACGATGGGCATGTTATTATCGCCGGGTTTGGGCGCGTGGGTCAGGTCGTGGCGCGCGTTTTGCGGGCGAAGAAGATCCCTTTCACGGCGCTCGATATCTCATCTGAGCAAGTCGAGTTCGTGAAGAAGTTCGGGTCGCAGGCGTTTTATGGCGACGCGAGCCGGATTGATATTCTGGAGGCGGCACAGGCCAGCAAGGCGCGGGCGTTCGTGCTGGCAATCGATGATGTCGAGGCCTCGATGCGGACGGCGGCAATCGTTCGGGCGAATTATCCGGGGCTGCCAATTTATGCCCGGGGCCGTAATCGGCCTCACGCCCATCGGTTGCTCGATTTAGGCATTGCCGAGGTGCATCGCGAGACATTTCATTCGTCGCTGGTCATGACACGCAAGGTGCTTGGCGGTCTGGGCATCGGTGATCGTGAAGCGGAGAAGATGATCTCGACCTTCAAGGCGCAGGACGAAAAGCGCCTGATCGAGGACTACAAACATTACACCGACGAGGAAAAGCTCGTCGAGCGGGCGCGTTCGGATGCGGCGCGGCTGGAGAAAATTTTTGCCGAGGACGCCGCAGAAGCAGCGGCAGCCGACGCGAAGGCTGCCGAACAACTCAAGACGGGCAAAAAAGAGAAGCTCGCCTCCTGACGTTACGCGGTCGCGTCGTGTTGTTTAGTCGATTGAACGAAGGGATCACATGCCAAGTCATCGTGTAGCTTTTGGCCAGATGCCGTGGTGGGCTTGGGCACTGCCGGGCGCGGCCATGGCGCTGCTAGCGGCAAAGTTTGGCGGGTTGATTTCGGCGGATGCAAATTGGGTTCTGGTGCTGGCGGCGGTGCTGCTTGGCGGCTGCGTGTTTGCCGCGGTTCATCATGCGGAGATCATCGCGCTGCGGGTGGGAGAGCCGTTCGGGTCGATATTGCTGGCGATCGCCGTCACGGTGATCGAAGTCGCGCTCATCATATCATTGATGCTGTCGGGATCGCCGGGGGCTGAGGTCTTTGCGCGCGATACGGTGTATTCGGCATTGATGATTGTGCTCAACGGCGTGGTGGGGTTGTGCCTCGTTTTTGGCGGCGCGCGGCATCACGAACAGACGTTTCAGGTGAAGGGGGCCGCATCGTTACTTGGCGTACTGGCGACGCTTGCAGTTCTTGCGCTGGTGCTGCCGAATTATACGCGCACGACTGCCGGTCCCTTGTATGCGCCCTCGCAGCTCGTATTCGTTGGGGTGGTTTCGCTATGTCTATATGGCGTGTTCCTGTTTGTGCAAACGGTGCGGCATCGCGAGTATTTTCTGAGTGCCGAGGATGGCGTGAATGACGAAGGCGGGCATCACGAGGTGCCGGCGCTGACGTCGACGCAGCAGAGTGGCGTGCTGTTGCTGGTAGCGCTAGTGGCGGTCGTGCTGCTGGCAAAGTCGTTGTCGTATCCCTTGGAGCGGGGGATCGTGTCGGCGGGGCTGCCGCAGGCGTTTGTCGGGGTCGTGATCGCGGCAATGGTCTTGTTGCCTGAGGGGATGGCGGCGGTGGCGGCGGCGCGGGTCAACCGGCTGCAGACAAGTTTGAACCTCGCGCTGGGATCGGGTCTTGCCAGCATCGGGCTGACGATCCCGGCGGTGGCGGCCTTATCCGTGCTGCTCCAGCAACGGCTGGTGCTCGGATTGCAGCAAAGCGAAATGGTGCTGCTCATTTTGACGTTGTTCATCAGTTCGTTGACGCTCGCGACCGGGCGGACAACGGTACTGCAGGGGGCGGTGCATCTGGTGATTTTCGGCGTGTTCCTGTTCCTGTCGGCGGTGCCGTGACATTGGCCGGGCCGAATTGGCGTTAGGCCTGATTTCAGACAGCTGGACGCTTGCATGCTGGACGCTTGTGCGAAGCGCGGCTACACAATCGCGAACTTTATGACGGATTTGTTGACAGGCGGGCCGGTCTGGCTTTGCGAAAACAGGATTGAGTGATGGCTGCGAGCGAACAGGGATTGCAGGCGAAGTATCGCGAGATGGCGGGTGCGATCCGCGCCTTGTCGATGGATGCGGTCGAAGCTGCAAAGTCGGGGCATCCGGGCATGCCGATGGGGATGGCGGATGTTGCCACGGTGCTGTTTGCGGAAAGCCTGTCGTTTGATCCAGCCGACCCGCATTGGGCCAACCGCGACCGCTTCGTTCTGTCGGCTGGTCATGGCTCTATGTTGCTGTATTCGTTGTTGTATCTGACCGGGTATCCGGGAATGACGATGGAAGAAATCAAGAATTTCCGCCAGCTTGGTTCCAAGACGGCAGGTCATCCGGAATTTGGTCACGCCGAAGGGATTGAAACCACCACGGGACCGCTCGGGCAGGGCATTGCCAATGCGGTCGGCATGGCGCTGGCGGAACGCTTACTGGCCGCGCGGACGGCTGATCTCGTCGATCACCACACGTATTGCATCGCAGGCGACGGGTGCCTGATGGAGGGCATCTCGCATGAGGCGATCTCGCTCGCCGGGCATTTGAAACTCG
The DNA here is from genome assembly GCA_040080145.1 of Hyphomicrobiaceae bacterium. GTDB lineage: Bacteria > Pseudomonadota > Alphaproteobacteria > Rhizobiales > Hyphomicrobiaceae > JANXVY01. Next base: position 26,350 of record JBEBJA010000063.1, read on the forward strand.
GCAAGCTGATCGTACTGTTCGACGACAACTCCATCACGATCGACGGCGCGACAGGGCTTAGCGTGTCGGATGACCAATTGGCGCGGGCTGCAGCTTGCGGCTGGAATACGATGCGGGTTGATGGCCACGATACGGCGGGGGTGTCAACGGCGCTGGCCAAGGCGCGGGCGGATACGACGAAACCGTGGATGATCGCGTGCAAGACGGTAATCGGGTTTGGCGCGCCGACGAAGGCCGGGACGTCGGGGGCGCATGGCGGGGCGCTGGGTGCGGCGGAGATTGCGGCCGCACGCGAGAAGCTTGGGTGGACGGCGCCGGCGTTCATTATTCCCGAACCCATTCTGGCGGCGTGGCGGCAGACCGGCGAGCGCGGCAAGGCGGCCCACGCGAAGTGGAAGGCCAAGTGCGATAAGGCCGGGCCCGAGGTGAAGGCGGCGCTGGCGGAAATGGATCAGAAGGCTGTCGTTGAAGGTGTGGCCGCGGCGAAGGCAGCGTTTCTTGCAGATCCTGCGAAGCGCGCGACACGGGTATGGTCGCAGATGACGCTCGAACATTTGGTTCCGGCGGTGCCTCAGTTGCTCGGTGGTTCGGCGGATTTGACCGGTTCGAACGGAACCAAGACCAAGCAGCATGTTCCCGTCAACACGGGCAAGTTCGGCGGCAACTACATTCACTACGGCGTGCGCGAGCATGCCATGGCGGCGGCGATGAACGGTCTCGCGCTGCATAGGCCGTTCGTGCCCTATGGCGGCACATTTTTGGTGTTTTCGGACTATTGCCGCCCCTCCGTCCGCTTATCGGCGCTGATGGAAAAGCAGGTCATCTACATCTTCTCGCATGACAGCATCGGGGTTGGCGAAGATGGGCCCACGCATCAGCCGGTCGAGCATCTGGCAGCGTTGCGCGCGATGCCGAACTTGCTCGTGTTGCGGCCAGCGGATGCCATCGAGACGGCGGAGTGCTGGGAAATGGCGCTGAATGCCACGGGCACGCCGTCGGTATTGGCGCTGACGCGCGATGCCGTGGCGACGGTGCGGACGGCGGCCGACAGCAAGTCGAATTTGTCGGCGAAGGGTGCGTATGTGACGAACGGGGCACCCGCAGAGCGCGATGTGACGCTGATTGCGACGGGGTCGGAGGTCGGCTTGGCGCTGGCGGCGCGCGATGCGCTGGCGAAGGCTGGCATTCAGGCGGCGGTCGTGTCGATGCCGAGCTTTGAGGCGTTCCGCAAGCAGGATCGCGCCTATCAAGACGGGGTGCTTGGCACCGCGCCGCGTATCGCTATCGAGGCCGGTGTCAAGTCGTGCTGGTTTGAGTGGCTGCGGCCCGACGATCAGTTCATCGGCATGAGCGGGTTTGGGGCGTCGGCGCCGGCACCCGATCTGTATAAGCATTTTGGCATCACGGTCGAAGCGATTGTGGCGGCGGCGACGGCTTTAAAAAAGTAAGTGAAGGCCAGGGGTCTTGTACCCCTGGACCCAATGCCAAAGGTAATATCAGGGACACGGACATGAATCTCGACAAGCTCAAGACGACAGCAGGCGTGGACGTGGCGGGCAAGCGCGTGCTGGTGCGCTGCGATTTGAACGTGCCCGCCAAAGACGGCGTGGTGACGGACGCGACGCGGCTTGAGCGCATCGTGCCGGGGTTGCGCGATCTGGCCAAGCGCGGGGCGCGGGTGATTGTCATATCGCATTTTGGACGGCCTAAGGGTGGACCGTCGGCTGAGTTTACGCTGGCGCCGGTGGCCAGGAAGCTCGGCGAGATGGTTGGGCAGCCAGTGGCGTTTGTGCCCGACTGCATCGGGGATGCGGCGGCGGCTGGCGTGGCGAACGTGAAGCCGGGTGAGATTGCGGTGCTGGAAAACCTGCGGTTCCACAAGGGCGAAGAAAAGAACGATGCGGAGTTTGCCAAGGCGCTGGCTGCGTCGGGCGACATCTTCGTGGGCGATGCGTTCTCGTGCGCGCACCGCGCGCATGCGTCGACGGACGCCATCACGCATCTGTTGCCATCGTTTGCTGGGCCTTTGATGATGGAAGAGATCAACGCGCTGAGGACAGCGCTGGAAAAGCCGCAACGGCCGACGGCTGCGGTGGTCGGCGGGGCCAAGGTTTCGACGAAGATCCCAGTTCTCATGAACCTGCTGCCCAAGGTCGACAAGCTGATTATCGGCGGAGGGATGGCGAACACGTTCCTCCAGGCGATGGGCGTTCTTGTCGGGCAGTCGCTGGCCGAGCCCGAGTTTCATTCGACGGCGCGGCAGATCATGGCCGAAGCCAAAGAACATGGCTGTGAGATCGTGCTGCCGACGGACGGCGTTGTGTCGAAGGAGTTCCGGGCGGGCGCGCCCAACACGGTTGTGAGTGTTCACAAGATCCCACTCGATCAGATGATGCTCGATGTGGGGCCGGATACGGTGGCCAAGGTTTCGGCGGTGCTCGCCCAGTGCAAAACGCTGCTGTGGAACGGACCGATGGGCGCGTTCGAGATCGAGCCGTTCGGGACCGGGACGTTTGCGCTGGCCAAGCAGGCGGCGGCGATGACCAAGGCTGGAACGCTGGTGTCGGTGGCTGGTGGCGGGGATACGGTTGCAGCACTTAACGCTGCAGGTGTGACGGGTGACTTTACCTATGTGTCGGGCGCCGGCGGGGCGTTCCTCGAATGGCTCGAAGGCGTCGAGCTGCCGGGCGTGGTGGCGCTGACGCGGGGTTGAACGCTTCGCGTGTGGGGCTGGAGGCTTTGGTTTCCGCCGTTGCGTGGCGTTGTGCCAAATATTGGCTTGCTTGGTCCCGGCCAACGCCTGGATGACGAAAGAACGGGATGCGCGCGGCGATTTTTGATTTGGACGGGACACTTGCGGACAGCGTGGCCGATATTGCCGCTGCGCTCAATCGTGTGCTGGTGGAGGAGGGGATTGCGCCACTCGATCTGGCCGTCGTGACCGGAATGGTAGGGGCGGGGGCGCGTAAGCTGATCGAGCGGGCGTTGATCGAGCGTGCCGTGGCGTTTGATACCGCGCGATGGGTTGTGGTCCCGGTTTGTCGAACTGTACGATGCTCATCCATGCGTTCATACGCGGTTGTATCCAGGTGTGCGGGAGGTCCTCGAGGGCTTGCGCGCCGAGGGGTGGTTGCTTGGGGTGTGCACTAATAAGCCGCAATCCACGGCGGATCTGGTAATTGACGAATTGGGCCTGCGGGGGGTGTTCGGGACGGTCGTGGGTGGGCGAGAGGGTGTTCCGCTCAAGCCTGCAGGCGACATGATCTTGCAGGTGCTGGCCGATCTTGGGGCGGAGGCCGGGCATGCGGTCATGGTTGGCGACAGCAAGGCCGATGTGGGCGCCGCGCGCGCAGCCGGGATGCCAGTTGTGTTGATGTCGTACGGATATACGGGCGGAGAGAGCGTGTCCGGGATGGGGGCCGATGCGGTTGCCGATCAATTTGGCGAGGTGCGGGGTCTGGCGACCGGACTGTGTAAGGGGTAAATTTGCGTTCGCCGCCGCCCCTCACGCCTTTTTTCCAGTCGCCCCTTGCATGATTGAATTGCTCGAATCTGCGAAAGGTTAGGGCGACCCTCCAGAAGGTGGCCGCCTTCTGGAGGGTTGGATCGGCGGGACCGTACG
>JBEBJA010000194.1:0-7021 GCA_040080145.1 Hyphomicrobiaceae bacterium
CTTTCAACCCTTTGACCGGAAGGCGGTCAGTGGGTTGAGTCCGGCGCTCGCGCCGTCGCCTGTTCGGCTCTTCTGTCAGCGCAAAGGGCGCTGCCAGCTTCATTTGCTTTCAACCCTCTGACCGGAAGGCGGTCAGCGGGTTGAGTCCGGCGCTCGCGCCGGGTCGCCTTGCTCCCTCGCCGCAAGAGCGGCGCTCGTGGTGCTCGATTTCGAGGGGCCGAAACTGCTCCGTGCTCGATTCAGTCGATTTTCTGTCATCATATTTGACGGCTGCGCCTTATTTCCTCCCCTGCCTGCCCCAACTCATGCCCCATTGCTGGGGATGGTAAGAAGGCCCGGTTCATATGGGCTAACCGGACGTTAAGGTTAAACGGGTAAGAAATCGGGCTGTGTTCCGTCATTGGAGCGCGCCGTATGTTTCAAGGTGAGCCATGAATTTTCGTGTGACAGCTGCCGGTTTGAGTATTTTGGTCAGCGTTCTTCTGGCTCCACAAGCCTCTGCGGTGGACTTGCCAGCCGTTAAAGTCAGCTCGTCCAACAAGGTGCTTTCGTGCGTGACGCCGGGGCGGTTGATGGCGTTTTTGAAGACGCGCAACGATAAGCTCGACGCCCGGTTCAGTGAGATCGCCAGCGATTACATGCGTTACGGCGAAGAGCTCAACATGCGGTGGGACTATGCGTTCTTCCAGATGCTGCTCGAAACGGGGAATTTGAAGTTCGGCGGTGACGTGAAGCCCGCGCAGAACAATTTTGCAGGGCTCGGCGCGACGGGCAACGGCGAGCGAGGTGAAAGCTTTAAAGACGTGCCGACCGGCGTGCGGGCGCATCTTGAGCACCTCATCATGTATACGGGCGAAAAGGTCGCCAATCCGGTTGCGGAACGGACGCGCAAGGTTCAGGAATGGGGCGTGCTGACCGAATGGCAGAAGACGCTCAAGGGGCCGCTGACGTTCGCGCAGCTTGCCAAGAAATGGGCACCGCCCGCGCGCAAATATGCGCTTGAAATTGAACAGGTTGCCGAGAATTTTGCCGACGGTCCGTGCAAGGCTTCCGATCCGCAGCCGGAGTTGGTTGCGGCGGTGCGCGCCGGTAAGTCTGGTGCGAAGGACGCAGCTAAGGCTGTGCCAGCGCCGGACGTGGCGGCGGCTCCGGTAACGGACGTTGCGACGCCGGGCATCGAGCTGGCCAAGCGCGCAAATGACGACGCACGCGCCGAGGGTACAGGAAAGCGTTCGGCACTCGGGGCTGGTGGCGTTGCCAAAGCTGCGGCGGCTGATGCCAAGGCTGCGCAAGCCAAGGCTGGCGACCGCAAGGCTGGCGACCGCAAGGCTGGCGACGACAAAGCCAAACCGTATGCGCTGTTGAACGCGCCCAAGCCGGAACTCGATCCGGCGGTAACGGCCAAGCCTGCCGAAGCTGCCATGCCGTCTGTCACAAAGGTTGCCGCAGGTTCTGCGGCCAAGGGTGCAAAGCCTGTCGCCGTGGCCTGCAAAGTGTTTCAGGCCAGCTATGGCGGCGCGAAGACCGTCATTATCAAAGCCGTTGCCAACGATGTGACGCAGTACACCGTGCTCGACGTCAATGAAGGCTCTGAAGCGCGGGAAGCGGACGCCTACATTGCGGCCTATGCGCCGGGCGGCAAGCAGGTCGGCGAGTTCAAGACTCAGAACATGGCGCTCGACAAGGCGTTCGAGCTTTGCCCTGAAGGTTGATTGCTTTTCACGTGACGTGCGGTCGTTGGTCGGATTTTGGCGGAGTGTGTCATGTCGCGTGCGGGTGGTTGGGGCGGGCGCTGGATCTTTGCGCCCGTTGTGGTGGCAGGGCTTGCCATGGCTGGTCCGGTGGCTCAGGCCGCTGAGGACTTTACGTTACCCGAGATCAGGACGACGGCGTCCAACCGCGTTCCAGCGTGTGCGACGCCCGACAGGCTGATGGCGTTTGTCGCGGCGCGAAATTTGAAGCTGCCGCCGAAGTTTTCGAACATTGCCGCGATTTATCGTGAACTGGGGGAAGGCGCCCGTGTGCGGTGGGATTATGCGTTTTTCCAGATGATCCTGGAGACGAATTATCTGATGTACCGGCGGGGTGATGGCAGCTCGGGCGATGTTGGTCAGGCGCAGAACAATTTTGCCGGCATCGGCGCGACCGGTGGCGGCGTTCCCGGCGATAAGTATGGCGACGTGCGAACCGGCGTGCTGGCCCATATCCAGCATCTCACGGCGTATTCCGGCGAGCGGGTCGAGCGGCCCGTGGCGGCCCGAACGCGCGCGTATCAAAACGACATCATCGAGATTTCGCGCAAGCTCGGGCGACGGGTGACGTTTGCCGATCTGTCGCGGCGCTGGGCGGTGGACCGCGCTTATGGACGCAACATCGAGACGGTGGCTCAGATGTTTGCGCGCAACCATTGCTCGACGACGGCGGCGGCCGTTCCTGCCGCGCCGGCTGCGACCAATCCAAGGACCGCGTTTGCGCGGCCAAGCCGCTTAGGCGCGACTGGACTTGAGCCGCCTGCGGGAGACCCAAAGGCTGCTGCGACGGGTGGATCTGGATTGGTGCAGACGGTCTGGCGGCGTGGTGATCCCGTGCCGCCTGCGCCGCAACCGGTTGCGCCGCGATCTAAGGCGGATGTTTTTGCGCAGATTGATGAGGTGGCCCCGATTGTTGCCGCGCCGGACGTTACCGCGCCAGCCCATGCAGCGGGTGCCGAGCACAAGGGCGCGGCACGGTTTGCCATGGCAGCGGAGGCTGGTGTTGCTATCGGACGGCTTCCCGCGCCGGTCAATTGCCGCATCTATTCAGCAAGTTATGGCGGGACGGAGAGTGTGCTCATACGGGCGCGAAGCGGGAGCGAGGTTCGGCTCACGGCGGTGACTGTCGTTGCGGATGAACGCCGCAGCATGGCGGAAAATTTCATAGCCACGCATGCGCCCGGCGGCGAAGTCGTGGGCCATTACGACTCGAAGGCTGCGGCTGTCTCGGCCGCCAAGGGCATGTGCGCCGCGAATTGAGGCGCCATTTTACTTTTGGTCTCCTTCCTGTCTCGTGCGGAACAGCGCTACGGGCGAAAGGGCGTCAAGCTCTCCTCAGATCAAGCCAAGCATCTGGGAGCGTATCATGCAGTCAGTCACGAACGGTCACGTCAGCACCCTCGATCCGACAGATATTCCCGTTATTTCCGCCGATGCCGTGCAGGGCATCATCGACTTGATCATTGAGCGGGGGCAGGCACTGGTGCTGTTTCACGGCGCAACGCCCGCCTCTCGCGCCGAGATCGAGCGCGCATTCTGGCAGGGTCACGGCGGCGACCGGATCAGCGGGAATGCTACGCTCATCCGGTTCTGGCACCTTGTCGACGCGATGTCTGGCCGGCGCGTTAAGTCCCTGATTCTCGAGCGTGGATTTGCAGCCCTGGCTCCGCTTGCCGCGTGCGCTGCCTCTGCGCGGTTGAATATCCATTGGGGATTCAAGCCGCAGCATCTTGTTGCGGCCCTGACGGCGAAGGCTACCATCGCCGTGGACGCCAATCCGCTGCGTCTTGCCGCTTAAGGTTCAAGAGGGAATACGAAAAGAGCGCCGTCCGGTGGGACTGGCGCCTTTTTCATGGAACGGGTGGCCGTTACTGGCAGCGTTGGATGTCGAGGGGCGCGCGGGTCCACATCATTGTTTCGCCGAGGAATTTTACGCCGGCGTAGCCGGTTACTTTGAGCTTGTCGGTGCTCACGAGCTTAAGCTCGACATCGTATTTGCTGTCTTCATCTGGATCATAGATCCAGCCGCCATCCCATGTGTTAGGACCGGCTGGGGGAACATTGGCGAGGACTTGAATTCCGCATCCCTTAGCGTTTTTGGCGTCTTTAAGCCAGACGATCTTGCCGCATAGCTTGCCGCCGCAGTCAGAAATTTCGACTGCGCCGCGGCCCGTATGATCGTACCAGAGGCCGGTTGCTACATCGGCTGCAGTTGCGCCGCTCGCGGGGACAATTACAGCTGCCACAATGCTCGCCATAAGAATTGATTGAAGTGTTTTCATAAGGCTCTCCGAATAGCGTTCTATAAGAACTGCGTATTGCATGGACTCGTCTTGATACCTAATCGTGGTCAAATTGGTTCGGCTGGGGCGACGGCACCGCAAGTTAGCCCATCACCGCCATATTGGGGCCAGTCCCGAGGGATTTTGGTGAACGGCGCACTGTGCGGCCAATCTCCTGCCGCCGGTTGCACGTCGGCCTGCGGAAAGGGCGCATAAATTGCTAGGGTCTGCCTTCGATTCTGCGCTAAATCGAGCGCTCCTTGCACCTTCAGAACGATATGGATCAATGGCCAAAGCACCGAACACCACCCATCCCGACATCGCCGAGATGAGCTTTGAGCGCGGCTTGAAGGAGCTTGAAACGATCGTATCGCGGCTGGAGCGCGGCGACGTTGAACTAGAAGAGAGCATCGCCATCTACGAGCGCGGCGAAGCGCTCAAGGACCATTGCGACCGGCTGCTCAAACAGGCCGAGGCGAAGGTCGAGAAGCTGACGTTTGCCCAAGATGGCAGCCCGAAGGGAACTGAGCCTTTGGATGGGGAGTAAGCCCTTCACCCTTGACCTGCATCATGAAACCGCTTCAGGCTTGGCTGCGTAGAACTTTGTTGCGAAGATGTAGTGAACTTGGCGTCATTTGAGGGTTGCTATGAGTAAGCGCGATCTCATCCCGAACGCGACGGCCGTTCCGGCGACGAGTAAGACACCGTTGCTGGATCAGGTGCAGCTGCCAGCCGATCTGCGTAAGCTGTCGGCGAAGCAGCTGCCTCAACTTGCTCAAGAATTGCGGACCGAGCTGGTGGACGCCGTGTCCGTCACGGGTGGGCATCTGGGTGCGGGGCTGGGCGTCACGGACCTGACGATTGCGCTGCATTATGTGTTCGACACGCCGGACGACAAATTGATCTGGGATGTGGGCCACCAGGCCTATCCGCATAAGATTTTGACTGGTCGGCGAGATAAAATTCGCACGTTGCGTCAGCCGGGCGGGTTGTCGGGCTTCACCAAGCGGTCCGAGAGCGAATACGATCCGTTCGGCGCAGGGCATTCGTCGACGTCGATTTCGGCCGGGCTTGGGATGGCGGTTGCCCGCGACCTGCAGGGTGGTAACAACCATGTGATCGCGATCATCGGCGATGGGGCGATGAGCGCCGGAATGGCGTATGAGGCGATGAACAATGCCGGGGCGGCCGATAGTCGCCTGATCGTCATTTTGAACGATAACGACATGTCGATTGCGCCGCCGACGGGCGCGCTGTCGTCGTATCTGGCGCGCATTACGTCGAGCGGCACCTATTTCTATGTCCGCGACTTTGCCAAGCAGCTTGCCAAGCATCTACCCAAGAGCTGGGAACGCCGTGCGGCGCGGGTGGAGGAATACACCCGGTCGTTGTGGCAAGGCGGGGCGTGGTTTGAGGAGCTCGGGTTCTATTACGTCGGCCCGATTGATGGGCATGATTTCGATCAGCTGTTGCCGGTACTCAAGAATGTGCGCGATGCGCGGCAAGGGCCGATACTGATTCATGTCGTGACCAAGAAGGGCAAGGGCTACGCACCGGCGGAGGCTGCCGACGACAAGTATCACGGTGTCAACAAATTCAACGTCATCACCGGCGCGCAGGATAAGCCCAAGCCGTCGGCACCGGCCTTCACGCGCGTGTTTGCCGATGCGTTGATTGCCGAGGCGCGGCGCGATGAGAAGATCGTGGCGATCAATGCCGCCATGCCGGGGGGGACCGGGCTCGATCATTTCGCCACGGAATTCCCCTCCCGGGCGTTCGACGTCGGGATTGCGGAACAGCATGCGGTGACGTTTGCTGCCGGGCTCGCGACGCAAGGATTCAAGCCGTTCGCTGCTATTTATTCGACGTTTCTGCAGCGCGCTTACGATCAGGTCATCCATGATGTGGCGATCCAGAAGCTGCCGGTCCGGTTTGCCATCGACAGGGCGGGGCTTGTGGGGGCGGACGGGGCAACGCATGCCGGGGCGTTCGACATGGCGTATCTTGGTTGCTTGCCCAACATGATCGTGATGGCGGCGAGCGATGAGGCCGAACTGTTTCATATGGTGGCGACGGCTGCGGCGATTGATGATCGCCCTTCGGCATTCCGGTATCCGCGCGGCGAGGGTACGGGCGTTGCCATGCCTGCGCGCGGAGTTCCGTTGGAAATCGGACGGGGGCGGGTGCTGCGCGAGGGCTCCAAGGTTGCGCTGTTGTCCATTGGAACGCGGCTTGGGGAATGCCTGAAGGCTGCCGATCAATTGGCGTCGTTCGGGTTGCCGACGACAGTTGCGGATGCGCGGTTCATGAAGCCGCTCGATACCGCGTTGATCCGGCAGTTGGCGATGAACCACGAGGTTTTCATTACGGTCGAGGAAGGCTCCATCGGCGGGTTTGGCAGTCATGTGCTGCACTATCTGGCAGAGGATGGTCTGTTGGATCGCGGGTTGAAGGTGCGGTCGCTGGTGCTGCCGGATACCTACATTGATCACGGTAAGCCCGAGGCGATGTATGAGGCGGCCGGGCTCAATGCGTCAGGGATCGTACGGGCTGTATTTACCGCGCTGGGACGGGATGGGCTTGTCAAGGATCTGAACGACCGGGCTTGAATGCCATTCTTGTGCTCACGCGCTATGGCGCTCCGCAGGGGCGGCGCTCGCGCCGGGTCGCGTCGCTCCCTACGGCCTGTGGCCGTAAGTGGAGATGGTTGCCGATGGTCATTATTGCCGCCTCCCCTCACACTCATTGTTGCTGCCGCCCCTCACACTAACCCCCGTTCGCGCGAAAGAGCGCGAGCGGGGAGAGGGGATTTAGATCAATCGCGGCGGATGAAGGTGTCGACGCGCATGCCGGGGAGGAGGGGGACTTTGCCGTCGAGTTCGAGGGTGACTTCGAGGACTTCGACGTCGGTGAGGCGGCGGGGGCCACGGCCACCGATGCGGGGGGCGGCGAGCGTGGGGGCAAGGGCTGCCACACGGCCTTCGAAGT
>JBEBJA010000119.1:0-29751 GCA_040080145.1 Hyphomicrobiaceae bacterium
CCCCTGACCCCTCCCCGCAGGGGGGAGGGGAATAGTGCAGAGGTGTTACTCGGCGGCTGGGGCGTCGGCGGCGGCCTTCTTTTCGGCGGCGGCTTTTTCCTTCGCGGCGGCGCGTTCGACGGCCTTCTTCTTCGGCTTGGCCTTGTCGGGGTTCACCGAGGCGACGCGCTTGCGCAGGCCGCTGGCATCGAGGAAGCGGGCGACGCGGTCGGTAGGCTGTGCGCCAACGCCGAGCCAGTACTTCGCGCGCTCGAGGTCGAGCTTCACGCGGTTGGGGTCATCTTTCTTGAGCATCGGATCGAAGGTGCCGATCTGCTCGATGTAGCGGCCGTCGCGCGGGGTCGTGGCAGGGGTGATGACGATGTAGTAGTAGGGCTTCTTTTTGGCGCCGCCACGGGCCAAGCGCATTTTGACAGACATTCACGTTCTCCTTGTTGATTTGGTTTTGGCCGCTCGTTCGTCAAGAACTTGGGCCGCTCGTTGCTATTTCTTTTTCCCGAACAGACCGGGAAACTTGGGGAGGCCGCCGCCCAGTCCGGGCAGGCCGCCACCGAGCCCTGGGAGGCCCGGCAATTTCGGTGCGGCGGCGGGGTTTCCGCTACCGGGTTTGGTGGCAATCATCGCCTTGACCTCGTCCGGCAGTTGTTCCAGCGCTTTGGGGTCGAGCTTGGCGAGTTCGGCTTGCATCTTGGCCATCTCCGCGTCGCTGGGGGCACCGCCACCCATGCCTGGGCCGCCGAGGCCCATGGCACCGGCCATCTTCTTCAGCATGCCGGGGTTCTTACCCATCATCTTCATCATGTCGGCCATCTGCCGATGCTGCTTCAGAAGGCGGTTGATCTCTTCCGGTCTGGTGCCGGAACCGGCGGCGATGCGGCGCTTGCGCTTGGCGTCGAGGACCTTGGGGTTGCGGCGCTCTTTCGGCGTCATCGACGTGATGATCGCGTGCTGGCGCTTGAGCATCTTGTCGTTCATGCCGGATTCGGCGAGCTGGTCCTTCATCTTGGCCATGCCGGGCATCATGCCCATGACGCCGCCCATGCCGCCCATGCGCTGCATCTGCTTGATCTGGTCGGCGAGGTCGTCCAGGTCGAAGATGCCCTTCTGCATCTTCTCGGCGATCTTCTGCGCTTTGTCGATGTCGATGGTCTGCGCTGCCTTTTCGACGAGGCCGACGATGTCGCCCATGCCGAGAATGCGGCCAGCGATGCGCTGCGGATCGAAGTCTTCGAGCGCGTCCCACTTTTCGCCGACGCCGAGGAGCTTGATCGGTTTGCCAGTGACGGCGCGCATGGACAGCGCGGCGCCGCCACGTCCGTCGCCGTCGGCGCGGGTCAGCACGATGCCGGTAATGCCGACGCGGCCATCGAAGGCTTTGGCGGTCGTCACGGCGTCCTGGCCGGTGAGGGCGTCGGCGACGAGCAGGACTTCATGGGGGTTGACGAGGCGCTTGACCTCGACGACTTCGTCCATCAACTCTTCATCGACGGTGACGCGGCCGGCGGTGTCGAAGATGACGACGTCGTAGCCGCCGAGTTTGGCGGCGTCCTGGGCGCGGCGGGCGATCTGGACCGGAGTCTGGCCTGCGACGATGGGGAGTGTCGCGACGCCCGTCTGTTCGCCGAGTACGCGGAGCTGTTCCTGGGCTGCGGGGCGGCGGGTATCCAGCGACGCCATCAGGACTTTGCGGCGGTCGCGGTTGGTCAGGCGGTAGGCGATCTTTGCGGTGGTGGTGGTTTTACCCGAGCCCTGGAGGCCGACCATGAGGATGCCGACGGGCGGGACGGCGGCGAGGTCGATGGGGTCGGCGGTCGAGCCCAGCATCGCGACGAGTTCGTCGTTGACGATCTTGACGACCATCTGGCCCGGCTTGACCGAGCGGACGACATCCTGGCCGACGGCCTTGGCTTTTACTTTTTCGGTGAAGTCGCGGACGACATCGAGGGCGACGTCGGCTTCGAGCAGCGCGCGGCGGACTTCGCGCATGGCTTCGGTGACGTCGCTCTCGGTCAGCGCGCCGCGTCCGCGCAGCTTGTCGAGGACGCCATTCAGCCGGTCTGAAAGTGTGTTGAACATGGTTAGATCACCGATCCATGTGCTGTTCCGTAGGGTGCAATAGGCGCAGCCGTATTGCACCGCTGGCAATCCATCACGGCTCCTGCGGCGCAATACGCCAAGGGGCTATTGCGCCCTACGCGTGTACTTTCATTCATGCGCCGGCGACCTTGAGGTTTTCGTAGTCGATCATGACGTTGTTTCGATAGGCGGTGCGTTCGGTCAGCCGTGCGTACCAGCCTTCCACGTTGGGGAGGCTGGGGCGGGCAATCGGCAGCGTGAAATAGCGGTACATGAGGACGCCAGCGGGAACGTCCGCCAGCGTTAGGGTTGCGCCGCCAATGAAGGGGCGGGTTGCTAAGTGAGCGTCGAGGATGGCGAGCTTTTGGCCCGCGCGCATAGCGGCGGCGGTGATGGCGCGGGTGTCGCGGTCTGCTGCGGCTGTGCGGATCAGGCCCATGAAGCACGTGGAGATGATGTCGCCATAGAGCGAGGACTGGCCCCACTCCATCCACTGGTCGGCGCGGGCGATGTCGCGGCGGTCTGTCGGGCGGAAGCCGCCGCGGCCGTAGGTGCTTGCCAGGTAACGGACAATCGCGTTGCTTTCAAACAGGATGAAGCCGCCGTCGTCCAGCACCGGCACGAGCCGGTTGGGGTTCATGGCGATGAAGTCTTCGGCGTCGAGGCCGCCGAATGCGCCGCCCGCGTCGATTCGATGGCGCATGACGCCGATCTCGTCCACGGCCCACATGACCTTCTGGACGTTGACGGACGTGGCGCGGCCCCAGATTTTGAGGGTCATGTCTCTCTCTCCTTGCGACTGTTTCGAAGTCGAAACAGTCGAGTCCGGCGCTCGCCGCCGACGCCTATTCGGCGCTTCGGCCAGCTTTAGTCGTGATAGTAGCTCTTCCTGCTGCTGGCCGCTTAAGTGGGCCAGTAACTGTCGAAGCCACAACGCAATTTGCGCCCGGCAGCGATACTCGCTGGCGGACGTTGACCCCCTTGCCTCCCGGTGGTCCTGTGAAGGAACGCCATGTGCAAAGCGGTGGCTCTGTATGACAGGGCCATGGATTAGCGGGTATGTATGCGGGAAAGGGGGGCGGGTGTCAAGGAAGTGGGCTACTTCTTGCAGGATGTATTGACAAAGTACGTACGTTGATTATATGTACCTACATTGTAGGCGCAGGGAGTCTCTGAGGTGAGCAAAAAAGTCATTGGTTCGCGCTTGGGGCCAACTTTGGGGCGCACTAGTGCGAGCGGGAAATTTTTGACCGTGTCCCTTTCTGGTTCAAGGAGAGGAGAATCGTTCGCGATCAAGCAAAACTCCAGATCAGGCGGGGACTTAGAAGGTCAACGCGACGTTGGCCGCAAGAGCAGCAAGATTAATTTGCGGATCGACCCCGAGACACAAAATATCATCGACCGTGCTGCCTCGGCACTCGGCAAGACAAGATCGGAATTTATGCTGGAAAGTGCGCGGGAACGCGCCGAGGATGTGCTGCTTGATCGCCGGGTCTTTACTGTCAACGATGCTGATTGGCATGCTCTTGCCGATGTGCTGGATAATCCGCCGCCACCCAATGATGCGCTGAAGGCCCTGCTGTCGAAGGCGGCCCCGTGGGAGAAGTGAGTGCTGCCGAAGTTCAGCTGACTGCGCCCGAGCTACTCAAGCCTGCGCATATCCTCGACGGCTTTGACTGCGGTGAAGAGGTTATGAATGCTTGGCTTCAGAGGCGTGCGCTCGGTGCCGCGCAGGACGAGTCGGCTCGCACGTACGTTGTCTGTCGCGGCGGCAAGGTGGTTGGATATTACGCCATAGCCAACGGCTCGCTCCTGCACGCAGATGCTCCCGGTTCGCTGCGCCGCAATGCTCCGAATCCCATTCCGGCGCTTATTCTTGCGCGCCTTGCCGTCGACAGATCGGAGACGGGTAATGGTATCGGGCCTGGTATGCTGAGGGACGCAATGAAACGTGCCGTCCTCGTTGCAGATATCTCCGGCATGAAGACGCTGCTCGTTCATGCATTGGACGAGAAACGCGCAGAATATTATGAGAAGTACGGGTTTAAGCGGCTGTCTGCGGGCAGTCTCACGTTGTTCATGGCCACTCGGACCATTCGGGCTGGGTTCTAGGGCGCGCGGCTGCATAGGCGTTCGCGACGCGTGTTCGTCAAACTCCTGACGCATTGGGTGCTTAGGGGCGGACGCTTGGTTTTGGGGCGTTTGGTCTGGAGCTGTCTTGATGGTTGGATTTAAACGGACCTTGTTGGGCGGGGCGGTGGCGGCGATGGCCGCGCTGGTGCCGGGCGCGCGCGTGCAGGCCGCCGAGACGGCTCTTAAGGATGCTTGGCCAACGGCGGTGAGTGCCAAGTATAAGCTCAAGTTTAACGGGATCGGTGTTGGGAAGATTGCGTTTTCGTCGAAGTCGGCGGGAAAGTCGTATGAGCTGACCAGCAACGGCGAGGTTTCGCTGCTGTTTGGGGCGATCAAGTGGACCGGGGCGTCCAATGTGGCGGGGGCGATTGAGGCGGTGGAGCCTTCCCCAAAGTCGTATGCGTTCGACTGGAAGCGCAACAAGAAGGGCGGCGCGATCAAGCTCGCGTTTGCGGGGCGCAAGGCAGTCAATGTGGCGGTGGAGCCGCCGCCGTCGGCGCATCACGATACGGTGCCGCTTGGCGACCAGCATAAACAAGGGGTTATTGATCCGCTGTCGGCGATCATGGCGTTGACGACGGCAGCGAAGGGCGATCCGTGCGACCGGCGCGTCAAGGTGTTCGATGGCAAACAGCGGTTCGACATCGTGCTGAGCCCGAAGCGGCAGACGGTAATCCCTGCTGGTAAATCCGGCGGAGCGTCTGCGGTCGGGTATGTGTGCCGGGCGACGTATGAGCCGATTGCCGGGCACCGGGCGAATGCGGACCAGAAGGCCTATGCGGCGAACCGCGATGCCGAGGTGGTGTTGCGCAAATTGCCGGGTTCGGAGGCGCTCATTCCCCATTCGGTGACGGTTCCGACGGCGTGGGGGACCGGGACGATGGTGATTGACCGTGTTGATGTCACCAGTGCAACGGCTGGACAGTTCGCTGTCACCGAATAACTGAAAATACGTTTGAGTCAGCGTTCAAACAACGATCCCTCTTGATCTCGCGAGCCCCCAATGCAATGCCGTGGGGCGAGAGCACGTCCGCTCTTGTGTTCTACGTTTGAGGGTGCAGACGTGCTCTCGCTCTTTGCCTGAGAGACTGGTTCGCGTTTTCGATGGAAGTGACCATCTCAAACGATCAGGCTCTATCGACCTAACCAGCGCCTGTGAATACACGCGCTTCGGAGACTTACCCTTCATGGGCACTGAATCAGATACCCGCATCCGCAATATCACCGCGGTTCTGGGTCCGACGAATACGGGCAAAACCCACCTCGCCATCGAGCGGATGCTCGGACACGAAAGCGGGATGATCGGGCTGCCGCTGCGGCTTTTGGCGCGCGAGGTCTATGATAAGGTTGCGGCGCGGGTTGGCCCGGCCAACGTCGCGCTGATCACCGGCGAGGAAAAGATCAAGCCTGAGAGCGCGCGCTACTGGGTGTGCACCGTCGAGGCGATGCCGCGCGATATTACGGTCGATTTCCTTGCGATTGACGAAGTGCAGCTCGCGGCCGATCCCGAGCGCGGGCATGTGTTTACCGATCGTCTGCTGCATGCGCGGGGGCGGTCCGAGACGCTGCTGCTGGGCGCTGGCACGATGCGCGATGCGATCGCCGATCTCGTGCCGGGGGCGAATTTCATCACGCGCCCGCGATTGTCGAAGCTGACCTATGCCGGGCAGAAGAAGCTGACGCGGTTGCCGAAACGCTCGGCCATCGTCGCGTTTTCAGCGGCGGAAGTTTATGCGGTTGCCGAGTTGATCCGCCGCCAGCAGGGCGGGGCTGCAGTTGTCATCGGGGCGTTGTCGCCGCGTACGCGCAACGCGCAGGTGGCGCTCTATCAGTCGGGCGATGTCGATTACATCGTGGCGACGGATGCCATCGGGATGGGTCTTAACCTGGATCTCGATCATGTGGCGCTGTCGGCGTTGCGCAAGTTCGACGGGCAGAACCATCGCAATCTGACGCCGGGCGAGATTGCCCAGATCGCGGGCCGCGCGGGGCGGCATATGAACGATGGGACGTTTGGCGTTACGGGCGGCGCGGAGCCGATGGACGCGGACCTCATCGAGCGGTTGGAGAACCATAACTTCGAGCCGATCCGCACGTTGCAGTGGCGCAACCGGGTGATGGATTTCTCGACGCTGTTTGCGTTGCGGGAGTCGTTGCGCGAAATTCCGAGCATGGCGCGTCTGACGCGGGCGCGGATGGCCGACGATGTGGCGGCTCTGGAAACGATTGCGAGCGATACGGAGCTGGCGGATTTTGCCAACGACCGCGCTTCGGTCGAGCTGTTGTGGGGCGTGTGCCAGATCCCGGATTACCGCAAGATTTCGGCGTCGAACCATGCTGAGCTCGTGGGTACGCTGTATAAGTCGCTGCGGACCGGGGACGAGCGGATTCCAGAGGACTGGTTTGCCAAACAGGTGGCGTTTTCGGATCGTACCGACGGCGACATTGATACGCTTTCGAACCGGCTGGCGCACATCCGTACGTGGACGTTCGTCGCTAACCGCGCGAACTGGCTCAAGGATCCGGCCCATTGGCAGGCGCGGACACGTGAGATCGAGGACCAGCTATCGGATGCGCTGCATGAGCGGCTGACGCAGCGATTCGTTGACAAGCGGACGTCGGCGTTGATGAAGGGTATGCGCGACAAGGACGAGCTGACGGCAGACATCGCCGAAGATGGCGCGATCAATGTCGAGAACCACTATGTGGGCCGCCTCAAGGGTTTCCGGTTCATTGCGGATGCCGAAGCGTCGGAAGGCGTCAATCAGAAAGCTGCGCGAAGTGCGGCGGCGCAGGTCGTTTCGCGCGAATTGGGCATGCGGACGCGGCGCGTCGTGGCGGCCAAGGCGGATGCATTCAAGTTGACGCGCAAGGGTCAGTTGTTGTGGCGCAACGAAGAAATTGCCGAGGTCGTCGCGGGCGAAGATCCGTTGAAGCCCACTTTCAATCTGCTGGTCGACGACACGATTTCGGCGGCGGACCGGGAGAAGCTGCAGACGCGGCTTGAGGGTTGGATCGTCGAGATGACGAACGACAAGCTCAAGGCGCTCGTTGATCTGGCGAAGGCTGAGGACGTCACCGGGCTCGCTAAGGGTATCGCGTTCCGGTTGCGCGAGAATTTCGGAATTTTGAAGCGCGATACGGTGGCCGAGGAGATCAAGTCGCTTGATCAGCCTGCGCGTGCCCAGTTGCGCAAGTACGGGGTGCGCTTTGGAGCGTTCAACATATTCTTTCCGCCGCTGCTGAAGCCTGCGGCGGCTGACTTGGCGCTGTCACTGTGGTGCATTAAGAATGCGAGCGCCAACGGGTTGACGAAGGATACGCTGCCGGAACCGCCTCGTGCGGGGTTGACGTCGGTATCAGCCGATCCCGCAATTTCGGACGTGTACTACCGGGCGGCTGGGTATCATCTGTGCGGACCGCGCGCGGTGCGGCTCGATATTCTGGAGCGGCTCGCAGATTTGATCCGGCCATTGCTCGCCTGGCGTCAGAACAAGGAGGCGGGCGCTACTGCGCAGACGCCGCCGCGCGGGTCGACGGGCGAGGGCGGATTTACCGTGCTGCCGGAGATGATGTCCATCCTGGGCTGTTCGCCGGACGAGTTGTCGGCAGTGTTAAAGTCGCTTGGGTTCTTGAATGAGCGGCGGGTCGTCAAGCCTGCTGCGCCGGTCGTGTTGGCGGCACATGCGGCCTCGGTTGCGGATGGTGCGACGGCTGATGGGTCGCCCGAGGTTGAAGCGGCACCTGCCGCTGAGGCAGACGCAGGCGAGATGGTCGAAGTAGTGGTGGCGACGGTTCCTGCAGCGGAGGCTGCCGACGTTGTCGTGGCCGATCAGCCGGTGGTTGCGGCAGAGGCGGTCGACGCTGCGCTGGTTGCCGGTGCGCCTGCAGCGACCGTGGCGGACGAGCCGAAGTATGAAGACGTATGGCGTCCGCGCCGTCCTCATCATCATGGACGCGGCGAGCGGACTGCGCGCGAGCCGCGTCCGGCTGGTGAGGGCAATCGTGACCGGTCGCGCTATCGCAAGCCGGTGACGAGCGATGCGACTGCAGGTGAAGCAGCGGGTGCTGCTGCCGCTGTTGCGCCAGAGGGAGTTGGTGGTGCGCCGCGCCGCGATGGCGAGCGTCAAGGCGATCGCCGTCCTGATCGGGATCGGACTGGCCGAAATGACCGCAATCGCCAGGGTGGCGACCGCCGCCCCGCGGATCGCGGTGGTGCTCCAGCGCGTGCTGCTGACGGCGGGAAACCTGTTGAAGGTGGATCGGCGGCTGGTCCGCCACGGGGCCGCGATGGTGACCGCCGTAACGACAGTCGTGGGGATCGCGGCAACGACCGGCCACGCGGTAATCGTGACCGTGATCGCGACGACAAGCGCGGTCCAAAGGTGATTTCGGCGTCGCCGAGCAAGAAGTCGGCGGATCCCGATAGTCCGTTTGCTGCGCTCAGTGCGCTGCGCGAGCAGCTCGCTGGTAAGGGCAAGGAGAAAAATTCGGGCTGATGTGGGGATGCGGCGATGTCTGCTGATGCTGATGACGACGACAGCGATGCTAAGATCGAGGCCGGAGCACAGCGGCTCGACAAGTGGCTGTGGTTTGCGCGCGTGGCCAAAACGCGGACTCTATCGGCAGCACTTATCAGCGAGGGGAAAGTTCGCGTCAACGGCGTCAAGGTCATCAAGCCAGCGCATACAGTCAAGGTCGGTGACACCGTCACGGTCGTCATGCGGCAGCGGATGCGGATCTTGAAAGTGGCCGGGATTGGTGCGCGGCGGGGTGGCGCGGACGTGGCGGCGCTCTTATTCGAGGATCGGTCACCGACGCCAGTTGTCAAGTCTGCCGAAAGCGGCGCAGGGGGCGAGCCCGCAGTTCACCACGGGCATCGCGAGCCTGGCAGTGGACGGCCGACCAAGCGGGAGCGGCGGGAGCTAGACCGCCTAAAGTTCAGGTCCGGTTGAAGATTTGCCGAATTTGCAGACTGCGACATCGGGTTCCGCGCTTGGCGGCTCAGATCGCGTTAAGTGATCGTTAGGACGTGCTGGCCTTTGAGAGTCGGCTGGTGGCAGGTAACGGAAAGACCGCAATGACGTACATCGTCAATGACAGCTGCATCAAGTGCAAGTACACGGATTGTGTTGAAGTCTGCCCCGTGGACTGCTTCTACGAGGGCGAGAACATGCTCGTCATCAATCCCGATGAGTGCATCGATTGCGGTGTTTGCGAGCCCGAATGCCCCGCCGAAGCGATCAAGCCGGATACCGAGCCCGGTCTCGAGAAGTGGCTAGAAGTCAACCGCAAATTCTCCGAAGGCGCTTGGCCCAACATAACTGCTAAAAAGGCCGCGCCTGCCGATGCGGATGCTTTCAAAGACATTAAAGGCAAGTATGAAAAATATTTTTCATCCACGCCCGGCTCGGGAGATTAATTAACTCGAAGTCCGTGTCGCCTTAATTTGCGGCCCTTCCGGATCAAATTTGACCGAATTGAGAGCGGGTCATCTTAACGTCGCCGTGACTGTTGTCACGCGTCGCGCTTCTTTTTGCATGAAATATATGCTATGGTCTCTTTGTGATCAAAACTTGCAAACAAAATTAGAACGGACTGGAACGAACAGGGCTCATTGGCCATTGGGCGGGTTCAGTCATGCTCCGTGGCCGTGTGAACGGGTTTGGCGAAGCTGTACTATGGCGGATGCGGGTTTACGTGAGGGCCGGATTTAGCAGGTGATGCTGAATGTGGTGATCTTGGTTGCAAGCTTGCTTGTGGCGGCAAGTTTGAGGTGCGGACCGGCAGTGGGCCGGTCCGGTCCATGCGTTTATTGAAAGAGTGAGACGACGCTGATGGCTCAGAAGCAGAAAGTCAAAGTGGTAGTTAAGGCGGTCAAGACGGTAGACAAGATAGCTACCACCACGAAGTCAACCGCCGTGAAATCCAGTGGAGCCAAGACCCTCGGTGCGAAAGTCGCCGCTACTGCCAAGAAAACTTCGCCCGTCAAAGCCAAGGAAGCCTCAGTGAAGAAGACTGTCAAGGCCGAAGTTTCTCAGAAGCCCGCACAAGCTATCAACACTGCGAAAAAGCCCGACCTGAAATCTGCGTCGACTAAAATTCAAGCTGCTGCTGCCAAGATCGCTGCTGCCAAACCGCAGGTGAAGAAGCCTGTCGCGTCGCCGGTTGCTGCTGTCGTTGCAGCGCGGGCTGCTGCTGCTGCCAAGCCTGCTGCGGCTCCGGTTCAGCGGGCCGTTCCGGCCGCGATTGCAAAGCCTTCTGACCAGCGCATTACGGCGCCTGTGCCTGCTGCTCCTGCCGTTGCGACAGCGCCCGTCAGTCCCAAGGCGCTTGCCGAAAAAGCGGCGGCTGCTCGCGGTGCGATGGCTGCTGCCAAGAAGCCGATTTCGGCGCGTCATGGCTTCAAGACTAACGAATTCGTGGTCTATCCGGCGCATGGCGTTGGCCGAATCGTTGGGATTGAAGAACAGGAAATTGCCGGCATGTCGCTGGAGCTGTTCGTCATTACGTTCGACAAAGAAAAGCTGACGTTGCGCGTGCCGACCGGAAAGCTCGCCAGCATCGGTATGCGCAAGCTCGCGGAAGAAAGCGTCGTCAAACGGGCGATGGAAACGCTCAAGGGCCGTGCTCGTGTGAAGCGGACCATGTGGAGCCGCCGTGCCCAGGAATACGTCGCTAAGATCAACTCGGGAGATCTGATCTCGATCGCCGAGGTTGTGCGCGACCTTTACAGGTCGGAAGCGCAGCCCGAGCAGTCGTATTCTGAGCGCCAGTTGTACGAGAATGCGCTGGAACGGATGGCACGCGAGTTGGCTGCCGTCGAGCGTCTCGATGAGCGCGGAGCGGTTCAACGGATCGTGGAAATCCTGTCGAAGAGCGCGAAGGGTCGGCGTTTGGCTGCTGAGGAAGCAGAAGCTGGCGAGACGGATACCAAGGCTGCCTGATTTTTCGTTAGGGCCCTTAAAGACTGTCTGGAAAGCTTCTCCATGATTTCAATGGTTCCTTTTTGTGATCCGCGGCGTCGAACCCCTTGTCCGTAGCGAAGGCTACGGCCTGCGAGCTTTTCCTGGCGGTCTGACAAAAGATTAACTCAAAGAAAATCGCGCAGCACTTTTTCGGACAGACTGTTAGAATGTTGGAAAGCCCGGATGTTCGTCATCCGGGCTTTTTGCTTTATTGGCGGGTGGCCGGGATCGGAGCGGGCGTGATCGTGGCGGCGTTGTCTGGGGCGGGTGTGGTGGTTTGCGGCAGGTCTTCCGGCAGGTCTTGGAGGATTTCGATCTGGCGGAGGTTGTCGAGGGTCACGCGCGGACCGCGGTGCTGCTCAACCCAGCCGCGGACGCGGACCCGTTTGCCGGTGAGGCTGCCAGGGGCGATAGATGATGCAGTGCGGGGGGTGCTGGAGGTTGGGCTGATCCAGACGCTGAAGCCTGTGCGGTCCGAGGCGGTAAAGTCGACGACCTGCTGGCCGCGCACTTTGGTGGTGTGATGGATGCGACCTTCAATCGTTTGAAAGGTGTCGCGGTAGCGCGTGAGTTCGCGCGGATCGTGGGCACTGCGATCCTGGAACACGCCGGTGCCCCAGTGTCCGGCCAGGTTGGCGCGGGCGAGGTTTTCCTGATCGAGCAGGTCCTCAATGCAGGCAGTGTTGCCGGGCAGGGTGTACGCGCGCGCAAGGCCGTGGGTGATGAGGTCGCCTTGGACCCAATGGCGGGAGGTTGTTTGGTTCACGAAGACATGCGCGAGCTGGCGGCCATAGCGGTCGTGACGGCGTCCGGCGAAGGCTAAATCGACAGCTTTGCCTCCGACGAGGGCTTCGAGGTGCTTGCGGGTGGCTTCGGCGGGTGGCCATGCGGGCTGGTCAGGACCGTCAGTTTCCGTGGGAACTGGCGGCATGGTGCCGATCAGGACGACTTCGCTACCGTCGTCGAGGATCAGCGTATCGGCGCTTTCAACCTTGGCAACAACGCGGGAAAGTTCCGAGGGCAGGTTGCAGGCATGGGGTGGCGATGGTGTTATGAGGGGCAGCAGGACAAGGGCGATGGTCGTGGGAGTGCGGTAGGGCGTCATTTACCGCCCCGTCTGCCCATGTGCGCCCGTTGCCATCACGGTATCGAAGTCGATCTTCGACATCTCGATCACCGCCTGCGTGCGCGACGCTACATGCAGCTTGCGCAAAATTTCTGACACATGCGCTTTGACGGTCGTTTCGCCAACGTCCAATTCGTGCGCAATCTGCTTATTGAGCATGCCCTGCCGCAGCATCTGCAGCACGCGCTGCTGCTGAGGCGTAAGGCTCGCGAACCGTCGCGCCATTTCTGCAGCCTCGGCGGCTGTCGTATCCGTGCTTGGCGGCTGATACCCCGCAGGCAGTGATATCGAACCTGACATGACTTCGCTGATCGCTGCGGCCAATTGAGCTTTCCGCGCCGATTTAGCAATGAACCCTGCAGCCCCGCACGTCATCGCCTCATGTACGATCCGCGAATCTTCCAGTGCCGATACGATCACGACCGGCAGCTTGGGATGCAGTGTTCGCAGTTCCAGCAATCCCTGAAAACCGCGCGTTCCCGGCATGCATAAATCGAGCAGCACAAGATCAAAGTTACGCCGTTCGGCAATCGCTGCCTTGGCACCGGCAATCGACGTCGCTTCAACGATCAGCGCGTTGGGATAGGCCGAATGAATCGCAAGCTGAAGTGCCTCGAGAAATAGAGGATGATCGTCAACAACGAGAAAGCTTGCAGCCACGGTTCGTGTCTCCCAAGCGGTGGCCGAATGCGACGGCGGGCTTTGTGTCATGCTAACCCCGAGTTCCGGCATTGGATAGCCTACAACTTTCGTCTCGTATCGCAGGTGCGAAATGGCGGGAGCCTGGTCCGACCAGACAGCAGCGCGCGGGTGAAAATCGAAGCACAGTTGAGCCTGAACCGCTGTTACAGAACAGGGTAGGAAGGCCATTGCCCTCCTACCCCGTCCACTGTTCTCGCACTCAATGCAAATAGTTTACTTCGCAGCGAGCTTCTTAGGCATTTTGAAGGTCCAGAGCATGCCGCCCTGCGGCAATCCTGCGACCGACTTGGCGACTTCGCCACCCCAAAGCGGTACGGCGCCGCCCCAGCCCGACATGACCGAGATCATTTGCTCGCCGTCCTGCTCCCACGTGATCGGCGAACCGACAACGCCCGAACCCGTGTTGAATGCCCAAAGTTCCTTACCCGTCTTCGAGTCGAGAGCTTTGAGTTCGCCTTCAGGTGTTCCGAAGATCACCAGACCGCCAGCCGTCGTCAGAACGCCACCCCAGAGCGGAGCCTTGTTCTTGTATTCCCAGGCCGTCTTGCCGGTTGCAGGATCCATTGCCTTCAGCGACCCGATATGGGTGTCGAAGATCGGCTTGATGGTGAAGCCAGCGCCAAGGTATGCGCCGCCCTTCTTGTAGGCGATCGGCTCGTTCCAGATGTCCATGCCCCATTCGTTGGATGGGATGTAGAACAACTTGGTGTCGGGGCTGTAGGCCATCGGCATCCAGTTCTTGCCGCCGAGGAAGCTCGGCACCGAGAACACGGACGTACCCTTCTTGCCATCAGCCGACTTCGTCGGGTCGCCCGGACGGTTGTCGACGTTGTAGACCGGGCGGCCATCTTTGCCGATTTCCTTCGCCCAGGTGATGTTCTTGACGAATGGATAGGCGTTCAAGTACTTGCCGTTGGTGCGGTCGAGGACGTACAGGAAGCCGTTACGGTCGGCGGTTGCTGCAGCTTTGACGCCGCCCATGTCGAACGAAACGACTTCGTTCACGCCGTCGAAGTCCCAGCCGTCGTTCGGGGTCGTTTGATAGCCCCATTTGATTTCGCCGGTTTCGGGATCAATCGCGATACGTGAGCACGACCACTTGTTGTCGCCGGGGCGCATGTGGGAGTTCCAAGGTGCCGGGTTGCCGGCCCCGAAGAACAGCAGGTTGGTTTCAGCGTCATACGTGCCGCCGAGCCAAGTTGCGCCGCCGCCGGTCTGCCAGAGATCGCCGGGCCAGGTTTCGTTCTTCTTGCCGGTCATCGTCGACTCTTTGCCGGCGAGTTTGCCCATATGACCTTCGATGGTCGGGCGCGACCAGACGATTTCGCCGTCCGAAACCTTGCGTGCTTCGACGCGGCCGACGACGCCGAATTCACCGCCCGAAACGCCGGTCACGATGATGGGGCCGAATGCCTTGGAGGGCACGATCAGCGGAGCAGCGGTATATGAGTAGCCGCCCTTGAAGTCGTCGATTTCTTTCGACCAGGTGACCTTGCCGGTCTTGGCATTTAGCGAAACGATCTTGGCGTCGAGCGTGCCGAAGATCACCTGATCGCCAAACAGCGCAGCGCCGCGGTTTACGACGTCGCAGCAAGGCACGATACCTTCGGGCAAGCGATGATTGTATTCCCACAGGCGGTGGCCGGTCTTGGTGTCGATGGCCCAGATGCGGCTGTACGAACCCGTGACATACATCACGCCGTCTTTGACGAGCGGCTGGCTTTCCTGGCCACGCATCTTTTCGCCGCCGACCGACATGGTCCATGCGGGCACAAGCGCGCTGACGTTTTCTGTGTTGATGGTTTTGAGCGTAGAGTAGCGCTGACCTTGCGTACCCATACCGTTCGTGACGACGTCGCCGGGTGTCTTGGCGTCGTTCAGAATGTCGTCCATCGTGACGTCCGCCATTGCGGGAGCCGACAGCGAAAACGCCATCGCCGCAACGCTCGCGGACACAAGCCACTTCAAGCTTTTCATATAAGTCCCCTTGAACTGTTTCCTGGCAGCTCTCCCCTTTTTTTGCGCGTTGGAAATTCGCAGTGGAGAGTTTCACCAGATGCCAACGTAACGCAGCGGCAAAGCGTCTATTATTGCCAAATAGTACACCTTGCGCTGACTGCAACGCTTGCAACCATCTAGAACCCCAGGAAATGCGGGCTTTTCCAAGTCAAGATGCCATCATCAATTCCTCAGAAATTCTCGTACGCCTTAACCCAGACAGCCATCGGATATGCGCCGTCCTGGTTCCAACCAAGGCCGCGCATCACGGCAACAGCGTCAGCTCGCCGGACCAAAGTGGCTTGCCTATCGCTCGCATCGTGCGCCTGTCCCATTTGGTGCGGCTCAACCGAATTCAAAAACTCACTCGCGGTCCACAAATCTGGACGTTCTTCGCCGCTTGCCATGAATATCATTCTTTAAAAAAATAACGCGGGTGCCTTAAGGCATCCCACCAGCACTTGGCCGACTATCCCAACAGCCGGGCTAGTTCGGCTTCCGGCACTCCGTAAAATTTACCGGCCACGTCCAGCAGTCCGTCGCGATTGAGGATTACAATGCACCCGCGCCGCACCTTGACGTGCCCCTGCAGCTTCAACGATGCGAGCGCATTTGTTACTCCAGGCCTGCGCACCGCCAGCATCAGCGCAAGGAATTCATGTGTCAGCTTCAACTCGTCGGATTGCATCCGGTCCTGACCCATCAGCAGCCAGCGCGCCAGACGTTCTTCGAGCTTGGCACGCCCGTTGGCTAGTGCCGTCTGCGCGATCTGCGTTAGAAATACCTGACTGTACCGGTTGAATGTCCCGGCAATCGCTGGGTGCTTCGCAATCAACGGCTGTAGCTTGCTGGTCTCAATCCGGTGCGCCTCACCTGCGACCTGCACATAAACGTCCAATGGCGAACGGTCGCCGCCGAGGACGACTGAGACCCCGGTGAACCCCTCAAACCCAACCACCGCGACCTCGATCGGGAGCCGGTGCGGTCCCATCGTCGTAATTGAAGCGATGCCACTTTCGACAAAATAGACGTGCGAGATCGGCTTGTTCGGCGTCTCGATTTTATACCGAAGCGGGATTTCGACACGCTCAAGAAGCGGCTCCAGCAAAGCCATGTTCGCAACCGGCAAGTTCAATAAAACGCGATTTCGTGTTGAAAATTTTGGCACAGATCTCGCCCGAATATGTGAGGGCAAGAGCGTGCAAACACTCCTAACGCCTGCGCCCTAAAGAGGCAGGCCATGGAAAGTGTATAGCGCAGTTTGCACCGAACAACTAAGTGACCTAATCGTTCTTTGTTCAAACCAACAGCGGTTAGACGGTACGTTTCCAGACGGACTGCATTGGGCGCAACCCGTTGATGTATTTGGGCCATCAGCCCCGCCCGCCAACTTTCGGCAATTGCAGGGCCTCTAAGCGCGGATAAATGTGCATGACGGTGCGCTGATATTCGTACTCAGCTAGGGCAACGCCTTTCGTCCACTCAGGCAACGGAAGCGCCATCGCCTCTGTCATATCTAGTCCACGTTCGAACGCCTTTGAAATCAACCGCTCGATTTCGGTCAGCCAGATTCGCGTCTGATCCAACCCGCGCGTATTCGATTCGGCTGGCCCGTGACCCGGCACGATCAGAGTATGCGGGATCCCGCCAAGTGATGCCAGCGCGACCTTCCACGCACCGATATCGGCATGCGGAGTGGTCGGTGCCCGGTCGAGGAACACAAGATCGCCAGCAAAAATGATCCCCGTCAATTCGTCGTAAATCGCCAGATCCGCGCCCGTATGCCCCTTCATCCGCAGCAGCCGCATCCGCCGGTCGCCGACATCCTCGACGCTTGTTGAAATCACATGCTTGGGTAGCACCACCTCAGTCCCGCGCATCCAATCGCCGGCCGACGCATACATCGCCGACGCGAATCCTTCGCCGAGCTCCGTCAGCCCCTTGATGACGCCCTCGGTCGCGGCAATGGACTGCGCGGAAAACGCCTGGCACCCGAACACGTGATCGGGATGAAAATGCGTTAGGTAAACCCGCACAACATCCTTGCCGGTCAGGGTTTTTGCCAGCTCCCGCAATTGGACGCCGTACCGCTTCGACGGCCCGCTGTCGATGACGATAGCGCCTTCACTCGTCGCGATGATCCCAATGTTGGCGATGGCCCCGCCGTTCTGCGCCGTAATGGTCTCGGGCGCCCCCGGCACCATCCAAACGCCTTCGGCCAACTGCTGCGGCAGGAGCGAATAGGCGAGCGGCGCCGCCTGTGCGCAAAACATAGGCAAGATGGGCGCTCCCGCCAGCCCAGCCAATCCCGCCAACATTGTCCGGCGATCAATTTCAAATGTCATCGGTCACCGTCGCCAAAAACTAAAAAGGGTCGCAGGTTGGGTTGGGCACGGCACTATCCCAACGCTGGCGCAAGACCTCTGCGCGCCGAAACCCAACATCTTCCTCACGCAGCCAGACGCCCCTATTGCGTCTTAGGCAACGGTGCCGGCACGACCGAACGGAACACTCCGCCGTTGTTGTCGCGTCCGTCCACGTTGATGGCCCCATCCATCTGCGGCAGCCGCACCATTACCGTCATGGTTGGATCTTCCGAGACTGGCTCGAACAAGTCGAGTGTTGCCAGCCCCTCGCCTGCTGAATCGCGCATCTCGACCTTTTCGATAAAGAACGCGGGCGTCCCATCCTTAGCAAGCCCTGTGTCCATTGGATGCCGGACCCTGAACCGTAGCCGCGCCGACCCGTTCGCTTCGCGCCAGACACGGCCCTGTGTTTGGCCAACGGTCGAGGACCAATCCGCGTCCTTGCGCGCCATCGCTGGTGACGAACATCCACCGCCCGCCGCATCAAGATACACGCCACCCACGTGCCAGACCCCGTCGTCCGCGAGTGCCGCGGCCCGAACCGGTGTTCCCTGCTCCACCTTGAGCCGCAGCGAAATGAATGGTTCGGCCCGCTGCAAATTCAGCGTCAGCACATGCTGGATCGGATTGAGGTCGGTGATGACGATGAGCTTCGTTACGCCCGAGAGCGCCCGCGCGTCAGCCGTTACCGGCACCTGCGCCTGGTTCTCGACCACCATGGGCACAGATACCTTCACGCGCTCGTCATAAACAAACGGCACATCGCCGAACGTCTTGGCGGCAATCTGGGCCCACACGGGTGACTTAAGGGGATCGTCAGCCGCCTTGGCTGGCGCAACTGCCGCCGCGATCAGGACAAGAGGAGCAATAAACAGGGGCCTCAGTTTCATCGTATGCCTCCAAGACCATCAACTTTTCAATTCACCGGCGGCGGCAAATACGTCACGCCGAACTTGCCACAGATTGCAGCCAATGTCCCGTCGGCTGCCAATTCGCTCAACGCCGCCCCGATCGCATAGCTTAAATCCCGGCTTTGCTCGTTGACCGCCGTCCCCAGTACCCATTCCGCCCGTGTGATCCCCGGCATCGGCGGCGACTGCCATTTTGCCGTTACCCCCCGCTCTTTGAGCATCGCCTCCATGTGCGACCGCACTCCCAGTACTGCCGGAGTTTCCTTGGACACGAACCGGTCCACGCCCTGCTTGGGCTTCAGATAGTGGCTGATATTGTTGACCAGCGCCCCGCCTGCAAACCGCATCAGAAAATAATCTGACACTGTCGCAAGCTGCACCCCGATCTTTTCTGATTTGAAGACGTCGAATGACGCGATCTCGCCTGCCCGGTCTGACCGCACCGCCAAGCCAATCCGCTGCTGGAAATACGCGTTGCCGATGACTGCCTCGCGTACCCTTAACCCGACCTCGCGATCGACCGGCACGTGAAACATCACATCGCCTGCAATTCCACCGCCGAAGGTGCCCCGCACCACATTGGTTCGCAAGTCCTGATCGATCTGCTCGCCGGTCATCCGCAGGGTGATCTCGGCCTGAACGCCGAGCTTTGCTGCCACCGCCCGCGCGATCTCGACATCAATCCCGCGCAGCTCTCCTTTGTCGTTCCACGAGAACGGTTCGTTATCTTCATAGAGGATGACCCGCAGCACCTTCGATGCGACCACATCGTCCAGGGGGCGCGCAGACGCAGCACCGCTGCCCCCGGTAAGGACGAGTATGATGGC
The DNA here is from genome assembly GCA_040080145.1 of Hyphomicrobiaceae bacterium. Taxonomy (GTDB): domain Bacteria; phylum Pseudomonadota; class Alphaproteobacteria; order Rhizobiales; family Hyphomicrobiaceae; genus JANXVY01. The sequence goes on from JBEBJA010000119.1 coordinate 19,108, forward strand.
GAGCAGTGACCTCAGGGCACGCATTGCGCGCGCCCTCAATCTTGATGCTGCGACTCTACATACGTGCGGATCGCCCACATCGCTTCCTGTTGAATTAGACCCTCGAATGCGGGCATGATCGACGCACCATCCTGGTTCTTTGCACCATGCCGGATGCGCTCCATGAACCACTCGTCGCCGACTTTACCTTTCTCAATGTACCGCAAGTCCGGGGCAATTCCACCCGAAATGACCTGCAATCCATGGCAGCGGGCACAGTTGGCACCGTAGCCGGTTGACCCGACCTCCAGGGCCCGCTTGTTGCCCGTGTATGGGTTCTCTTTGCGCCAAGCGTCGCCTAACGGCTCAAGCCCGCTGACATCCACGAGTTGCGGCGTTACATCGCCGTGCGCCTGCACGTCACGCGACATCGCCCCAAACAATCCAAATGCTGCCATGCCGCATGCCGCAGCAGCCAGTCCCAAAGTCCTGAACGTCATCAAGCGTCTCTCCCACATCGACAGATGGTATGCTCCATCTTTGCTCGAAGCTTAGCCCGCATTCTCGTCCAGTCAGAATTGCAAAATAGTACAACACCCATGTCGCTTGTTTCATGTCATACCCACCGCTGCCGAGACCCCTAACCGCAAGCCCATCATGAGTCTTTTCCGCCTATCAGCCCTGCTCGCCCTGCTTGCAGCCAGCCCGCTGGCCGCGCACGAGGTTTATGTTTCCAGCGAAAAAGACAACACGGTTTCGGTCATCGACTCTAGAACTCTTGAGGTCGTCCGCACCTTCCCGGTCGGGAAACGACCGCGAGGCATCGCGTTTTCCAACGACCATTCCCGCTTCTACGTCTGCGCCAGCGATAGCAACGCGGTTCAAGTTTTTGATGCCAAAAGCGCAAAACACCTTCACGATCTCCCGTCCGGTGACGACCCCGAACAGTTTGCCATCTCGCCTGACGGTAAGCGCGTTTACATCGCCAACGAAGACAATGCCGTCACCACCATTGTCGATCTCGAATCGCGCCTCGTCGTCAAGCAGGTCGATGTCGGCGTCGAGCCCGAAGGTGTTGCCGTTTCCCCCGATAATTCGCTCGCAGTGACGACGTCGGAAACGACCAACATGGCCCATATGTTCGACACGGCCACGTTCAAAAGCGTTGCCGACATTCTTGTTCCCCAACGCCCCCGCTTCGCCCGCTTCACCGCTGACGGCACCAAGCTTTGGGTCACATCGGAAATCGGTGGCACAGTCTCTATCGTCGACGTCGCAACCCGCAGCATTCAAAAAACCATCACCTTCAAGATCGACGGCGTGAACACCGACTCCATTCAGCCCGTCGGGATCACCTTCACCAAGGACAACGCGACGGCCTTTGTCGCGCTTGGTCCTTCCAACCGTGTCGCTGTCATCGACATGAAGACCGCTGAAGTAAATAAATACGTCCTCGTCGGCCAGCGCGTATGGCATCTCGCCCTGACGCCTGAGGACGACATCCTCTTCACCACCAATGGCGTCTCCAACGACGTTACCGCCGTTAACGTCGCCACGCTCAAAGCGATCAAATCCATCAAAGTCGGCCGCTACCCCTGGGGCATTGCCATCCGTCCAACTCCATGAGCGGGAAGATGCAGCATGATCAATAGCGGCACCGCACTCTCCATGACGTCTTCCGAGCGAATGCTGGGATCCAAGTTTCTGCTTGCACTCCTGCTTGCGTTCCCGTCGCACCTTGCACTCGCCCAAACCCACCTCGATCCGGCGACCGGCTACCGCATCGAGCAATACCGTGCCCCCGTCCCTGCAACGGTCCCTGGCGGTACCCCGATCACGCTTGAAACCCTGGAGGCCCTCGCCGCCGGCCAACGCGCCATCCTCCTTGATGTGACCCCGCTCGAGGGCTCCGGCGCTGACCCGGCAACTGGCGTTTGGCACGTGCCTAAACCGCGGGCCAACATGGCTGGCACCGTCTGGCTCCCCGACGTCGGCAAAGGTGCCCTTACGCCCGCACTTGACACCTACTTCCAGTCGAATCTGACGGCCCTCACCGGCGGCGATAAATCCCGCCCCATCATCGTTTACTGTCAAGCCGATTGCTGGATGGCGTGGAACGCTGTGAAGCGGGCGGCAAGTTACGGCTATACCGCGCTGTTTTGGTACCCCGATGGTACCGATGGCATGCGCGACTGGGACATCCCCCTCGTCCCAGCAACACCGGTACCCATGGCTCCGCGGTGAGGTCTATTCCCCGGCGTCAGCAAACCGGTAGCCCACGCCGGGCTCGGTCAGAATAAACGCCGGGTTCGCCAGATCAGCTTCGATCTTTTGCCGCAACTGTCCAACGAATACGCGCAAATACTGGGTGTCGCCGGTATGCGCTGGCCCCCAAACCGCAGCCAGGATCTGCCGGTGCGTAACGACCCGCCCCGCATTGCGCACCAGAATATGGAGCAGGTCGTATTCCTTTGGCGTCAGCCGCACGGATTCGCCATTCAAGCTCACTTTGCGGATTACCGTATTGATTTCCAATCCGCCCATCCGGTACAGCGCCGTCTCTTGCGCCTCCTGAGCGCTGAGGCGAAGCGCAACCCGCACCCGCGCCAGCAACTCTCCGATTCCAAACGGCTTGTTGATGTAATCGTTCGCCCCTAGATCAAGCGCTGCAATCTTTTCCGTCTCCCGGTCACGCGCCGACAAAACGATGATTGGCACCTTCGACCATGCCCGGACCTCGCGGATGACCTCTTTGCCGTCGCGATCTGGCAGCCCCAGATCCAGGATGATGAGCGCCGGTGCCTGAGTTGCTGCGGCTTTGATCGCCTCCGCCGCCGTTTCCACAGCTATCACTTCAAATCCGCTCGCAATCAGGCTTGGCCGGAGAAACCGGTGAATCTGCGGCTCGTCATCGACCACCAGGATCCGTAGCCCCGTCATGGATTTCCTTTTCGCCGCTCAGTCAAATACCGCGCCGGCCGTCAACCGCTTCTGCCGCCGGAAGACGAACAACTAGCCGCGTTCCCTTGCCGTCTTTAGCCGGGCTTTCCGCCCGGATCGTACCACCCATCGCGGTGGCTATTCCACGGCAGATCGCAAGCCCAAGCCCCGTACCTGCCGGACGGCCATCATGAACCTTGCTACGATAGAACTTTTCAAACACCCGTTCGAGATCTTCCTTCGCAATGCCCGACCCCTGATCGCGCACGCTCAACACGACTTCTGTTCCATCACGTCGCACATGTACGGCTAGCGATGTCTCGGGCGGTGAATACTTGTTGGCATTGTCGAGCAGGTTGAACACCAATTGCTCGATCAAGCTGCTGTCGCCACGAACCAACGGCACGCCAGGCTCGATGGTGATCTCAACTTGCCGTTGCTTGAAGGCCTTATGAATTCGCTCCGTTGCTGAGCGCACCGCATCACTGACATCGACCCAATCGGTCTTGACCTCGATTGCCCCTGCTTCCAGCCGCGTCATGTCGAGCAGGTTCGACACGAACCGCTGCAGCCGCCGCGCCTCTTCCTCGATCGCGGCCTGCAAATCATCCCGGTCGCTTTCGCTCAATCGCTTGCCGAATGCACGCAGCGTTGTGACCGCACCCAGGATCGACGATAATGGCGTGCGCAAGTCATGGCTGATCGACGACAGCAGCGCCGACCGCAGCCGTTCGCTTTCCGCAAGTGCGTGCGCCTTCGCCGTTTCATCAACCAGCATGGTCCGCTCGATGGCCAGCGCCGCCTGGTCGATCAGCGCTTCCAGCATCCGTTCCGCTTCAAGCGCTAGCGGCTCGCGGAAATCCTCCGGCTGCAACCCGGCCACCCCGAGTATGCCGCGCGATGTCTTTAGCGGCCGGAACTGGTACTGCGCGTTCGGCAGCGTACTGGACCCCCAACCCGTCGTCGTGCGTCGCTCGAACGCGCTGCGTGCCGCCGCCCACTCTCCTGGCCCCAACTTGTCGTCGGGTGGCCAAACCTTGCGGACTGAGAGGTTTTCGCCATCCGCCAACAGCACAATCGCACGCCCTTTTGCGAGATGTGCGGTCTGCACGCAGATTGCACCCAGCACGTCGTCGAGCTTTGCTGATCCCGACAGTCTGCGGGTAAAGTCATAGAGCGCCCGCGTTTGCTCCGCCCGGCGTGTCGCGGCGTTCGATTGCTCTCGCACCCGCCCGGCAAGTCCGCCGGTCAAAATCGCAACCAGCAGAAACATCATCAGCACGAACAGTTCGTTCGGCTTGGCAACTGTGAATGTGTAAATTGGCTCGACGAAGAAGAAGTTGTAGGCGAGGAACGACAATACTGCCGCCCAGATCGCCGAAACGGTTCCTTGGTTGACGGCGCACAACAGCACCGCCGTCAGGAACACCATCGACAGATTGCTCAGCCCAATTGAATAGAACAACAATTTGCTCGCACCTATCGCCGCGCCAACCGCAAGTGCGGCCACAACAAATGCCCTGCCTGAGATGTCGCCAAGGGCCGATGGCCAACGCCAGGACGTCTTGACCGGGGCTGCGCTACCCGCAACCACGTGAACCGCGATATCCCTCGCCTGGGCCAGGATTTGATCCGTCAGCGAGCGCCTGAACACCCGCGCCGCAATGTTCCCCCGCGAACGGCCGCACAGAATCTGCGTAATGTTTTCACGTTTGGCATAACGCAGCACCTCGGCGGGTAAATCAGAGCCGGACAGATGCACTGTCTCCGCTCCCAGCCGTTCGGCCAATCGCAAATTTGCGTCAACCCGCGCCCCGGCGGCAGGGTCGCGCTCAGCGCCTTCAAAACGGGCAACATGAACGGCAACCCAGCTAGCGCTGAGACCCGTCGCCAGTCGTGCGGCCTCGCGTATCACCGCAGGCGACAGTTCATCCCCGCCGACGCACACCATGAGCCGTTCCGCAGTCGGCCATGGACCCTCGATCGCGTGGCGGCGCAGAAAGCCCACCATCTGATCGTCGACCTGATCCGCCGTCCGCCGCAACGCCAGTTCGCGCAGGGCCGTCAGATTGCTTGCCGTGAAAAATTTGTCGATGGCCCTGCGCGCATTTTCGGGTAGGTACACCTTCCCTTCGCGCAGGCGCTCGATCAATTCCCCCGGCGTGATGTCGACCACCATGACTTCATCGGCTTCTTCGATCACCGTATCTGGAACCGTCTCGCGTACCTTCACGCCCGTGATGCGGGACACGACGTCGGACAGGCTTTCCAGGTGCTGAATGTTGACCGCTGTCCACACGTCGATCCCGGCATCCAGCACATCCTTGATGTCTTGATAGCGCTTGGGGTGCGCGCTATCGGGCGGATTGGAATGTGCGAGTTCATCGACGATCAAGAGTTTCGGCCGCCGCGCGATTGCGCCCTCGACATCAAACTCCATCAGCGTACGGTTGCGATAAGCAACAGGCTTGCGCGGCAACACGTCGAGCGCATTCAGCAGAGCCGCCGTTTCCACGCGGCCATGCGTTTCGACAAGCCCAATAGCAACATCGACGCCCTCGTTCTGCAACCGCTGCGCACCCAGCAGCATCGCGTACGTCTTGCCGACGCCTGGTGCCGCGCCAAGAAAAATCTTGAGCTTTCCGCGGCCCTCCTGCCCGGCGGCCTTCAGTAAGGCGTCGGGGGAGGGGCGTCCATCGCGAGGGCCGGTTTGAGTGTTCATCAGCGGGCTGGTAGTCGATCAAGCGCAAGGTTCAACCGTAGCACATTCACCTGCGGCTCGCCCAAGAACCCGAGCACAGGCTGCTCGCTGACCTGACCTATGAGGCCACGCACCTTTTCTTCCGGCAGACCACGCGCCTTGGCAACGCGGGCTGCCTGCAACATGGCAAACGCTGGCGAAATGTGCGGATCAAGCCCGCTCGCCGACGCCGTCACAGCGTCCACAGGCATCCCACCCGCGCCGGCTTCCACCTTCAACGCCTCTACGTCCAGCTTGACGCGCTCGACGAGCTTTTTGGACGTCGGTCCAAGGTTCGAGCCAGACGAGTTGGCCGCGTTATAGGGTGCATCCACCGTCCTATCCGCATTCTTTGGGTCGGGGCCGCTCGTCGCCGACGGACGGGGGTGGAAATACCGCTCCGTCGCAAACCATTGCCCGATCAAGGCCGAGCCGATGACCTTTCCATCTTTCGCGATTAGACTGCCGTTCGCCTGAAACGGTGCAGCCACCTGCGCAATGCCGGTCACAAGCAGCGGGTAGACGAGACCGGTCAGCCCGGAGAACAGGACAACCAAAACAACGGCAGGGCGGATGAGTTTGAGCATTGCGATTGTTCCTCAAGCTAGGTGAAGCGCAACGACGATCATGTCGATGAGTTTGATACCGATGAACGGCGCGGCGAGCCCGCCGAGCCCGTAAACCGCCAGATTGCGTCGCAGGAGCGCTGCCGCCCCAACCGGGCGGTACGCAACGCCTTTGAGTGCCAGCGGGATGAGCGCCACGATGATGAGCGCATTGAAAATCACCGCCGACAAAATCGCGCTCTGAGCCGTCCCGAGCTTCATCACGTTCAGAGCGCCAAGCTCAGGGTATGTGACCAGGAAGAGCGCTGGAATGATCGCGAAATACTTCGCCACGTCGTTGGCAATCGAAAACGTCGTGAGCGATCCGCGCGTCATCAGCAATTGCTTACCGATCTCGACAACTTCGATCAGCTTCGTCGGATTGCTGTCGAGATCGACCATGTTGCCGGCCTCGCGCGCCGCCTGCGTTCCGGTCTGCATCGCAACGCCGACATCGGCCTGCGCCAGTGCAGGCGCATCGTTCGTGCCATCACCGCACATCGCGATCAACCGCCCCTTGGCCTGCTCCGCCCGGATATAGGCGAGCTTGTCCTGCGGCGTTGCTTCCGCAATGAAATCATCAACGCCGGCTTCCGAGGCAATCGCTGCTGCCGTCACGGGGTTGTCACCTGTTACCATGACAGTGCGGATCCCCATGCCTCGCATCGCAGCGAACCGCTCCTTGATGCCGGGCTTCACCACGTCTTTGAGGTGAATGATGCCCAGCAGCCGCCACGACGACGAGACAGCAAGCGGCGTTCCACCCGTCTGGGAAATGCGATCAACGGCCTGCCGGAACCCAGCTGGTGCATCGTGAATGGTAACGCCCAGATGCTTGATGACCGCATCCACGGCCCCCTTGCGGACGCTCGCGTCACCCTCATCGACGCCCGACAGCCGCGTCGCCGCCGAGAACGCAATCACCTTGGCTTTGGCCGGATCCAAGCTCTTGTCAGGACGCGCATACCGTCCCTTGGCAAGCGCCACGACCGAACGGCCCTCGGGCGTTTCATCGGCAAGACTTGCATACAATGCCGCGTCCGCAAGGGCCGCCTCGCTCACTCCTGCCACCGGTATGAACTCCGTCGCCAACCGGTTTCCGTAAGTGATCGTGCCCGTTTTATCGAGCAGCAGCGTATCGACGTCGCCCGCCGCCTCCACCGCCCGGCCCGAGGTCGCGACCACATTGAACCGGATCAGCCGGTCCATCCCTGCAATACCGATAGCCGACAGCAGCCCGCCAATCGTCGTCGGGATCAACGTCACGAGCAGGGCCACCAGCACTGTCACCGACAGCGCCGTCGCCGAATACCCTGCCAGCCCCCACAATGTCACCACTGCAATCAGGAAGATCAGCGTCAGCCCGGACAGCAAAATCGACAGGGCAAGCTCGTTCGGCGTCTTCTGCCGCGCCGCCCCTTCGACCAGCGCAATCATCCGGTCAAGGAAGCTCGACCCTTGCGCTGCCGTAACCCGCACCTTGATCCAGTCCGACAGCACCTGCGTGCCGCCCGTCACCGCCGAGCGGTCGCCGCCCGACTCGCGGATCACAGGTGCGGATTCACCCGTCACCGCCGACTCGTTGACCGACGCAATCCCCTCGATCACTTCCCCGTCCGCTGGAATGAGGTCGCCAGCCTCGACCAGAACCGCATCGCCAACCCGCAGTTCGAGCGCCGATTTGTATTCCCACAAATCATCCTTGCTGTCGTCGCGATGCAGCAACAGCTTCGCCTTAGTGTCAGTCCGCGTCCGCCGCAACGCATCCGCTTGTGCCTTGCCGCGCCCCTCGGCAACCGCTTCCGCAAAATTTGCAAACAGGACGGTGAACCACAGCCACGCTGCGATCTGGCCTGAAAACAGGGGGCTGCCAATCCCAAGCGCGAGTTCGCGAACAAACAGCACCGTCACGAGCGCCGCAACCACTTCCGTGACGAACATCACCGGGTTGCGCACGAGCTTCCGCGGATCGAGTTTGACGAGCGCGTCCACGGCTGCTCGCTTTGCAATCGTACTGTCCAAGAGATTGATCTTTGATGTGTTCGCAGACATGGGGGCTTCCTTCAGAAGGTTTTCGAACCGAGCATCTGGAAGTGCTCGACGATGGGTCCAAGGGCGAGTGCCGGGAAATACTGCAGCCCGCCCAGGATCAGGATCACACCGATCAGCAAGCCGATGAACAGCGCGCCATCGGTCGGGAACGTGCCAGCCGTCGCAGACACCTTCGTCTTGGCCGCAATCGAACCCGCCAGCGCCATCACCGGGATGACATATGCAAACCGGCCCAACGCCATCGCGATGCCCAGTGTCGTGTTGAACCACGGCGTATTCGCACTGAGCCCGGCAAATGCCGACCCGTTGTTCCCCCCCGCCGACGAATAAGCGTAGAGAATTTCCGACAACCCATGCGGACCGCTATTGGTCAGGCTCGACAATGCCACGGGAAGCACAGCCGCCGCCGCACTGAACCCGAGAATGACCGCTGGCAATATCAACAGCGCCAGCATTACGAGCTTCATCTCCCGAGCCTCGATCTTTTTGCCGAGATACTCAGGCGTCCGCCCGACCATCAGCCCCGCCACGAAAACTGTCACAATGGCCATCACAAGGATGCCATACAGCCCCGAGCCAACGCCGCCAGGAAGGATCTCGCCTAGCTGAATGAGAAACATCGGCACGAGCCCACCCAGCGGCGTCAGGGAATCGTGCATCGTATTGACCGCACCACACGACAGCCCAGTCGTCACCGCCACGAACAGTGCGGACATCGCCTGCCCGAAGCGGACCTCCTTGCCTTCCATATTGCCGCCCGCTGGATCAACTCCGAGCGCTGTCAAGATCGGATTGCCTGACGCTTCGGCCCAATACGCCACGCTGACGCCGGCAACCAGTAACAGCCCCATCGCCCAGAGCAGCGCATGGCCTTGGCGCGGGTCGCCAACCATGCGACCGAACGCGAACGGCAGTGCCATCGACACAACGAGCATGCTCCAGATCGACAGCATGTTTGACCACGCACTTGGGTTCTCGAACGGATGGGCTGAATTGGCGTTGAAGAATCCGCCGCCATTGGTTCCCAATTGCTTTATTGCTTCCTGGCTTGCGACTGGACCAAGCGCGATGACTTGCTTGGCACCCTCAAGCGTTGTCGCCTCGGCCGATCCCTGCAATGTCTGCGGCACCCCGAGCAGCACAAACCCGAACGCCACCACTAGTGACAGCGGTATCAGCACATAAAGCGTTGTCCGCGTCAGATCGGCCCAGAAATTGCCCAGCGTTCCCGCTCCGCTGCGGGCAAATGCACGCGCCACAGCAACCGCAAGCGCGATCCCGGTTGCCGCCGACAGGAAGTTTTGAACAGTGAGCCCCGTCATTTGAACGAAGTGGCTCATCGCCGTTTCGCCGCCATACGCCTGCCAATTGGTATTGGTGACGAAGCTGACCGACGTATTAAAAGCAAGATCGGGCGCAACCCCGCCAAATCCTTGCGGATTGAGCGGCATGAACCCTTGAAAGCGCTGGATTGCGTACAGCAAGAAGAAGCCCGCCAGGCTAAACGCGAGCATCGCCATCGCGTACGATAGCCAGCTCTGCTCCGCCTTGGGGTCAATACCCGCCGCCCGGTAAAATGCGCTCTCGACAGGTTCGAGCAGTGGTGACAGTGGCGTCCGCTCGTCTTCGACGACTTTCGCAAGATACAGGCCCAGCGGCCACGCCGCGAGCAAGGCCAGCGCAAAGACAAGCGCAATCTGCAGCCAACCCATCAAGGTCATGACTTTAAAACTCCAATGCAATCTCTAAATGGCTAGTCCCTCTCCGCTCCATGGCCGGGCTTGCCTGCCCTCGGGCTTGACCCGCGGGACCCGGCCATCCAGGCTTTAGGGAAGGACTGAGGCCTGAATATCCAGGCACCTAAATATCCAGGCACCTAAAATCTCTCCGGGTGGATCAGCGTATAGATCAGATACACAGCCAGCAGCGCCGCGACCGTCCCGCCAAGGATCACTTCAAACATGACTAGCACCTACAACCGGTCACATGCGGCAGCGTAGAGCGCGAACAGGCCAAACAACCCGCACCCAAGCCCAAGAAACACGACATCAGCCATCGAACGTCCTCCAACCTCAGCGATGACATGTACATCGGCTCAGCCGCATAAGGTTTCGATAGCGATTGTGCGCCCCTCGCATAAGGACCCCATAAGGATCCCTCGCCGGCCGTCCGGCGCTGGGTCCCAAACGCCCGCAGAACGAAATTCGCTTCACACCCGCTTGTTAGGGCATTAAACGAATCTCACTGGTCCCGTAGCTCAGCCGGATAGAGCGGCAGTTTCCTAAACTGTAGGTCGCAGGTTCAATTCCTGCCGGGATCACCAATAAA
>JBEBJA010000124.1:0-28989 GCA_040080145.1 Hyphomicrobiaceae bacterium
ATGGCGATGTCCCCAATGGTGACGCGGGGTGGAGCAGCCCGGTAGCTCGTCAGGCTCATAACCTGAAGGTCGTAGGTTCAAATCCTGCCCCCGCAACCACCTATATCGGACTCGCCGGAGTTCCGGTTCCAAGCTTAGGAAATGGTTGCTGAATTTGGCCTGAGGCTTGATCGCCTGGCGGCGAGCCGGGAGACCGTGGCCGCCGCCTAGCATCAACTAGAGCAGATTCCGATCATACGACTCCATAACCGGCGGCGGTGAAGTAGTTGCGGCAATCGTTTGGGCGGAGCTTTGGCAGCGCATCTGCGATAGCGGTCCACAGTGGCTCGACGGTGCGGGCGGCAGTCTTTTTCAGCAGTGCCTTGAACTTCGAGAATGCCATTTCGATTGGATTGAGGTCGGGCGAGTACGGCGGCAGGTAGCGCAGTTCAGCGCCGGCGCTTTCGATGGCGGCTCGAACGGCGTCTGGCTTGTGGGCGGGCAGGTTGTCCATCACGACGATCTCGCCAGCCGTGAGCGTTGGCGCCAGCATTTGTTCAACCCATGCCAGGAACGCTGGTCCGTCCATCGGGCCATCGAGCACCATCGGCGCCGTCATGCCGCCAATCCGAAGACCGCCGACGAACGTCGTCGTCTTCCAATGACCGTGCGGGATCGAAGCCAAGCATCGACTGCCGCGCCGCGAGCGCCCGCGCAGCCGTGCCATCTTTGTCGAAGCGCCGGTTTCATCAATGAAGATCAACCGGTACGGATCGACTTCAGGCTGCGCGGCGCGCCACGCCTGCCGTCGCGCGGCTACGTCCGGGCGCTCCTGCTCGCTGGCGTGCGCGGTTTTTTTTGAACGTCAGTGCATGACGGTCGAGCAATCGCCAGATCGTGCTGGGCGCAAATCGCTCGCCGTGCTTTTTCTCAAGATGCGCGGCGATTTCCGCCAGCGGGATGTCGGGCGTTTCGGCGATCAAGCCGAGGACTTCCGCAGCATGCGCTTCGATCCGCTCGGAGCGCCGGTCGCCACCTTGCGGGCGTGACTTGCTCGTCCCCGCCTCACGCCAACGGCGCACCAGCTTGACGGCGGTCGAGGCGGCAACGCCGAACCGTCCGGCGGCAGCGCGGCAACTCATGCCTTTGGCAACAGCATCGATGAGACGAACGCGAAGGTCGTCAGACAGAGGCTTGGTCATGTGGACTGGCCTCCTCCGCCAGCCCCCAGCATGAATCACTGTTCGCGACCGTTGTGAATCCCCTTTGATTCCGTCAGATGGGAAAATGCTCTAGTGCCGGTGAAGAGCCTTCTCTTTCAAGTTCGGGCCGAGTGCCTATCGGAGGTCGGTAGGTTCGAGTGGTTTAGCGCTGGCCGAATGGGGACAAGCTAGTTGCTTTAGATACTGAACGGAGCGAACCAATATGTCGCACAGCACGAGTTCAGATGCGTCGGTGCGGCATACGGGGTTACGGCGCCCGCAGCAACGGCCGCATGCGATTTTCAATGCGCTGTTGCTCAACAGGCTCTGCGCAACTGACGACCGGCCCCAACATTCAAGTGCTATTTAAACCCCAGAAGCTGTCGGATCTCGTGCATCTGTTGGTGCTCTACACCAGATTTTTGCAGCTCCTTGAAATCGTTGCTGATAACGTCCTGCCAGAGTTTATTATCATTCTCCGGCATGTTTTTACCTGTATGTGCGCTATAAATGGCGCGGGCTTCAGTTGCCCGACCGAGCAGCATGAGTGCATGAGCGCGGTTGGTCTCAGTAACGAGATCACCCGGTACAAGCGAGAGTGCCCGCTCGGTTGCGGCAAGCGCTTTTGCAGGCTGTCGCGCGACGAGGGCGAACCATGCAAGGCCAGAGCCCAACTCTTGAGCTGTTCTCTTGACCTTTCCGCTATTCTCCTTTTTCTCGTCTTCCTCGACCTCAAAGGCGAGACGTTCCTGCAGCGAAAGGGCTTCGTCATGTCGCCCGGCATTCACGGCTTGCTTGATATCGAACCTCAAGAGGTCGCGCTTGGCTAGCCAGTAGCCCTGACCTGCGGCTTCCTCGAGTAACTTGCGAGCCTTCGACAAGTTCTTGTCAACGCCGTTCTCATTGGAGAAAATCATTGCAAGATAGCGCTTTGCTTCGGCGTCATTTTTCTCGGCCGCTTTGTCGAACCACTCTTTCGCTTTGGAAAAGTCCTTCGGTACGCCGCCTTCTCCATAGAAGTGAAAGAGCCCGACCCGCGTCATAGCGGACGCCTCCCCAGCGGTGGCCGATTTCAGATAATGTTCGCGTGCTTTCTCCAAGTCATTCTGCATGCCCACGCCGTCCTCGTACATCATTCCCAGCGAAAACATCGCGCTAGAATCACCTTTTTCCGCAGCCTTTGTGTACCACTCGAAGGCCTTTGCGTAGTTTGTCGGCACGCCGTGACCTTTCTCGAAGTCACTAGCAACCATATACATTGCATTCTCATCACCGCGCTCGGCAGCACTCAATCTCCACCTAAACGCTTTTTCCAGGTCTTTAGGGACGCCTAATCCATCTTCATAAAGCACGGAAAGGTGACCCATCGCATGGGCATTTCCGCTCCACGCTGCATTCTCAAACCACTGCCGGGCCTTCCCGTAGCTCTGCACCACTCCAGATCCATTCTTGTAGAGAACGCCGAGAAGGCGCATCGCCTCCGACTCCCCAGCGACGACAGCTTTTTCATACCAAACTCGAGCACGAGCGTAGTCTTGTGGAACTCCGCGACCATTGGCGTGAAGCAAACCGATCAATGTGAGCGCTGCGGCGTCGCCAGCGGCTGCCGCGCGCTCGTACCATTGACGGGCAACCGCGTAGTCCTGCACCACGCCGCGCCCCTGCTCGTGGGCCAAACCAAGGTTGCGCATTGCTTCGACGTCGACGCGTCCCGCTGCCTCGATCCGCGATTTGATGGCGGATTGGTCGTCGTGCGGAGCAGTGTCATCAGCAGATGTTGCTGCCGGTGCTGACAGCAGCACCGCGACGAGCAGCAAGCTTCTGAACGGCTTAGTTTTGCTGAGACTGATATTGGTCACGGTCGGCCGGGGCAAGCGATACTCCATCAAATCGAGGATCGAGTAGAGGCGAAGGGCTAACTCACTATGGTCGGGTGTGAAGTTGCTGATGTTATAGGAAGGGGGCACAACGAGGCTACTGTATGAGCCGGTCAACACCGTTCGCATAGGCTAGCCAGAACACGTATCATGCGCCGCTACAGTAGCATCGCCTTGCCATCGTGCCAAACGCGCTCGAAAACTCAGACCATGAAAAAGGCGGCTTACCCAGGAAAAAAGTCCGTGGCCGTCCATCCAGAGTGCGTATTCGACGTAGTCCGGATCGCTCGCAAGCAGCCGCTCCTCTGCGTAGGAGCGCACGGCATATAGCCCGCAGACGCCGGCAAAAAGAAGCGTTGCTCTGATGCTCTCCGACACGGTGGCGGATGCAAACGGCAAGTAGATCAATATCCAGCCGAGGCACTTAGAAAGGTAGATCGGATGCTTGCACCATTTGTACGGTCCGTGCGTTATGATTCCACGGTTGCTGAGGTTCGATGCGCGAAGCCCGAAGCTGGCCTCGGCCCAGAGATGCACGAACTCCAGTGCAATTATCGCAGTGCCGACGGTCAACAGGATGGACGGCCAATTGCCAGTTACAGTGACCCAAGGCCTGTCGGCACCAGGGATCGCTGAACTGCCGTGGTAATTTAGCCACCGTTCGAAGACGGCCAGCGATAACGGTCGGTAGCAGGCAAGTGTCGCAGCCCAACCCAGAATAGTTGTGTCGATTCGACGAACCTGTGTTCCAAGCAGTCGAGAGCTGAACAGGTAGCCTGGAATAATAGTCGCAATCAGCAGCGCGTAGATCACGGTTAGGATCTCGGCGTGCAACCCTGGCCAGGCGGCGGTGAGGAGATAGGCCTCTCGCCCCCTGATGTGCGAGATACAGTGCACGAAAACGCAGAAATTCAATGGCAAGAAGATGGCCCGGACCAGGAGTGCGAGAACGGCCTGCTGAAGTTCGGAAGTGCGTCGGTCCCTTCCCAATGATAACAGGAATGTTGCAAGCGGCGTCGGCCCTTCTCTTATCGGACCCAGTCGCCACGCGGCCAGCAGGGTAGCGATAAGCACCACCGGAGCGGTGAACGGCAGAACGAGCGGCAGCGCTTCCCTAAGCGGCTTGTACTCGGAGCGGCCGTACTCCGCGTCCAACAGCCACCAGAAAAGCACGACAAGGGCGAGGCCTAGCATGGAATCCAGCCACTGAGACAAGGCGCGCTCTGCGATCACCTTCAGGCACTGCTTGGGGTGGTCGATTCCTTGATTGACACGCGCATACTCGACTGTGGAGAGCACACCTGCGACGACAAGAACAACAACGATCGACAGCTGTGTATCGCTTAGGTCGCGGTGCCGGAAAAGCGCGTACGCGATCAACGCGGCGCCAACTGCTACGAAGGCGTCACTCCAGGTTCCACTCGAACGAGCAAGCGGCCGAGTTTCTTGCAACATGACTGAGGGCACAACGTGTGGACATGAAGTTGATACTGGGTGAGCCTAGTCGTTGGCTCGTGGGCGGCAAACACGATTTGTTTATTTGGGTCACGAATTGATATTGTGGAGATTTGAAATGTCACAGCTGACACGGCGCGATGTTGCGTGGCAGTGCCTTACGATCGGGCTCGTCGCTGCAATGGGCGATACTGCTGCCGGTGCACCGGAACCGAGCACCGGAGTGTACAACCAAGCCTCGCTCCGGGGGCACGTGCATGCCCTGGGTCTCAACCCGAAACTGTATTCGACCTACGATAGGCGTCAGGGCGAGGGCTTCAGCGTGCTCACTTCTTTGGACCTCGCGAGCGGGGCGGTCCGGCAGAATCTCATCGGCATGGCCGGCGGCCACATGACCTGTAGCCTCCCGAATGGCAGAATCCTTTGTATCGCGCACCACAAACCCAAGAGCTTGATCGTCAACAATGAGCACCAGGTTCTGGCAGAACTCACCACGGACACAGAGCATGTGTTCGGTGGCCACGGACTGGTTGATCGGGAACGAAATATTATTCTCATTCCGCAGCGGCGGAAGCTTGCTCGCGGGCCTGCCGACGTCGGCTCGCTTCTGATCTTCGACGCGGGTACGTTCCGACTCTTAGATCAGGTAGAGAGTGGCGGGATACATCCACACGAACTGCATAAGATCCCGGGCACAAATGAACTTGCCGTGACGCATTACGGCGATATCGGCGACGTGCACCCCGTCTTCGAGCATAACGTCGTCGACCCGAAACTGACCATCCTTGACGGGCAGACGTTGAAGCCGAAGCGGCACTACTTGCAGCATGATCTCAAGGCGATGGTCACCCATATGAGCGTGGACAATGCCGGCTGGGCGCATCTCGTGCTGACCCAATATATCGCTTGGCCGGTGAAAGAGGTTGGAAACGCTTATAATTTGGCCGTGACAGAGCTTGAGCGCGTAATCGGGCGTCGGGTGAGCTTCGACATGCCGCAAGCAGCACTTGAGGAGCGGTTGCTTCCTGTGCCTCTTCCTATGCTTTCAGTCCATACCCAGACCGGCGAGCGCAAGATCATCAACACGGGCGATCAAAACCATTTACGGTCGCAATCCGTTGCCTTCTGTAAGGCGGCTCAGGCTGCTGTGGCGGTATATTCCCACTCCGACAATCTGGTTGTTTTGCGTAAAGGTCGCGAACCGGTAGTCGTTGACGGTAAGCGTCTCGGACTTCGCAACATGCGTGGCGTGGTCGAGCTTCCCGAAACGACACTCGTCGCGGTTATGGGGGCGTACAGAAATGTCGTGATCTACGATCTGCTGAAGGACCAGGTCGTGGCGCGATACGAGACGTCGAACTATCTCGACACGCACCTGAGCCATGGCGATTGAGGGAGAGCCTTCAAGGGCCGCCGCCGCCATCTCCGCCATCTCCGCCGCCACGTAGGGGCACCCGGCCACCGTCGCTCGTCGTCGGACCGAAGGAGGACTCTGAACCGTACAGAATGCGTGGCCATTCCAGTGCCAGGATTGTTATGCCCCATAGCTTGACGACACGCCGAAACCTCGTGAGTCCGACCTCAGTGGTGGCCCATAACACGCTCCCGTCGGCGGCACGGATCGTCGTATCAATATCGTTTTGGACAGCTGAACTTTGCAAGATGGAGAAATCGGAAGATACTAAGAGTACCTCGGCAGTCGACGTCGCTTGCCAGCCGCTATCGTCGAAAAGTGGAGCTAACCTGTAGCTCTGGCCACCTAGCCTTGCCTTCTTTTTAGGGATATCGGTCGCATTGTTCACGTTCTTTGGTTTGCCGAGATCCAATGGACGCAACACGCCTCCACCGATAGACAACAGGGCGACATCACTTTTTTTAAGTGCAGAAAAGAACGGGGCCTCGGACCGACGGCTCACCCTCGTCGTTTCGCGAGGCAAGCCGCTGACGGTCGACTGATCGGCACCCCAGACATAAAGCTCACCATCTTCAACGGTTCCGGCGAACCACTTATCATTATCTGCGGCCCAGAGAGTGGGCTCCGACCGCTGGGGGCCGTTTTTCTGTAATCTAGGGGGCACGAAAATCTCTGCGTGCGTCAACTTAGAGCCTTCTAGTCTTGCCTGTGCCAAGGGTCCATCCGCTGACCTGCCGAAAATAACCGTTCCGGCATGATTTACGACGTAGGAGACGGGACGTCTCCCTTCTCGCTCGACCTGGGCTTCTGTAATCTGTTTTGATGGAAACACGATCGATTTTAAAAGGCGCAGTTCATTTTCCTGGATCGCCAGGATCGAAAGCGTGTGGTCTGCAGACTTGGCGACGACCAAATTCTCACGCCCAGCATAGTCGCAACCACCAAAGTGTTGAGACTCGAGATCGACGGATAGGATCCTTGGTACCCGGTCAGGGCGCACCAGCGATACTCTAGTGGAATTGCAAATCAAAAACTCCGTTCGGGTTCTCGAGGGGCTGATGTTAATGAGACCCCTCTCGAGATCCTCCTGCTTGACCTTGCCCAGAGAGATTCGGTTTTCGGTAGCCGCAGTTTCAAAAAGCTGGATCTCACCGCCAAATGGGACCGTCATCAGCCACTTGCCATCTGATGAGAAGGCGAGCGCCGGGTTCATAATCTCTGGGCGCTCGCCTTCCGGTCCGGGTGGCCCTCGGAAATCCGCAATCGCGGGCACTGGTGCAGATGGTCCATTCGTCGCATGGACGAAGAGCTGCCCGTTTCTCATGATTGCTAGATGGCCGCCGTCCGGAGACAGGGTGGAATCGTTAGCGGCCACGGTGATTATCGGCCGCGTATTCAAGCGCGGGGAGATCTGCCAGACTTTCGCATGGGGAGCACCGTCGATCTCCTCGACGATCGCCGCTACCTTGCTGCCGCTTCGATCAAAGGTCCAGTTGCGCGGCTTTGAGACCGGAAGCGCATCTTCCTCAGCGTCGATACGAAGGCCAGTCGGGAAGGCGAAGGCAGCGAGTGCGGCAAATAGCGAGAGTGCAGCGACGACCGCGCCGTATCGCAACCGGCGCTGAGCGCGGGCTCGTGCATCTCTCTCATTTTCGCTCTCACGCCGTGCGCGGCCCTCAACTTCACGGCATGCCTCCAGATATTGCTTGGCAGGGGACAGCGCGTTTGTGAAATCGTCATTGGCGGCCAGATCGGTGGCCATCTTCAGCCGTTCGCCACGGCGTACAAGGTCTTTTGCAGATTTGTCGTCTCTCTTCCATTCTTCGGCCTCTTTGAGCACGTCGTCGCGGAGTTTCAAGGCGTCTTTCTGAGCCTCCAGCCAGCCATCTATTGGCGGGCGGCGTAACAGGGCCTCATGTGCCACTTCCAGTGTGTCGAGGTTTCGTGTGAGCAAACGCGCCTCAACCAGTGCATGCGCAAGCGGCGCAAGATTTGTGCGGTCACCACCCGTGAGGTCGGTTTCCTTGGGGACAAGTCGCTTAGCTGCATTGACATTTGGGTCTGGGTCCCATGTCGCAAGGCCTGGCACCACCAAGCGGCGAAGTGTTTCGGCTGAAGCGCCGACTTTGTGTTGCGCTTCAGCAAGTGTCCGGTCTATCGAACCACCGATACGGCCCATTGCATTGTAGCGCGCCAGCGTTAGTTCGCCGTCAGCAGCGAATTCGCTAAAAAGCCGCTCAAGCGTGAAAGCGAGCAGTGGCAGCGCGTCACCGCCATATGCGTCTTGAACCAAGGCTTCAACAAGATCTGGTTCAATCACAACGCGGCGCTCGCGGTCGGAGTAGACCTCGACTGGTCTAATTATGACTTCGCGGTAGGCGGACGGTGACAAGGGCAGCAGATAGCGCAGTTGAGGCGTATCGAGCCCGAGCGTGGACCAACGCTGCAACAAGGCATCCAGGCTGTCGACCCGGATCGTTATCAACACATACGGATCTACGTCATTTGGCGGGTCTCGCAGCAAGGCCGCGAGCAGGCCGAGGAACCGCTCGCTCTCGGCCGTGTTTTCCGGCGCGAACAGCTCCTCGCCTTGATCGATGGCAATGAGGGGCGCGGGTGGCATGGCCCCCGGAGCACCGGATTGACGGGCCGTCGTCGCAATAGCGGTCGCTTCAATTAGAAGGGCCGCTAACGCCGTCGTCGCGGCCGTTGCGCTCGCTTGGGTAATCTCAGAGTGAATGTCGCCCGGGACTTTCGAGTGACCGCGGAGCTCGAACCAAGGTGCCAACATACGTCCGAGGCCGTCTGGGCCGGTCAGGATGCCTTGAGCGGGACGCAGGATGCAGAGCGGTGCAAAATCAGCGTCACGCTTGAGGCGGGGCCACAAACCGGCTCGCAGGTAAGAGGATTTTCCTGCGCCGGATGCGGCTACGATGACCAGCAGGCGCGGCGAACGCCGCTTGCGCATCGTCCGCAAGTCAGTGATCCCCGCCATGATTACAGCGTCGCGCCCGAAGAAGATACCTGCGTCGTTCTCGTCGAAGGCCGCTAATCCAGGAAACGGGCCTGCATCCTTCTTCGGCGGAGTCCAGGCGAAGCTGCCGGGAGCAATGCCAAGGTGCACGAGCCGCGCGGAAATGGCATTGAGTGCAGGCAGATGGAAGTGCACATGGTGGATCGCGCCATCGTACTCGAAAGAGTCCGTGTACTCTCTCTTTTCGGTGGAAAGGTCGACAAACTGTTTGTCCGACCAGCCTGCAAGCCGAGGGTCGTCATTTTTTAGGTCGCGCAGGATGGCAACGATGATTTCCCTTTCGAGGTGCTCGGCTAGGTTCATCTCGCGCAGGCATTCCTTGCTATCGAGCGCATCGGGTGAGGCGAGCAGCAGCACCACCTCGCAAGAGGCCTTGGCCTTGCGAAGCGCGTCGCGCCAACGCTCCCCGGCACCAATTCCATCCAGATCTATGAATACGTCCTTCTTGGCCCAGCCGTTGGCCATCAGCCAGCGCTGGAAGGCGCGCGCCTGAATGTTATCCTTTGATGAGTGGGAAATGAAGAGACGTGGCACGCTGACAGCCCCCATGCGCAATGCGAAGGCAGCCTAGCCCTGGCGCGGCGGCTTGTCAGCCGCCAATGCCCATTGCGGGCGATCTCAACGATGAGCAGCGCTTCAAGCGCAACACCTCAGGATCGGCAACAATGAGCTGTTTCCGATCATATGCCACCTAACCGGCAGGAAGGGGCTTGACATCACTATCCAGCGGTGATCGATCCTTAAACGATCATGAGGAGGTCACCGCAACCTGCGGGTGGACAACGTCCCAGAGTTGGCAGGCAACCTCGTGGTCCGCGCTAAGGCTTGCACTTGATGACAGTGGCTATTCCACTGGCACGCCCATTCGATTTAATGACGGCCACCTGATCTCCCGGTTTTTGACCACCTTCCGCATGCAACTTTCCGTCGAGTTGTTCTAATGCTTGCTGGCTCTCGTCAGGCGCTACGGGCATTGTTAGTTTGCTGGTTCCACCAATATAGTTGGCCCAATCTTGAGGGAGATGCTGAGGCTTTCGTAGTTTGAATGATGATTGTCGATGTTCATCCTCACTTTGCAAGTTTTTATATCTGGGTCACTTGGATTAGGAGGCCTCGCCGACTTCTGGGTTGCTGACGTGCCAGACGGCACTGCGCGCTGTTCGAATCTCAAGGGTCTCCCGTGCGCATCACGTCCGATAATGATTTTATCCTTTCCTATGCAATCTCCTTTGTTGTATAACTGATCCGATCAATTATTTTATCCATATATCTATCTTGATAAAGTTAATAGGTAGCTAATTGTTGATATCCGGGCGTGGCGGAACGGCCGAATGATCCGGATTCCCCATTCTGCTCTGGCGGAGTTCGATAACGGCCATTGATTTAACGAAAGAATCAAACTGCCCGGGAAAAGCGTGCCGGCGATCTTTGCGGATAATCATGGGCCCGCTTTTCCCAAATTTCCCCAGATGCCTTTCGGTGTCTCCCAATGACCCTCGATCCCCAACATTCTGTCCCAACAGGAGAATTCGACATGCCCTTCGATAACTTGCCCACCATCATCAAATGTTCGACCTGGAGCAAAACTCGCAAGTCCGTAAAAACCGACCCGCGTTACCCTCCGCACCGCCGCGCCGATGACGCGTCGCGCCTGGGGAAAGCCCTCGCCTGGGACGCCGCGCCTTCCTGGCATGCGGCCAAATCACCGGTGACGCAGCGCTCTAAGTTCTCCGATCGAATTTTCAATCACAAGTCGATCGAGGAGCTTTTCGACGGGCTGTGCGCCGCAGACTTGGGCCTCGAACCAAAGACGCTCAAAAACGCGCACAGAACATGTAACCGGATAGCTGACTTCTATGAAGCCCCTCGCGGCATAGGCCATACACCGCTAACGGACGAATGCAAGCGCCTGCTTTCGTTGGTGCCGTCTAAGTGGGATCGCAGAGACCTAAGGCCCGGCCTCCGCTACCATTCGTACATCAGCGTTAGCCCCTGGAACGCGACCCAGGTCACCATCGACGACCTCGAAAAGGCAATCTTTACCGAATGCCGTCTTGCCGCGCCGAGAGCCACCTTCAACGCGTTCACCCGCACGTGGAACAAGTGCGCTATCATTCCCGACTGGCCCCCACTTGTTATCACACGCAACGCCGTCCAACGGCGGTCTGCTATCGACTGGGCCGAGTACTCCGAACTGGAAGCGTCCATCGACACGTACCTCGCGTGCGGGTGCAGACTCGAAGAACTTGAAGGGGACGAACCGTCCGATGAACTCGACATCGAGGACGATATTGATGACGACGATGATGATGACGGCGATTTGACCGTGCCGTTGACCAAATTCTCGGAGCGAAATCACAAGAGTTCCTTGGGGATGGTCGTCTGGGCGTTTCGCGAGGCTGGGGTTCAGCACGACCAGCTTCTGCAGCCGTACGACTTGTGTGCGCCTCGCCGCTTCCGACTTGCAATGCGGGGGCTGAAAGCCCGCGCAGGCGGCGTCGTGAGCCGAACAGTCATCGCGCGCTTTGACGCGCTCGGTCGCCTTGCCGCGCATCCCGGCGTCCTGGAAAAAGCCGACTTGAAGCTGGTTAGAAGAATCGTCGCGAAATATGAGCAGAAACATGTCGAGTTCATGAAAACGTACGCGAGTCGTGACCAGGAGATGCTTGATTGTCTCGACGATGCGAGCGTCATGGACACCCTCTTGGCGTTGCCAACCGTGATCAAAAACAAGGTCCTGAGTAAGCGGAACCCGAATACGATCGGCTGAGCTTATGCCATCCAACGGGCGCTGATCCTGGAGCTGTGGATGTGCGCGCCATGGCGGATTGGCGCCTTTGTTTCAATCGAACTCGACCAGATTGTCTCAACGAGTTTGGACGGTATCGAGCGGCTCTTGTTGCGCAAGGCGAAAAGGCAATCCGTTAGTAAGAGATCGCCGGAGCATTTTCTTAACGCAGATACAATTTCCCTGTTGCGGCTTTATATCGAAATATACCGGCCCATGATCATGAAACACAATAAGTGCGAGAACTCTGAGCACTTGTTTCCTGGTCGATCGGGTGGCGCCAAAAGTGCGAGCGCACTCCGTGAGCAGATGACAAAGTTCGTCCGTAAGAATACGAGCCTGAAAGACTGGCACCCGCATTTCGTCCGCAAAAACTTCACCCAAAATTACCCTGGATGCAGATCCAGGCGCGCTAGAAGTTGCGCGGCGAACAGGCGGCTGGGCCAACAATCGAATGCTCCACGACGTCTATGAGCAACGCGTACACCGCGCAACTCAGGCGAAGTGCTTATCGTTGTTGGAAGGGCGAAAACTTCACTCTATTCGCGCGTTCGGCAAACGCCGTCGCCCGAAGAAGTGAGGTCGCTCTTATGCGGAAGAAAAAGCGGGCGGACCTGCTCGGTCCGTGGCTTGACGAATGGCCCGCCGCCGATCGGCGGGCCATGGAACGTGCATTCGACCCGGGTGACGGATGTGATTTCGTCGAGTCGGACGATTGTGTCGACGGCGGACTTGCGGCTCATTGGAGCGGCGATTTTCGCTTCACAAATATTACCAGCTATACCTATTGGGTAAGATTTCTACGACACCGAGGAGCGCTCGATCCGAACGAAGCACCCCACGAGCGGGTGACGCGCGCGCCTTAATGGATATGCCAAGACGTTGGCGCGCGTTAGCCCGTTTGCGCGTTTGACTTACATAAGGGGTCTTCACAACGTGCTGCGGGTTATCGCTCCCAAAGCAAACCAAGACTATCTGATCAGGCTCCTACGGCTACTTAAACGCACTGCCAAACCCAGCCGTGACCAGCGACACCTCTTGGTGGCGCCGTCGGACATGTTCTATGCGGGAATCGACAGGATGCAGCGGGTCATGGTCGATGCCGAAACGAGCTTCGTTTCCGCCATGGTATACAGTGGCGGTCTCATGATGTCGGCCATCATCTGCAAGGCACTGAGAAAACGAAACTTCGTCGGGATACTGCAAAGGCGCAATATCACGCGGAATGTCATGGACGTGTATGAAATTCGTTTCTCGGCCGTCGAGACGAAGGCACGTCGCCGTATCCAAGCAGAGTTGTCCGCCATGTTGACGCCCTTCATCGATCATTGGTTTAACAAAATTCGCCCCATGCTCCTACCGGGGCGAGAGAGCGACGCAATGTGGATTACGTCGACGGGTTCCGATATGACGGCCTCTACCTTCTACAAGCGGTTTTGTAAGGCGACGGAATACGAACTTGGTGTTCGAATTAATCCGCATTTGCCGAGAAAAATTAATGCGACGGGTGTCGCCATCGCCAGCCCTGAGGACATGCGCATGGTGGCATCGTTACTTGATCAAAGCTCCGATCAAATGGAAGCCTACAATCTGGCCGATGACCTGAGCGCGAGCCAAACCCATCTTGGCTTCCTCGACGAGCGCCGCCAACAGGCCATCGCACGCATTCTTGCGGCTGATGCCGCGAGCAACCGCAGGCGTTCTGCCAGATCAAAGAAGTAAGCGCAATATTGTGATTGCTGAAGTCAAATGGAGCGCGTCACCAATGTCCAAGCGTACTGCCGTGTATCTCCGTTCCAGCGATGAAAAGCAGTCAGCTATGAGTACAGAAGATCAACTGCGTCTCTGTCGCGCCTTCGTGGAGCGCAACGGCTGGACGATCGTTGCTGTCTACGAGGAACCCGCGATCAGTGGTGCTCACACGATGACCCGCTCGCGCTACCGTCAGATGGTCGCGGACGCCAAGGACGGCAAGTTCGACTGTATCGTGGCTGAATCGCTTGATCGCCTCAATCGGCGTATCGAGGACACAGCGAGGTTGTTCAACGAATTGAAGTTCGTTGGCGCAGGCATTGTGACGGTCAGCGAAGGACCGATCACGGAAATGCATGCCTCGATCATCGGACTGCTGGCCGCGTTGACCCTCAAGAGTATATCCGAGAAGACGCGGCGCGGCATCGAGGGGCGCATCATTGCCGGAACATCCGGCGGTGGGCGCGCTTTCGGCTATCACATCGTCGCTGGCACGGATGCCGTCGGCCAGCCCTTCACGGGCGAGCGCAAGGTCAACGCTGCTGAGGCTGAAATCGTGATCGAGATTTACCAGCGGTTTGCTGCCGGTGAGGGGCCGCGTTCGATCGCGCACTCGTTGAACGAACGCGGCGTGATTGGACCCCGTGGCCAGCCATGGGGCGACACGACGATCCGAGGGCACCATAAAAAGCAGACTGGGATTCTGAACAACCCGCTCTAAACCGGCAAGCAGGTTTGGGGGCGGCAGCGGTTCCTCAAGGACCCCGCGACTGGACGCCGGGTCGCCCGCATGAACCCGGCGGGGAGCGAGATAGTCACAGAGGTTCCGCACCTGAGGATCGTGGACGACGAACTGTGGGCCGCCGTGAAGGCGCGACAGGGCGAAGTGTCACGACCAACGACGGACCCGCACGTCACTCATCCACTGAACGACACCCATCGCCCACGGTTTTTGCTCAGCGGGTTGTTGACTTGCGGTGTCTGCGGCGGCGGCCTTACGATCACCGCAAAAGATCGCTACGGTCGCGCGCGCCGTGGCCGCCAGGGTACATGCACCAACAGCCGTGGTGTCAAGCGCCAGGACTTGGAGGGCCGCGTCATGGACGCTCTTCAATATGGACGCTCTTCAATCGACGCTGCTGATTCCCGATCTAGTTGCCCAATTTGTTGATGATTACCGCGTCGAGTGGAATCGGCTTCAGACCGAGCGGCGCGCTGCGGCCGGCAATCGCGATAAGAAATTGGCCGATGTCAAACGCAAGATTGCTGGCATCATTGACGCGATCGAGCGCGGCATCATCACTGCGTCCACAAAAGAGCGGCTCGAATCGCACGAAGCGGAAAAAGTGGCGCTAGAGTGGTTGTCGGCTGAGCCGCCGATGCTGACCATTCACCCCAACATTTCTGAGCGCTATCGCTCGGCGGTCGCGCGCCTGCAAGCCGAACTGGCGGATCCGGAACTGGCGGCTGAAGCCAAGTCGACGCTGCGGACCATGATCAAGACGATAAAGGTGTTTCCCGGCGCCAAGCGCGGAGAAGTGAGCCCGGAGCTTTGTGGAGAGCTGGCGACAATCCTGGCAGTTGCCCAAGGCATAAAGAACAAAGACGGGACGCCGGTGCCCCATTTTCAAGTCTCGGTGGTTGCGGGGGCCCGCAGTGTGCCATGCAGCCAGGTGGTGCCGATGACTGTGAATGCTTAGGATTACACTGCCTCGCACCGAATTGCTTGGATCGGTTCGCTTATCCCAAGGGAGCACATTAGGTGTTCGAATCTTTTCCGCCCCCACCAAGGTTCTCGAACAATCTGGACCGTTGCGAGCGAGTCCTTTTCGCAGCTGAATACGGGCTTTCTTAGCGCGCCCTCGCCAAATCAAGCACTTCGGCTGGGGTGAGCGGGCTTTTGGGATGGAAGCTCAGACAATTAGGCGTCACGATTTTCTGCAGTGCGATCCGTTCGCTCGCGACATAGAACTGTCCGGGCTTCAATTTTCCGATATCGGCAACATCTCCCCCCTTACTTTGGGCCATTTCGCGCGCTGCGGCCTGTTGGGCTGGGGCATTTAGACAGCCGTGCACGTGCGTAGTGGCAGCACCTACGATCTGGTTGTGAATGCCTTTTGGTGCCTGCGTCGCAAATACAAGTCCAAGGCCGTATTTGCGCGCTTGGGCGGCAAGCGCCCGCGTGCTCTGTGAACAGGCGGTCGCAGGACTTGCTGGGGCAAAGGTCTGGGCTTCGTCCATCACATAAAGACCGCCCAGAGGGCGGTCGCCAGCCGGGTTCAGCTTCGCCCAGGCAAACAGCGCCATCTGAAGCTGGTTGACGAAGCCTTGCCGCTGGTCGTCATTGGGCAAACCAACAAAGCTGATCACCGATACGCGCGCGCGTTTCCCCGGCGACGGCGTGAGGAGGACGCCCGGATCGACGGACGGATCATCGCCGCCAAACATCGGGTCGATCACGGTCGCGGCCTGCAACGTTTGTCCCATGTCGTGAGCAAAGTCGACGCCATCAGCAAGCGTGCTGACATCGGCTGGAAGATTGCCAAGATAGGCGAGGAAGGTCTTGAGGCCCGTGCCGCCATCCAACACGAACCGGCGCAGAGCTTCGCTGAGGACGGCTTGCCCCTTCACGGCCCTCGCCCCAGACCTCGGCAGACCGGCGCGCGGCAGCAGCGTCGCGACGGCGCTCTCGATCGCGAGCGCGAATTCCTCGGGATCATCAATGACTGCGTTCAGGTTGCCGAGTGGCTGGAACGACAGAGGGCGGCCCGTTGCGCGGCGGGGCGTCCAGATCACGACCTCGGCGGTTTCGAGATAGCGCTTGGAACGTTCGGCATCCCCATCCTGCCAGCCCAGCGGTGCTTCAGGCCAGGGCATCCCGAGGCGTGCAAGGTCGTTGTTGGGGTCAAGCACAATTGAGGAAACCCCGGCGAGCGCGCATTCTTCGATCATGCGCCGGAGAAAGACGGTCTTTCCAGAGCCTGGGCCAGCGAAAATTGCGGTGTGGCGGCGCAGGTCTTCGAGCCGCATGGTGATCGGCTTGCCGGTGTCGGGCGAGCGGCCCAGCTCGATCGATGCAACGGCGTCAGCGTTTGGCGGCGATGCTGGCAGCCGGGCTGGCGGTGCAGGTAGAGTTTGCTTCCGAGAGGTAATGGAGGGCACCGAATCTTGCGGGCGATTTTCGCGCGTCGGCGCTCTGCCTGCCGAAGTTGGCTGTGCCGAGCTATTGGCGTGTTCTTTCAGCACAGCCGCCAGTAACCCGCAGCCGCTCGCGGGCCGCCGCGCGCGCAGCCATGGCGTCAAAGCATCGACGTGAGTGTGCTGGAGCCAAGCCAGTGCGCTGAACACAGCGACGTCAGCGCGCTCAAGCGGCATTACGGTACCTCCAAGCCGTTGAAGTTCGGCTACGGCCTTTTGGGTTTCGGACCCTGCCGACCAACCTTCATTGCGAAGAATGACGAGCCTTCGCTTGTTTGAGGCAAGACCCAGACCGGACGCATCGATCGCCCGCCGCAGTTGGGTCAGGGCCGATCGTGGATGGGTGGCGAATACGGCGCGAAACGACCAATAGGCTTCATCTTCGGTATCGGCGTTGAGCGTCTGGCAGAGGCGCGCGTGGAGGGGTGGATTGCGACCGGGTGGTCCCTCGGTTTTGGACGTTCGAGCGACGTCGTTCTCGGCGATCCAGGCTTGCAAGCCTGCCTGTAAAAGCGGGGGCAAGGCGGTGTCGCTCTGCTTCTCGTCGAAGACGGCATCAATCGCCGCAGATTTGACTGAGGCCTCGAACGCAGCGTCGAAGCGGGCCAGCACGTCGTCAGCAATTGGAGCGGGGTTCGTCACTGCGGCAGGGGCCGTCGCGACGGGTGGCAGCGTTGATCCTGGCTGAGCATTGCCAGCTCCGGGAAAAGCTGCAAGCTCGCTAATCTCGCCAGCTTGACGGCACTTGCGGACATGGGCCGCAGCAAACCCAATCAGTTCTCGCGGCGAATAGAGCCCGGCTATATCGTCGAAGGCTTGGGGCAGGATCGGCCACGTCGGGTAAGGGGGCGAAAACTCAACCCGCCGATACCAGGTTTCAAAATAGGCCGCGATCAAATCACGACCCACACGCTCCGCGGGGATATTGCGGAAGTTGAGTTTTTCAGGAAACCGAGCAGCGGCTGATTGCACGACGTTTTCCGTGATCAGTATCCAGGTATCCGGCAGGCAAGACAACACCACGAGACTGTTGGGGCAGTCTTCGGCAAGGTCCATCAATCCGTTCGCAACATGATTGAGCAGCAGAACATCGGGCCGGTCGTCTGACGCCTGGGACGAGGTGACAGCCACCAATCCATCTAGCTGATCGATGCAGACAAGGCCCACTTTTCCAGCGCGCGCTGTCAATCGATCCAGTGCGGATATGACCTCACGAGGTTGCACCGAAGCTGTGGCAAAACCGAATCGGCGCTGGCTTTCCGGGTCGACATCGATTCCAAGAAGAAAGCTCATCCCGACATCGCGGGCATGAACGTCATCGTGTTCCGTTGCCTGCAGAAGAACTGCCACGAAAACATCCAGCGCCCGGCGCCCCTCAGGCGTCTTGCCAACGTGCTCGCGCAGCAGCGGGCGTAAAGCTGCAATCTCGTCGGCAAACATCGACGAGCGTGCCGCACGATCACTGAGCGCTTCACAAAGCCCGGCGGCAGATATTAGCGCCGCTGACCATGCCGCGAGTTGGGTTTGCTCATTCTCATTTTGACGGGCGAATGCGCTGAGATAGTGGTCAACGAGGCTGTGCCAGAATTGGCGCGCGCTTGCGAGTTGGACGAGGACGAAGAGATCGCCTTGGCTCATCACCTTGGAGCGCAACTGGCCCAAAAAATGAGTCTTGCCGACGCCGGGCCTGCCCTGAATCACCACGTTGCCGACCAATTGCCCACTTTGGATCTGGCAATAGAGCCGTAACACGTCCTCGTAAGCCTCGGCATGAAGACCTTCAACGTGGATTGTTTCGTGCCGCCAGACGTCATCGGGACGCGTGAAGGATCTAAAGCCTATGTCCTTGATCGCATCCAATTGCGTGGGCACAGGCTTACTCCATTGCGATCAAGTGCATATCCGCCACGCCCAACCGAAGGGCTGCCGCGCGCTGAACCGCTGTTAACGACTTTTGATCCGCCACCAGCGTGAGGTCGATCTTTTTGTCCGTATACAACGCCTTCAACGCGCTATCTACGTCTGCTTTACTCGCCCCCGCGACGAGCGGCCGGAGTTCGCTCAGATAGACCCATGCGCCGGGCTGTTTGGCAAGGCGGCGGTAGGCGGTCTTGATCTGCTCGGTCACTGTTGATCCCGGCGGCATTGGCTGTGCGGACCCGCTGATCAGCTCAGATAGCGTGAGCCCGCGCAGCGCCAAGCCTGCAGCGATTCCATTGAGCACCTTATAAACAACCACCGCATTGAAAGGCGACAGTTTTCCCGGCGTCTCGTTACCTATGTCGCGGCTCGACCATTCGCGGCCTTTGTCGGTCAATTCCAGCGCATTGCCGCGCCCGGCCCGGTGGGCTTTAACCAAGCCATCGCGAACCAGCTTGTCGCGGGATGCCTTCTTGAGAGCAACCTTATGAACCTTCTCAAGTTCCGTGTTGGGAATGGCACCCTTCAACATCAACAAGGTGTAGAGCGCGCTGCGTTCGACGGTCGTATAGGTCATGAAAAACCTCCCTCAGCTCTCAGGTGCTGCGCGTCTATCTTTCAGGAATCGCTCGATGTGAGAAGCAACCATTTCAATATCGGACAAGACCTCGGCGTTGGTAAATCTCAGTACGGCGTATCCAGCCAGCTGCAGGAGGCGATCCCGGCGACGGTCGGATGCGAATTTTTCGATTCCGCGGTGTTCGGCCCCGTCGAGTTCGACGACGAGCCGTTCCGTCTCCCATAACAAATCGACGAGGATGGAATTGCTGGTTGGCCCCGCCTGCCAACTCGCGTTCCATGCACGCCCGTTACTCCAAGGCTGCGGCTGGAGGTAGGCCTCAAGCCGTAGTTCGACAACGCTGAATGGATTGGGCCGGCCAGCCAGCGGGGTCGCCCACGGCATCGAGTCAAGTGCTTCCACTGGCGGGTCACTGATGTCTGAAGCGCCGCCGGCAGCGGTTATGTCTGGCAGAGCGATCCGCGTCATAGTGTTGGTCGTTGGACCCGCAATCCAGATAGCGGCGGGCAGCAACGGCGCAAGCAAGAGCGCTGTTTCCTCGACGCCGATGGAATGCGTTCCTGTTTCAACGGGGGCGGCCACGACAACCACCAGATCAGGGAGCCGATAGGCAGCGCGGATCAGCTTTCCGCATTCTCGCACGACGACTTCCCGAGGCAAGTCATTCCATTTTATGAACCCCCGCCGTTCCAGTGCCGCATTTGCAAACCGTTCAAGCACGGGGCCAAACAGCGGGCCCCGCGCGGCCTCGGCGCGGGCAAGTCCCGTGACCGCCGCACGTCCTAAACCAGCCGGACTTTCAATGCCTTCGGCGTCAGGCAACCAAGCCGGATAGAGGGTGAGTACAACCTGAATCAGTGCTGCGATCGCGCTATCGACGCTATTTAGCGAGCCATCAGGCAAGGCAAGAACTGCCGCCGAGTTGTCCGCATCGACTTGCGCACGCTCATATGACTCGCTGACTTTGAGATTGGGCCAGCCTCTAACTTGCCCCTGCTCAGATAGTTCCGCTGTGTTCGGTTTCATCGATAGCTCAGAGCGCTTTCCTTATGGCCTATGTCGCAATCACGAACGGGCGGAAATGCATAACAGGAGAAACCAGCCCAGGCCATCAGCCCGGCCACTGGTTCGGTCATTTGCCGTGGATGCGTGATGATTTTCATCGACACGCGCACACGGTTCAGCGCTTTTAGCCGGTGGGTCGATTCTCGTGTGTGCTTGCGACCGTAACGAGGAGCAATCACATGGGCGACGTTGTGCCCTTCATCTCGCGGCTGGGAAAGCGTGTGGCAGCCGCATACGTCTTGTCAGCCGAAGTTGACGGCGCTGAGCAGGCCGTGCGGGCCGCCGCACCAAGCCAAGATCAATATGCCGTTCTCACTGCTGCTGGCCCCTTATTGGAGCGGGTGCGTGATCGCTACGGTTTTGCGGTCATGCGCGACGGTTTGCCGGCCGATCCTGACGCCCTGTCAACGGCTCTCGTGACGCTGCTGCGTGGCCTTTCTTTGTTGGATGGCGAACTGGGGCCGGGGCGGTGTCTCTCCACGTTCGGCGTGTATTTCGGCGGCGAACGATTAGCTTGGTTCGACGATGGGTTTGGAGATGCGACCGGGCTCACCGTGCCTGAAGGCGTCGATCCCGCGGAACTCGCCCGATTTGTGCGCCCGCGCATCCGCGAGGCACGGGCTTAAGTCTTGGCCTGAACGCGGACCATTGCCGGCCCATCCGCGCCAGTCATCGCCGATGTTGACAGGTAGCTCAAGGCAAGGCCTGTGGCGATACCGAGCGCGATAACGCCCGCCAATGTGAGCGCGAGCCAGCGGTATGTGGGCGGGCGGGGCAAGTCTTTATCGATCCGTTCCGTCCGGTGGTCAATTGTTGTGAGTTGGCGTTGGATGGCACCGATTCCCCCGGTGAAATCCGGTGTGATCGCATCCCTGATTGCCATTGCCGTGCGATCAAGGTTCGCAATCTCTCTATGCAGCGCGCCGACGTTCTCAGCGATCCTTGGTAGTTGAATCTGCGTGATGTGCGCTGTCTTGTCGTCGAGCGCCGCAAGTTCAGTGCGTGTTGATGCGACGTCGCTGGCGATGGCGATCAGTTCTGCGCCAGGGCTAAGGTTCGCAAGTTGTGCCCCGGCGACTTCGGTCAGGCAGGTTTTTATGTCGGCCAGCTGGGCCGCTTCGCCGCTGAACTGTTGGCTGAAGCCGGAAGCAAGGCGCTCCAATTTGCCGTCGATCGACTCGAGCGATTGAGTAACCGCGACCAAGCCTTTTGCTGTGGTCTTCTCATTCTCTTTGGCGATGTCGTTCGACGTTTGAATCCTTTGACGTGCCAGCTCTAGTTGGCTGTTGATCCGCCCGATGTGTCTCAGAGAGTTCAGTCGGTCCACCAGTTTCGCATGCATGGCAGGGTCGCAATCGGTGGTGCAACAGACATCGAGCAGATCATTTACGCATATCTCGGCATCATAACCTCGTGCCGCCGCGCGCTTGGCTGCCTCGCCAAACCATTCAACGACAAGTCCATTCGGGCGGACGACATCGTGGGTGGGCGGTCCGATGGAGCCGCCGCCCCTATAGTGCGTCGCACGAAGGAGAGCCCCGGTCAGCAGGGCTAATCTATCGGCTTGATCCACACCCGCTATCCGGTGTCCGCCGTCAGAATTGAGCAACACGATGATGAGATGCTCGGCCCGGACACGACGATGGCTGAACTGCTCCGACAACCTCCAAGTTGCCAGGAGAAGCCTTCGTGCGTGCGCGTCGAAATGCCGGACCGACAGGGAAGAATAGGCCGGCAGCTTTGATAGTTCAAAGCGGATGATCGAGCAGATATAGTCGCAAACCGGCTGTTCGGCCTCCCGCAGTAACGCCGAGTGCGCCTCACTCAGAAAGAGAATAGGAGCTGCGACGCGTTGAGGTGAGTCGAACTCGCCGGGACCGCCAGGGCGGTCGCGTGTCGAAGTGCCCCCTTGCAGCATACGCTTTACTCCGTGAGAGTGATCTGACTTACCGTACACAGCTGGAGCCGGTTGGGCAATGCATCGGCGCAGGGCTCAAATCAGCGCCGCGAAATGCCGGACAAGTCAGACGGACAACCCTGGAGTAAGCAATGAGCGCGTTTGGCTCGGCATCGGCCTTGGTGTTTGCAAGTCTCGGTGTTGTGGCGGTGGCCCTGGCGCTGCTGGCGCGCTCTTATTCGATCCGGGCCCTGGTGACGGGTCTGGTTGGACTTCTTGCACTCGCTGCCGCATTGACTTGGCTCATACTGACCGGCCCGCAGGTTGCTTCACCGGTCGTTGAAAAATTGAATTCAGA
Organism: Hyphomicrobiaceae bacterium; assembly: GCA_040080145.1. Taxonomy (GTDB): domain Bacteria; phylum Pseudomonadota; class Alphaproteobacteria; order Rhizobiales; family Hyphomicrobiaceae; genus JANXVY01. Next base: position 22,520 of record JBEBJA010000124.1, read on the forward strand.
TCTTGAGAACAAGACGCAAGAGCTTCAGCAAGTCCTCAAATTGAATGCTGATCTTGAGGCCAAGACCAAAGAACTCGAGAACGCCCTTGATGTACTGAAAGCAAGGCCTACCGGCTCAGCACAGACTTTGGTACCCGAGATCCTCGCCCCCGATCCAGCTCATTCTACACCAGCTTCAAAACCACGAGGTGACGATCGTGCGCCCGGAGTGCAGTCCCAAAATCCAGACACGGTCAAACTTCAAACCGAGGTTGCCGATTTGAAGGCGCGGATCGCTCAAGCCGAGCGTCGGGAGCGCCAGCGCGTTCGCCTGACCCGAAGGATCGATACGCCATTCTACATCCTGACGCCATTGGATGGCCCGCATCTCGTCTCGGGTGAGCCGGGTACTTGGTATAGGATACGTCTCAAGGTCGATGGAATGCCGTTCGTCTTTGCCGATCGCCAGTTCCGTTCGCTGACGGCTGCGAATGCGCTTATCGCAAGCATGGAACGTGTGATCGCCGACGAGCTTGCTCCCATAGCCGAGCTGTCGAGCAAGCGCCGCCTATTCCTGCGCGGCGGCGCCGATCCTCGTGCCGTGTTGGGACCCGCCGAAAGCCCCCCGAACCGTGAGATACAAGTGCTGCCACGATTGCCCGAAGGAACCTATGCGTCAACATCCCAGCCCCGGCTGGCCGGCAATCCCATCCGCAACGAAGACCTGCCAAGTCTTCGTGCCGACTGGCTTCGTGAACAGATCCGGCCGCTACTTGAGCCCTTACATCTGGCGACCACTGACGTCGGCATTTTGGACAATCCGCCAGCCGAGGGCCAAGAGCGAACGGCGGAAGTTATTTTGTACGTAGAGTGGTGATGGATTGAAGGGCCGCGTGTCAATAGGCACTGCTTTTGGACGCCGATCGGCCATCCAACGTCCGATGTTCGTACAGAGATAGACAAGCAGCCCGTGTGATCGCTCGCCTCTTCCACTAAGCGGTCAGATCGGCTATAAACTGGTCGATCTGACTAGAAAGGATTGCCCCATGCCCGCAATACCAACCGTTAAGACCACGCGGCGCCCGTCTAGTCCCGGCCGTTGGCGGTTGCAGGACGCCAAGGCACAGTTCAGCGAGCTTGTTCGGCGCGCCCGCGAGAAAGGGCCGCAGCGCGTCACTGTGCATGGCAAGGACGCCGTCGTTGTTGTCGACGCGGGCGAATGGGATCGCCTCAAGAAGCCGGTATCTGGGCGCGATCTTGTTGACGCTCTGGCCAACTCGCCGCTGCGGGATGTGTCGATCGAAAGGCTGTCGGTGAAATCGCCAATTCGGGATGTGAAACTTTGAGAGGCTGGCTGATCGACACCAACGTCGTCTCGGAACTGCGGCGAGCGAGACCTGCCCAAAAAGTGCGCGCGTTTGTTGCTGGACAGCCGGGCGACGTGTTGTTTACGAGTGATGTCACCTTCGCTGAGGTGCGTTTTGGCATCGAGCAGATTACCGATCCGGCTCGCCGGTCCGACCTTGGGCAGTGGCTCGATCGAACCTTGCGTCCGTTGTTTGTGGGCCGTGTGCTTCCTGTGACTGAGGATGCTTTATTGCGCTGGCGCTTGATGTTGGAAGCTGGCCGGAAGTCAGGCCATACGTTTTCCGAGCCCGACCTGCTCATCGCAGCACTGGCAGCACTTGCAGACCTCATCGTCGTCAGCAGGGACACCCGCGAGTTTGTTGTCGCTGGTGTGCCGGTCTTCGATCCCTGGGACTGGACGCTATATGCCGGAGGCAGAGCTCAGAAAGTTACCGACGCGGATATGGCGGATGCGTTGGCCAAGGCGACTGAACTTATGACGATTTGATCGACGCGCACAGCCCGGTTCGCAGACACCCTCCTGTTGAAGGTGCTGCCGTTTCGCTCGTCAATGGGACCTGTGTGCTTTGAGCTGAGCGAGCCATAAAATGCCGACAGCGAAACCCGATCACCAGGAAGAAGCCGACCAAATCCGCTCGCGATTGCGGGAATTGGAACAAGAACGGCTTAGACTCGAGCAACACCTTCGGGATTTCGAGTTATCAAAGATTGAGCCGGTCTTCGTTGGGTCAACCGTCGCAAGTGTTACCAACAGTTCGCCTGCCGTCGACAAGATCGCGCTCTTTCGCCGGCTTTTCGGCGGTCGCACAGATGTCTTTCCGGCGCGATGGGACAATCCGAAAACGGGTCGATCGGGCTACTCTCCGGCATGCGCCAACGAGTGGGTCCGCGGCGTGTGCGGCAAGCCGCAAGTCAAGTGCGGCGACTGCCCGAGCAAGGCTTTCATCCTTGTTACCGACGACGTGATCGAATGCCATCTTCGCGGGGAAGATCGCGTTCGGCCGAATGGTCGAGGCAAGGACTTCGTGGTCGGCGTCTATCCGCTGCTCTTCGACGACACGTGCGGATTTCTGGCCGTCGACTTCGACGATGAAAATTGGTCGACTGATGCCTTTGCCTTCATGGCAACGTGCGGCGAGTGCAACGTGCCGGTTGCGCTGGAACGGTCGCGCTCCGGAAACGGCGGTCATGTCTGGCTGTTCTTCGCTGAGCCCGTCGCGGCATCGGATGCGCGCCGTCTGGGGACACTGCTTTTGACACGAACAATGAATCGGCGACCAGAGATCGGCTTTCAGTCCTATGATCGCCTGTTTCCGAGCCAGGACACGATGCCGGGTGGCGGCTTCGGAAACCTGATCGCGCTGCCGTTGCAACGACATGCTCGGGAAAATGGGAACAGCATCTTCGTCGACGGTGATCTGCGGCCTCACGATGATCAGTGGGCATTCCTCTCATGCCAACACCGAATGACTCCTTCGGAAGTTTCCTCTGTGATCGCGAAGATCGAAATGGAAATGCCTGGCGGCGCCACCGGCGTCAGACTGCCCGTCGATGACGAGAATGCGGATGAGCCGTGGAAGATGATGCCGTCGCGGCGACGCCAGGCGCAGTCCTCTAAGGAACCCATGCCCGAGCAGGTCGGCGTGGTGCTTGCCGATCAAGTCTATGTCGACCGTTCCGGCTTGCCGTCGTCAATGGTGGCCCAACTGGTTCGGATTGCGGCATTTCAGAACCCCGAGTTCTATCGCGCCCAAGCCATGCGGCTACCGACGTTCGGTAAGCCGCGCATCATCTCCTGTGCCGAGCTTCATCCGCGCCATGTCGGCCTGCCGCGTGGCTGCGTTGATGAAGCTGTCGAGTTGCTAAAGTTGAACGGAGCCACGGCGCTGTTTAGAGACGAACGCAATGTTGGCCAACCGCTCGATCTGGAGTTTCTCGGCACCCTGCATGACATACAGGCCGCCGCCGTTGCCGCGATCGAACCTCACGACTACGGAGTGCTGGCCGCTACGACAGCGTTCGGTAAGACCGTCATTGGCGCGCGCATGATTGCAGCGCGTGGTGTCAACACGCTCATTCTCGTCCATCGTCACCAGCTTGTCGATCAATGGCGCGAGCGGCTTCAGTCGTTTCTGTCCGTGAAGGACGGTGATATCGGCACGATCGGCGGCGGAAAGCGCAAGCCCTCGGGTCGGATCGACATCGCGTTGATCCAAAGCCTCGTGCGCAATGGAGAAGTAAGCGACTTGGTCGCCAATTACGGCCATCTGATCGTCGACGAATGCCACCATCTTTCGGCGGTCAGCTTCGAACTCGTCGCGCGGCGCACAAGGGCGCGCTACGTGCTCGGATTATCGGCCACGGTTGCCCGCAAGGATGGCCATCACCCGATCATCTTTATGCAGTGTGGGCCAGTCCGTTACCGTGTGGACGCGAAATCGCAGGCTGCTACGCGGTCATTCAGCCACAAGGTCCGCCTGCGCGAGACCGGATTTCAACACCCGCCCGATCAGGATGCAAATGGCCCGTCACAGATGACGGCGCTCTACGCGGCGCTGGCACAGGACGGGAAGCGGAATGATCTCATTTTCGACGACGTGCTGCTCAGCCTGGAGGCCGGGCGTCGGCCAGTGATCCTGACGGAGCGGCGCGACCACCTCGAATACTTCCGCGCACGTTTGGAAAAATTCACACGAAACCTCGTCGTCCTCTACGGGGGCATGAACGCGACCGAGCGGCGCGCGGCCAACGACGGCTTGAAACGGCCTGACACCGAGGAGCGCCTCGTGCTGGCAACTGGCCGCTACCTCGGCGAAGGCTTCGACGACGCCTCTCTCGATACTCTGTTCCTGACGATGCCGATCTCGTGGAAGGGTACTCTGGCCCAATACGTTGGCCGGCTGCATCGCGAGCACCACGCAAAACGCGAGGTCGTCGTCTACGACTACGTCGATTCAGGCGTTCCTATGCTGGCGCGCATGGCGCTGAAGCGCCAGTCCGGATACCGCAGCCTTGGATATGAGGTGGCAGCGAAGTGATTTGGGGTCTGGGATTGGTTGCGGGTCGAGCACAAAATGATTTGGACCTATGATCTAAGTTATTGATTTTGCAGGGTCCGCTTTCATGCCGGAAATATAAGTCAATCCAAGCTATTGAAATAAAAGACTTATTTTTATTGGGAGTGGTTGCGGGGGCCTGCAACAGCTATTGCAGTCATGGCCTGGGATGCGATTTCGAGCTTGAAAGTGGCAATGTTCTAGGAAAAGTCTAAGATGGCGCGCACTTCGAGGGCGCGCTTGTTACTGGACTCTCATCTTCCCTTAGACGGGAACCGGTGCTGAGAGCAATCGAGCGAGCGGTTTCGGAGAGACGACCGATCTTGATACCTACGCGCTATTCTCCGAGCTTCTGCCGCTCGCGAAACGCCGCGACCTTCGCCCGGTTACCGCACATGGTCTGGCTGCACCAACGACGGCGATGCCCCTTAGTCCGATCATAGAACCAGATCGTGCAAGGTGGGTTCTCACACTTGCGGATCAAATCGAAGTCGCCGTTGGTCAACACATCGGCCATGGCGGATGCAATGGGGGCCAGAATTTCTCCCGGCTCCCGCCACGGCCTGTTGGTAACGATGTGCCAATGGCCGTGCGCCGCATGAGCTTCGACCTGTTCGAACGTTGATCCCCGCGCGAGCACGCTGTTGAGGTGATCGATGTCTGAGCGTGCGAGCGCCGAAATGCCCTCCGCCTTCACCCGCGCCAGCACGCCGCGAAACCATTCGCGTAGTGCCACGGCTTCCGCGGCCATCTTGTCGAGCTTCGTTGGCGGCCATTTCGTCAGAATGCTCGTTTGATCGGCATCGGTGATGGCTCCTGCGTGCACGAGCCAGCCAACCAGATCGCGCCCCGTGGCGATCCACTCGATCTGCGTACCCGACGGCGCTGCGACCGTGTTCACGAAATCCAGCGCCGGGTGATCACCGACAAAGAATGCCGACGGTCGCCCTGAGGCGTCTGACGTGGCGAGATTCGGGCTCTGATCACTGCGATTTGGCATGCATCACCGTAACCGCTGAACGAGCCCTTGACAAGTTACCATCTCAATGTAACTTAATAAATGTATAAACAGCGGTTACATAGGAAAGCACTCATGGATATCTCCGTTCCCCTCGCCAGTTCTCCGCGAGCACGTCCCCAGAAATCACGTCACTGGCTACTTCCAATCCTTGCCGTGATTTGCACAGTCTCATTGGACGCGCCGCAACAGGCGTCCGCGCAGCAAGCTGCCCAAACGCAACAAACTGCAGCCCATCGCTCGGTCAAAATTCGCGGTATCGACATCCACTACCGTGAAGCCGGTCCTGCGAACGGTCCAGTCGTGCTGCTGCTGCACGGGTTCCCATCGTCGTCACACATGTTCCGCGATCTCATCCCGCAGTTGGCGGATAAATACCGCGTCATCGCTCCTGACTATCCGGGGTTTGGCTACAGTGGCGAGCCGTCACTGGTCGACTTCGACTACAGTTTCGACGGGCTCGCGACACTGGTCGACGAGTTTGCCCAAAAGATCGGCGCGGCCAATTACGTGCTCTACATGCAGGATTACGGCGGTCCGGTTGGTTTCCGCCTAGCGATCAAACATCCAGAGCGCGTGAAGGGTCTCATCATCCAGAACGCGACCATCCATGGGGAGGGTTGGAACCCTGACGTCGTCAAACAGTTCGCGCCGTTCTGGAAGACGCGCAATGCTGAGACCGAGAAGCCTATCCGTGCGTTCCTGAAGCCCGAGACAACCAAGTGGCAATACGCTCAAGGTTCGTCGCGCACCGAACGCCTCAGTCCGGATGCTTGGACATTGGACCAGGCGCGGCTCGATCGGCCCGGCAATGATGCGCTCCAAGTCCAGTATCTGTGGAATTACCAGGACAACGTTGCCCAGTATCCCGTCTGGCAGAACTATCTGAAGACGCAACAGCCACCGACGCTGATCGTCTGGGGCAAGGGCGATCCATTCTTCACGATGGCCGGTGTCGACGCGCTCAAGACGCTCCTGCCCAAAGCCACCGTCAACATCTACGACGCCGGGCATTTTGCCCTCGAAACTCACGCTGAGGAAATCGGCGG
>JBEBJA010000175.1:0-28462 GCA_040080145.1 Hyphomicrobiaceae bacterium
CACTCCCCACTCCCCACTCCCCACTGCCTAACTTCAATACTTCCACTGCCTGGCCTGCGACACGAGATAGTCCCGCAGCACCTGCACCTTTTTCGAGGTCTTGAGCTCCTCGGGATAGACGAACAGAACCGGCAGCGTCGGCGGCGACGAATCGCTCAGTACGCTCACAATATCGGTCTCTTCTTCGGTCATGTAATCCGGGATCATCCCGATTCCAATTCCAGCCCGTACCGCGAACTTGAGCGCCACCACGCTGTTTGCGCGCAGCACCGGCACCCGGGGCGGCTGGCCGTCGCGCCCTGCCGTTTCCAGCCAGCCAATCGGCGATAGGCTCTGCGGTGGTCCATCGTATGAAAGAATGCGATGACGGTCGAGTTCGGCCAGCGTCTGCGGCGCGCCATACCGCCGGATGTACCCAGTCGATGCGTAGGCCTTGAGCTTCATGGTCGCGAGTGGCCGCCTGATGAGGTCTGTCTGCACCGGCTCATGGATCCAGATGGCGACGTCCGCCTCGCGCATCGAAAGGTCGAGTTGGTCGTCGTTCAAGATCAAGACGATCCGGATCTCGGGATACATCTCCATGAATTCGCGCAGCCGCTGTGTAAGCCAGACCGTTCCCAGTCCAATCGGCGCGGTAATGCGCAACTCGCCCTGAGGCTTCGACGTCGCATCCGTCAGCAGCGTTTCCGCTGTCTGCAGCTTGGTGAGCACGTCGGTCGCAGTACGGTACAGCATCTCGCCTTGTTCCGTCAGCTGAAGCCCGCGCGCGTGCCGGTGAAACAGTGCAACCTTCAAGTCCCGCTCCAGCGCTGACACCTGCCGGCTGACCGCCGATTGGCTCATGTGGAGTTGGTCGCCCGCGTGGGTAAAGCTGCCGGCTTCAGCAGCGGCATGGAAAATTCTCAGCTTGTCCCAGTCCATTGGTTCGCCCTGCTTTGCGCCTCGAGCCAAGCGAGCCGAAGCGACGTAGTGATACCCTAGCCATGCGTTTACTGCAAAGCTGGCCATTGGTATCTGGCATTCTCACGATTACGTTGGGCAACCGGCAAAAGCGGCAACGCCGCTGCAGAATCGATGTTAAAGAACATGCATCGCCAACAAAGCAATCAGCGCGCAGGGTTGGTGGGGCGGCGTCGATGCGAAGCATCGCGAAGCGATGACGCGCAAGCAACGCGCAAGCAAAGAGACGCCATCCATTGTCCAGCATCCTGTCTCACTTGAAGCATGCCGCAATCGGCGGTACGTCTCCCGCAGTTCGCGACTGGCCTGTCGGCACGACTCCGACGCCCGAATATGAGCGGGCCATCGACTTTCTGCGCAATAGCGACGGCCACCTGTTCGTGACGGGGCGTGCGGGCACTGGCAAATCCACGTTGTTGCGCGCCATGCGGGACATGATCACCGACGACGTTGCCGTCGTAGCCCCGACCGGCTTGGCGGCCGTCAACGTCGGCGGACAAACCATCCACTCGTTTTTCGGCCTGCCGCCGCGACTGATCCGCCCCGATGACATTAAGCGCTCCCGCAACGGCAGCGTGATGCGCAAGCTCAAGCTGCTGGTGATCGACGAAGTTTCGATGGTGCGGTCCGATATGATGTGGGCCATCGACCAGTCGCTGCGTATCAATCGCGGCAAGTCCCGCGAACCCTTTGGCGGTCTCCGCCTCGTCATGTTCGGCGACCTCCATCAGCTTCCCCCGGTCGTCCAGGAAGCCGAAGCGGCCGAGCATCTGGACAGCACGTTCGGCGGCCCGTTCTTTTTCTCCGTCAGCGCCCTCCAGGAAGGCGCGGGCACCCACCGGCTCGAGTTGACCGAAGTTTTCCGTCAAAACGACGCCGAATTAATCTCCGTCTTGAACGAAGTCCGCGATGGCGAGGTATCCTCCCGCTCGATGGAAATCCTCAATGCCCAAGTCAACCCGCTGAAAACATTGGGCCAAGGCGATCCCTATGTCATCCTGACCCCGACCAACGCCGTTGCGCAACGCATCAACGCCGCCTACCTCGACGCTCTTCCGGCAACCCCCTTTAGCTATCAAGCTGGCGTCACCGGCGAATTTAACCCGTCCGCTCACCCGACGGACCAGACCTTGGTTCTGAAGCACGGCGCCAAAGTCATCATGCTGCGCAACGACAGCGAACGCCGTTGGGTCAACGGCACCATCGCGCGTATTTCCAAACTCGATGACAAGCGCGTGTGGATTGATATCGACGGCAAGGAATACGAAATCGAGCCCGTCGCCTGGGAAAGCCGCCGCTACGGTTACGACCAAGCCGCGCAGAAAGTCGTCGAAACCGTCGCAGGCACCTTCAAGCAATTCCCGATCCGGCTGGCCTGGGCGCTAACAATTCACAAGGCGCAGGGCCTGACACTGGAAAAGGTCTACATCAGTCTGGGGCGCGGCACTTTCGCACATGGCCAAGCCTACGTGGCCCTGTCTCGTTGCCGGGCTTTGGAAGGGCTAGCCCTAGACCGTCCCTTGCGGAACTCGGATATAATATTCGACCCGGCGGCCCTGCGCTATCGCGATGTTTTTCCTGAGATTTAGCCTGATTTAAATTCATGCTGCGCCTGCGAACGCGCTGATGGTTCAACGGTGCACAATTGTTGTGCTTAATCCCCGAACATAGGTACAAGACCAGGTTTCTGCACAGGTTCATACAGGGTGCGGCGCAAAATCATGTTGCGCTGCAATAATTCCGCAGTATATTGCTTTTCAAGAGCGGTCGTCCTGCACAAGATTTAAGCGTCGCGTGACCCCGCCTTACCAGTTTCGCAATCAGGAGAGACCCCCATGACCGTTCAAGAAGATTTCGCCAAGCAGGCCCAGGATATGTTCGCCGCTGCCAAGGATGCCAAGATTCCTGAGAACATTCAGCACATGGCTGAAGAAACTGTCACCAAGACCCGCGACGCGTTCCACAAGTTCAACGCCGCCGCCAAGGACAACGCCAAGGTGATGGAAGACGTCGTTCTTGCTTCGACCGCTGGCAACAAGGCAATCGGCGAAAAGCTGTTCCAGAACGCTGTTTCGAACACGGAATCGTTGTTCGACGCTGCCCAGGCAATGGCGAAGGCAAAGACCCTTCCTGAAGCCGCTCAGATCCAGGCGAAGTTCTTCCAGCAGCAGATGACGATTGCTGGCACGCAGACCAAGGAACTCTTCGAACTTTCGACGAAAGTCGCCAAGCAGACCTTCGAAATGATGAACCAGGCTGCCACGAAGTCGTTCGACCAGATCAAGAAGGCCAGCTAATTTCGAAAGGCTGGCAGTGCCCCTGCTGGCCTGAAGATTTCGCTGTAAGTTTTAAGCCCGAAGCATCATCATGATGTTTCGGGCTTTTCGTTCTCGTCGATCCCCCGGTCATCAAAGCGTCACTTGGTTAGCCTTCACTCGACTCCAAAGGGCAGTCTTCGCCAAAATCTGGTATGGAGTATCCATGCTTAGCTCGCGGTCTGAAGTCATCGTACGCAGTGCAAAGGCTGGTGATGCCGCACGTTTGGCATCCGTCTTCCACGAGTCATGGCAAAATGCCTACGCAGGCCTCATCCCCCATGCGAGCCTGCAGAATATCCTACAGCGCCGCGACACCGCTTGGTGGCGCTCACAGATCCGCACCGGAGAGCCGATCATCGTCCTCGAAGTCGCGGGTAAAGTCGGCGGCTACGCGACAGCAGGCATTGCCCGGTCGCGCGGCGCCTATCAAGGCGAGATCTACGAACTCTATTTAGTACCGGCCTTTCAAGGGCTTGGTCTTGGTGAATACCTGTTCGAAGCCTGCCGTTACCGCCTTGACCAGCGCCGGCTCAAGGGCATGATTGTGTGGGCGCTCTCCGGCAACGAACGGGCAATCGAGTTCTACGAACGCCGCGGTGGCCGCCCGGTCGCCAAAGTCCAGGAGCGCTTCGGCAGCGCAAAACTCGAAAAGATCGCCCTCGGCTGGAAGTAACGCCCCCGTCTTCGAATCCATAAAAGCCGGACGGGCCTGGCGGCCAGCTGGTGCTGGCCGCAGCGCCGAAGAGGCACCGACGCGAGCGCCGGACGCAAAATTTCGGCCTCCTTAGGACGAAACTCTGGCCAAGATCAAAGCGGGCTCCTTCCGCGCTCCCCTTCAATGCTCGGATCCGTGCGGCAATCGAACGTGCGCGCCCGCTCATCGGCAATCCTGCGCGCCAGGACGATCGCATTCGCATTGGCCAGCGCATCGACGTAGCCTACGTGACACGCTTCCTTACCAGCAATCCGCGTCACCACGAGAACCTCGCCTTTGCGGCCGTTCATTTCGGTAAAATAGCGCACGATCATGGCAAACGGTACCTTCCGCTTCTCCTTGATCGTAAAGCGCCATTCGATGATCGCACGGTGTGAGCTGTGCAGAAACGGCGTATTGAACGCCCCCAGCGTCTGCTGGGCCGCCCGGGTTTTCTCTGGCTCGATGCTGCCCGCCACAAACGTGCGGTGATCCCCTTCCGCCAGATAGATCGGAAATCCGTCGAGACCCGGACACCGGTAGGCGTTGCCATCAGGATGGGAGCGCAGCGTCGTGCAGGCCTTACGGTCGATAGATGTGAACAGGCTCTTCTGAAATGTCGTAACCGCCTCGGCTCCGGTCGCGCAAACGACCGTTCCGGCGAAAACCAGCATTGAAAAAACCGGCTTAAACTGCGAGATCGAACATGGCACCATGAGAGCGCCCACCTCCTGCTGAAGTCTCAAATAACACGGCGCGATGCTGCGTCTGTTCGTTTCTTTCATCCAGTCCCAAACGCAACGCCCCATGACTCGCAAGACAAAACGGCGATGCCGGTAAGTGGCTGCAATCGTGCCTGCGACTATAGTTTTCTTCCCGCCGGAACTGGGGCAGCTGTCATATTCCACCAAAAGCGGGTGTAGAGTTTAGCGCTCCGATCCGCTAGCAGGTTATCCAACACCACCCCCACGAGGAGAACTGCCGATGCGCTTAGACGCCATAAAGATCGGAAACAACCCCCCGCACGACATCAATGTCGTGATTGAGGTCCCAGTCGGCGGCGAGCCGATCAAGTACGAAATGGACAAGCCGTCGGGCGCGCTGTTCGTTGACCGCTTCCTGTATACGCCGATGCGCTATCCCGGGAATTACGGCTTCGTGCCCCACACGCTGTCGACCGATGGCGACCCGATCGACGTTCTCGTCTGTAACACCCGCGCCATCGTGCCGGGCGCGGTCATCAACTGCCGGCCCATTGGCGTTTTGATGATGGAAGACGACGGCGGCGGCGATGAAAAGCTGATCGCGGTGCCAAGCCACAAGCTGACGAAGCGCTACGACAACGTGAAGACCACCAAAGACTTGCAGCAGATCTTCCTCGACCAGATCGAGCACTTCTTTGCCCACTACAAGGATCTTGAGCCCGGCAAATGGGTAAAGCTCAAAGGCTGGGAAGACGCAGCCTTCGCCGAACGCGTCATCATCGAAGCCATTGAGCGCGCCAAAGCCAAAGCCTGATACCGCAAGGGCAGTGCGCATTATCCCTTTGTAGATGCGCACTGCAGCATGCTTTCACACCGCCGGCGGGCTTGGTATACCGGCCCCGCAGACTGTCGAACCGGCGTTGACGGGCACCATAAAGCCCGACGCTTGTGACCATGACACCCACGTTGATGACACCCATGTTCGTGGCAATCGTAGCGCCTGTTAGGATCCTGAAATGCAAAGTGGCGCTCAGCCCGCTCGAACAAGAATTGCCGTGATGGGCGCGGGCGGACGCATGGGCCGCGAACTGATCCGCGCCGCCAACCGTCCCGATTGCCTTGTGGCTGGCGGCACCGAACGCGAAGGCTCGCCCCTGATCGGCCATGACCTCGGCATGCTCGCGGGTCTTGATCCGCTCGGCATCGCGGTTTCCAGCGACCCGCTCGATCTGCTGATCCGCGTCGATGCCATCCTTGATTTTACCTCCCCCGCGGCAACCGTCGAATTCGCGGGCCTTGCCGCCAACGCCCGCATCGTTCACGTCATCGGCACGACGGGCTTCACCCATGAACAGGAATTGGCCATCGCCGCCGCCGGCCGCCATGCCGTCATCATCAAAGCTGGCAACATGAGCCTCGGCGTCAACCTGCTGACCGCGATCACGCGCCAGGTCGCTGCCGCCCTCGATACTGGCTACGACATTGAAATCGTCGAAATGCACCACCGCCACAAAGTCGATGCCCCGTCCGGCACGGCCCTCATGCTGGGCCAGGCTGCAGCACTAGGACGCGGTGTCGAACTCGAAAAAAACGCAGTACGCGTTCGGGACGGTCACACGGGCGCCCGCAAGTCCGGCGATATCGGCTTCCAATCGCTCCGGGGCGGATCGGTGGTCGGCGATCATACTGTCGTGTTTGCTGGCGACGGCGAGCGCATCGAACTCACCCACATCGCCCAGGATCGTTCGATCTTCGCGCGCGGCGCGGTCAAAGCGGCCCTTTGGGGTCAAGGTAAAAAGCCGGGCGTCTACTCGATGCTCGACGTGCTGGGGATTTCGGTCACCGGTCCGGCCACCAAAGAGAGCAACGTCTGACGATGACTATTCACCAGCCCGGTCTCGACCAATCCAGCGCCCCGTCCAGCAAGGCGAACGCCACCATGATGTCCAATGTGCTTGTGCTTGTCCGCCATGGTCAAAGCGAATGGAATCGCTTGAACCTGTTCACCGGCTGGCGCGATCCAGACCTGACGGAGCGCGGCGTTATCGAAGCGCGCTGGGCTGGCCGTCTCATCAAGACCCAAGGCGTGAAGTTTGACGCCGCCTTTACCAGCGGTTTGAAGCGCGCCCAAAACACCCTCGACATCATCCTGTCGGAAATCGACCAGCCCAACGTGCCCATCACGCGCGACGTGAAATTGAACGAGCGCGACTATGGCGACCTGTCCGGCCTCAACAAGGACGAAGCCCGCAAGAAGTGGGGCGACGATCAGATCATGCTCTGGCGCCGGTCATATGACATTCCCCCTCCGGGCGGCGAAAGCCTCAAGGACACGGCGGCGCGCGTGCTGCCCTATTACGACGCCCACATCTGGCCGCTCGTCAAAGCCGGCAAAAATGTTATCGTCACCGCGCATGGCAACTCGCTGCGCGCACTCATCATGCGCCTGGAGGAACTGTCCGGCGAAGAAATTCTGAAACGCGAACTGGCAACCGCCGCCCCAATTGTCTACCGCCTGAGCACGGAAGGCATCGCCATGGAGCGCCGCAACTTGCTTCACGGCAGCGCCAGCCCCAAAACCGAAGACGCCCGCTAAGCGCTGCTGGTTCTTTTCATCGCCGTTGTTCAAGAATTGGGCGTGGTGGCATAAGGGGGGGCAATTGACCAAAGGCGAGAGACAAAATCCGCACTGCCGAGAATAAAAAGCTGCATGGCGCGTTGTCTTATCAGTGCGTCACAGCGCAACGATGAAGCCCCTGTTGCAGTGATGCAAAACGTCTCGAAGTGGCGGCGTATTGCAAGCGAGACGACATTGGCGGGCCGAGCCTTGACGAGGGGTTCGGCCCGTTTTTTTTTTGCCGGACGGCCTCTCCTGGCCGAATAGGCCCCGGCGTGCCCCAGTAACTAAGTTGCAGGATGGCTCATTGCGGATTAGACCTACCCGCTTCCAATGATCTCCAAACCTGGACCCTAAAACATGGCCACCCATAAACTTCTTCTGCTGCCCGGCGACGGCATCGGCGTCGAAACCATGGCGGAAGTCGAGCGCATCATCGCGCTACTGAACAAGAAGGGCAAAGACAAGTTCGAAACCACGTCCGGCCTCGTCGGCGGCGCCGCTATCGACAAACACGGCGTGCCCATCACCGATGCGGACATGGATAAGGCCAGCAACGCCGACGCCGTGATTTTCGGCGCGGTCGGCGGCCCCAAGTGGGACGATGTGCCCTACGACATCCGTCCCGAAGCCGGCCTCCTGCGCCTGCGCAAGGACTTGGACCTGTTCGCCAACCTCCGCCCCGCGATCTGCTACCCGGCCCTCGCCGACGCCTCGTCGCTCAAGCGCGAAATCGTCGAAGGCCTCGACATCCTTATCCTGCGCGAACTGACGGGCGGAACGTACTTTGGCTCGCCCAAAGAAATGGTGACGCTCGAAAACGGCCAGAAGCGCGCCGTCGATACAACTGTTTACACGACCTACGAAATCGAGCGCATCGTCCGCATGGCCTTCGACCTCGCCCGCCTGCGCGGCAAGAAAGTCCACATGGCTGCCAAGTGGAACGTGATGCGCACCGGCGTCATCTGGCGCGACGTGACCGCCGCCGTCCACAAGTCCTACGCGCCCGACATCGAACTCCACAACATTTTAGCCGACAACTGCGCTATGCAGCTGATCCGCAACCCCAAACAGTTCGACGTCATCGTCACCGACAACCTGTTCGGCGACATCCTCTCTGACGAAGCCGCGATGATGACGGGTTCCCTCGGCATGCTGCCATCCGCCTCGCTCGGTGCCCCCGACGCCAAGACCGGCAAGCGCAAGTCACTGTACGAACCGGTCCACGGCTCCGCTCCCGACATCGCTGGCAAAGGCCTCGCCAACCCGATCGCCACCATCGCCAGCTTTGCGATGGCGCTGCGCTATTCGCTCGGCCTGACAAAGCGCGCCGACGACGTCGATGCAGCCGTTGCCGCAACGCTCGCCAAGGGCCTGCGCACCGGCGACATCATGCAACCCAACATGACCAAAGTCGGCACCACCCAAATGGGCCAAGCCATCGAAGCCGAGCTCGCCAAGCTTATCGCCTAATACCAACCCGCCTAAAACCAACCCGCATAAGTACGGACTTGTGCGGGTTGATATCCGCGCGTGGGGTTGCCGCGCCGACGGGCGCGTCTTTGCAGATCGACGCGACGTCGATGCGAAGCATCGCGGGGCGATGACGCGCAAAGTATAGAGAATGCCAGCCCGCAGGCTGTGAAACGAAGAGTCAAAACGGTCTGCGGGTTGGTATAAGCCGGCCTGTCGGTTCTGATGTCCCCCGGCAACGGTTTCGGGCTCGGCACTATATCACGCTCCGTGGCGGACCGCGGCTTCCACGGCGGCGAGCGCCGTCATGTTGACGATCCGGCGAACGCTGGCGGTTGGTTCCAGGATATGGGCAGGCTTGGCGGTGCCAAGCAACATCGGACCGACGGTGATGTTGTTGGAGGCCGCGACCTTCAGCAGATTATAGGCGATGTTGGCCGCGTCGACGCCAGGCATGATCAGCAGGTTTGCTTCGTGCTTCAGGCGCGAGTTGGGCATCATCTTGTCGAGGATGGCCATCGACAGGGCTGCATCGCCGCGCATTTCGCCCTCGACTTCGAGGTCTGGCGCGACCTCGATCAAGCGGGTCAAGGCGTCACGCATGGTGCGGGCGTCCCAATCGCTTGAACTGCCAAAGCTCGAATGGGAGAGCAGTGCGACGCTCGGAACCATGCCGAAACGGCGCACTTCGGCGGCGGCGAGCAGCGTCATTTCGACGATCTCGGCAACGCCAGGTTGGCGGTTGACGTAGGTATCGCAGATGAACAGTCGGCGGTCGGGCAGCATGAGCATGTTCATGGCGGCCAGCGTGCTGTTGCCAGGGCGGGGGCCGATGGCGTCGCGGACATAGCGCAGGTGCTCGTCGTAGGTGCCGGTGACGCCGCATAGCATAGCATCGACGTATCCCCGCCGGAGGTACATGGCAGCAATCAGCGTCGTACGAGAGCGCATTTCTTCGCGCGCCATTGCAGGGGTGACGCCGTTGCGGCGCATGAGTTCGTAATATTCGCGTTCGACGTCCTGGTGCTGGTGGTGGCTCACGCCGTGGACGATTTCGATGTCGGCCTCGGGCTTTAAGCGAAGGCCCAGGGTTTGGATGCGGGTTTGAATGACGTACGGGCGGCCGATCAGAACCGGGAAGGCGATGCCTTCGTCAACCGCGATCTGGGCGGCGCGAAGGACGCGCTCGTCCTCGCCTTCGGCGAAGATCACGCGCTTTTTCTCGCGTTTGGCCGCGTCAAGGATCGGCTTCATGCTGGGGCCGGAGTGGTAGACGAAGCGGCCCAGGCTTTCGCGGTAGGCTTCCAGGTCGGCGATGGGTCGCGTGGCGACGCCGGATTCCATCGCGGCTTTGGCGACGGCAGGGGCGATGAGCTCGATCAAGCGGGGGTCGAAGGGCTTGGGAATGATGTACTCAGGACCGAACTTCAGGTCTTCGGAGCCGTAGGCGTTGGCGACGACTTCCGAGGGTTCTGCGCGCGCGAGTTCGGCGATGGCGTCGACGGCGGCCACCTTCATCAGCTCGGTGATGCCGGTTGCACCAGCGTCGAGCGCACCGCGGAAGATGAAGGGGAAACAGAGGACGTTGTTGACCTGATTGGGGTAATCCGAGCGGCCAGTGCAGATGATCGCTTCGGGGCGGATCTGCTTGGCAAGTTCGGGGCGGATTTCGGGTTCGGGGTTGGCGAGTGCCATGATAATTGGCTTGTCGGCCATTGCGACCAGCATTTCCGGCTTCAGGATGCCGCCAGCCGATAGCCCGAGAAAGATGTCGGCACCGACTAGAATTTCGGCCAGCGTGCGGGCTTTTGTCGGCTGGGCGTAGATGGCTTTGTATTCGTCCATCAATTCGGTGCGGCCTTCGTAGACGACGCCCTTGATGTCGGAGATGAAGATGTTTTCGCGCTTCATGCCAAGGCTGACGAGAAGGTTGATGCAGGCGAGAGCGGCAGCACCTGCTCCAGACCCGGCCAGCTTCACCTTGCCGATGTCCTTGCCGACGATGCGCAAGGCGTTCTTGATCGCGGCGGCGACGATGATCGCGGTGCCGTGCTGGTCGTCGTGGAACACCGGGATCTTCATCCGTTCGCGGCACTTCTTTTCGACGATGAAGCATTCGGGGGCTTTGATGTCTTCCAGATTGATGCCGCCGAACGTGGGTTCGAGGGCGCAGATGATGTCGACCAGCTTTTCGGGATCGTTTTCCGCAACTTCGATGTCGAACACGTCGATGCCCGAGAATTTCTTGAACAGGCAGGCTTTGCCTTCCATCACCGGCTTGGCGGCCAATGGGCCGATGTTGCCTAGCCCCAATACGGCGGTACCGTTGGTGATGACGCCGACCAGGTTGGTGCGCGACGTCAGGGTTGCCGCTTCGGCAGGATCGTCGGCAATCGCGAGGCAGGCATAGGCGACGCCCGGGGAATAGGCGAGGGAAAGGTCGAGCTGGTTGGTCAGACCCTTGGTCGGCGTGACTGAGATTTTGCCCGGCGTTGGCAGGCGGTGATATTCGAGCGCCGCAGCTTTCAGCTTTTCTTCCATGGTCGATCATCCCTCTCAGCGATGCCGAAAACCAGCACGCGCGCGCTCTAAAGTTTGCCGGGCTTGTCAGGTCCGTGTCGAGACCGCTCTTCGGCCATCGTCTCGCAGTCGCGAAGGCGCGACATGCGTTAGCGCGGACGATGCACGGATATGGGCGCGCCAACAACCTGCGGATAACCGCAATCGGAGGTATTTTGGAATTTGTATCCCGGTCTGGATCAGCCCTTCAAGGCTTCCTGGGTATTCCGGATCGCGCGCTTGACGGCTGCGCCCACGATGCCGTCCTGGGGTTTGAAGGCGACGCCGAAGGCAGTCCCCGTGCGGTGGGTCAATTCGCAATCGATTGTGGCGTTCGAATTATGCAGGCGCAGGCCGAAACTGCGAGGCAATACGGCCTTGTCGATCAATTCGATCAAAGCTCCGCCATCGGATAGGTTGTGGATGATGCACGAGATGTGGGACCGGCCCAGCACCTCGATAGTGGCCCGCATCGCAACGGCGCGGCGGCCGTACTTTCGCTGATCGCTTGCATAATCCACGGCCGCCTCCACGCCCGGTAACGAATGGGAATGGTTCGACTTTAATTTTAACAAATGAGAAGGACGTTCAAATCAACAAGCGAATTTGACACGACTTGTCACTATTCATCGTGAAAGCGGCGGCAACCATGGTTGCCGCCGCGCGCTGTCATTCAGGAACTGGTTTAGTGAGGCCTAGACCCCCTTGCCGTCGAAGAAGTCTTTGACGCGGGCGAAGAAACCGGCGCTTTCGGGGCTGGTTTCCTTGTGGCTTTCGCGTTCGAATTCTTCGAGCAGTTCGCGCTGGCGGCGGGTGAGGTTTTTGGGCGTTTCGACCTCGACCTGGATGTACATGTCGCCCGAAACTTTCGAGCGCAGGACCGGCATGCCTTTGCCCTTAATGCGGAACTGCTTGCCGGTCTCGGAACCTTCTGGAACCTTCACGCGGGTGGCGGAACCGTCGACGGTTGGCACTTCGATCTGCCCGCCCAGCGATGCCGTCGTCATCGAGATCGGCACCTTGCAGAAGATGTCGGCCCCGTCGCGCTGGAAGAACTCGTGCGGTTTCAAGGACAGGAAGATATAAAGGTCGCCCGAGGGGCCGCCGCGCATGCCGGCTTCGCCTTCACCGGCCAAGCGGATGCGGGTGCCGTCTTCAACGCCCGATGGAATATCGACCGAGAGCGTACGTTCTTTCATGACGCGGCCAGCGCCCTGACAGCTGCTGCACGGGTCGTCGATCATTTCGCCGCGTCCCTGGCACGCGGGGCAGGTGCGTTCGATAGTGAAGAAGCCTTGCGTCGCGCGGACTTTGCCCATGCCGCCGCAGGTTGCGCAGGTCTTGGGTTTGGTGCCGGACTTCGCCCCGGTGCCGGTGCAGGTTTCGCAAACGACGCTGGTGGGGACGCGGATTTGCGCCTTTTTGCCAGCGTGCGCTTCGGGGAGCGTGATTTCGAGGTTGTAGCGCAAGTCCGCGCCGCGCTCTTTCCCGCTACGGCCGCGCTGACCTTGACGGCCACCCATGAACTCTCCGAACAGATCGTCGAAGATGTTGGCCATGTTGTTTGAGAAGTCGGGGCCGAAGCCGCCGGGGCCACCGGGGCCGCGCCCGCCCATGCTGCCGTCGAAGGCCGCATGACCGAAGCGGTCGTAAGCGGCGCGCTTCTGGGGATCTTTGAGAACTTCGTAGGCTTCGTTCAATTCCTTGAAACGCTGTTCGGCATTCTTGTCGCCGGGGGCAACGTCGGGATGGCAATCTTTTGCGGTGCGACGGAACGCCGATTTCAGGTCCTGTTCTGTGGCACCCGATTTTACCCCGAGAATTTCGTAGTAGTCGCGCTTCGCCATAGGGTGAGCCTAACTTGAGCTTGTTCTCATTGATTCAAAATTAGTAAGAGCGCGGCAAATTTTCGAGCGCTGAGAACTGGAACTTCATTGCCGCCAACGTGTGCGTCCGGCACAAAAAAGCGAGGCCGCAGGGTGAACTGCGGCCTCACGATTTCGATCATCAGGCCGATTTCTTCTTGCCTTTGTCGTCTTTGACTTCTTCGAACTCGGCATCGACCACGTTATCGGCACCGTTCGAGCCGGCTTTTGCACCCGGTTCGTCGCCGGGGGCCTCGTGGGCCTTGGCTGCCGAGTAGATCGCTTCACCAATTTTCATGGCGACCTGAGCGAGGGCCGTCGTGGCCGTCTTGATGGCTTCGGTGTCGTCGCCCTTCAAAGCGGTTTCGGTTTCGGCGATGGCCTTTTCGACGTCGCTCTTGACGGCCGAAACGGCAGAGTTCGAGGCATTTTCAGACAACTGCTTCTTGGTCGAATCGACCAACGCTTCGGCCTGGTTGCGGCTTTCGACGAGTTCGCGCTTGGCCTTGTCTTCGGCGGCGTGGAGTTCGGCGTCTTTGACCATCTTTTCGATGTCGGCATCAGACAGGCCACCCGCTGCCTGGATGCGAACCGACTGTTCCTTGGCGGTCGCCTTGTCGGTCGCCTTGACGTGAACGATGCCGTTGGCGTCGATGTCGAAGGTGACTTCGATCTGCGGCACGCCGCGCGGTGCGGGCGGAATGCCGACGAGGTCGAACTGGCCCAACAGCTTGTTGTCGGCGGCCATTTCGCGCTCGCCCTGGCTCACGCGGATGGTCACCGCGCTCTGCGCATCTTCGGCGGTCGAGAAGGTCTGCGACTTCTTGGTCGGGATAGTGGTGTTGCGGTCGATCAGGCGCGTAAACACGCCGCCAAGGGTTTCGATGCCGAGCGACAGCGGGGTCACGTCGAGCAGCAGCACATCCTTGACTTCGCCCTTCAAAACGCCGCCCTGAATGGCCGCGCCGACGGCGACGACTTCATCGGGGTTCACGCCCTTATGGGGCTCTTTGCCAAACAGCTCTTTCACGACCTGCTGGACTTTGGGCATGCGGATCATGCCGCCGACGAGCACAACTTCGTCGATCTCGGCAGCCTTGAGGCCGGCATCCTTGATAGCCTGCTCGCAGGGTCCGCGCGTCTTCATGATCAGATCGTCAACGAGGCTTTCGAGCTTGGCGCGCGTCAGCTTCATGGTGAGGTGCTTGGGACCCGACGCATCGGCAGTGATGAACGGCAGGTTGATTTCGGTCTGCTGGGCCGACGACAGTTCGATCTTGGCCTTTTCAGCGGCTTCCTTCAGACGCTGGAGCGCGAGCTTGTCCTTTGTCAGGTCAACGCCCTGTTCCTTCTTGAACTCGGCTGCGAGGTAATCGACGATGCGCTGGTCGAAGTCTTCGCCGCCCAAGTGGGTGTCGCCGTTGGTCGACTTCACTTCGAACACGCCGTCGCCGATTTCAAGGATCGACACGTCGAACGTGCCGCCGCCGAGGTCGTAGACGGCAATGGTCTTGGACTGCTTCTTTTTGTCGAGGCCGTACGCGAGCGCTGCAGCGGTCGGTTCGTTGATGATGCGGAGGACTTCAAGGCCCGCGATTTTACCGGCGTCTTTGGTTGCCTGACGCTGGGCATCGTTGAAGTAGGCAGGAACCGTGATGACGGCCTGATCGACCTTCTCGCCGAGCTTGGCTTCGGCGGTTTCTTTCATCTTCTGGAGGATGAAGGCCGAGATTTGCTGGGGCGAATAGGCCTTGCCGTGGCTTTCGACCCAGGCGTCGCCGTTCGGACCTTTGACGATCTTGTAGGGCGCGTTCTTCTTGTCCTTGTCGAGCACGGGGTCGTCGAAGCGGCGGCCGACAAGGCGCTTGATCGCGTAGAAGGTGTTGGTTGGGTTGGTCACCGCCTGGCGCTTAGCCGGCAGACCAATCAGGCGCTCGTCGTCGTTGGTAAACGCCACGATGCTCGGCGTGGTGTTCGCACCTTCAGCGTTCTCAAGGACGCGAGGCTTTGAGCCTTCCATGACGGCGACGCACGAGTTGGTGGTGCCAAGGTCGATGCCGATAACTTTTCCCATAATCTTTCTTCCTTCATGTTTGGCAGACCGCTCAAGACCCGCAAATCGCGGCATCTCCGAGCCAGTATTCTTACACCTTGGCAAAGCCGCGGCTTAAGTGGTTCGACTGTGTAACGGTCCCCTAATGCGGTAACGAACAGCTATCGCTATATAGGAGCGTGGATTTAGCGCCGCAACGGGCCTAGATCAGGGATTTACACGCTTTGAGGGGACCGTTGTGTCGCAGGTATTACGGGCGCGCCGCCCGGCAGCAAGCCCGGATCGCGCGGGAGTGGTCTACCATCGCCAGCGTTTAAGTAAAGATGCACAAATAGCGCTCGCCAGCGACGTTTGCGCCGTGGTGGCGGCTAGCCCGCTGTTTCAGCCCGTCATGCCACGGACCGGAAAGCCGTTTTCTGTCGCGATGACCAATTGCGGGCCGCTTGGATGGGTGTCTGATAAGGCGGGATATCGTTACCAGCCATTGCATCCGGCCACCGGCAAACCCTGGACGGCCATTCCGCCGGCTCTGCTGTCGCTGTGGCGGGAGGTGGCTGGGTACCATGCCGATCCGGAGGCGTGTCTTATCAACATGTATTCGGCGGATGCCAAGATGGGGAGCCATCAGGACCGTGACGAAAGCGACTTTGATGCGCCCGTGGTGTCGATCTCACTCGGGGACACAGCGACGTTTCATGTCGGTGGGCTCAAACGGACCGATCCGAAGGTGCGGTATCTGCTCGAGTCAGGGGATGTATTCGTACTCGGCGGGCCATCGCGGCTGGCGTTTCATGGGATCGACAGGATTCTTGCCGGGACGTCGCCGCTTGATTTGTCAGGGTTCGCGCCGGGTTGCAGGCGTATCAATCTGACCCTGCGCCGGGTGACGAAGGGTTAAAGTTCGCATCGCTGGGCCGCCCTCACGCTCTCCCCAGAACCGACGAGGGGAGGGATAGGATCTATCGCGCGGGGGCGGCATTGGTTATGAACGATGCAAACCCCGTGACCATGGAACAGCGCATGTCAGATCCTCGCCTGCTTTTCATATCAGGTTCCGCGCGGACGGATTCCTTCAACAAGCGGTTGGCCAAGCTGGGCGCGATGATCGCGGAAGCAAACGGCATTAAATCGACGTTTGCCGATCTCGCCGATTATCCGATGCCGGTCTATGACGGCGACCTGGAAGCAGCGGAGGGCGTGCCGGTCAACGCACGCAAGCTGCTGGCTTTGATGCAGGTGCATAGCGGCGTGTTCATCGCGAGCCCGGAATACAACGCTTCGATCTCGGCGCTGCTTAAGAACGCGCTCGATTGGGTGAGCCGGGTTAGCGAGGACGGCGGGGCCGGGAAGGCTGTTTACACGACGCGAGTGTTTGCGCTCGGCGCGGCGTCTCCTGGTGGTACTGGCGGGATGCGCGGGCTTGTCGCGGTACGGAACGTGCTCGAAATGGGGCTTGGCGCGCTGGTGCTACCCGATCAGGTCTTGGTCGCGCGGGCCGCGACTGCGTTCGACGATCACGGTCACCTGGCCGACAAGGAAGGCCAGGAGCGGTTCAAGACAGTCATCCAGAAGCTCGCGCGGGCGGCGCATCTGCTTCATGGATAAGAGCGCGGGACGCGACATGGGTAACGTGGCTAACACAGACAAGCTCATCGTCGCGCTGGATTTTCCGGCGGCCGCGGAGGCGCGGGCGCTGGTCACGAGGCTTGGTGATGCGGTGTCCTTCTACAAGGTTGGCCACGAGCTGCTGTTTGCTGGCGGGCTTGAACTGGCTCGGGCGCTCAAGGGCGAGGGCAAGCGCGTGTTTCTCGACATGAAGCTGCTCGACATCGGCAACACGATGGAGCGATCTGTTGCGAATGCCGCCTCTATGGGGGTCGATTTTCTGACGATCCACGGCCACGACACGAAAACGATCCGCGCGGCGGTGACGGGACGCGCAGACAGCCCGCTCAAGATTTTGGCGGTGACTGTGCTGACGAATTTGTCCGCCGAGGACGTGGCGGAGCAGGGCAACGCGATGACGCCCGCGCAGCTGGTGTTGCATCGGGCTTTGTTGACGTATGCCGCCGGTTGCGATGGAGTTATTGCGTCGGGCCAGGAAGCGGCGGCGATCCGTGCCAAGACCGGGCCGGGCTTCCTGATCGTGACGCCGGGAATACGGCCTGCGGGAGAGGCGAGCGGCGACCAGACGCGGGTCATGACGCCGGAGGCGGCGTTAGCTGCCGGTGCAAACCACATTGTTGTGGGTCGGCCGGTCACGCAGGCCGCCGACCCGCGTGCGGCAGCGCTTGGCATTCTTTCGGCGCTTTCTTAAACGAGATCGCAACGAGCCGTTGGGTCGCGTGCAAGAGCTTGACCCAACCTATGAAAATGAGTTTCCAACCAACGAGATCCACGATGGCTAAAGGTTATCTGATTGCGCATGCGACCGTGACGAACCCGGAGAACTGGGCGAAGTATTCGGCGGCAACCAAGGTGGCGCTCGATAAGTTCGGCGGCAAGCCGCTGGTGCGCGGCGGGCAGTGCACGATCATCGAGGGCAATGGCGTGCAGCGGAATGTGGTGCTGGAATTCCCCAGCTACGAGGCGGCGCTCGGGTACATCAACTCGCCCGAATATGCCGAGGCAAAGCAGAACCGCGCCGGTGCCGGAACGATGGATCTGACGATCGTCGAGGGGGTGTAGGTTGGGTTAGCTGCCCTCTTGCAGCGTAACCAACAGGATCGACTGCTGCCGCCCCTCGCGCCTTTTGCTGTTGCCGCCCCTCACCCTAACCCTCTCCCCGTTGCGAAGAGCAACGGGGAGAGGGGATAGATTGGCTAGATACTTACGATGGCCCACATACCTCAGAGCGACGGACGACCGCCTTGGAAGCTGACGGTGCTGACGCTGTTTCCGGAGATGTTTCCAGGGCCGCTGGCCACGTCGCTGACGGGCCAGGCGTTGACGGCTGGGCTGTGGTCGGTGGATGCGATCAATATCCGGGACTTCGGCTTGGGCAAGCATCGCGCGGTGGACGATACGCCGGCCGGAGGCGGGGCCGGAATGGTGCTGCGCGCCGACGTCGTGGCGGCGGCGGTCGATGCGGCAAGGGCTCATGCCCCTGGATGCCCGTTGGTTTACATGTCGCCGCGCGGGGAGCCGTTTACGCAGGCGCTCGCGCGTGAGTTTGCGCGCGGGCCGGGGATGACGGTCCTCGCCGGGCGGTTCGAGGGCGTCGACGAGCGGGTCATCACTGGTCGCGGTTTGCGGGAAATTTCGATCGGTGATTACGTGCTGTCGGGTGGCGAGGTGGCAGCGATGGTCGTGGCGGATGCTTGCCTGCGGCTCATTCCAGGAGTGCTCGGGGCGCATGACTCGCTCAGCGAGGAGAGCTTCGAAGGCGGGCTGCTGGAGTATCCGCAATACACCAAGCCGCGCGAATTCGAGGGGATGGCGACGCCAGATATTCTAATGAGCGGCGATCATAAGAAAATTGCGGCTTGGCGACGGGCCCAGGCGGAGAAAATCACGGCGGAGCGGCGACCGGATTTGATGCGAAAGCGGTAGAGTGTTTCCGAAACAGTTGTGAGCGGTTACCCCTGAAAGAAGCTAAACGCTCGGCTTGTCCGAGCAGGTCGCATCCCGGTCTGAGACCGCCGCCCGCGCAGTCCACGCCGGCCGTCCGAGATCTCGCTCCGCCGCTTGCATCTCGGTCCGCGTGACGAAATAGAACTCGTAGCAATTGTCGCTGACTTGCCGGACCTGATAACAGCCGCCCGTTGGATCGCTATGATAGATCGTGCAGAAGCTGCCCGCTTGTAGCGACCAGTGCCCGCGATACTCGACCCCTTTCTCCCGGTACTCAATGGAGCCGTCAGCAAGATATACTTCCGTGAACGGCTTGCCGCTTGCGTAGTGCCCCTGGATCGACTTGCCAGCAAATGCCGCGCGCATTGCGCTATCATCCATCCACGGCTCAAGCGCCGTGGCTGGCTGGGCCGTGAAAACAAAAGCAGCGAGTGCAACGGTCCGGTTCATGGCAGTTCCATTCAGGCATGAATTGCCAGCTCTGCCCGGGCACCAAGATTGCGGTGCAAAGAGCCGACTTTGTCCACGATATGATGCTTCAATGCGCCCGCAATGTGGAACGCGACTGCGAGCAGCAACAGCTTGCCCATGATCGCATGCCTGCCCCCACCGATATCGTCCAAAGATAGCCCCGCAATACGGCCTCCACGTTGGCACGCTTGCCATGTGTGTCGCGTCATGCGCTTGAAATGACGAGCATTCGGGCGTATGGCAACGCTCAAGCTGGATGCGCAAGCCTCCGCAATGACGAAAGGTTTTAACTCACCCGCAGGAATGCCTGCGCGGGTGCAGTTGGCCGTGGAAAAAAGGGAATTGCGATAATGGGTTATCGAGTTGCTGTGGTCGGTGCGACGGGCAATGTCGGCCGCGAAATGATGAACGTGCTTGTCGACAGGAAATTCCCCGCCGATGAAGTGTTCGCACTCGCCTCGCGCCGGTCGCAGGGCGTCGATGTCTCGTACGGCGATCGCACGCTGCGCTGCCAGGACCTGGAGCAGTTTGATTTCTCCAAGGTCGACATCTGCCTGATGTCGGCGGGTTCGACCGTGTCAAAGGAATGGTCGCCGCGTATCGCGGAAAAAGGTGCCGTCGTTATTGACAACTCGTCCTACTGGCGTACCGACATGGACGTGCCGCTGGTCGTGCCTGAAGTGAACCCGGAAGCCCTGCGCGGCTGGACCAAGAAAGGTATCGTCGCCAATCCGAATTGCTCGACCGCTCAGATGGTTGTCGTGCTAAAGCCGCTCCACGATGCCGCCAAGATCAAGCGCGTCGTCGTCTCGACCTATCAATCGGTATCGGGCGCTGGCAAGGAAGCGATGGACGAACTGTGGCACCAGACCAAGGGCAAATACGTGCCCGGCCAGGAAATCACCTCCAAGAAGTTCCCAAAGGAAATCGCCTTCAACTGCATCCCTCAGATCGACGTCTTTATGGAAGACGGCTACACGAAGGAAGAGTGGAAGATGCTGGTCGAGACCAAAAAAATCCTCGACCCCAAAATCAAGGTCACCGCCACCTGCGTGCGCGTTCCTGTGTTCCTATGCCACTCTGAAGCGATCAACATCGAGTTTGAGCGTTCGCTTTCGGCAGATGATGCCCGTGAAATCCTGCGCAATGCGCCGGGCGTGATGGTCGTCGATAAGCGCGAACCGGGCGGCTACATCACCCCCATTGAGGCCGCTGGCGAATATGCGACCTACGTGAGCCGCATCCGCGAAGACAACACCGTCGAAAATGGCTTGGTGCTGTGGTGCGTGTCGGACAACCTCTTGAAGGGTGCGGCCCTTAACGCCGTCCAGATCGCTGAAACGATGATCGAGATGAACCTGCTGAAGCAAAAGACCGCCTGACGGCACGCGCCTCAATCCATGGTCGGGCCAACTTATACCAAACCGCATCAGTACTGACTTGTGCGGTTTGGTACCCGCGCGTGGGGTTGGTGGGGCGCCCGGAAAAAAATGCAACAAAAAAGGGGTGGCGAAAATTATTTCCGCCACCCCCTAAATTCAACAATCCCAATGCAGAAAATCAGCCTTTGACCTTGACCACCGGATCATCGGCCGCAGGTGTCCCGAGCGCCTTGACGATGGTGTTGAGATCCTGCACGAACCGCTCGCGCTGCTGATTGGGAAGCGCCGCCAGAATGCGGTCATCCACCTTTTTTGCCATCGGTTCAGCCGATTTGAGAATCCGGAATCCCTCTTCGGTCAGCTTCACCGCGTAGGCGCGCGCATCGTCTTTCGTGCGGCGGCGCTGCAGCAGGCCCTTCTTGAGCAAACGGCGCACGATATCGGCCAGCGTTGACCGATCGATTCCAGTCTTTTCAACAAGGTGAGTCTGGCTCAAGCCTTCGTTTTGGGCGACCGTCAGGAGAATCGCGTATTGCCTCGGTGTCAAATCGCCAAGCGACATTTCGGCTTGGAACACGTCACCAGCGCACTGACCCGCTCGATGCAACAAGTGAATTGGCGAAAGTTCAAGCCGAAGTGAAAACGTATCTCTTGCCATGTTTCATAAGTTCCAAACGGGTTGCCGTAACCGTGCCCGACCTGTGCCGATCGTTACACTAATTATCTTTGAATTTGCATAACTCTTAGCCTGCCAGGAAAGAGATGACGCGAGGGTATACAATATTTTCGATTTGTCCAGGGACGGACGCAGCCTTGTTTGAGGAAACACGGACGTTTGCCCCAAGATGGCGCACACGCCTTGTTGAACCAAGAATGATCGAACGTAGGCCCAAAACGTCAGCAGAAGTTAATTACACTGATTCGCGCACAGCGTTCAATTGACAGAAGCTTCATGCTTTTTCAAGAGCCCTATTTGGGCAATCGCAAAAATCATCGTCAGCGGCATGATACCGAACAGCTTGAAACTAATCCAAAACTCGGTCGTAGAATTGCGCCAGACAACCTCATTGAGAATCGCCAGAACCACGAAAAAGCAGGCCCATCTGAATGTCAGAATGCGCCAACCTTCGGCTGTCAGCCGGAATGCCTCGCCGAATAGATACTTGAGCCAAGATTTCCCGTAGGCAAGTCCGCCGAAAAGCAGGATTGCAAACAACGAGTTGACGATCGTCGGCTTCATTTTAATAAAGAGATCATCCTGCAACCACAGCGTGAGTCCACCAAAAACGACAACGAAAAATCCGGATACAAGCGGCATTGTTGGAATGCGGCCATGCATCATTTTCGACGTGACGAGCGCGAGGATGGTCGCCACCACGAAACAGCCGGTCCCCCAATAAATGCCAGCCTTGGCATTCATCACGAAAAAAACCACCAGAGGCCCGAGCTCGAGCAACAGCTTCATCAGTTGATTCTGAGTCTCGTCGGCATGACCAGACGATTTGATCTCCGTCGACTCTGTCATGTCAATAAACTCCACCTCAAACCAAGATTACTGAGCATGTTCACGGGGCAACGGCGGCAATGGCGCGTTCGCTTCGCTGTGCGGGTCGTCGATCCGGTATTTCTGCATGAGCCGCGTAAGGAACCAAGCATATAGACCGGACAGGGGCATAATGAACGCAACTTTGAAGAGAATCCACACACTCGTGCCGTTCATTGAGTGACCCAGCACATCATACATGCGCGAATCTGAGAAGATCTGCCGCACAGCTTCGTTCAGCACGGCGGTCAGCACGAAAAACCATGCGAAGCTGTAGGTGAAGCGATCCCAGCCTTCGGGTGTGAAATGAAACGTCTTTTCAAACACATAGCCAAAGAAGTTCTGTTTGAAGACAAAGCCGCCCAGTAGAAATCCTATGACCATCGTCGACAAGCAAACGAGGTTCGTGGACAGCGGATTAGCTTCACTCCCGACCGCAGGCATTCCGGCGGCAAAGTCCACATACGGGATCTGAAACAGCAAAACGGTTGCCGTCAGCCCCACGACCGACTGCCACGAAATCCGGCCCATGTACTTGCTCGTCGCCCAAAGCCCCCCGAACAGGAACCCGGCAAACATGGCGTTGAAGATGGAGACCTTGATTTTCACCCAGATCGGGTCGCCCGTGAGGATCGTCAGCGATCCAAACACGATTGTCACACTGGAAGCGATGATTGGAAAAATCGGCAGCCTCCCAATGATGAGCCGCATGGTCACCATGGCGATGGCGGTCGCGATGATGAGCGCCCAGGTCCCTGCCGTGATGCCGGCGACCGCATTGACGACGAACATCGTCACCAGGGGGCCGAATTCGCTTAAGATGTTGACCGTCTGCTCCGCCGTAAACGGAAACCATCGCTTTTTCGGCACCATGGGCGCTATCGAACCTTTCATTGGCAGTTTAACGCACCGGGTGCACCGGCATCACGACTAAATATGGGCGATCGTGCGGGAGAATTCATCGGGGTCGAACGGCGCAAGGTCGTCGAGGCCCTCTCCAACACCGATTGCGTATACGGGCAAACCATATTTGGCGGCAATGGCAACAAGTATACCGCCCCGAGCAGTGCCATCGAGTTTCGTCATCACAAGGCCCGTCACCCCCGCGCGCTGTGAAAACACTTCCACTTGGCTTAATGCGTTCTGTCCCGTAGTTGCGTCAAGTACGAGAATGACGTCGTGTGGAGCGGTATCGTCTAACTTTCGAATGACGCGGATGACTTTCTCAAGTTCGTCCATCAGCGCCGCCTTGTTTTGCAGCCGCCCGGCCGTATCCATCAGCAAGATGTCCGCGCGCTCCTCGGTGGCCTGCTTCAAAGCGTCATACGCGAGCCCGGAACTATCCGATCCAACCTCGCGGGCGATAACCGTAATGCCGGTCCGCTCGCCCCAGACCTTGAGCTGGTCGATGGCCGCCGCGCGGAACGTGTCACCGGCTGCCATCAGGACTGACCGGCCCTCACGGCGGAATTGCGCCCCCATTTTGCCTATCGTGGTCGTCTTACCCGAACCGTTGACGCCAACGACCAGGACCACATGCGGCTTCTTAGTTGGATCAATAACGATCGGACGCGCCACAGGTTGCAGAACGCGCGCAACCTCGGTCGCCAAAATCCGCCGCACGTCGTCGGCCTCGATGCCTTTTTCGAACCGCCCTTTCGAGATTGCATCTGTGATCTTCTTCGTCGTCGGCAACCCGAGATCCGCTTGAATCAGCAGATCTTCAAGGTCCTCGATTGTATCCGCGTCGAGTTTGCGCTTGGTGAAAATGCCGGTGATGCCGTCAGACAGCTTCGTCGACGTCTTCGCAAGCCCTGCCGTCAATCGCGACAGCCAGCTTGTCTTGACCGGAGGCTCGACCACTGCCGGTACGACCGCTGCAACAGGCCCAGCCGGAACGTCAGCCTCAGCCTCGACGACTACTGATTCCGGGACTTCCCGGGCGTCCGCTTCCGCGGCCGTCTCCGTCACCGCCTCCTGGACGGCATCCGCCACCGGCTCCGGGCCGGGCTTTGCCTCGTCTTTGCGGCCAAACAGCCGTCCAAACAGTCCCGGCTTCTTGACGTCTTTGTCGCTCACAATAACACCCCCGCGAGCTGACGCTGATCCGTCACCCCAGTCACCTTTGCCTCAACCAGCGCACCCTGCTCCGCCCCGCACGGCGCAAACACCATCTCGGCAAACTCCGGCGTCCGCCCCATCCCGTCCCGCTCAACCAGCACCTTGGTGTAGACCCCGGCCTGCGCCGCCAAAAACCCATCCAGCGCCGCCTCACCCTTGGCCCGCAATCTGGCAGCACGCGCCTTGACCTCGGCCTTGGCCAGCTGAGGCATCCGCGCTGCGGGCGTTCCTTTGCGCGGTGAAAAGGGAAACACATGCAAATACGTCAACCCGCAGTCGTCTACGATGTCGAGCGAGCGCGTGAACATCTCTTCCGTCTCGGTCGGAAACCCAGCGATCAGGTCGGCCCCGAACACGATCCCAGGCCGCAGCCGCCGCGCTTCCTTGCAAAACCTGATCGCATCCGCCCGCAGATGACGCCGCTTCATCCGCTTCAAAATCATATCGTCGCCCGCCTGCAGCGACAGATGCAGATGCGGCATGAGGCGCGGCTCCTCGGCAATCGCGCGCATCAAGTCGCTGTCCGCCTCAACCTGATCTATCGACGACAGCCGCAGCCGTGCCAACTCCGGCACATGCGTGAGAACCTGCAAAACCAGTCGCCCCAGCGTCGGCGACCCCGGCAGATCGTGCCCATACGACGTCATGTCGACGCCGGTCAGCACGATCTCTTTGTAACCGGTCTCAACCAGCCGCCGGACCTGCGCAATCGTCTCCCCCGCTGGCACCGACCGCGATGGCCCGCGCCCATACGGAATAATGCAGAACGTGCAGCGGTGATCGCATCCGTTCTGCACCTGCACATAGGCCCGCGTCCGTGACCCGAACCCGTCGATCATATGCGACGCGGTCTCCTGCACGCTCATGATGTCGTTGACCTGCACCCGCTCGCTATCGTTCGTCGAAAGTCCGCCGCTGAGCCTTGCGAACGTCTCCGCCTGCATCTTCTCCGCGTTGCCGATGACATGATCGACCTCCGCCAGATCGGCAAATCGCTCTGGTTCGATCTGCGCCGCGCACCCCGTCACGATGATCCGCGCATGAGGCCGCTCGCGCCGCACCCGCCGGATCGTTTGGGTCGCCTGCCGCACAGCCTCGGCGGTCACCGCACACGTGTTGATAATCACCGTGTCGTCGAGGCCCGCCGCCACCGCGTGCGCCTTCATCACCTCGGACTCGTAGGCATTCAGCCTGCACCCGAGCGTGATGATCGTCGGCTCCAAAGCCGCTACTGGCACGACTGAATCGCTCATTACACCGTCTCGACGGTCAGCGTGGCAAGGTCGATCTTGCCTGCGAATTCATGTTCCGCCGGACCCGTCATCACAATTCTATCGTCCGCGGTCCACTCGATCCTGAGGTCCCCGCCCGGCACCGTCACGACGACTGTGCGATCCGTCAGCTTGATCCGCGCCCCGCACACGGCCGCCGCACATGCAGCCGACCCGCACGCGCGCGTCAATCCAGCCCCGCGCTCCCACGTCTTGAGCGTAATGCCCTGCCGCGACGTCACTTGCGCCAGTGATATATTCGCCCGCTCCGGAAATACCGGATGGTTCTCGAGCATCGGCCCGAGCCGCCCAAGATCATAAGCGCTCACGTCATCAACCCAGAAAATCGCATGCGGATTGCCCACATTCACGACCGAAGGCGAATGCAAAACCGGCTTGTCGATCGGCCCGATCTGCAATTCGATATGCCGCGTATCGGCAAAAGGTTCGGCAAGCGGAATGTCGGCCCACGCAAACCGCGGCGTCCCCATATCGACGCTGATCGTCGCGATGTCCATCGCGGTCGCCCGCAACAATCCCCGCGCCGTCTCAAACACCATCGCAATTTTGCCGGAGAGTTCCCGCTCGGACCAAGCAATGCAGCGCATCCCATTCCCGCACGCACCGCTTTCCGACCCGTCGTTATTGTAAATCCGCACAAACGCCGCCGTACCCGAGGTCTTAGGCCGGTGCAGGGCCATCAGCTGGTCGAACTGCATCTTCGGCATCCGCGCAATCGCACTCACCTCGGCAGCGCTCAGCACCCGCGGCGATTGACGCAGGTCCACAACCAGGATCTCGTTGCCGAGCCCATTCATTTTGGCAAAAGGGAGTGCGTTCGTGTTCATCGCCCGCTTATATGGCAAACCCCGCCGAAATCACAATGACCACCCGGTCGCGCCTCCTTCCATTTGCCCAATGCCTGCTCCCCCCTCAAATCTGCCGCCCCCATTGACGTCATGGCCGCGAAGGCGGCCACCCACGACAACTCACACTGAGACAGGACACCCCGATCAGGCTCGGCGATGCAGCACAGGAAGCCAGCACCATGACCGCACAATCTACCGCAGGCACGCCCTCCCCCTGGATCGCCCGCTTCCTCCAGCCCGCCAAGTCCGGCCAAACCGTCCTCGACGTCGCCACCGGCTCAGGCCGCCACGCCCGTTTGGCGCACGCACTCGGCTACGCCGTCACCGCCATCGACCGCGACCTCTCCCGCGTTGCCGGACTTGCCAATACCCCCAACATCACCCTCCTCCAATCAGACCTGGAAGATGGCTCCCCCTGGCCGCTAGCTGGCCAAGCATTCGACGCTGTTATCGTCACCAACTACCTCCACCGCCCTATTCTCCCCGCCATCATTGCCGCCGTCGCCCCCAACGGCCTCCTCCTCTATGAAACCTTCGCGCAGGGTAACGAACGCTACGGCAAGCCCTCCAACCCGAACTTTCTCTTGGCACCCGGCGAACTGCTCGACGCAGTTCATGGCCACCTCACCCCTGTCGCTTACGAGCATGTGACACTATCTAGTCCCCCAGGAAGTCCAACGGCCATCGTTCAACGCATTGCCGCAATTAATCCCCTCTCCCCGTCCTTACGGGGAGAGGGTTAGGAGCCTGCCCCCGCGAAGGCGGGGGTGAGGGGCGGCAACACGAAAATCGTGAGGAAAAATCTGATGAAACTGAAATCGCTGGCACGTCTAGGAGCCCTGCTGATGGCTGTCCTGCCCCCCTCCGTCCGCGCCGAAATCACCAACGCACCAGCCGAAAAACCAAGCAAATACAATGTCGAGATCGTCGCCAAAGGCCTCGCCAACCCGTGGGCCCTCCAGTTCCTGCCCGATGGCCGCATGCTCGTCACGGAACGCCCGGGCCGTCTCCGCATCATCAGTGCGGACGGCAAACTCTCCGCCCCCATCACCGGCGTCCCCAAAGTGGTCGCCCGCGACCAGGGTGGCCTGCTCGACGTGGCCGTGAGCCCAGACTTCGCCACCACCGGCACGATTTTCCTCTCCTATTCCGAACCCCGCGACGCCATGAAAAACGGCACGTCCGTAATGCGCGCCAAACTCATCCTTACCGCAGAGGGCGGCAGCCTGCAGGACGGCCAAGTCATCTTCCGTCAGCTCCCCGCCGCAGCCAGCAACCATCACTTCGGCTCGCGCCTCGTCATCAATCCCGACGGCTCGCTCTTCGTCACGTTGGGCGACCGCTACTCGCAGCGCGATCAAGCCCAAAACCCCGCCAATCACATCGGAAAAATCGTCCGCATCATGCAAGACGGCACCCCGTTCGCCGGCAACCCCAAGCTCCCCGGCTGGGCCCCTGAAGTCTGGTCCATCGGCCATCGCAACGTCCAAGGTGCCGCCCTCGATCCAGTAACGGGAACCCTCTGGACCACCGAACACGGTGCGCGGGGCGGCGACGAGTTGAACAACCCTCAAGCTGGCAAAAATTACGGCTGGCCAATCATCTCGTATGGCCGCGACTACACGGGTGAAAAAATCGGCATCGGCACAAAAAAGGACGGCTTAGAACAGCCCGTCTATTATTGGGATCCCTCCATTGCGACCAGCGGCCTCGCCTTCTACACCGGCCATTATTCCGCGTGGAAAAACAACGCCTTCGCGGGAGGACTCGCTGGCATGCAGATCGACCGCCTCGTCATCCGCGACGGGCAGGTCGTCGCCCACGAACCCCTCCTCGCCGAAAAAGGTTGGCGCATTCGCGACGTCCGCATGGGCCCCGGCAATGCCCTCTATGCGCTAACCGACGAATCCAACGGCGCTGTCCTCCGCATCACCCCAACCCAATAAACATCAGACAAATCCGGAGTTTGGGTTAGCACAGCCCAGTTTC
>JBEBJA010000199.1:0-28423 GCA_040080145.1 Hyphomicrobiaceae bacterium
CCGCAAACACCCCCCGCCCCATCGTGGGGGTCATTTTGACAGTAATGGGGTTCATGCGGCGGCTTTAGCCCGCTTTCGTGGGGGCAAGGCGTTCAGGCTTAACGCAGGCAGCGTCTCGACGTTTGGCAATTCAGTTGCCGAATGATTGCTATAGGTTGGCCAGCTCGGAGCATAGCTTTCAGCTTGATCGCCCCATACAGTCCAACCTTCACGAGGTCCACGTGCAAAAAGTTCCAATCGAGGCCCCCAACTGCACGACTCGATCAGGTCGAAAACCTCGTCAGGCTTGCGCGAATGCTCACGCTTCATTGTTTTCAAGATATTCACCTGCCGCCTACCGGGAGCAAGCGTGCGAACGTCTTTCCCGCGCACCCCGAATAAGAGCAATTCAGTGGTGTTTCTAAAATAAAATCCGACGCCTCGACCATCTGGGCCACCATCCTTACGAATTTTGTGCCAAACGATATTACTCTTATATTGGAAGCCCCAAGCCTTCATCACATCCAGGCCCTCGGGAAGAAGGGCGTTGGGAACCCACAGATAAAGATGACTGCGCGCCGCCGCCAGTTTCTCGACCGGCATCGCCACAACCTCTGGAAGCGTCATCGTACCGTAGCGCGACAGCCGCCTATGTTCGGGGGCCATCTTGCCGGTTCGATTTTGGAATTGCCACGGGGGATCAGCGAGAATGGTACCAAAGCGCTGGCCGTTTAGCGAGGAAAAGAGGCTCTCTGAGATCACAGTTTTGACTCCCAATCTGTGACGAGTTTGTCACCAATTCCAAATACCAGAACGGGGCATCCCCCATTTCGACCAGCATTTAAGCGATAAAGTAGTTTCCCCATCCACGTCGTGGAGGCTCCGTATTTCGTCTTTACGCCAAGGCTTGAGAATATAGGATTTAAAGAAGCGCTTCTCGTCAGCAGGATGCCGGCGCTGATTAGGCTGCAGTCGTAAAAGGCCCGAAAAGCATACAAGTCTCTGTCGAATGTTTGGTCCTTGCTGTTCCACTCCATATCGAAAGCGATTCGTTGCTTCACGTAGTCAACTTTGTGACCGTCAACAAAGTTTGGAATATCTACAAATTGCCGTTCCTTTATGCTTTCCGTTTTTGTAACACCTTGTTTTGTTTCTCGATCAACCTTCTTCGTGGTTTCTTTCGTGACCTTGAGATCAGCAGAAATCCGTGTTTCATGCCAGCCACGAGGGCGTAGCAAAGCAGAAACTCGCTTGACGATGCCAGATTCATTGCCTCCACCCATCTTTATGTCCTCGGTGGTGAGTCGAAAATTGCGTAGCGCTTCCGCTATGTCTTGGAATTCACGTTCATGGCTGTTCAATAGAATGCTTGCAGCATGACGATAGCTATGGACCTCGTATAAGTTCCTCAAATCCTGGGGAATCCAGCGAGCAACTTCGGTTGAAGAGTCGGAGCCTGCGCTAGGGGTGGCAGCAACATCGTCTTGCTCCTCTGTCTCATCGCTAGCCATGGTCGCTCCCCCTGCTGTGTACGTTGACCATGAATAGATTCGGAGTTAGGTCCAGGGAGGGATGGCACTTATCCCCCGCGCCGAAAAGGCTTCGGTTTGTTCTTATTATGTTCATTGTTGCAAGGTTTGCAACAACAAAAAAGCCGCCGGACTTCCATCCGGCGGCTGATTTAGTCTGAAAGCGTTACGGTATCAATCGCGGCGGGGGCGGCGGTTGCCACCACCTTCGCGGCGCGGCGGACGGGGCTCGAACACTTCTTCGGGCTCGCCTTCGGCGCGGGGGATTTCTGCGCCGGTCGCCTGATCGACGATCTTCATCGACAGGCGGGTTTTGCCGCGATCGTCAAAGCCTAACAGCTTCACGAACACTTCCTGGCCCTCTTTCACGACTTCGCCGACGGTCGCAGGGCGGCCGTTGGTGAGCTGCGAAATGTGGACGAGGCCGTCCTTGGCGCCGAAGAAGTTCACGAACGCACCGAAGTCCATGATCTTGACGATCTTGCCCTTGTAGACCTTGCCGACTTCCGCTTCCTGCGTGATCGACTTGATGAGGTCCATCGCCTTGTCGATCGACTCTTTCTTGGATGCGGCAACCTTGATGGTGCCGTCGTCGTCGATGTCGATCTTGGCACCCGACTGTTCGACGATGCCACGGATCACCGAGCCGCCGGTGCCAATGACTTCGCGGATTTTGTCGGTCGGGATCTTGATGGTTTCGATGCGCGGCGCGTGCTCACCCAGTTCGGTGCGCGGCGCCGTCATCGCCTTTTCCATCTCGCTCAGGATGTGCAAGCGGCCATCCTTCGCCTGATCGAGCGCGATGCGCATGATCTCTTCGGTAATGCCGGTGATCTTGATGTCCATCTGCAGCGAGGTGACGCCAGCGCTCGTGCCAGCGACCTTGAAGTCCATGTCGCCGAGGTGGTCTTCGTCACCTAAGATGTCCGACAGAACGGCAAAGTCTGCGCCTTGCTTGATGAGGCCCATTGCAATACCAGCGACGGGGCGCGGTAGCGGAACGCCGGCATCCATCAGGGCAAGCGAGGTGCCGCAAACCGTGGCCATCGACGACGATCCGTTGCTCTCGGTGATCTCGGACACGACGCGGATGGTGTACGGGAACTGATCCTGGCTTGGCAGCAACGGACGAATGGCGCGGTAAGCGAGCTTGCCGTGACCGATTTCGCGGCGGCCGGGCGAGCCCATGCGGCCAACTTCACCCACCGAGTATGGAGGGAAGTTGTAATGCAGCAGGAAGCGCTCTTTCTTGGTGCCTTCCAGGCTGTCGATGTACTGCTCGTCTTCGCCGGTGCCGAGCGTGGCAACCACGAGCGCCTGCGTTTCACCGCGTGTGAACAGGGCCGAGCCGTGCGTGCGTGGCAGAACGTGGACTTCGGAAACGATCGGACGGACTGTCTTCAAGTCGCGGCCATCAATGCGGCGGCCGGTCTTGACGACGTCGGTGCGCATGATGTCCATCTCGACCTGCTTGAAGGCATCGCCGAGCAGGGTCTTTTCGGAGGCGTCGCCTTCGGGCAGCTTGATGCCGTCGGCAATCGCCTTTTTGGCAGCAGCGACGAGATCCTGACGCTTGCCCTTCTCAGGTGTCGAGAACGCGGTGCGAAGCCCGGCTTCGGCGATCGAGAGCACTTGGGCTTTGTACTTGTTTTCGCCCGGTGGTTCGAAGTTCCAGGGTTCCTTCGCGGCAGCGTCGGCGAGCTTGATGATCGCCTTGATGACCGGCTGCATCTGCGCATGGCCGAACATGACGGCTTCGAGCATCTGCTTTTCGGACAGTTCCTTGGCTTCCGATTCAACCATCATGACGGCGTCGTGCGTGCCAGCCATCACGAGATCGAGCGACGAATTCGCCATCTCGTCGACCATCGGGTTGAGGACGTATTCGCCGTTGATGATACCAACGCGAGCACCACCGATGGGGCCGAGGAACGGCAGGCCGGACAAGGTAAGGGCAGCAGACGCGGCAACCATGCCGAGAATGTCGGGGTCGTTCTCCATGTCGTGCGACAGAACGGTCACGACGACCTGGGTCTCATGCTTGAACCCTTCGACGAACAGCGGGCGGATCGGACGGTCGATCAGGCGCGAGGTCAGGGTTTCTTTTTCGGTCGGACGGCCTTCGCGCTTGAAGTAGCCACCGGGGATTTTGCCGGCGGCATAGGTGCGCTCCTGGTAGTTGACGGTGAGCGGGAAGAAGTCGATGCCGGGCTTCACGGAGCGGGCAGCGACGACGGTGGCGAGGACGCTGGTTTCGCCATACTGGGCGAACACGGCGGCGTCGGCCTGGCGGGCCATGTGGCCGGTTTCGAGGCGCAGCTTGCGGCCGCCCCACTCGATTTCTACGCGATGGATATCAAACATGTTCTATCTGCTTTCTCTGCGGACCTGCAGGCTTAGCGCCCTATGCGCGGACCTGGTGTGCGTGACGGGTGATGAAACGGGCGTAGTGTACGCGCGTGTATAGATAACGTGTGACGTGACGGCAAATGTGCATAGCGCCCGGACCCCAAACGAGACCCGAGCGCTGTGCACGTCTTGACTGTAAAAGCGCACTCAGCGGCGGATGCCGAGCTTTTCGATGATGGTCGTGTAGCGCTTGGCGTCCTTGCGCTTGACGTAATCGAGCAACTGGCGGCGCTGGCTGACCATTTTCAGGAGGCCGCGACGCGAGTGGTTGTCTTTCTTGTGGGTCTTGAAATGGTCGGTCAGGTGGTTGATTCGGTGCGTGAGAACGGCGATTTGAACCTCGGGCGAGCCCGTGTCATTGGCCTTCAGTGCATTGCTTTTGATAACTTCGGTCTTTGCGGCCTTACGGACCGGCAAGATTTCCGACATCGGGCATCCTTTCTGGATAGAGGGGACAGGAACGCGCAAACGCCCCTGATTGAGCGGCCACGGCCGGGATGTCGTCCAGCCGGGTCAAAACGAAAAACCGCGCAAGCTCTCGCCCGCACGGATGGGTTTTCCTACGACGAAATCGCCCGGCTGCCAACCTTAAAGATTTTCCAGCACCGTCCGTTGCGCCCCGGCGCTATAGCTCCGTGAGCGCAAGCGAGACCTGCGTCATGTTTGTGTGCATCAGCGAATGTAGACATGCTACTATGGTTTAATCTCATCAGGGGAATGAAGCTTCATGCGTGCCGTGACGCAACGCGCAGATCGTAACGAAAAGGACCACGACGAGGAGCAGGTTGCCGCCCCTCTGGGTTCACGTATCCCCCGCGTTCTGATCGCCGACAAGAGCCCTGTCGTCCGGGCGGGTCTGGAAGACTACATCCGCAAAGATGGCCGCTTTGAGGTCGTTGGCTCCACCACCAACGGTCACACGTTTGCAAGCATCGCCCAGGAAAAGCACATCGACATCGGTGTTGTCGGTTGGGCCCTGCCCGATATGACCGGCGGCGGCGTAATCGCGCTGATGAAGCGCCGGCAGCACCCGGTTCGCATTATTATCTACACCGGCGACTCAAGCCCCGATGTCTTGCGCGAATCGGTGCGCGAAGGGGCCTGGGGCTTTACCTCAAAGAGCGAAGACCCCGCCGTCCTGATCGAAACCATCGCCTCCGTCGCACGCGGCCGCCTTTCGGTGCCCTATGTCGACATTCGCACCATATCAAACGACCCGCTCGAAGCCTTGACGGCACGCGAACGCGAACTCCTTGCGGCCCTCGCCAACGGTTGGACCAATCAGCAGATCGCCCACCGCATCGGTATTTCCAGCAATACCGTGAAGTACCACCTGAAAAACCTTTACGACAAACTCGGCGTGAACAACCGCGCCATGGCGGTCGCCATGTTCATGTCGACCGGACGCGACCAACGGTAGCAATCTGTTGGCGTCCTGGATTTCTGCCCGCACTGAACCAGTGCCTCGCAGGTGCAGCATCTCAAAATCATTGACTTTGTTGGTAACGCACGAGCGGTTTGCGGCGCTGCATCAAGGTCCCGTGCTGAACCATGTACCCTGTAGCCACCCCACCGGGTAGTTTGCGCCAGCCCATCTGCGACGTATCCCTCCCCGCACGGGTGTTGCGACTAAGGTCGAAGATGGGCGATTAACCTCCTGCAAGATGCTGCTGGTTCGCAAATCCAAAATCTGGGCACTGTCTCAGGGATGTGCGGCTGGCTCGACCAATAATCATTGATTGAGGAGACGCCTTTCATGCTTGTGCAACCACATCTGTTCATCCCCGGCCCGACAAACGTGCCCGACAAGGTCCGCATGTCGATGAACCTTCCGATGGAGGACATGCGCAACCCTGAATTCCCCAAGTTCACGCTTCCCATCTTTGAAGACCTGAAGAAGGTTTTTAAGCTGACCAACGGTCGCGTCTTCATCTTCCCCTCGTCGGGTACCGGCGCTTGGGAATCGGCGATGGAAAACACCCTCGCCGTCGGTGACAAGGTGCTCATGTCGCGGTTTGGTCAGTTCTCGCTGCTCTGGGTTGATATGGCCGAGCGCATGGGCCTCAAGGTCGAGCTGTGCGATGAAGAATGGGGTACCGGCGTTCCGCTCGAGAAGTATGCCGACATCCTGGCGAACGACAAAAACCACGAGATCAAGGCGGTCTTTGCGACCCACAACGAAACCGCGACCGGCGTTTCCAGCGACATCGGTGGCGTCCGCAAGGCGCTCGATGCCGCCAAGCACCCGGCCCTCCTGATGGTCGACGGCGTGTCGTCGGTCGGTTCGCTTGATATGCGCATGCAGGAATGGGGCGTCGACTGCTGCGTCTCGGGTTCACAAAAGGGCTTCATGCTCCCAACCGGCCTTGGCATTCTGGCCGTCAGCCAAAAGGCGCTCGACCACAACAAGTCGTCGAACGGACGCATGAACCGTTGCTTCTTCTCCTGGGAAGACATGATCAAGACCAACGATCTTGGCTTCTTCCCTTATACGCCGGCAACCCAGCTCATCCGCGGTCTGCGCACGTCGCTCGACATGATCCAGGACGAGGGCCTCGAAAACATCTTCGCCCGTCATCATCGTCTCGCGAGCGGCGTCCGCGCTGCCGTCGACGCCTGGGGCCTGAAGGTCTGTGCCAAGGAACCCAAGTGGCATTCCGATACCGTGTCGGCGATCATCGTCCCGGAAGGCATCGACGCCAACAATGTCTTGAAGACGGCGTTCTACCGTTACAACACGTCGCTCGGAACCGGCCTCAACAAGCTGAATGGACGGGTGTTCCGCATCGGCCACCTCGGTGCGCTCGATGAGTTCATGGTCGGCGGCGTCCTGTTTGCTGTCGAAATGACGCTCAAGGATTGCGGCGTGAACATCAAACTCGGCTCTGGCACGGGTGCTGCTGCCGAATACTTCTGCAAGACCGCGACGAAATCGGCAACGTCGGTCACCAAGAACGCTGCCTGATAGCGGGTAAAGGACCGGGCCGGACCAACGGCCCGGTCACTCATAAGAACAAGCCCAACAAATCGAGGAAACGCCCCATGAGCTTTACGCTTTATCCGCTGCGCAAGACCCGCCTTCAGCGCTCCTATCTGGCCGTCCCCGGCTCTAACCCGACAATGATCGACCGCGCCATTAAAAGCGCTGCCGACTACGTGTTCCTCGATTGCGAAGACGCGGTTGCTCCGCCGGAAAAGGAACAGGCCCGCAAAAACATCATTCAGGCCTTGAATGACTTGGACTGGAAGGGCGCCGGCAAGAGCGTCTCGGTGCGCATCAACGGCCTCGATACGCACTACATGTACCGCGACGTCGTCGACATCATGGAGCAGGCCGGCGGCAAGCTCGACACCATCCTGATCCCCAAGGTCGGTGTTCCCGCCGACGTTTATACCGTCGAATGCATCGTCAGCCAGATCGAAGTCGCCAAGGGACTGAAGAACACCGTCGGCACCGAAGCCCTCATCGAAACCCCGCTCGGCATGGCCAACGTCGAAGCCATCGCCTCCGCCAACAGCCGCCTTGAATCGATGCACTTCGGCGTCGCCGATTACGCGGCCTTCAACAAGGCCCGCACTGTCGTCATCGGCGGGCTGAACCCAGATTACCCCGGCGATCAGTGGCACTTCCCCCTGTCGCGCATGACGGTGGCCTGCCGCGCCTTTGGTCTGCGTCCGATCGACGGCCCGTTCGGCGGCATCGACGATCCCGAAGGCTACAAGGCCGGCGCCCGCCGCGCCGCAGCCCTTGGCGTCGAAGGCAAGTGGGCCATCCATCCTTCGCAGATTGAACTCGCCAACGAAGTGTTCTCGCCAACCGCTGCCGAAATCAGCCGCGCCGAACGCATCCTCGTCGCGCTGCGTGAAGCCGAAGCTCAGGGTAAGGGCGCTGCTTCGCTGGACGGCAAAATGATCGACGCCGCCTCTGAAAAGATGGCGAACAACCTCCTGGCAACCAACGCAGCCATCAAGGCTGCCGAAGCCAAACGCGCGTAGTTCCTTCTCCCCGTTGTTCACGGGGAGAAGGTTAGGATGAGGGGCGGCCGCTTGTTCGGAGCCTCTTTGCGCCCCTCACCCCGACCCTCTCCCCGTCCGAGTGCAGGGGACGGGGAGAGGGGGAAGCCGCCGAAACACTTTTCATTTGAATTCTGGAGACCCCAATGGACATTCACGAGTACCAAGCCAAAGAGCTTCTCGCGAAGTTCGGCGTGCCTATCCCGCGCGGCGGACTCGCCTACAGCCCTGAGCAGGCAGCCTATCGCGCCAGCGACATCGGCGGATCGGCCTGGGTTGTTAAGGCTCAGATCCATTCTGGTGCCCGCGGTAAAGCCGGCGGCATCAAGTTCTGCCGCAACGACCGCGAGATCGAGGAAGCCTCCGAGTCTTTGCTGGGCAAGAAGCTCGTCACCCATCAGACCGGCCCCGCCGGTAAACTTGTGTCGCGCCTCTACATCGAAGAAGCGACTCAGATCGCCAAGGAATTCTATTTGGGCTTCGTCATGGACCGCGCTTCAGAGCGCATCATGGTCGTCGCCTCCGCCGCTGGC
Organism: Hyphomicrobiaceae bacterium; assembly: GCA_040080145.1. Taxonomy (GTDB): domain Bacteria; phylum Pseudomonadota; class Alphaproteobacteria; order Rhizobiales; family Hyphomicrobiaceae; genus JANXVY01. The sequence goes on from JBEBJA010000199.1 coordinate 8,465, forward strand.
GGCATGGAGATCGAAGAGATCTCGTCCAGCAAGCCGGAAAGCCTGATCCGCATCAGCGTCGACCCCGCTGTCGGCATGCAGCAGTTCCAGGCTCGCGAAGTCGCCTTCGGCCTGGGTGTCGATTCAGACCTCGTCGGCAAGATGGTCCCGGTCATCATGGGGGCCTACCGTGCCTTCCGCGATCTCGACTCGACCATGCTTGAAATCAATCCGCTGGTGATTACCAAGAACAACCAGATCCTGGCACTCGATGCCAAGATGAGCTTCGACGACAACGCCCTTTTCCGGCGCGCCCACATCGCGGAATTGCGCGACAAGAGCCAGGAAGACCCGCGCGAAACCTATGCCTCCGACCGTGGCCTGGCCTACGTCGGCCTCGATGGCGACATCGGTTGCGTGGTGAACGGAGCAGGGCTCGCTATGGCAACCCTGGACATGATTAAGCTCGCCGGTGGCGAACCCGCGAACTTCCTCGATATCGGCGGCGGCGCATCGCCCGAGCGCGTCGCGAAATCGTTCCGTGCCGTTTTGAAAGACAAGAACGTCAAGGTTCTGCTCGTCAACGTGTTCGCTGGCATCAATCGTTGTGATTGGGTGGCCAAGGGCGTTGTCGATGCCGTCAAGGAATTGAACATCACCATGCCGGTCATCGTGCGACTTGCTGGCACCAACATGGCCGAAGGCGTCAAAATCATCAACGCCAGCGGACTCGATGTCATCAGCGCCGACAGCCTGGGCGACGCTGCCCAGAAGGCCGTCGCCGCCGCCAAAGCTGCCGCGTGAGGGAGAGATAATCCAATGGCAATTCTAATCGACGAAAACACGCCGGTTCTCATTCAGGGCTTCACCGGCCGCATCGGCACCTTCCACGCCCAGGAAATGATCGACTACGGTACCAACGTGGTCGGCGGCGTCACGCCCGGCAAAGGCGGATCGACCCATCTTGGCCGGCCCGTGTTCAACACCATGAAGGGCGCCGTCCAGGAAACCGGCGCGACAGCCTCCATCGTGTTCGTGCCGCCTCCGTTTGCAGCCGACGCCATCATGGAAGCCGCCGACGCGGGCATCAAATACTGCACCTGCATCACCGACGGCATCCCGACCCAGGATATGATCCGCGTGAAGCGCTACATGCGCCGCTACAAGGCGGAGCACCGTATGATCCTTACCGGCCCGAACTGCGCCGGTACGATCTCGCCGGGCCGTGCCATGCTCGGCATCATGCCCGGCAACATCTACTCGCGCGGCCGGATCGGCATCGTCGGCCGTTCCGGCACATTGGGTTACGAAGCCGCGGCCCAGATCAAAGCGCTGGGGCTTGGCATCTCGACTTCGGTCGGAATCGGTGGCGACCCCATCAACGGCTCGTCGTTCAAGGACATCATCGTTCACTTCGAGCAAGATCCCGACACCGACGTTATTCTTATGATCGGTGAAATCGGTGGTCCCCAGGAAGCCGAAGCCGGGATTTACGCGCGCGACCACATGAAAAAGCCGCTCGCCGCCTACATCGCCGGACTGTCCGCCCCTAAGGGCCGCAAGATGGGCCATGCCGGTGCAATCGTGTCGGCGTTCGGTGAATCGGCTGCTGAAAAGGTCGACATCCTTAAAGGGTGCGGCGTCCACATCGTCCCCACGCCCGCCGACATGGGCAGCACGCTGGCCAAGCTGTTAGGCAGCAAGAAAGCCGCCTGAGACACGATCCATCCAAATTGAATGTCTAAAGCGCGGGGAGTTCCCTGTCCCCGCCCCTTCGCGGGGAGAGGGTTTGGGTGAGGGGCGGCGGCAGGCATAGACCTGCACAAGGGTCCGCCCCTCACCCCGACCCTCTCCCCATGCAAGTGCACCGCATAGGGAGAGGGAGTTCTGACACATGAACGAGCAGCTGAAATCCGGTGCCGGTGCGTCCACCGCCAAACTCGATGAACTGGCCCTGCGCGAACAGCTTCGCACGCTACGCACGCAAATCCCCGATCAGCCAAACCTGAATCCGATCGTCAATGTCGCGTTCGACATCTCGCGCCGCCTTGAAGCAGGTGAAACGAGCATGATCGACTTGCGGGCGCTTGCCAGCCGCCTGATGGACCGCGCCTGTACCCAACGCGCCCGCCGTCTGCGCTCACGCATTGGGTACGTCGATCACGCGACGACGCTGAAGGACTTCGTGTCCGGTGTGGACGCAACCGTCGTCACCACCCTCGACACCAAAGATAGTTTCAACGCCTTCAAGTTCCGCTGGGAGCGCGCCCGTTCCGGTATCGTGCTGACCGCGCACCCGACTTTCGGCGTCTCCGAATCGCTCTCCCGGCACATGGTTCAAATCGCGACCGGCGACCTCGATCACCCGGAAGCGTCTGGCATCGGCCACGCTCACCGTCCCGATGAGGGCATCGACCTCACGTATGAACATTCCGCAGCTCAGGAGGCCGTCGTCAACTTGCGCAACGGCTATTCCGATCTGCTGAACGCCTTCTATTCCGCAGCCGCCAACCGCTTCGGCGACGATGCCTATACGCTCAAGCCCAAGTTGACCTCGATGGCGTCGTGGGTCGGCTACGACCTCGACGGCCGCACCGACATCCCCTGGCACCGTTCGTATCTGATCCGCATCCAGGAAAAGCGCGCGGCGTTGACCGACGTGCGCGAACGATTCCTCACCCTCAAGCACCGCTTAGGCGATGCCGCGGAAACCAACCGCCTCTCGCGCCAAATCACCGGCAAGCTCGACCTCGCCATCGCCGCCGTCGACGAGCAGGTCCGCGCGCTGGCCAACATGAGCCCGGATGCAGCATCTCTTCCCCGCGTCGCCAACATTCTTGCCCGCACCGATACTTACAATCTCGCGACCACCGAACCGTTGACCACGCTGTTCAACGAACTCGGCGCGACCATCGAAGGCCCCCAGCTCAAGCGCGCGATGGCGACCTTTGCGGGGCTCGTCGATGCAACCGGCCTTGGCACCGCACATATCCATCTGCGCATCAACGCCCAGCAGCTGAACAATGCCTTCCGCGCCTACGTCCATGAGCCCTGGACTCGCGACCTGTCCGAGCGCCAGGCGCTCGCTCGAATCGTCGAAATGATCGAGAAGGTGCCGCACGAAAGCGTCAACTTCGGCACGCTGGAACTTGAAACCGCAACCGCGATCCGCCAGTTCGCGCTCTGCGCCCAAATCCAAAAGCACGTCGACAGCCAGACCCCGATCCGCTTCCTGATCGCCGAGTGCGAAAGCGCCGCGACAGTCCTGATCGCCGTGTTCTTCGCCAAGCTCTTCGGCGTTGAAAAGATCGTCGACATCTCGCCGCTGTTTGAAACCCCCGCCGGTCTTGAAGGCGGCGCGCGCCTCATGGAGCGCCTGCTCGAACAGCAGGCCTACCGCGACTACGTCAAAGGCCGCGGCCGCCTGTCGATGCAGACCGGCTTTTCGGACGCGGGCCGCTTCATCGGCCAGATCTCGGCGACGCTTGCCATCGAACGCCTCCACTTTGCCATGGCCGACATGATGCACAAGGCAGGCGTCGGCGACTGTGAATTCCTGATGTTTTCGACGCATGGCGAAAGCATCGGACGCGGGGCGCATCCAGGCGACCTCAAGACCCGCCTCCACTATGTCTTCTCCGACGAAGCCCGCGGGCGATTCGTCAAACACCACATCCCCGTGAAGCACGAGACCAGCTTCCAGGGCGGCGATGGCTTCATGTTCTTCGGCAACCGCCAGCTCACCACCAAGGCGATGGCCTCCGTCATTCTCGACGCCCACCGCGAACTCGTCTCCGACGACCCGTTTTATGCCGACCAGAACCTGAGCCTCGATTTCTTCCTGCGCCTGCGCGCCTATCAGCAATCGCTGTTTGGCCATTCCGGCTATCGCGCGGTTCTCGGCGCGTTCGGCTCAAGCCTGCTGTTCCGCACCGGCTCGCGCGCCGTGAAGCGGCAGAGCGACGGCGCATCGCTGGCCGATCGCGGCGACCCCTCGCGCATGCGCGCTATCCCCAACAACGCCATTCTCCAGCAGTTCGGCTATATCGCAAACGTCGTGGCGGGGCTGGGTGCCGCCGTCGGCTCCGACCGCGAACGCTTTATCGCGCTCTCTGCCAAGTCGGCCCGCCTGAAGACGCTGCTCGAAATGATTGCCGCCGGTAAGCGTCTCTCGTCGCTCAACGCGATGGGTGCGAATGCGATGGTCTTCGATCCGGGCTTTTGGGCCTCGCGCGCGTCTTGGGGCCGCGAAGAAGCGCTGCAGCCTGCCTTCCGGGTACTGTCGAGTTTTTTCCTGGACGACGACCGCGCGACCAGCATTAACAAGCTCGTCCACCACCTCCGCCTCGACGCCATCGACCTGCACGCCATCATGACCCAGGCCGGCTATGGTAACGTCAACGAACTCGACGAAGCGCGCCTCGAACTCGATGTGCTGCAAGCAATCCGCTTGGCGCTCATCATGCGCATCTTCATCCTGGCCGCCCAGCTCCCGCGCTTTGCCCCGCAAAACGACACCAGCCACGCCACGATGCTTGCCCGCGCGCTGGGTCTCGACGTGCCCGACGTCATCGCCTTCATGCGCCAAGCCTTCCCCCACCGCGTCTCGGCTGCCGCAGATGCCGCCAGCTATGACGAGAAAGCCACCTACCGCCCGCGCGGCATCGACGACTATGGCCGCCTCGAAACCGAAATCCTCGAACCCATGGAATCCACCTACGAATTCATTCGCGAAATTGGGACCGGCATTTCACACCACTTCGGGGCGTTTGGGTAGGGGGCCGCAATTGGGGCAGTGTCTCAGTTTGAAATCCTCACTTGTTCCCTCCCCCTTGTGGGGAGGGTTAGGGTGGGGGTTGATGGGCTCATCATCGGGTTCGTACCCCTCATGCCGCCATACTATAGCTCCACCCGATGCAGACCCAGATACCGCGACGCCACCCACCGCAGCCGCCGGCTGGACACTTTTCCGCGCAGAAACAGCCCCATACGCGAGGAGCCGCCGACGGGGTAGCGAAACCGGGGGTGCTTGGCTTCGAGCGCCTTGGCAATCGTCAGCGCGACGTCTTGCGGATTGCCCATGGCTTTGGCCAGATGGGCATCGACCGCAGGCCACAGTTGCTCCAATAGCGGCCCATAAGCGGAGCCAGCAGGATGGAGCCGCGGAGAGCTGGCCCAGATTTCCGTCCGGTAGGGGCCGGGTTCGACGAGAACGACGCTGATGCCGAAGTAGCCAACCTCATACGCCAAAGATTCAGCAAACCCCTCGATGGCAAATTTCGACGCGCAATAGACGGCATTGGTCGGCTCGCCCGCAAATGCTGAATCGCTGGAGACGAACACGATGCGGCCTGCGCGGTTGGCGCGGAAGGTGGGCAGCAGCGCGCGGGTGAGATTGAGGACGCCGAAGAAGTTGGTATCCATGATGCGATGCATGCCGGTCTCGGGTAAATCCTCGAACGCAGCCGCGACTGCGATCCCGGCGTTGTGGACAACCCCATCAAGGCGGCCACCCGTCAACGCCAGCAGGGCGGCAACGCGCACGGCCATGCCTGCTGCATCGGTTACATCCAACTGCTCGACGATAACCCGGGTCTGAACGCCCGCTTGCCGCACGGCGTCGTCGAGGGCGGTTCGCCGGTCGAGGTTGCGCATGGTCGCGATGACGGTCCACCCGCGCCGGGCCATTTCTACGGCGCTCAAGAGCCCAAAGCCGGACGATGTTCCCGTGATTAAGACTGACGGCATGGGGGTGTAGCCTATGGTAAGACGCGGACGAACCTTCATGGACCACGGATTGGCCCAAATGCCTAACATCAAGCGCGCCCATTGGTTTCGCAGGCCGCAGCCCTCGCCCGTTGCGCAAGGGCGCGCATCGCGCTAGTGACCGTCCATGAACATAGCCGCCCCCATCCCCACCGAAGTTGAAGCCGCCGACGCCACCGAGATTCAGCGGCGGCGGACGTTTGCTATTATCTCCCACCCTGACGCTGGTAAAACCACGCTGACCGAAAAGCTGCTGCTGTTTGGCGGCGCGATCCAGATGGCAGGCGCGGTGCGTGCGCGCGGTGAGCGGCGGCGCACGCGGTCCGACTGGATGGAAATCGAAAAGGCGCGCGGAATTTCGGTCACGTCGTCGGTGATGACGTTTGAGCGCAACGGCGTGATGTTCAACCTGCTCGACACGCCGGGCCACTCCGATTTCTCGGAAGATACCTACCGCACGCTGTCTGCGGTGGACGCCGCCGTCATGGTGATCGACGCCGCCAAGGGGATCGAGAGCCAGACCCGCAAACTGTTCGAAGTCTGCCGCCTGCGCGATATTCCGATTATCACATTCGTCAACAAGATCGACCGCGAAGCGCAAGACCCGCTGTCGCTGCTGGATGAAATCTCGTCGGGCCTCGCGCTCGACATGGTGCCGATGACCTGGCCGATTGGCTTGGGCTCAGACTTCCGCGGCTGCTTCGATGTGGTCAACAACCGCATCTTGCTGCCCGAAGGCGAGCGGACGACCCCGTTCGGTCGCGTCGTCGAAGCAGGCCCCATTTCAGATTTGACCGCAATGCCGGGTGACGCCAGCACCATCGACGAACGCATCTGGCAACCTTCCCTTGAGGGCTTGCAATTGGCCATCGGCGCGCTGCCCGAATTCAACATCGAGAGCTTCCACGAAGGCCACTTGAGCCCGGTGTTTTTCGGCTCCGCGCTGCGCAACTTCTGCATCGAGGATTTGCTCAACGGTCTCGCCAAATGGGTGCCGGGGCCACTCCCCAGAAAGGCGACAACGCGCACCGTCCAGCCGCTCGAAAAGGACGTGTCCGGTTTTGTGTTCAAAGTCCAGGCCAACATGGACCCCAACCACCGCGACCGCGTGGCGTTCGTCCGCCTCTGCTCGGGTAAGTTCAAGCGCGGCATGAAGCTGTATCACGTCCGCGAAGAGCGCCAGATTGCCGTTACACAACCGATCCTGTTCTTCGCCCAGACCCGCGAAACCGTGGACGACGCTTATGCCGGCGACATCATCGGCGTGCCGAACCACGGCACCATGCGCGTCGGCGATACGCTGACGGAAAAGGAATCGCTGCGCTTCGAGGGCATCCCGAACTTCGCTCCGGAAATCCTGCGCCGCGTCCAGATCGACGACGCGATGAAGATGAAGCAGCTGAACCGCGCGCTCGACGACCTCGCCGAAGAAGGCGTGGTCCAGGTGTTCCACCCGCTGCTCGGCTCGCGCCCGATTCTCGGCGTGGTCGGTGCCTTGCAGTTGGACGTGCTCGCCTCGCGCTTGCGTGCCGAATACGGCGTGCCGATCAGCTACGAGTCGGCACCCTGCGATGCCGCGCGCTGGGTATCGTCTGATAAACCAGACGCCGTGCAGGCCTTTGTCGATAAGAACCGCAACTGGATGGCGAAAGACCGCGACGGCGCGCTCGTGTATCTTGCCGAAAGCGACTGGAAACTCCGCCACACCCAAGAAAACAACCCGGACATCCGCTTCTCCAACGTGAGGGAGCGGGGGTGAGGGTACCCTCCCTCTCCCCCATTTCCTGCACTGTATGGGGAGAGGGAAAACGCAGCGCCCTCGCAAACCACGCCCGTTGCATCTGACGGCCCCGTGCGCTACCCAAATCGTCTGATTTTGGAGACCACGATGCAAGATAAGACAGCGGCGAAGAACGACCTCTATATGCAGGGTGCGACGGGCCCTTGGGAACTGGTGATCGGGCTTGAGGTCCATGCCCAGGTCAACTCGAAGTCGAAGCTGTTTTCGGGCTCATCGACGGCGTTCGGTTCGCCGCCCAATAGCCATGTGTCGCTGGTGGATGCCGCCATGCCGGGGATGCTTCCGGTCATCAACGAAGAGTGCGTCGCGCAGGCCATCCGCACCGGGCTTGGCCTGAAGGCCAAAATCAACAACCGTTCGATCTTCGACCGTAAGAACTACTTCTATCCCGACCTGCCGCAGGGCTACCAGATCAGCCAGTACAAGCAGCCGATCGTGGGCGAGGGCGAGATCAAGATCGACGCCGACGGTGAGACCATGACGGTTGGCATCGAGCGGCTGCATCTGGAGCAGGACGCCGGCAAGTCGATCCACGACCAGCACCCCGATTACAGCTACGTCGACTTGAACCGCTCGGGCGTTGCGCTGATGGAGATCGTCTCGAAGCCCGACATGCGCTCCGCCAAACAGGCACAGGCCTATGTGACCAAGCTGCGCACCATCCTGCGCTATCTTGAAACTTGCGACGGCGACATGGAAAAGGGCAACCTGCGCGCCGACGTGAACGTGTCCGTGCGCAAGCCCGGCGCCGATCTTGGCACCCGCTGCGAAATCAAGAACGTCAACTCGATCCGCTTCATCGGGCAGGCCATCGAGGTGGAAGCCCGCCGCCAGATCGGCATCATCGAAGACGGCGGCAAAATCGACCAGGAAACACGCCTGTTCGACCCCGCCAAGGGCGAGACCCGCGCGATGCGGTCTAAGGAAGAAGCCCACGACTATCGCTATTTCCCCGATCCCGACCTGTTGCCGCTGGAATTCACGCAAGCCTACGTCGATGACCTCGCTCAACACCTCCCCGAGCTGCCGGACGCGAAAGCGGCCCGCTTCATCAAGGAGTTCGGTCTGTCGCCGTATGATTCGGCGGTACTTGTTGCCGAGAAGGCCAACGCCGATTATTTCGAAATTGTCGCGAAAGGGCGCGACGGCAAGATCGCCGCGAACTGGGTCATCAACGAGTTGTTTGGCCGCCTCAACAAAGAGGGCAAAGACATCGAGCATAGTCCGGTGTCGGCGGCCCAACTGGGCGGCATCGTCGGGCTCATCACATCGAACGCGATTTCAGGCAAGATTGCCAAGGACCTGTTCGAGATCGTGTGGACGGAAGGCGGCGACCCGGCTGAGATCGTCGAAACGCGCGGCATGAAGCAGGTGACCGACACCGGCGCGATCGAAAAGGCCGTCGATGCCATCATCGCCGCCAACCCGGACAAGGTGGAGCAGGCGAAGGCCAAACCCTCGATGCTCGGCTGGTTCGTCGGCCAGGTCATGAAACAGACCGGCGGAAAAGCCGCCCCGGCGGCTGTCAACGACATGCTCAAGGCGAAGCTGGGGATTGAGTGACAGGGCCATAGGTTGGGTTGGACGCTCTTGCGTCGTAACCCACCAGCTTTGATGGAGGCGGATTATGTTGGGTTACGCTGCGCTAACCCAACACGCCGGCCATTTTCTGCGGAGAAGGCCGCTATGACATGACCAACGACAACACCCCCGCCCCCGCGTGGCAATGCCTGGACTGCCAACTCGACGGCGGTGCTGGCAGCCTTTGCCGAAAACCCGACGGCACCCACAACTTCGAGCATCTTGCCCGCGTCTACCTTGTTGATGTGGAGAGCGAAGAAGCCGTGACTTACACCGATCCCCTTCATCGCGCACACGATTGCATCGCTGATCTTGTGGAACGAGCCCCAGCCGCAGCCGTCGGCTTTTTGATTGTCGCCTGCGCCCAATGCCGCTCGCTTGCCGAACTGAGCATCATCGCAGCGGGCCCCCTCGAAAACCTGCTCCAGTCCCACGGCCCGGCAGTGATCTCGCACCTGGAAAAGATCGCCAAAATCGACCCGCGGTTCCGCCTGATGTTGTCGGGAACCTGGGGTAAGGAGCGTATCCACCCAGACGTCTGGGCGCGCCTTGTGTCCGCCGTCAGCGCCGGTCCCGTCATTGACGTCGATACCCGCTCACCATCGGCTGGCATGTCCGCCAAGGTGGCCACAAAGTCCGAAATCGCCGCCTTGTTCGGCCCCTCGCGCGGCGAGGCGACCAAACATTAGGCGTTGTCCGATCTAATACCAGCCCGCAGCCTGTCAAACGATGAGTCCTGCGGGCTGGTATTCGCTGTGCTTTGCGCGTCATCGCCCCGCGATGCTTGTGCAAAGAAGCGCCCGTCGGCGCGGAAACCCAACTGCGGATACCAACCCGCACAAGTCCGTACTTATGCGGGTTGGTATAACTTGGCTTGGAAACCCTGGGCTAGGTTGAGTTGCTGGATGCGCGGAACGATTGGCTGGACCGACGCCCTTACCCCGGCCGGTGCCGGGCACCGTGGGGCGATGACACGGCGGTCACGCCGGATCATCGCTGCTGGGCGGTGGTTCAGTGGGTTGTAACCAGTTCGGTTTTGCGGGTCCGGTACAGCGAGTAGACGATGCCGCCGGCAATGAGGGCGACGGTGACGCCGAGCGAAACAGCGGCGGGGATTTTCCAGGCCAGGAATTCGCTGACGTAGACCTTTGCGCCGATGAAGATCAGGATGAGCGCGAGGGCTTGCTTGAGGTAGTGGAAGCGGTCGACGACGGCTGCAAGGGCGAAGTAAAGCGCGCGCAGGCCAAGAATGGCGAAGATGTTGCTGGTGTAGACGATGAACGGGTCGGTCGTGATCGCGAAGATGGCCGGGATGCTGTCGACGGCGAAGATGAGATCGACGAACTCGATCATGATGAGGGCGACGAACAGCGGCGTCACCCAGGTAATGATTTTGCCGGTCTTGGGATCGGGTTCGCGGGCAAAGAAGCGCTCTTCGCGCAGTTGCGGGGTAATCGAGAGGTGGCTGCGCAGGTAGCGGAGCACGGGGTTCGCACCGATGTCGGCAGGCCCACCGCTGGCGGTCAGCATCTTGATGCCGGTGAAAATCAGGAAAGCGGCAAAGACGTAAAGGATCCAGTGGAACTTCGCGATCAACGCTGCACCAACGAAAATCATGATGGCGCGCAGGACGACGGCGCCGAGAATGCCCCAGAACAGCACGCGATGCTGATATTGCTGGGGAATTGCGAAATAGGTGAAGATAAGCGCGATGACGAAGACGTTGTCCATCGACAACGACTTTTCGACTAGGTAGCCGGTCAGGTAGTTTTCGCCAGCGATCGGGCCAAGTGTTGCCCAGACCCACGCCCCGAACAGGAGAGCGATGGCGATGTAGAAGGCGCTCATGATCAGGCTTTGCTTGACGCTGATCTCGCGCGATTTGCGATTGAGGATGCCAAGGTCAAGGACCAGCAAGACGACGACGACGGTCAGGAAGCCCGCCCACATCCAGACCGGTTTGCCCATGATGAGTGCGTCTATCGTAGTTGGCATGCGCCTTTTTCCCTCGGTCGGAGTTGAGCGTTTGCCGGCACCATGCCGACAAACGCTATTCAGTCCGACATCACAGCGCCTATAAGGAAGCTGCCAGAGGGGCCCGGTCCTGGATACGAAGTTCACATAATGCAGCTTTGAGAGGATTCAAGACGATTTCGTCGCTCTTGACATCGCAGCCATCCGCAGATCAAAGCGCCAGGAGATTTTTGAACAGGGTAGGGTCGCTATGGCAATCGCATTGGTATTTCCGGGTCAAGGCAGCCAGGACGTTGGCATGGGCCGCGAATTAGCCCAGCAATACGCTGTGGCGCGCGAGGTGTTCGACGAGGTCGATTCGGCGCTGGGCGAGAAGTTGTCGGCCATCATGTTTGAAGGCCCCAAGGATATGCTGACGCTGACGCATAACGCTCAGCCAGCTCTGATGGCGGTTTCCATGGCCGTCATGCGGGTGCTGGAACGCGAATTCGGTTTTGATCTCAAGGCGTCGGTCACGTGCGTGGCTGGGCATTCGCTGGGGGAATATTCGGCGCATGCGGCGGCCGGCACGTTCGCGCTGGGCGACACGGCGCGGCTGCTGCGGTTGCGCGGCGAGGCCATGCAGGCGGCGGTGCCGGTTGGTGTCGGTGCGATGGCGGCGCTGCTTGGTGTTGGGCTTGATGCGGCCACGCTGATTGCGGCAGAGGCGGCGCAAGGGCAAGTGTGCGACGTTGCGAACGATAACGATCCGGGGCAGATCGTTTTGTCGGGTCATAAGGCGGCGGTCGAGCGGGTCGCCGAGGTTGGCAAGGCGCATGGGCTGCGGCGGGCTGTGATGCTGCCGGTATCGGCGCCGTTTCATTGCGCGTTGATGAAGCCGGCTGCGGAGGCGATGGCGGTGGCGCTCGCTAAGGTTGAGATGAAGGCGCCGTGCGTTCCGGTGATTGCGAATGTGACAGCTCAGGCGGTGACGGATCCTGCCGAGATCCGCGACCTGCTCGTGCGTCAGGTGGTTGGTACGGTGCGCTGGCGGGAGTGCGTCATGGCCATGGCTGGGATGGGTGTGACGGATGTGGTCGAGGTGGGTTCGGGCAAGGTGCTGGCCGGTCTCGTGAAGCGGATCGAGAAGACGTTGAATGCGGTGAGTGTTGGTGCGCCTGCCGATATTGCGGCGGCGCGTCCGCTGTTGGGAATTTAAGGTTTCGAGCTTTCAGAAAGTGAGACGAACATGTTTGATTTGACTGGGAAGACCGCGTTGGTGACGGGTGCGACGGGCGGGTTGGGCGAGGGCATCGCGCGGGCGTTCCACAAGGCCGGGGCGACGGTTGCCATTTCGGGCCGGCGCGTCGAGGTGCTGGAAAAGCTGGCGGCTGAATTGGGCGAGCGGGTGCATGTGGTGCCGTGCGATCTTGCCGACCGGGCGCAGGTCGCCAAGTTGATCGACGAAGCGGTCGCCAAGATGGGCCGTCTCGACATTTTGGTGAACAATGCGGGGCTGACCAAGGACAACCTGTTCATGGTCATGAAGGACGAGCAGTGGGACGACGTGATCGCCGTCAACTTGACGTCGGCGTTCATGCTGTGTCGCGCTGCGTCACGCCACATGGTGCGTAATAAGTCGGGCTTTGGCCGCATCATCAACATTTCATCGGTGTCGGGCGTGTTCGGCAATCCGGGCCAGGGCAACTATGCCGCCGCTAAGTCGGGCATGATCGGCATGACGAAGTCGCTGGCACGCGAGGTCGCTTCGCGCGGGATCACGGCGAATTGTATCGCGCCAGGGTTCATAGCAACGCCCATGACGGACGTTTTGAACGACAAGCAGAAGGGCGAAATCGCCGAAATGATCCCGGCCAAGCGGTTTGGGTCGACGACAGACATTGCTGCAGGTGCGCTTTATCTTGCCAGCGACGAAGGTGGATACATTACCGGCCAAACGCTCCATATCAACGGCGGTATGGCCATGGTATAGCCCGCCGGATGGCCTGCCCGGCTGCGGGATAACTTGAGGGTGCGACGGCATGCCCCGAGGTGGAACGCGGCCAAGCTAGCTAAGCGTTGGGAAGTGTGTTAGGTGCCCAACGCTTCACATGGTAGGACCTGAGATTGGTGTTTGAAAACCGCCAGTTTCACTGTCATAGACGGGGGCGCACTTGAGATGAACGCCGCTCGTCGAAATTCACTGTTCAACAGGAACGCTGACCGCGCGCCGTTGTGCAAACACTGAGAATCACACAACAACCCCAGCAGTAAATTCGTTTGCTGTCGTAAAGAGCCAAGGACGCGAGGAAAAACAATGAGCGATGTCGCAGAGCGCGTGAAGAAGATCGTGGTGGAACATCTGGGCGTCGAGGCCGAGAAGGTCACCGAAAACGCCAGCTTCATCGATGATCTTGGTGCCGACAGCCTTGATACGGTTGAACTGGTCATGGCCTTCGAAGAAGAGTTCGGTTGCGAGATCCCAGATGATGCCGCCGAGCATATTCTGACGGTCGGCGATGCCGTCAAGTTCCTGGAAAAGAACGCTTCGACCGCGGCCTAAAGCCAACGTCGTCGGATTTGGGCGGCGAGAGTGCGGGCCACCGTGCCCTCGCCGCTTTTTTATTTTGGAGACACGTTGATCGGGGCCTTCCGTCGTGGTGAGGCCGTCTGGACGTGCAGAAATTGACAGGGAACCAAATGCGTCGGGTCGTCATCACCGGTTTGGGACTTGTTACGCCGCTTGGCAGTGGCGTGGATGCGTCGTGGCAGAATTTGCTTGGCGGAAAGAGCGGTGCGCGGCGGGTGGACGAGATCGGCGTCGAGGATCTTGCCTGCCAGATTGCATGTATGGTGCCACGTGGACCTCAGAGCGAAGGCAAGTTCAATGCCGACGACTGGATGGAGCCCAAGGACCAGCGCAAGGTCGATGAATTCATTGTTTATGCGGTGGCGGCCGCGACCGAGGCGATCCGCGATTCCGGGTTTAAACTCGAGACAGCCGAACAGCAGGAACGCGCGGGCGTTCTGATCGGATCGGGTATCGGCGGGTTGAACGGGATTGCCGAAACGGCGGTGCTGCTCAAGGAAAAGGGACCGCGCCGCGTCAGCCCGTTCTTCATTCCCGGACGCTTGATCAACCTCGCATCGGGCTATGTTTCGATCAAGCACAAGCTCAAGGGGCCCAACCACGCGGTGGTGACGGCCTGTTCGACGGGAACGCATGCAATCGGTGATGCGGCGCGGCTGGTGATGCTGGGTGATGCCGATATCATGGTCGCAGGTGGTGCCGAGAGCCCGGTGGGCCGGATTGCGCTCGCGGGCTTTGCCGCTTGCCGTGCGCTCTCGACGGGGTTCAACGACCGCCCAACCGAAGCCTCGCGTCCGTATGACAAAGACCGCGACGGGTTCGTGATGGGCGAAGGCGCCGGCATTGTCGTGCTCGAAGAGTTTGAGCACGCCAAGGCGCGTGGCGCGACGATCTATGCCGAAGTCATCGGCTATGGGATGTCGGGCGACGCCTATCACATCACAGCGCCGGCCGAGAACGGCGATGGTGCATTCCGCTGCATGGCGGCGGCGCTCAAGCGCGCTGGCATTTCGCCCAGCGACATCGACTATGTGAACGCGCACGGAACATCCACGCCCATGGGCGATGAGATTGAGCTGGGTGCGGTCGAGCGGTTGTTTGGCAATTCGGCGGGTAAACTTGCAATGTCGGCAACCAAGTCGGCGACGGGGCACTTGTTGGGTGCGGCCGGTGCGATTGAGGCGGTGTTCTCGGTGCTGTCGATCCGCGATAATATCGCGCCACCAACTCTGAACCTGCAGAACCCGTCGGTCGAGACGGCCATTGATCTGGTTCCGCTGGAAGCCAAGAAGCGGGAAATCAATACGGTGCTGTCAAATTCGTTCGGGTTTGGCGGGACAAATGCGTCGCTCATTGTGCGTCGCGTGAGCTGATCTGTGGGCGGTCTCAGTCTGGAGCGTGAAACAGACCTTTTGCTGTATCTGATAGTTGGCGCAATATCTTCGCGACAGCATCGGTCGTCGGTTGGACGTCGGTTTGCCCAATCGTTGCAACAGGTTGCCTCTTTAGGCAATGGAGTGGTCTGTCAATAGGTCTGGACCGTGCGCATTGGCTATCTCGCGTGTGCGCATTGGCGCAACGCCCTTTCGCCATATTTTCGGTTAGGCTTGCGTTTGAGATGAGCTGCCTGGACGATGGCAGACAATTGGTTGGTGAGCATGGCCTTTCAAAAGCGATCCGGCGAGGCTGACAAGCCAGCGAAAGGCAAAGGTCCGGGGGGTAAAACCCGGACGGCTCCGCCGGCGAGCCCGGCTGTCAGCCTTGAGGCGAAGCGTCCTCCGTCGCGTCCGGGGAACGGTAAGCGAATCCGCGAGCATAGGCCCGAATCGCGCGTGGTCCGGGTGATGAGCACGCTTTTGACGGCGCTTATGCTGATTTGCGTCGGGATCGGCGCGCTGGGGGTGTTGATCTATTCCCAGTTTGAAGGTGCGGGGCCGTTGGGGGTTGCCAAGGGATTTGCCGTTCCAAAGGGTGCGGGGCGGCTCGATATCGCGGCGCGGCTTGAGAAAGACGGGATCATTTCAAACCGGTGGACGTTCACGGCCGGGCAGATGCTGAATTCGGCACTGGGCCAGCACAAGAACGGTGAGATCAAGGCGGGTTCGTACGAGTTCAAAAAGAACGTCAGTATGCGCGAGGTGGTCGATATTCTGGTCGAAGGGCGGACTGCTGCTGCCAAGATTACGATACCCGAGGGGTTGACCAGTCAGCAGATTGTTGAACGTCTCAAGGCGGCGGACTCGCTGTCGGGCGAGATTTCGCAGATGCCAGCAGAAGGCACGCTGCTGCCGGACACGTATGTTTTTACACGGGGGACGTCGCGGCAGGATCTGATTGAGCGGATGCAGGCCGAGCACACCAAGCTCGTGACGGCGGCCTGGGAACGGCGCGCTGCGAATGTGCCGTTTCAAACGATGAAGCAGGCTGTCATCATGGCCTCTATCGTGGAAAAAGAGACGGGGAAATCGGACGAGCGCGATCGCGTGGCGGCGGTGTTCGTCAACCGGTTGCGCAAAAACATGCGGCTGCAGTCGGATCCGACGATCATTTACGGGATTTCGGGCGGGCAGGGACCGCTAGGGCGGCCAATCATGCGGTCTGATATTGATCAGAAGACGGCTTATAACACCTATCAGATCGACGGGTTGCCGCCGACGCCGATTTCCAACCCTGGGCGGTTGGCCATCGAAGCAACGCTCAATCCGGCGCAGACCAACGATATTTATTTCGTTGCCGACGGCACGGGCGGCCATGCTTTTTCGGAGACGCTGAAAGAGCACAATGCGGCGGTTTCGAACTGGCGCAAGGTCGAGCGCGAGGCGAAGGCTACGAAGGAAGCGCAGGCGGCGGCTGCGGCCGTGCCGGTGCAGCCAACCAAGATCAATGGAGCAAAACCTGCGCCGGTTGCGGCAAAGCCTGCCGATGCATTGCCGGTTGCGCCGGGCGCTGATCCTACGGCGGCAGGGGGGGATGCCGCCCCTGACGCTGCTGCGGCGGCCGTTGTTCCGTTGCCTGTCAGAAAGCCGAAGAAATAATCCGCTGATGCCAGCCCGCTTAGACTTTGGCGGGCTAGTATAAGTCTGTCGGCAAGTTAATTCGGCGCCCCTTGCCGGAAGGGCTTGGGCGCTCCCATATATGCGACGACTTTGCGCTGAGCGGTTTTTTCGGTTGGCCGCTGAGTTGGATGCGATAACCGTTGCAGAACACGAAGACCCCCAAGGGAGGCCATGACTATGACACCTGATGACCACCGCATGATCCAGGACTTGTTCCAGCGTCTTGCCTCGCAAGGGGTTGATAAGGACCCGCAGGCCGATCGCGTTATCGCCGATGCGATGCGATCCAACCGCGATGCCGGTTACATGCTGGTGCAGACGGCGCTGGTGTATGAACACCAGATGGAAGAGCAGGAGCTGCGCATCCGCGACCTTGAGGATCAGATTGCGCAGTTGCAGTCGCGGAGTGCAGCCCCTGCAGCTGCCAGCGGAGGCGGGAGCTTCCTGGGCGGGCGGATTGGCAGTAATCGCGGATCGGTGCCGCCGGTTGCGGCTCCACAGTCGTCGCCGTGGCAATCTGCGCCGCAGCAGCCGCAGTATCAGCAGGCTCCACAGCAGCGTGGCGGTTATGCGCCGCAGCAGGCACCAATGGCACAGGGCCCAGCGGCGCAGGCACCTGCAGCAGGTGGTGGCGGGTTCCTCCGCTCGGCGTTGCAGACGGCAGCGGGTGTGGCTGGCGGTATGATGGTTGCCAACAGCTTGTCCGGGTTGTTTGGTGGCGGGAACAACGCTCATGCGGCTGGTGGCGACAGCGGTGCGCTGCGGGACGCTGACTCGACGCAGGATGAGTTGCAGGATGCCCAGCTTGAGGCGGATGCCGAACAGGACGATACGCAGGACGCGAGCTACGATAGCGGCGGCGGTTTCGACGACATCGAGACCTGAGGTATCGGGCGGGTCTCAGCATTGATTTGAATTGGGGCGGTGTGAGCGATCACGTCGCCCTTTTCCATGGGCTCGCTAGAGTCCAGAGTCTCTGGGGCTGTCGGGTTTCGGACAGGGTGGCGGTCAGGCCGAGGGCTGCGATGCCGCCTGCGATGAGTGCTGCGTCGAGCAGGAGGCCGCTGACAAGGTTGCTGTGGCTGGCATAGCGGAGGATCTGGCCACCGAGACTGAGGCAGGCGCTGACGCAAAAGACGTTCAGCGAGTTACGGCCGATCTTTGAGAGGAAATCGGCTGGGCGGGGCGCGTGCTTCAGGATCCAGGGGAAGAACGCCGAAGCCACGGCTGCCAGGGCGAGGAAGTCGATGACCCGGATGGGGGTGACGAACGATTTCTGGGTCATGAAGAGTAGGCGAGGTTCGGGGAGGCGTTCGGGGTTGGGCCAGCGGTCAGTGATCATGATGATCGCGCCAACGATGATGATGGGCCAGGCGATGCGGCGGATAATGGCGATGTGGCGGCGGACGAGGCCGCCCAGGCCGGTTGGGTTCGCGAGGATGAAGCCAAGCACGAAGACGAATTGCCAGGTGAGCGGGTTGAACGTCCAGTTGCCCGGTCCTGGCCATTGCGGGACCGCGATTTTGAAGACGAGGGCTGTGAGATAAATCGCGAGCGAGATGGGCAGCAAGGCGGCGGGGGCCGCGCGGTGGGCCAGGACGAGGGCTGGCGCTGCCAGCATGAGGAGGACGTAGAGGGGTAGAACGTCGAAGTATTTCATATGATTGGTGAGAAGGGCGAGGCCGTTCCAGGCGTCTTGTGCGTTCGCGAAAAGTGGGGCGGCATTGTGCCAGGACTGGAGTTGCGGTGCCGCCAGGACGCTGGCAGAGAACGCCAGAATGGCCAGTGCGATGGCGCATATCAGGAGATGGGCACCATAGATGCGGAACGCGCGCTGGCCGTAGTCGCCGATGAGTTTGGTCGCCGGTCGCTGGATACGGCGGCCGGTGGTGGCCAAGTAGAGCGCCCAGCCGGCAAGGAAGATGAAGAGTTCAGCTGAGTCGGAGGGCGAGAAATTGCGATGGGTGAAGCGTTCGAAGGCGTTGCCGGGGATGTGGTTGATGAAGATCGAGACCAGTGCGAAGCCGCGCCAGAAATCGACGGCATTATGGGGGCGAGGGCGGGCCAGGGCCTGATGCGTCACGCTGGACCTCGCACACGTCAAGGGGTGAATGAGAACTGAAAAGAACTTGTTTGGAATGTTTGAAGGTGTAGCAAACCGTGCTTACCGCGCGCTTAATGCGGGGGTGGATTGTTGAATTTTACTGCGAAATGTTGAGGCGGGGGGAATGGTAGGCTCGGGCATTTGCGTTATGGTCCGGCGCCTCTGTGCTTGCTACTACGGCTTCGCCGTAGTAGGCTGACTCGACGATAGGGACCGTCGATGATTAGCGACCGCTTCGAGTGGGATGACGAGAAGGCGCGAATTTACCCCATTCACCACAATGGGGTGACGTTCGAGGATGCAGCACGAGTATTCGACGACCTTTTCGCGGTTGGCCGTGAGGATCGCCGGGAGGACTATGGTGAAGATCGGTTCATTCAGATTGGCGTCGCAGGAGATCGGTTGCTGACCGTCGTCTATACGATGCGCGGGGAGCGGATACGCATCATTTCCGCGCGCAAGGCCGAGCCGTTTGAGCGGCGATGGTACCACGAAGAAAATGGGTGATAGGATGGATAAGGATCGCGATGCCAAGCCTATGTCCGAAGCTGATTGGGCAGCAGCACCTCGAGTGCCGCGCGTCACTATCATCCGGCGGGCATTGGGGCTTTCCCAGGAGGAGTTCGCTGAGCGCTATCAGGTGCCGATTGGAACGCTGAGGGACTGGGAGCAGGGCCGGAAGGAACCGGACGCCGCCGCGAAAGCTTATTTGAAGGTCATTGCCAGCGATCCGGAAGTGGTGAGGCTGGCTTTGGCTAAGCGGCCGGCGGCTTAGAGCCCGTTGGGTTGTCGAGAGCAACTGAAGCACATTTATTGCGGTGCGGTAGATGTAACCGTTCCGGATTCTTGCATATTTTAATCGATCCCCGTCGAAAGGGGACAGTTTCATTTGTTGGCCGGTTTTACGCGAGGGGGATAGGTCGAGACTGCGGCCCCTGGATGGCCGGGTCGAGCCCGGCCATGGAGTGGAGGGTGCGTTTGCGAGCAGGGCTGAGTGGGCGTCGTTTTGCTGTTGCCCCTCACGCTCGACTCGCTGCCGCCCCTTGCATGATTGAATTGCTCGAATCTGCGAAAGGTTAGGGCGACCCTCCAGAAGGTGGCCGCCTTCTGGAGGGTTGGATCGGCGGGA